>JADFDS010000011.1 GCA_018262715.1 Bacteroidota bacterium
GCGCTTGAAATCAAGCGTCATGACGGATCGGTGCTGGTTGTGGAGTGTCAGCAGCACATAGGTGAAAAGACCGTCAGGGCCATAGCCATGGATTCAACCGACGGACTGCAGCGCGGGATGGAGGTTGTAGCTACCGGGCAGCCGATAGTTATGCCGGTGGGTGACCAGATAAGAGGACGACTGATGAATGTAACAGGCATGCCTATTGACGGCATCGGGCCCCTTGACAAAAAGGGAGGCTATCCCATTCACCGCAAACCGCCGAAATATGAGGACCTGTCGACTGAGAAGGAGGTGCTTTATACCGGCATCAAGGTTATTGACCTGATCGAGCCTTACTCCAAGGGAGGAAAAATCGGTCTCTTCGGGGGAGCAGGCGTGGGAAAGACCGTTGTCATCCTTGAGCTTATCAACAATATTGCAAAGGCCTATTCCGGTCTTTCCGTCTTCGCCGGCGTGGGTGAGCGCACCAGGGAGGGTAACGACCTCCTCCGTGAGATGCTTGAAGCCAATGTAATATCATACGGCAAGGAGTTTCTTGATGATATGGAGAAGGGCGGCTGGAACCTTGACCTCGTTGACCGCGAGGTGCTGAAGGAGTCGAAGCTGGCTCTTGTCTTCGGCCAGATGAACGAGCCTCCCGGTGCACGCGCACGCGTGGCTCTCTCGGGCCTCTCCGTGGCAGAATACTTCCGTGACGGTGAGGGTGAGGGAACTGGAAGGGATATCCTCTTCTTCATGGATAACGTCTTCCGTTTCACCCAGGCAGGTTCAGAAGTGTCTGCCCTGCTGGGGCGAATGCCCTCAGCCGTGGGTTACCAGCCCACCCTTGCAACAGAGATGGGTGTGATGCAGGAGAGGATCACCTCTACGCGTCACGGATCAATCACTTCGGTACAGGCTGTCTATGTGCCTGCCGATGACCTTACCGACCCGGCCCCTGCAACAACCTTTGCCCACCTCGATGCCACCACGGTGCTGAGCCGTAAGATCTCCGAACTTGGTATCTACCCGGCCGTAGACCCTCTTGACTCAACATCCAGAATACTTACCCCCGAGATCGTTGGCGAGGAGCACTACCGCTGCGCACAGAGAGTCAAGGAGATACTGCAGAGATATAATGAGTTGCAGGACATCATTGCCATCCTGGGCATGGATGAGCTCTCCGAGGAGGACAAGCTTGTCGTCCACCGTGCACGCAGGGTGCAGAGGTTCCTCTCACAGCCATTCCATGTGGCCGAACAGTTCACCAACATTCCCGGTAAACTGGTGTCGATAGAAGACACCATCAGGGGATTCAACATGATAATTGACGGCGCCGTAGACCAGTATCCCGAGGCTGCCTTCATGCTCGTCGGAACCATAGAGGATGCCATCGCCAAGGGCGAAAAGCTGATCGCAGAGAGCAGGTAACCATTAAAAAAGCCGGACGTGAAGATTGAAATCATTACACCTGACAGGAAGATCTATACGGGGGAGATACGCTCGGTGAGAGTGCCGGGAAGAAAGGGCTCATTCCAGGTACTGAAGGACCATGCGCCCATCATATCAACCCTTGATGCCGGGCCGGTGATCATTGCAGATGACCAGGGCACCGAGGTGAGGTTTGAGATTACCGGCGGCGTTATTGAGGTAAAGAGGAACAGGATAATTCTCCTGGCCGATTCCGTGGTTCAATAGCACAGTAACATGGACAGCAACGAGTTTCGCAGGTACGGGCATGAGATCGTTGAGTGGATAGCCCGGTACTTTGAGAACGTGGAGCAATACCCGGTAAAATCACGTGTCAGACCGGGAGAGATAAAGAATGCATTGCCGGAGCTTCCGCCCTCAGGAAGCGAATCCTTTGATCTTTTCATGAAGGATTTTGATGAGGTTATCATGCCGGGCATCACCCATTGGCAGAGCCCTAATTTCTTTGCATATTTCCCCGCAAACAGCAGTCCTCCTTCGGTGCTTGCCGAGATGCTCACGGCAGCCCTCGGGGCGCAGTGCATGCTCTGGGAAACCTCGCCGGCAGCGGCTGAGCTTGAGGAGAGGATGATGGAGTGGCTCAGGTCAATGACAGGAATCCCGCCGGAATTTGAAGGTGTTATTCAGGACAGCGCCTCATCGGCTACCCTGGCAGCGCTTATAACCGCCCGGGAAAAGGTCACCCGTTTCCGATCCAACAGGGAAGGACTCTCTGATGCAGGCCGTCTCCGCATTTATGTCTCAACCCAGACTCACTCATCGGTGGAGAAGGGGGCAGGGATTGCCGGATTTGGACGCGATAACCTGGTGAAGGTGGCTGTCAGGAGTGACTTTTCCATGGATCCCGGGGCCCTGGAGATGGCAATACAGAAAGATATTGCCCAAGGGTATGTCCCCTGCTGTGCCGTTGCCACCCTTGGCACCACGGGAACCACTGCCATTGATCCGTTGAGAGAAATAGGCGTGATCTGCCGTAAACATGGAATCTGGCTGCATGTTGACGCTGCCCTGGGCGGAACGGCCCTCCTGCTCCCCGAGATGCGCTGGATGGCTGACGGGATCGAATATGTTGACTCACTTGTATTCAATCCCCACAAGTGGATGTTCACCAACTTCGACTGTTCTGCATATTTTGTCAGGGATGCTGCATCCCTGATGCGCTCATTCGAGATACTTCCCGAATACCTTAAGACCCGCACCAGGGGAGAGGTGAATGATTACCGCGACTGGGGCATCCCTCTCGGGAGACGCTTCAGGGCGCTGAAGCTGTGGGCGGTGATCCGCTCTTATGGCGTTGAGGGCCTGCAATCTGCGATACGCGGGCATATAAGGCTGGCGAAGATGCTTGCCGGGCTGATTGAGGCCGACAGGAATTTCGGGCTTATGGCTCCGGTGCCGCTGAATACGGTCTGCTTCCGGTACTGCCCCGCCGGCATGAGCGATAAGGATGCCAACACTCTGAATGAGAAAATAAACCATGCCCTCAATGACACGGGGAAAATTTATCTCACGCACACAAAGGTTGAAGGCAGGTACGTTCTGAGGATGGTGACGGCCCAGACCGGCGTAGCGGAACGGCACATACTGCAGGCATGGGATCTCATCAGGGAGACAGCGTCAGCGCTCTCGTCCCAGGACGGTGCCGTAGATGTTGACTGAAAAAGCCCCGTTCACGAAGTATTTATCTTCACGCGGCATATAGCCCGCCCGTACCCCCGCGCTTATCTCAAAGGGGAACCTCAGCACGTAGAAATCAGCCATCAGCTCCGATCCCACTGAGCTGAACCAGTCTGCTCCGGCGGTAAAGCTCCTGTCATCATAGTTGCGGACATCCACCCCCTTTGAGTAGTCATAGAACAGTGTGCCCCTGATCCTCTTGAGGTACAGGAAGCTGCCTGCAGCCAGGTCAGGATAGAAGAGCGGCATTGTGTAGTCAGCAGAGAAGGAGAAGAGTTTTTCCGCAACCAGGTCGTAATCATAACCGCGAGGCCATGGAAGTGTGTTGCGGTAAATCTGTTTCCGGGCCGGGGCCTGGTTCTCCCAGCCGGCCCTGAAGGAGAGGCTGTGGTTCGACAATGCGCCGGGAAAGAAGAGGATTGTCCGGGCATAGCTTTTGGAGTTGTACAGTTTTGTGTCCCATGGCGTTGTGGTCAGCCGCAGATCGAATACCTGTCCCCACCTCGGGTTGATGTCACGGTAAGCCGTACGGAAGGTATTTGAGAAATAGAACCTGCCGGTAAGGCTGAGTACGTCCCTGTCAAACCGGTTCTCGGCTGATATCCAGGTATCCCTGTTGCGGAAACTGATGTATAGGGCGGGCATCAGCATCTGTCTGAATTTACCGCGCGCGAACCACAACTGGTCATAGATGCTCAGGTTTAGCTGCAGGTCGGTCCCCGGATTCTCCGGCGGCTGGTTCTCGCTGGTGTCACTTATGATCAGCTGGTCTCCTCCCCATTCTGCCTCTGCATCAATGACCGGGTGCCAGCCTTTCCATGTGACCCCGGAGTGCAGATAGTGGTTGCCTTCACTGTATTCATACCCCACGGTGGAGATAAGGGTGCTCAGGTGGTTCTGTGACATCAGTGTCAGACCCGGCCTTATGGTGGTTGGATCGGTCCGGATCTCATCCAGGTCGGCATAGAACGGGAACCAGCTATGGAAATTGAACAGGTTTGAAATTTTGCGGTATGGTCTGGGTTCAGGGATTAGCGGCATGGGTGTGTCACTCAAGGAGTCAGCTGCGGGCGTATGCACCACCGGCGGGGACGGGTCCTTTCCGGGAACTTTGCCTGGCATGGGCGCCACCGGCGGAAAAATCTCATGGCCGGTCACAAATGCCGGTCCGGCAGTGGCTGAGGTCTTTTCGGAGGCAATGACGAATCCGCCTGCAGTATAATCAGAGAAGAGCAGCTCACTGCCGGTGACTGAAAATCCGGAGATTCCGAACCGGGAGCCTGTAACTCGTTCCACAGGTCCGGCGCCCGCAATACGGTAAATATTGTCAGAGCCGTCTCCCTGTGCAAGGAAGAAGAGAGTGTCATTGTGGATCTTCGCCTGCACTATGTCAGTATGACTCTCTTCCAGGTTCACGGTCCATATCTTGCCGGTGGGCCTGTATGTTCTGATTCCCTCTCCCTGCTGGTTCAGGGTGACCATGGTGACTTCGCGGCCGTCAGATGACCATGCCGGTCGCTGGAGTATAAGACTTTCGGGCGGAACGAGGTTCATCAGCACTTCTCCGGTATGAGAGTCGAGGAAAACCAGGGAACAGACCATGTCAGGGGTGGTTGAAACGGCAACTATGGTGCGTCCGTCAGGTGAAAGGTCCGGTGCGGTATACCGTGTACGGCTGGTTACATCGGTTATTAAGCCTCCCGGGAGATCAAGCCTCTTTATCACCGAGTAGTCACGGTTATCCCACCTTATATCAGGGTGTTGTTCTGCCCATACTATAGTATTACCAGAGAACGAGAAAAAGTAAGGATATATGTATCCGGTGGTGGTAATATTCAGCTCTTTCCCTCCACCATTTTCGGTAATAACGAACCGCGACGGATCGGACAGGGAAGTCCGCAGGGATATTATCCTTCCGTCATCCGACCTGTAGGGGGTGAAGTGGCTGACATAATTCCTTTTCCTGCTTAAGCTCAGCGGGGTGTACTCCTTCACTCCTTCAGGACTGCTTTTGCTCCAGTTTCTTTCGAGGGCAGCGAAGGCAGAATCATAGAGCTTTCTTTTACTGAGTCCGGTCTCTCTTGTCAGGACTGTGTTGACGGGATTGGGAAAATAGCCTGAGGATACCCTTTCTGTTACCCTGTTCCATGTGTCGGGGTCAATGGTCCGGAGGTGGTTCATCATGAGGTATCCGAAGACATAATGGTCAGGGGTGAAATTCCGGTATGAGCCTGAGAGCATTTTATCGTATCCGTAAATCTCTTCCGGTCTGAGGGTCAGTGCCATGGCGCCCCGGATGAAGGCATTGCTCCGCCCCCTGCCTGAGAGGCCTGTTGCGGTCTCGGCGTAGACCGCGTCACCCTCGAATGCCCATGCGGGTATCTGCACTGCGCTCAGCCCCACCGCCTGTTCCCCGAGGATGAACCGCAGCGCCCTGCCAAAGCCGCGGGTGTTGAGGGAGCCGAGCTGGAGCACGTGAGCCGTCTCATGCACCGCAAGCTGCGCTGCAGGGTACATCGGGAGGTTATCCTGGCCTGGCAGGGGGTACAGTTCCATCCTCCGGGGCGCCCAGCTCACATAGCCGTTTGACTGCATCGAGTGGCTGTGGATTATTACCGGGATGTTTGTCCTTACCCCCGGATAAAGAACAGACAGCTTTTCAAATGATTCCTCGAGGAGGCGCGCATACCGGAATACTTCCCCGCCGAAGTCGTCAGGGTAGATGACCCTGAAGTGAGGTGTGCGTATCTGAAGCCACCTGAGAGAAGCGGGATCCTGTCCGGTGTCATAGTATTGCGCTCCGGCCCTGGCCATTAAAAGCAGGCTCATTATAAGCAGAATAATACATCTCTTCATGCAGGGCGGTTTGTCCAAAAATACCAAAATTGGCCGATATCTACGGGTACACGGCAAAATCTTATTATTTTCGTGCGGTAATTATCCGGAACGGAAATTAAACGAATATGATAAAGAAATACAGGCTTTGGGATAATATCCTTGGCTGGACGGTTTTTGTTGTGGCGTCAGTTACCTACCTGTTGACACTTGAGCCTACAATGAGCCTCTGGGATTGCAGTGAATTCATCGCTTCGGCCTTCAAGCTTGAGGTGGGGCACCCCCCGGGGGCTCCGTTTTTCATGATACTCGGAAGGTTCTTTGCCAACTTCGCCGGAGGCGATGAGTCAAGGGTAGCCATGATGATCAACGCCATGTCAGGACTGGCCAGCGCGCTGACGATACTGTTTCTTTTCTGGACCATCACCCACCTGGCCCGCAGGATCTTCCTCAGGCAGGAATCTGACTACACCGCAGGACGGATCATTGCAGTTCTCGGTGCCGGACTGACAGGTTCACTGGCTTACGCCTTCTCCGACACATTCTGGTTCTCGGCAGTGGAGGGAGAAGTTTATGCCACCTCCTCGCTCTTCACCGCTGTGGTATTCTGGGCAATGCTGAGATGGGAAGATGTGGCAGACGAGCCGCATGCAGACAGATGGATCATACTGATCGCCTTCATGATGGGTCTTTCCATTGGCGTACACCTGCTGAACCTGCTTGCCATACCTGCCATCGTCTTTATCTGGTACTTCCGCAAGTACAGGTTTTCATGGAAGGGTTTTGCAGTATCAATAGGCGTATCGATACTGCTGCTGGTGCTTATCATGTACGGGATCATCCCTGGTATTGTCAGGGTGACTTCCGCATTCGAGCTGTTCTTCGTCAACAGCCTCGGGCTGCCGTTCAACAGCGGCATGTATATCCACCTGTTGCTCTTCATTGCCGCGTTGGTGCTGTCGGTATGGTACAGCTTCACACACAGTGACAGGATGAGGATATTCCTGCTTGCAGGTACAACGCTTCTCCTTTCGGGAGTGTGGCTGCTTACCGGCTCACTGTTGCTCAATCTCGTTTTCCTGGCTGCAATAATATATGGCGTCTGGCTTCTCTCGACGAAGCAGAAAGCGGCTTTGAATACCATCATGACCTCTCTCCTGGTTATCATGATCGGTTATTCGAGCTTTGCGGTCATTCTTATCCGGTCTACCGCAAATCCGCCGATGAATGAGAATAATCCTTCGAACCCCTTCGCGCTGCTTTATTATCTTAACCGGGAGCAGTACGGCAGGCGTCCGCTTTTCTACGGGCCGTACTACAATGCGCCGGTAACCGATTATGCAAAGGGGAAGCCGACTTACAATCCTTCCGGCGACAGGTATATTATCACCAGCCGCGAGACAGAAACGGAGTATGATGAGAGGTTTATGACTGTCTTCCCGAGGATGTGGAGTGATTCTCCGGATCATGTAAGGGAGTATGAAAGATATGTTGGTACGAAGGGAAAACCTGTCCGGATCAATGACCCCCAGACCGGGGAGGCAAAAACGCTGCGGGTGCCGACGTTCGGACAGAACCTTGGGTTCATGTTCCGTCATCAGCTGGGATTCATGTATTTCCGGTACTTCATGTGGAACTTCAGCGGAAGGCAGAATGATGTTCAGAGTACCGGAGGGCCGGTCAACGGAAACTGGATAACGGGGCTTGATTTCCTGGATGCCCCCCGGACCGGATCGGTAAAAGGGATGCCTGAAGATATGCGTAATGATCCGTCGCGCAACAAGTATTACCTGCTGCCTCTTCTTCTCGGGCTGGTGGGTTTCCTGTGGCACTTTAACCGCGATGTGCGCAACTGGTGGATAGTGCTTCTGCTGTTTGTAATGACTGGTATAGCTATTGTCATATACCTCAACCAGTACCCGAACCAGCCCCGTGAACGCGATTATGCCTATGCGGCATCATTCTATGCCTTTACTGTATGGATCGGCCTCGGGGTGCTGGCTCTTTTTGAGCTGTTCAGGAAGGCAGCCGGGGAGACGCCTGCAGCCGTCATTGCCTCTGTGCTGACCTTTGCCGCTGTGCCTGCCCTCATGGGATCGCAGAACTGGGATGACCATGACCGCTCGGGGAGATACCTGGCAAGGGATGTAGCCTTCAACTACCTCAATTCATGCGCTCCGAATGCTATAATTTTTACCGGAGGAGACAATGACACGTTCCCGCTGTGGTACGCCCAGGAGGTGGAGGGAGTCCGCACTGATGTCAGGGTCTGCAACCTGATGTTGCTCAACACTGACTGGTACATTGACCAGATGAAATACAAGGCTTACACTTCTGAACCATTGCCGGTCAGCCTGCAGAAAGAACTTTACTATGACGGAGTCAATAACCAGGTTGCCGTTCTCGAGAAGGTGAGGGAGCCCGCAACTGCAAAAGAGGTGATGCAATTCATTTCCAGCGGCAGCGAGTTGTCAAAGCTCAAGATGTACGGAGAGGACATGTGGTATATACCCACCCGCACCATACGCATACCGGTTGATTCCGCGAAGGTGCTGGCCAATGGCACAGTCAAACCGGAGGATGCTGACAAGATTGTGCCCTATATTGACATTACGCTCAAAGGTTCATGGATAATGAAGAGCCAGCTCCTGGTGCTTGATATCCTGGCTCACAACGACTGGGACCGTCCGATCTATTTTGTCACCGGCCAGACTGATGACGCCCTCGGTCTGGAGGAATACTTCCAGCTTGAAGGACTTGCGTACAGGCTGGTGCCCGTAAAAGGGGTCAACAAGAGCTGGTTTGAGTACGGCCGCATCGATACTGACATTCTCTACGAGAACATGATGAACCGCTTCAGCTGGAAGGGTGCCAATGATCCGGATGTTTACATTGACTTTTATCATAACCGGACACTCCTCGTGGTCAGGGCACGCCTGAATCATGCCAGGCTTGCCGGGGCACTTGTGGCTGAGGGTGATACTGCCAGGGCGGTGCAGGTAATTGACAGGTGTCTTGAGCTCTTCCCGGTATCAAATGTAGACTATGACTATTATTTCGGTGATATTATCTCGGCTTGTTTTGCAACCGGACGGAAGGATAAGGCGAAGGAGCTGGCAGGTGAGTTTGCTGATTATTATGCAGAACGGGCAGGATACCTGCTTGACCAGAGGCCGTCTGTCGCTTATTATGCCGGTGCTGAAATTGCCACCGGCCTTCAGATGATGCTCCAGGCTATTAAAGTCTGCTATGATAACGGCGAAATAGCACTTGCCGAAGATATCAACGGAAAATACAATGAGCTTTATGCCAGATATGCCGCTTTAAATCAGTAGGCAACCTGCAGTTGGCAGTCAGCAGTAAGGCAGGATCAGGACCAGTTCGGCAGCCGGCAGCCGGCTGACGACTGGTGGCTGTGAATCAGTCGTACATCTGATAGGCCGGCCTGGGAGCCAGGTACTTCTCAAGAATCAGGTGGATCTTGTCAGGGAATATGGGTTTGAGGTTGTATTCCGTACAGCCGGCTATATATGCTTCGTTTTTGGTTTGTTCGGAATAATATGCAGTGATGAGAATCACCGGTGCAGAGCGGTTAACCTGGCGGAAGGCCCTGGTGCATTCGATGCCGTTTACCAGCGGCACAAGAAAATCCATGAAAACAAGATCAAAATGTTCCCTGCCTGTGGTTATAGCCTCAACAAACTCCTTTCCGTTGCGGTAGGTAAAAACATCGGCGCCGGTCTCCTTGAGCAGCGTCTCATAATACTTCAGGGATGCAGCATCGTCCTCAACAATAGCTATCCGCTTGCCTGTAATGTTAAGCATGTTTATAAAGTGAACCCGGGGTTAATAATCCGAACTCCACGTAAAGATATCCGGCGAGGACAAGCAAGATTAAACATTTCTGCCGCAAATGTCAACTTTAAGAACAACTTATTAACAACAACTTTTAAACAGGAAATCAAGAGTTGGAGAATGCTCATAAAATCAGCGTTATAGGAGGGTCAGCGACACTCCCAGTAGGTTGTTACCCCACTTACAGTGGAGGGAGGGATTGCCTTAATGCTTATCAGTTCCTGTCCGCAGTATTCAGCCTCGGTACCCCAGGCAATAGCATTGCCGTTCTCATAAGAGACCGTACGGCATACCTGGCATCCGTCACCCAGGATTTCGCAGGAATTGAATGAACAGGTGATTATAAGACAAGCGGAAGCGTAAAGTAATTTTTTCATGGCTGACATTTCTGAATTAACGGCAAAGGTAAGCAATTAGTATGGCAGGCCATGTGCAGCATTTTTCATAAATTGGAGTCATTATTCTGAAAACAGAAAACCTAAAACGTTCATATTATGGAAGAGAATGCCGCATCACCCACAGTGGTGACAGTTGAAGAGAACAGGATGAAGAAGCATGTCAATATTGCTGGTATACTGCAGATAGTTTTCGGCTCATTCCTTGTTCTTGGCGCACTGACAATTGCAGTCCTGTTCGGATTCATTGACCAGTTTGTTGATGATCCTACAGCCATTAAGGTCCTCGGAATAATCTCAACCCCGCTGGTTGTCCTGATGTTGCTTTTCGGCGGAGGAATGATTGCCGGCGGCATCGGCCTCTTCTACTGCAAGCCGTGGGCCAGGATACTGACACTGGTATTGGGGGCCATGGGCCTGCTCAACGTACCCATCGGCACCCTCAAGGGAGTCTACATCATATGGGTCCTTGTTCAGTCGGAGACTATTTCCCTCTTCGAAAAGGGGTGTCCCGGAAAGGTCTGAAGGTCTGAGGTCTGAAGGTCTGAGGTCTGAAGGTCTGAGGTCTGAAGGTCTGAGGTCTGAAGGTCTCAGGGTGCCGGCACGGCGGGTACGGGAGTTTCTTTCATCAAGCATAACACCCGTGGGAGTCAGGTTCGACACTGCGGGTCTTAATCTGAAATGGCATACAAAATGATTATTTTTGTCGTCTAACCAAATTGCCATGGCAGACGACAAGAAGATCATTTTTTCAATGTACAGGGTCAGCAAGAGCTACCCTCCCCATAAGCAGGTAATCAAGGACATATCACTCTCATTTTTTCTCGGAGCGAAGATCGGCATTATCGGTCTGAACGGCTCCGGCAAATCCACTCTGCTCAGGATCATAGCAGGTCTTGAGAAGGAGTACCAGGGAGAGGTTGTGTTTTCTCCCGGTTATACGGTGGGGCATCTGCCGCAGGATCCGCTGATGGATGAAAGCCGGACGGTACGTGAGATAGTGGAGGAGGGTGCCGCAGAGGTTGTCTCGGTGCTCAGGGAGTACGAGGAGATCAATCTCCGCTTCGGTGAGCCCGAGGTATATGAGAATCCTGATGTCATGGAGAAGCTGATGGCCAGGCAGGCGGTACTTCAGGAGAAGATCGACGCACTTGACGGCTGGAATCTTGAGCATAAGCTCGAAAGAGCGATGGATGCCCTTAACTGTCCCGAGCCATCGACTCCCGTCAACATTCTTTCCGGAGGCGAGCGGCGCCGTGTGGCCCTATGCCGCCTGCTGCTGCTGGAGCCTGACGTGCTGCTGCTTGACGAGCCCACCAACCACCTCGACGCGGAGAGCGTACAGTGGCTTGAGACCCACCTCAGGCAGTACAAGGGTACAGTCATCTGCATCACACATGACCGGTACTTCCTTGACAATGTTGCGGGCTGGATACTGGAGCTCGACCGCGGCGAAGGAATTCCATGGAAAGGCAATTACACCTCATGGCTTGAGCAGAAGGCAAAACGGCTGGAGCTGGAGGAGAAGGGCAGTACCAAGAGGCGCAAGACACTGGAGCGGGAGCTTGAGTGGGTGCGCATGTCACCCAAGGCAAGGCACGCCAAGTCCAAAGCCCGTCTGAGTGCATATGAGAACCTCCTTAACCAGGATGTGAAACAGAAGGAGGAGAAGCTCGAGATATTCATCCCCAATGGTCCGAGACTTGGTGACAAGGTGATAACAGCACGAGGCGTCACCAAGGCCTTCGGTGAGAAAATCCTGTTTGAAGACCTTGATTTCAGCCTTCCACCCAACGGAATCGTAGGAGTAATCGGCCCCAATGGCGCAGGCAAGACCACTCTTTTCCGGATGATCATGGGTCAGGAGACCACTGACAGGGGCACATTTGAGGTTGGAGGAACGGTTACCCTGGGTTATGTTGACCAGGCTCATGCCGCCATTGATCCGAAAAAGAGCGTTTATGAAGTTATCTCCGGCGGCCAGGATGAGATTCTGGTTGGCAACAGGCCTGTTAATTCAAGAGCCTATGCTGCCCGGTTCAACTTCACCGGTGCCGACCAGGAGAAGAAGTGCGGCGTTCTCTCCGGCGGAGAGCGCAACAGGCTCCACCTCGCGCTGACGCTGAAGAGCGGTGCCAACGTGCTGCTCCTTGACGAGCCTACCAATGACATTGACGTGAACACACTCAGGGCACTGGAAGAGGGTCTTGATAATTTTGCCGGCTGCGCCGTTATAATCTCCCATGACCGCTGGTTCCTTGACCGTGTTGCAACACATATCCTCGCCTTCGAAGGTGATTCAGAAGTGGTCTGGTTTGAGGGCAGTTTCTCGGAGTATGATGAAAACCTCAGGAGACGAACCGGTAATGCCGGTCCGGTAAGATTCAGGTATAAGAAGCTTTCCTGAACACTTTTCCTGTTCGCAGGTATCATAAAAATCATTTTAGAATTGCTGTTAGTTTTAAAACAGTAATTTCGTTGGTCAGCGTATGAGCAGTTACGGAATTCACGTCTCTGCTGCTGATCCGAACCTGAACAAACAGCAAATCAATACTATAGCATGGCAACACGCAGGCAATTCATCAGGATCTCAGCGATGGGAGCGGGAGCTGTCATGGCCGGTGCCGCCGGACTGCGGCTCCTTGCCTCGGAGATCACTGACGGCCGGAAGGCCTCCTATGTTGCCCTGACCGGCCGCACCCCCACATACTGCGAGGTATGTTTCTGGAAGTGTGCAGGATGGGTATACAGGGACGATAAGGGATCAATTCAGAAGATTATCGGGAACAGTGAAGACCTCAACTGCAACGGCCGTCTCTGTCCGCGCGGCACCGGCGGAGTGGGCATGTACCACGACGAGGACCGTCTGCGCAAACCCCTGATACGCACAGAAGAGCGCGGCATGCAGAGCTTCCGCGAAGCTACATGGGAAGAGGCGTTTGACTACATAGCCGAAAAGATAAAGGTGATCTCTGCAGAGCATGGACCGGAATGCATCGCACTCTTCACCCACGGTTCGGGAGGGAAATATTTCTCAACCCTTCTTCGTGCCCTCGGTTCGCCACATATTGCAGCGCCATCCTACGCACAGTGCCGCGGTCCGCGCGAAGTGGCCTTCCAGACAACCTTCGGAGAAGCGCTTGACAGCCCCGAGCCTCTTGATATCCGTGATACCAGGTGTCTTGTCCTGATCGGAAGTCATCTCGGCGAGAATATGCATAACGGACAGGTCCAGGAGATGTCTGACGCCATAGACAAGGGAGCAACAATCATAACCGTTGACCCCCGGTTCTCCACTGCTGCCGGCAAGTCAAAATACTGGCTGCCGATAAAACCGGCAACCGACCTTGCCCTTCTGCTGGCATGGATTAACGTAATCATCACTGAGGAGCTGTATGACAAGCCTTATGTTGAGAAATATACCTACGGTTTTGAATACCTTAAGGAGCATGTTAAGAACATGACCCCTGAATGGGCTTACGGCATAACAACAATTGATCCGACGGTCATACGTGAGACTGCCCGTGAAATGGCCAACGCCTCACCTGCAGTGATAGTCCACCCGGGCCGTCATGTCACCTGGTACGGTGATGACACGCAGCGACTGAGGGCTGTGGCAATTCTCAATGCACTGCTGGGCTCATGGGGGCGGAGGGGCGGCTTCTTCCGCACCGAAACCTTCGAGCTGCCCGAGCCGCCTCATCCTGCCTATCCCACCCCAAAGAGAACCTGGAGGACTGAGTTTCCCGATCTGTACAAGCTTGCTGACACGGTACTTGCCAACGGCGTATGCGACGCCACGGTGCCTGATCCGAGCCGCAACTGCAAATTCCAGGGATGGATAGTCAACGGCACAAACCTGATGGAGACCCTTCCCAACCAGGCCAATACCCTCAAGGCCATCCAGGAGCTGCAGCTGCTGGTGGTGATAGATACAATGCCCATGGAAATAACAGGCTGGGCTGATGTTGTTCTTCCCGAGTGCACCTACCTCGAGAGATATGATGACCTGAGGGTCGGACCGCACCGCAAACCGCAGATCGCCCTCAGGGCACCTGCTGCCAAACCCATGCACGACACAAAGCCGGCATTTTATATGGCCAGGGAGCTTGCAAAAAGACTGGGGGTGATTGAATATTTCCCGTTTGAGAAGATGGAAGATCAGCTTGACTGGCAGCTGAAACAGGTGGGAAGCAGTCTTGAGGAGATGAAGAAGATCGGAGTCAAAACCTTTGACCGCACTGCTGATAACCTCTTCTTCTATCCTGATGAGGACGTGGAATTCTATACTGCCACCGGGAAAATAGAGCTCTACTCAACCGCGCTGGAAGGAGCCGGGTTCGACCCGATGCCAAAGTATACAGCTCATGAGGAGCCGCCGGCCGGATATTACCGGCTCAATTACGGCAGGGCCCCTATGCATACCTTCAGCCGCACTGCAAATAACCCGAACCTGACTGACCTGATGGATGAAAACAGCGTATGGGTTAATCCGCGTGTTGCAAAAGAGTGGGGACTGAGCACCGGACAGTATGTTCACCTGGTAAACCAGGACGGAAAGAGGTCTGAGTTCCCGATTAAGGTCAGGGTGACCGAACGGATCCGGTGGGACTCGGTATACATGGTTCACGGATTCGGGCACCAGGAGAAAAAGCTGCGACGGTCTTACGGAAAGGGGGCCAGTGACACAAACCTCATCACAAAGGTGCTTGTCGATCCCGTAATGGGAGGTACAGGCATGCGCGGCAACTTCGTGACCTTTATTACTGACCTGGCAGGAGAGGAGGTGGTGTCATGAGATACGCAATGGCTGTCGATACCAAAAAGTGTGTCGGATGCAGTGACTGTGTCGTTGCATGCCAGACCGAGAACAATGTGCCGATCGGATACTGCCGTGACTGGGTGGTGGAAGTGATGGACGGCACCTACCCGCAGCTGGAGATTGAGCTTCGTTCAGAGAGGTGCAATCACTGCGAGAATGCCCCATGTGTGAGGTGCTGCCCCACGGGTGCAAGTCATATAGTCGACGGGGGGATCGTACTGGTCAAACCGAACAAATGCATTGGGTGCGGAGCGTGTATTGCTTCATGTCCCTATGACGCCCGTTACCCTCATCCAAAGGGTTATGTTGACAAATGCACCTTCTGCGTTCACAGGGTCAGCCAGGGGATGAAACCGGCATGCGTGTCGGTATGCCCGACCAAGTGCATGTACTTCGGTGACCTCGATGATCCAAACAGCGATGTGAGTATGGTGCTTAAAAAGCGCAAGTACAAGACCCTCATACCCGAGGCAGGAACGAAACCACATCTCTATTTCCTAATCTGACCGGACCATGAACGAAGAACTTATCATAAGCGGAAGGGAGAACCTGATGGTTGACCCTCAACTGCATATCTGGCACTGGCCGATACCTCTGTACCTTTTTCTCGGAGGGCTTGCTGCCGGTGTGCTCTTCTTTGCGGCTCTCTACTACCTGATGGGCAAGGAGAACGAATACCGCTCGGCAGTGCGCCGGGTGCCCTTCCTTGCCCCGATAGCCCTGGTGCTTGGCCTGGCCGCACTCTTCTATGACCTGCGTCACAAGGCATTCTTCTGGCAGCTCTATACCACAATAAGGCTTGAATCTCCCATGTCATGGGGCGCCTGGACACTGCTGGTGATAACCACCGCATCATTCATCTGGTGCGCGCTTCACATCAGGGAGTTTTTCCCTGGATGGGACTGGAAGTACAACTGGCTCAAGGACCTGGAAGTCTTCTTCAACAAGTATAAGAAGCAGCTTGCCTGGGTGATACTGATCTTTGCAATCATCACCGGAGTGTATACCGGGATACTGCTTTCGGCATTCAATGCCAGGCCGCTGTGGAACACCTCGGTGCTCGGACCTCTATTCCTGGCATCTGGACTTTCGGCCGGTGCAGCAGCAATAGTACTGATGTCCAAAAACAGGGAAGAAAGGCTGCTGTTCACAAAGATAGACCTGATAATACTCGGGGTGGAGCTTTTCCTGATAGTTCACATGTTCATGGGTTTCCTGGCAAGCACCCAGGTTCAGATAGAGGCAGCTGAGCTCTTCCTCGGCGGGCCTTATACGATGGTATTCTGGATCTTTGTGGTGATACTGGGGATAATCATTCCCGGTGTCCTTGACCTGATGGAACTCCGCGGAAAAAACATCCCTGCGGTGATTCCGGGCGTACTGGTACTGCTGGGAAGTTTTATGTTCAGGTTCATATTTGTCTTCGCCGGCCAGGTGAGCCGCTGGTTATACTGATCACAATAAAATTCAACATAAAATGAGCAACAATACAACAAATGAGAGGAGCAGGAGGTACCTGAACCCTTACCTGGGCGGGGTGCTGCTTGGCCTCGTACTGCTTGCTGCCAACTTTGTCTCGGGCAGGGGTCTGGGGGCCAGCGGCGCCGTTAAAAGCGTCGTTGCAACGACCATTGAGGCAGTTGACAGGAATGCATCGGAAACAATGCCCTTTATGAAGGAGTATGCCGGATCACACAGCGGCAGCCCGATGAAGTCATGGCTGGTTTTCCAGATGCTGGGTGTCATTGTCGGAGGATTCCTCTCCGGCGCTGTGGCCGGAAGGCTGAAGCTGAAAGTGGAACATTCGCCGAAAATCACTTCCCGCCGCAGACTGATATTCGCACTGGCAGGAGGTATACTGTTCGGTTTTGGCTCGCAGCTTGGCCGGGGTTGCACCAGCGGCTCTGCCCTCAGCGGAATGGGCGTTCTCTCGCTGGGAGGATTCGTAACAATGATGGCTATCTTCGGAACAGCCTTCGCTCTGGCATATTTCTTCAGGAGAAACTGGATTTAATGAAAGGAGGAAATCAATGGGACCACTGGCACCAAATGGAATAATATCGGAGAACACCAACTTTCTCCTGGCATTCTTTATAGGCATAGCATTCGGATGGGTGCTCGAGAGCTCCGGCTTTTCATCGAGCCGCAAGCTCGCCGGCATCTTCTACGGCTATGACACCGTCGTTCTGAAGGTCTTCTTCACCGGGGCCATAACATGCATGCTTGGATTGCTCTTCATGAGCCTGTTCGGATGGGTTGACCTCGATCTGATATATGTTAACCCGACGTATCTCACTTCTGCCATTATTGGCGGAGTGGTGATGGGTGCAGGCTTCATCATGGGCGGGTTCTGCCCGGGCACCAGCTTCTGCGGCGCTGCTATAGGCAAGATTGACGGGATGGTGTTTGTTGCAGGACTCTTCATTGGGGTTTACGGATTTGCATTCACATATCCCCTTTGGGAGAAGATGTATATGGCCAGATACCTTGGCGAACCAAAGGTGAGTGAAAAACTTGGCATGTCTGACGGGCTCTTCGGGCTGCTGCTTATTATTGCTGCTATTGGCATGTTCGCTGTGGCCGAGTGGGCTGAAAGGAAATTCCCGAGGGAGGAGTACTGATTGCCGGGGGCGTGGAGAATAAACCCTGCGCCGGATATTTTGGTTATATTGTAACAACAAAAAAATCAACAGGATGAAACCGCTTAGATTACTTGCGCTTTTTGTGATCCCGCTGGGGATAATCATTGCAGCCGTTCCGCCCGACAGAGTGAAGCACTTCCGGCTGACAGCCGACGAGTTGCTGCAGGAGGCCGGGGCCGGAGTCCAGTTTGTTTCACCCGACGTGGTGGCTGACATGCTGGTGCAGAAAGACCCGTCACTCAGGCTCATTGACGTGCGCACACCGGAGGAGTTTGATGCTTACCATATGGAGGGGGCAATCAACATCCCGCTCAGCAGCCTTCTTTCCGATGAGTACACTGATATCCTCCACCAGGATGCCTATATGAACGTCTTATATTCCAATGGCTCTGTTTACGCGAACCAGGCATGGATGATCACCAGGCAGCTCGGTTATGAGAACAACTTCGTGCTCGAGGGTGGACTGAACTACTGGTTCGGGAACATTCTTTCGCCGCAGGCGCCCTCCCAGACAAGCCCCAATGAAGAGTTTGCGAAGTACGACTTCCGCAAGAGCGCTGCTGCCGCCCTGGGCGGCGGGAACATTGTTGCCACCGAGGGAGGCGCAACGGCTGTAAAGGCTGTCAAGCCTCCCGTAGCGTCAAAGGCGAAGAAGAAGCCTTCGGGCGGGTGCTGATTTTTTGCGATAACCGAAAAATAATTTACATTTGCGCCTGCAAAGAGGCGGCCCTATAGTTCAATGGATAGAACGCGGGTTTCCTAAACCTGAAATCCAGGTTCGATTCCTGGTGGGGCTACTGAGACAGAGCGGGAGTGAGCGCGGGAGCGACACTCCCGCTCTGCTTTTATAGCCTTGTCAGCTGAGGAAGACAGACTGGTGACGATAGATGATATTGATTGTAACCAGTGTTCCGGAAGGCTTTCCCTCACTGTCTGACAGGTCAGAGACTGTAAAACTGTGTGCTTCCTCGAAATAGCCGTTGCACATATCGAAGAGGTCGGACATTAATTTAATCCCTCTGCCGGTGGAGCTGCTGTGATCATTAACCGCATGTGCCCGGCCCACACCGTTGTCTTTCACCTCAATAGTCAGCTCGTTACCGGTTCCAGTTACATTTATTCCGAGCAGGCCGCCGCTATCAAGCCCTGCCAGGCCATGCTTTACTGAGTTTTCAGCAAAGAGCTGAATAACAAGCTTGGGAACGGGCAGCTCTTCATTGATGCCAGGCTGCACATCAACCATATAATCGAATCGGTTAAGGTACCTCATCTTCTCGAGGGCCAGGTATCCCCTGCAGAACTCAAGTTCCTCGGCCAGTGTGCGCCTTGACTTGCCTGCAGAGAGCAACAGTTCACGGTAGAGCCCCGAGAAACGGAGCAGGCTGTCTCTTGCTTTCTCCTTTTCTGACAGTTCCACCATGCTCAGGACGGAGCTGAGGACATTCAGCGTGAAATGCGGATCTAGCTGATTTCGCAGTAGTGCCATTTGCAGCTCTGTGATCTTCTTTTTTTCATCCTCACGCCTGGCAATAAGCTTTCTCTGGCTGAACTGTATCAGTAGCACAAAGGCTATGAAAGCGGCATAAACCAGAGGGTAGAATACGAAGGATGCAAAATAGAAAGGATTGGGACGGTACTCCAGCACAAACTGCCTCGTGTCTGACTGCAGGAACACCTGCGGAAATTCACCTTTCCTGCAGATGACTGATGCCACAGATTCTCCCCTTAGTTCATTGCCCAGGTCTGCCATGGCAGGCCGGATAAATCCTGACCTGAATACTGTCGCCATTCTCTCTCCGAGGCTGACAACAAGGATTTCTTCCGAGCCGTCACGGTCAAGGTCCATGGTTTTTAGTTGACGCAGGCCGGTGAATTCCATTGTCTTTTTCAGCTGTTTCTGTTCGTCAAGGATGAAAATTCCCCTGTCGTAGTCAACAAGTGCATACAGGGGTTCGCCTTTCCTGTTGACGGTAATCATTCCGTTATGGGCTGATGACCTGACCGGTGTCCTGCCCGGCAGTAAACCATGCATGCTGAAATACCGGAAAACGGATGTTGAATCAGGTTCCCCCCGGCTGACAAGCAGACCGGCCACCGTATCCACTGACAGGGGGTGGATCATTGGTAATGCCATGGTATATCTGCCGCCGAACTCCACAGGATCAAAGACAAACTGCAGATTGCGGTCGAGTACCGTAAGCCACGCAGAATAGTCATGATATTTCATTTCATCCCTGCCAATGTTTTCGGAGGCGTAACCGTAAGGCATTATCTCCATGAAACCGTCGTTGTTCAGGTCATGCTGGACTATACCCAGCATGAAACCTCCGCATTGGGGAGAAGAGATTATTGTTTCTGTCACTGTATTGTAGGCATATACCTTCCGGGGATGTTTTGAGAACCCGGTGGAAATGCCGAATATCAGCTCGGGGTACCCGTCACCGTCAAGGTCCTCCGGTTCTGCAGCAACGATTGACGGATCCGGGGCTTTGATACCGTGCCCGACAACATCAACAAGCATGTTGGCAACGGAAAACTTATTTGTTTCGGGTCCGGGAATGCAGTTAAGAAGCACTGAGTCGCCGGACAGGGAGAAGAGATAGATCTCCTTCAATCCGTCGGTATTGCAGTCAGCCGGAATATAAATAGTGTTCCTGTTGGAGAAACTGAAGCTTCCTCTTACGTTCCACTGGTTCAGTACCCTGTTATCCCTGGAAATTGTTATGCCAGATGCATTCTCCTCTTCAATCGCAACAATCTTTTCAGAGTTGCCGTCACCGTCAAGGTCGCAGTAGCTGTGATAATACCCTTCCGGTACCAGTGTTGACGACTTCAGGTCAAGCCTGTAGCGCTGGTGGATGACAGGGATGATGAAAAAAAGTGCAATGGAAGGTATCGCTGCAAGGAAGAACGGATTGGTCAGCAGCGAAAGGGTCCTCTTGCGGGCAGGAGTGATCACCGAAGCAGTTATTAGACTGCTTTAAAGTTAGTTATTATGATAATAAAAACCGCCTCCAATCCGGCAACTATTTCTTCACATACGAAAGCTCATGAATAGAAGTGACCCTGCCTTTCTTGTCATAATACTCAGAGCGTACGATGCCGATGTTTGGGGTGTACCACTCCACCGTACGGCCTTCTGTTTTGATGAAGGCTACCTTTGAAAATGTATCGTAGGAGACTTTGACGCATTCAAATGTACCTGCCGGGGTGGTAACCTGCTCTATTGCATCAACCTTCCTGTTGGTTATATTGGAGGTCATGGTCACCGGAATAGGGCTGGTCATTTCAAGTGTGAATGAAGCATCCTTCAACTGCTGTCCCGGGCTCATCCCTGCCGGAAGCACCATATCAGCAGATGTGATTTTGAACTCACCCAGTTCGGTAATGTTCATTGAACCCAGGAAGCTTCTCATGTCAATGTAAAAGTTGTCGCCGTCACACCAGACTGCATAGTCAAATGTAATTGTCGTGTCTTCATGAGTATCAAAGACAGTGGCTTTTATATCAAGTTTCAGGTTGCCGTTTTCCGTACTCCTGTCCGTGACAAGCAGCGTTGAGCTTCCTTCAAGTTTGCCGGGCTTTGAATAGTAGTTGTACCCTACTATGGTGCCAACCTCTGACGGGAAATAGAAAACACAATTTTGGGCAGTCATTGTGCCAGCCGCAAACAGCAGCACCGCAAAGGCAATAATTCTTTTTATCATCATTTTTAGTCTGGTTTTTGGTTAAAAGGATCTGTATGAAGAAAAGTTACTGGCAAAATCTACTGTTTAATGAATTCAACCCTGCGGTTCATGGCTTTGTTGGCAGGAGTGTCATTCGGAGCCACCGGTTTGGTTTCACCGGCGCCCTCTGTCTGCATCCGGGAAGCATCTATCCCGAATTTTGAGGAGAGTTCTGTTCTGACTGACTCTGCCCGGCGCCTGGAAAGGTCGAGGTTCAGCGCATCATCACCGTCACTGTCTGTATGACCGATGATCTTTACCTTCACATCCGGATTCTCTTTAAGTACGGTGGCTATGTCATTGAGAGTTCCGCGTGATTCAGGCCTGATGTCAGCCTTGTTGACGTCGAAGGTGATGCCGTAGGTTGTCAGCCTCCCCTCGGTGATCAGCTTGCTGCGGGTATCCGGGGCAGCCGAGGTTATCCTGATGTTGGTGACCATTGGCCAGGATGCCCTGTCCCAGCCCGAGAACAGGATCTTATTGAATTTTGTGTGAGCATATATGTTTGTCGGTACGTCAAGCACCTTTGCTCCCTGATGATAGATCCTGGCCCTTCTTTTCTGTATCCAGATGATAACATGGTTGACTTCTTCGGTAGTCACCGGATTCCTTGATGCCTGTCCCTCTATCCAGTCTCCTTCCGGGTCATTGGTATAACCCTTGGTTTCCCATCCCCCACTTTCAAGGATAACGTGGAATCCGCTTTTACCGGGGTAAAGATCGTCATTGATCTCCTTGGGGTCTTCCGGGTTTTCTTCATACATTGTAAATACAATACCGCGGCCGTATTCTTCATCAGGGATTATGTCGAACTCAACTATGAAGTTGTCGGGAAACGCAACAGTCTTTGAGTAACAGTATACTGCATCTTCACCGTTCATATGGAGCCATTTTCCCGGAGCGATATTTACTGATTTTACCTCTCCACTGCCGTTGGAGGTCCATAGCGCCGGGAAATCGCCGATGGCGTCCTGGCTGAAGTCCTCGAAGTAAAGTATCCTGTCGCCGGGTACAAAGTCATACTGTGTAAAGCTCTCGAGTTTCTGTTTCTGAGGTGCAGCATCCTTCTGCCTTTCAGCCTCAGGTTCTTCTGCTTCGGTGTCAGTATCCGGCTCATTTTCCTCTGCCTCTGCCTCTTCGCCGCTTTTTACCTTCTTTTTCTTAAACAGGCTCCCGACACCCTCCTCAATCTTGTTGAACCCCTCGTCAACGCCCTGGTCTATCCTGGTGTTTATTCTGTTGGTACTCTTTTCCTTAACAACATCTTTTGGGTTGACTATCTGGGCATTGACGCTCTGAGCTGACAGTAAAAATGACAATATCACAGCTATTGAGAAGAAGACTCTGATTTTCATAATTCCGGTTTTAGTGAAAATTTTAACCTTAAAACAGGGAATTATTTCAGAGGCGGGATAGTAAAAAACCGACATGCAATGCAGAGCTGCGAAGGTCACTTTCCGCTGAAGATCCTCGCCATGCTGAGGTTTCTCCTGAAAAAAGCCTTGGGTGTTTCCCCGGTTATTGACTTGAAATCCTTGATCATATGGGTCTGATCGAAATAACTTCCCAGGAAAACCAGGTCCTGGTAATCGATTTTTCCGCCTCCCGAGGTTGTTTCCCACAGATAATTGATCCGGATAAGGCGAATCAGCATTTTAGGCGTTGCCCCGAGCCGGTCACGGAATCTCCTCTGGAGTGTCCGTTCACTGACCTGAAGCTCGTCAGTGATGTCATGAAGGTTGGTGTTTATCCCTTTCCTCAGTATCAGGTCATAACTTCTGTCAGTCTCGTCAGGGATGTACCGGCGGTGCCAGTTGCTGCTGATGAAGGAGGCAAAGACATCCATCCTTGCAGCGTCTGACTTGCCCTGTTTCATCTCTTCCCAGAGAGGCAAAAGAAGCCCTTCCGGTACTGGCACCCAGATTTTATTGCCGGGCGATAGGCTGATGCCAAACATGCGTGACAATACTGTCGGCCTGCAGGTGACGATCATGCTGTCATTCCCTCCCGGCAGGCAGATTGAGTTGGCCGTAGGTGTCAGGGGTGCTATGAAAACCGGAGGAAGTGTCTGGTCAACAGGTGAAACCATCCGTGGCCGGTTCCGGAAATGAAAAACAATGGAGACATCCTCACGGGGCACAAACTTGTCTGTAAGAGCCTCTTTACCGTTGTACGTAATGAATTCAAACTGTTTTATCAGCCACGAAAGCTTCTCCGCGGGCTTGTAATACCTCGCCTCAGGCAACATTATCGGAAATTGTTCAATAGTTGCCGGACAATATAAATATTATTTCAGACTGTCAAGAAGGCGAATGTCATCATTGGATATTTCAAAGTTTACATCGAAGTTCTGGCGGATGTAACCGGGATGAACTGATTTGGGCAGCGGGAGCGCCCCTTTCTGAAGGACATACCTGACTGAGACCTGGGCGGGGGTCCTGCCGTATTTTTCCGCGATGCGGGCTATTTCTTTGTTGTTGAGGATTTTGCCCGTCGCCAGCGGTGAATAGCCTTCGATGAGGATATTGTTCTTGCGACAGAATTCCGTGATCTCTTCCTGGCTGTGGCCGATGTGCAGTTTTATCTGGTTGACCATTGGCCGGATGCGACAGGTTCCGAGGATTGCTTCCGTGTCCTTCACATTGAAGTTGGAGATGCCTATAGAGCGTGTCTTTCTGCTTTCATAGAACTCTTCCATTGCCTTCCAGACGTCGATGTTTTCTTTTGTATAGTTGGCGCCGATCTCTGTCCAGGGCCACGGGGCATGGATCAGGTAAAGGTCAATGTAGTCAAGCCCGATGTTTTTCATCGTCAGTTCGGCATGCAGGACAGCCTTGTCATAGCTTTTTATCTCAGCCGGCAGTTTTGATGTTACGAATATCTCCCGGCGGGGGATGCCCGAGTCGAGTATTGCTTTTCCCACGCTGGCCTCGTTGCCGTATGCCTGCGCTGTGTCAATATGTCGGTAGCCTGCCTTAAGGGCTTCTTTTACTGAGTTGTAGGCAATATCACCTGAAGGAATTTGCCAGGTTCCGAATCCGATTGCCGGGATGGCAACGCCGTTAGCCAGCGTGAAAAAATCTGTTGGTTTCATATGATTTAATAATGTTCTTACTGGTATAAACAGACCACTGGCTCTATTGTTCCCGGCAGCCTTACCGTCATGGCAGGAACAAAGAGTACCGGTGTTTTCAATTACATCAGGTCAGCAAAAAGTCTTCTGGTACTTTTATCAGGCGCGCTATGTCCTGTATCTTCCCCCTGACGTCAAAACCCGAGCTGCACTTTACGCTGCATGAGTTACAGTCAGCACATGGCCCGGACTTCAGCCCGGATGCTGCCAGTGTATTCCTTGCCTGGGGCAGGTTCCTGTATCCGTAAGCATACATATAACCCCGCATTATCGTGGGTATGTCAAGGCTGGCGGGGCACTGGGGCAGACAGTGGCCACACTGCTGACAGAACAATCCTGTTTCTGAAAATGCAAGTGCGGTATTCAGATCCGCCATTTCCTCTTCGGTCATCTTCAGATTTTTGATCATTGCCAGGTTCTTTTGAATCTGTTCTGCAGTTGTCATGCCGGAAACGATTGTGGAGATATTGACATTCTGCAAAGCCCATTTCAATGCTGCGTCAGAGTTTATGCCGGGCCCGCTCTTGTTCCGGAATGCACCGGCGGTAGTCTTCATTGCAGCAATGCCCATCCCTGAAGCTGAAGCCTTCGCGATAGCGGTATCGAGAGCCTCTCTGTTCTCTGACTTGAAGTTGTAGGAGATCATCGCTATATCATAGATGCCGGTTGATGCAGCTGCGTCGAGCGCTTCCGGGATGCCGCCGTGTGAGGCTATCCCGGCGAACCTGACTTTACCCTGCTGTTTGAGTTGTTCCATTGTCTTCAGGATCTCGTCGTTGCATACCGTCTCCCTTTTGGATGCATATGGAAAAAGTATGATATCGATATGGTCAAGCCCGAAACGCCTGAGGCTGCCTTCCGCCTTCTCCATATATGCCCTGGCGCTGAACTTGTCAGTCAGCAGGCCGGTTCGGTTATCAACCTCGTTGCAGGGAGCTGCGGTGGCTACGACGAAAGAGTCCCTGGGAAAACCCTTAAGGGCTTCACCGACGATGATTTCATTATTCCCCTCGCCGTAATACGTGGCTGAGAAGAAGAGTTTAATACCGGCATTATATGCCCCTTTGATGAAGCTGGGAGTAATCGCGCCACTGGCACCGAGACTGATAAGGGGAGCCTGTATTCCGGTACGGCCCAGGACTCTTGAGGGCAGATCAGGCAGTGAGGCTGATGCTTCGGCTGCAGCCGGAGAGCCCTTGATCACACCGGGAATAAATGCTGCGGCGGAAACGCCCAGCAAGCCTTTCTTCAGAAATTCACGACGGTCATTGTTCATGATGCAGATTTTTTTCGTTGCAGGATGTAATTTGCTCTCTTATATTTAAATATTTCAGTCTCAGGTCTGCTAATTTATTAAAAACCGGATATTAATGTGCATTTAGAGGCAGGCTATTTTCCCCGGTCCTCCGAAAATTGTAAATTCACCGGTCAAACAACAGTAGCTATGCTTAAAGGTATCTCTCCCCTCATTTCCCCCGACCTGCTTGATGTGCTGGCCCGCATGGGCCACGGCGACGAGCTGGTTCTGGCTGATGCACATTTTCCCGGTGAGAGCATCGGGAAGAGGGTGGTAAGGGCAGACGGCCTGCGCATTGCCGATTTGCTGGAGGCAATCATGCCGCTGTTTGAACTCGACAGTTATGTCCCTCATCCGGTAATGATGATGGAGCCGGTGCCAGGCGATCAGGCTGACCCGTTTGTCGAAGACTCGTATCTGGAACAGATAAGGAAGTCAGCTCCGGGAGTGCCACCCGTTAAAAAAATTGACCGCTTTGCCTTCTACGAGCGCGCCTCAAAGGCATTTGCCGTGGTAATGACCGGCGAAACGGTAAAATACGGTAATATTATTCTTATAAAGGGAGTTACGCCTGTTATATAAATTAAAAGTTTACTTTAGACAAGTCACCCTGATTTTATCTCAAGAAAGAATCAGATAGCATCATAAAAATATAAAATACAATAAAATGAATATCATTACCTCAACAATGCGTTTATTTATCCTGATGTCTGTTGTCTTTACCTGCTTTTCAGGCCAGGCCGGAGCGCAGCGACTGAAATCAGGGCCGCAGGACCTTTCATTTTTCTCATCGGTTGATGACACTGACCAGCCATACTCGGTCTATATCCCGGAAAATTTTGACGAATCGAAATCCTATCCGCTTGTGGTGTTTCTGCATGGTGCCTGGTCTAATCACAGGCTTGGGATGAGGCGTCTTTTCGGCGTAGGCAACGCCCAGGGATATGATTTCATCAAACCGGGCAACGTCGCCTTCGAGAACGACGTGGAAGCTTCCCGCTACTGGCCGCCGTTCAGGCCTGTTGATTACATAGCTGCAGCGCCGCTGGCACGAGGTACCGCCGGTTACCAGGGCATACCGGAGCAGGATGTCTATGATATGATTGATGATCTCAAGGCGCGGTTTCATATTGACGAAGACAGGGTATATCTCACCGGGCTCTCCATGGGTGGCGGCGGTACTCTCTGGCTTGGCCTTACCAGGCCGGACGTATGGGCAGCAATAGCTCCTGTCTGCCCGGCACCGCCTGAAGGAACCATGGAGCTTGCCGGCAATGCCTCCAACCTGCCGGTACATCTTTTCATAGGCGACAAGGATTTTCTCTTCCAGACCGCCACTGAATGGAAGGTTAAGCTTGGGGTAACAGCCATGAGGCTTGATTACGTGGAGTACCCTGGCGTTGGACACAACAGCTGGGAGTGGGCCTACAAGGATGGTTTCATATTTGACTGGTTCTCGCAGTTTAAGAGGGATCTGTACCCCGGGAAGGTCTCATTCACGACAAAATGGTTCAAATACAACAGTGCCTACTGGGTTACAATTGATGACATGATACCCGGAAAAACTGCGACTGCAGAGGCAAAGTTTACCGGCCCTAACTCCGTTGCAGTCACAGTCACAGGAATAAATGCCTTTACACTCCGTCTTGATGGTCACCCGCAATTCAGCCCCTCAAAAAAGGTGTCAGTAACTGTAAACGGGAAAACTTTCAGCATCAGGAGCGCCGATGCAGTGTCTTTCTTGCTTTCGGAAGGAAACTGGGTAAATACCAGGTTTACCCCTGGGCTTACCTCAAAGCAGAAGGGTGCCGAAGGGCCTCTGTATGCTGCAGTGGCCGGAAGCCACATCTATGTTTACGGCACCGCCGACAACCCTCCGGCTGACGTGCTGGCCGCAAGGCGCGCGCAGGCCATGGCCGCCGCCGACTGGACCGGCATGGGAGGCAGGATAATGGTATTTCCCAGGGTGGTGGCTGACAGGGATGTGCGGTCAAGTGACTTCGTCAGTTCAAATCTCATCCTCTTCGGAACACGCGAAACAAATTCAGTTATAGAGAAGTTTGCAGACAAGCTCCCGATGCATCTTGATCCGAAGGCTGAGAATTACGGACTTGTCTATATCTTCCCCATGAACAGGCATTACATACTCGTCAATTCGGGTTTGCCCTGGTGGACGCCTCCGAAGGGCAAGACGGCCCAGGCAGGACTTGCCTTCAGCGGAACAAACGTGGAAATCCTTAAAAAGTACCAGGATTTCATTCTCTTCAAAGAAACGCCAGACTACATAATTACCCAGGGCTCTTTTGACAACAACTGGAAACTGCCGGCTGATGCGGCAGAGGCGCTAAAGGGAGTCGCAACGATTAAACTGAACTAATGAACAACACAATGAAAACTACGGTTAATCTAATAGTAATCTCGGTGATAATGCTTTTTGCAGGATGCGGCGGAGACCGGCTTTCAGACGCCACAGCAACGGTTAAGGGTGGTGTTGTGCAGGGAACTGTGGAGGATGGCATTGCCGTCTTCAGGGGGGTTCCGTTCGCTGCTCCTCCGGTAGGCGACCTTCGCTGGAAGGCACCTCAGCCAGTCAGGCCATGGGATGGTGTACTGACAGCCGACAAATTCGCACCGGCAAGCATCCAGCCTGCCGTAGCATGGATGGGAGGGAGGCCAACTTCGGAGGATTGCCTTTACCTGAATGTATGGACTCCTGCAAAGTCGGCAAAAGAGAAGCTGCCGGTCATGGTATGGATCTATGGCGGTGGTTTTGCCTTCGGAGGAACGGCCGGTGCCGACACCTGGGGAGACCAGATTGCAAGGCACGGCGTCATACTCGTGAGCATAGCTTATCGTGTAGGTGTGCTGGGTTTTATGGCTCACCCCGACCTGACTGCTGAGTCAGAAAATAAAGTATCGGGGAATTATGGCCTGCTCGATCAGATTGCAGGGCTGAAATGGGTACAGGAGAATATCAGTGCCTTCGGGGGTGATCCGGCCCGGGTGACAGTCTTCGGCGAATCCGCAGGAGCAATCTCCGTAAGCATGCTCTGTGCCTCACCGCTGACAAAGGGGCTTTTCGCCGGGGCCATAAGCCAGAGCGGCGGTTCATTCGGCCCGGTAGGAGACAACAGCGGATCAGGTGATTTCATGCAGACACTTGCCGGCGCCGAACTTGCCGGTATGGAGTTTGCAAAGATTATGGGTGCAAACAGCATTGATGAACTAAGAGCCATGTCTCCTGATAAATGGCTTTCCGATCCCCGGTCGCAGATGGGAGGCTTCTGGCCTGTCGTGGATGGCTATGTCATCACTGACGACCAGTACAAGCTTTATGAAGCAGGCAACTATAACGACGTGAATGTTATTATCGGGACCAACTCGGATGAGGGTTCAATGTTTACGCAGCCTGTGAAACCTGAGGAATACGCCGGGGTGTTGAAAATGAGGTTCGGCCCCCTGGCCGAAAAGGCGCTTCAGCTTTATCCGGGCAATACCGAATATGAAACGTATGCCTCCATGTCAGATATCTTCCGTGACGCGGTTTTCGGATGGCCCTCGTGGACATGGGCAAGGCTCCAGTCAAAGACAGGTAAATCAAGGGTTTATGTTTACTATTTTGATCAGTTCCGGAAGGAGCCTCTCTTCCCGGGAGGGTCCCCGCAAAGGGGCGCTGCCCATGCCTCCGAGATACCGTACGTCTTCGGGCATCTGAATCAGAATCCTGATGCAAAGGCCACCGAGGAAGAGATTATTCTAAGTGATAGAATGATAAAATACTGGACTAACTTTGCGAAGAATGGTGACCCGAATGGCGAGGGTCTTCCGGGATGGCCTGTATTTGAGGAAGGTAAAGAAACCGTAATGTACCTCAAAGGCTCCGTACCTTTGCCAATAGGCGTACCAAACATGGATAAACTATTATTGATGGAGGAATATTACAAATGGCTCAGAGAAAATTAATTATGCTTGTAGTGGCTGTCATGTCACTGACTTCAGTGTCTCTCCCCGGACAAAATATCGGGTTGACTGCTGACAGACCGGATGTTGGTCGTAAAGATACTATAACAGTAACCGTAAAAGCTGCAGATGTAAATGGTGAGCCGGTGCAGGCTTTGATTACCATATATGCCGTGCATTCAAGGCGCAGTTTACATAAAGGACCGTCAGGAGGCTCAGGTGGTTATCCCGGAACAAATGTCTCACATAATGATGTCTTCAGTATGATCCAGCAGATCAAGCCTTTCAGACTGACAGACGGCCGGATAATCTTTACAAGCGTGGCACCCGATACAAACGGCAGACAGGATGGCGCACTCATAGTGGTCGACGGGATCATGTTGGGTCAGGATCCAAGGGTGATTGAAAACATGAATCCGTCAGATATCGACAGGATAAATGTCTCAACTGAATTTGTGGATATTCAAAGATATACAGGATTCAACACCACCGGAGTGATAGAAATATGGACAAAGACTGGAAGAATCCGCTCGGGACGTACAGTTAAAACCGGGGAATCAGGCACGGAAATAAACAGTGACGGAGCAGAGATTCCGGGGAATGCTGCTGACAGCATAGCCTCCGCCCGGTCAGGAAAAGTGATCCTGCGTGGCATGGAAGTAAGGACGGATGTTTCGGGCAAGGCCCATCTGGATATTCCATCAGGAAAAAAGAGCGGCGAAATTACCATTATTGCGGAGTACCGGAGCGCTTCAGGCACACTGAAAAATGAGACAGCAACGGTGAGGGTAAGATAGGGCTCTTCAGGCTTGGGCTTTTACACCCTGCGAAATTTGACTAATATTGCGCCGGAATTAAAGCAAGATGAAAAAAATCACCAGCGTGGTATTTGATATCGGAGGGGTCCTGATTGACTGGAACCCGAGGCACCTCTTCAGAAAAGTATTTGAGAACGAAGAGGAAATGGAATGGTTCCTGGCCAATGTCTGCACCTATGAATGGAATGTACAGCAGGACGGAGGCAAGCTCTTCAGTGTTGCCACCGCCGAGCTGCAGCAGAAATTCCCGGAGTACAGTGACAAAATTGCCCTTTATTACGGCCGCTGGGAGGAGATGCTTGACGGAGAGATAATTGGGACGGTGGAGATATTCCGCAGGCTTAAATCGGCCGGAATGCCCCTCTACGCGCTTTCCAACTGGTCACATGAGGCCTTTCCTGTGGCTTACAACCGTTACGGCTTCATGAAGGAGTTTGACGGACTTGTGGTTTCCGGATACGAGAAGCTGCTCAAGCCTGATCATGCCATCTACCGCGTTCTGATGGACAGGTACAGCATCAATCCGGCAGAATCTGTGTACATTGATGACAACAAACCGAACGCCATCGCTGCCACGGAGCTTGGATTTAATGCAATTCATTTCAGCTCGCCTGACCAGCTGCGCGGGGAGCTGGCCTTGCTGGGTCTTGAGGTTTAGTCCCTGCGCTTGCCGGGACATAAGGAGGTGCGTTGCAGGCGGACTGATGAGAAACACTTAAATCAGTATTCAAATGAATAAGCCATTACTGAATGATCCCGGAATTCCTCCGTCAGAGGAGCTCCTGAAGAGCCTCCTTGGCGCGAGCTACCACGCATACGATGAAATGATGAAGGCAATCACTGCTGCAGAGTACGGACTGACCCCTGAGTGGAGATTCTATAATGACGGCAAAGCCTGGCTCTGCAAGGTGGTCTTCAAAAAGAAGACGGTGTTCTGGCTATCTGTCTGGGACGGCTTCTTCAAAGCCGGATTTTACTTTGTCGAAAGGCATTGTCCCGGCATTGGGGAGCTTGGTATTGACCCGGGTATCACGGAAGCCCTTTCGGAGGCAAAACCTTTCGGGACAATGTATCCCGTCACCCTGGAGATGAGAAGAAAAGAGCAGATCGGAGACCTGCTCAGACTTGTCGAATACAAAAAGAAGCTTAAGTAGGATACGGGGGTTCCCGCGGCGTCTGCCCGGAAACCCCCGCATGTACAATTATCTTGCCAGCAGCACGGGTGTGCCGAAGCCTACCTTCTCGAGCTGCTTCATCTGTGTGGCGGCATCACCCACAACCACGTAGTACATCCTGTCAGGATCGAAGTATTTCTGAGTGATGGCCTTATGGTCTTCAACGGTCATGTTCCTGATCACATCTTCCTCCTTTTTGACCCAGTCATCGCTGAAGCCGTATTTCCCGATGTAGGTAAGCATGTCAGCCAGCGCGTCATTCGTTTCGAAACGGAGTGCATTTGACCTGATCATGCTGTTCTTAATGAACTGAAGTTCCTCCTCCGGTATCCCTTCACGGTATTTCCCAAGCTCACCTGTGATTATCTCCAGAGTCTCAAGGGTGGCATCAGATCTGACGCTGGTTGATATGATGAAAGGTGCGGGGATTTTCATCTCGCGGAAGCTGCTGTGTGCCCCATAGGTAAATCCCTTCTGCTCGCGAAGTATCTGGTTCAGGATGCTGGTGAAAGCGCCTCCCATCCTGTAATTTGCAAAGTCAGCTTTTACATAATCGGGATTATCCCTGGTCATCGCCAGGTACCCGGCGTAGACAACTGACTGGCGTGAGCCCGGAATATCAACGAAGTATATCTGTGACTTTTCAGGGGCTGCAGGCATCTCATAGCTCTTAAATGCAACTTCTCCGTCGTGCCACTCAGCCTCCAGCGGCTTCAGTGCCTCCAGTACCTCATCCTTTGACACGTTTCCAGCCACATACACCGAAGTGACCGACGGTGAAAAGTTCCTCTCATAGAAATCCTTCAGGATATCAGGAGTGATCAGTTCAATTGATTCCTTCGTGCCCCTGATATCATATCCGAAAATATTACCGGGGCCATAAACCAGCTTCATGAACCGGTCGGAGGCAACACTGGTGGGACGGGCTTCGGACTGGATCAGTGCATTCCTGGTACGGGTCTGTGCCATTCTGAACTCAGCCGTATCCCAGCGGGGCTCCAGGAGAATCTCCTTCATGAGCGAGACTGTTTTGCCGAAGTTGCGTGACAGCGTGCTGCCGCTGAAGACTATTTCCTCACCTGAGGCGCGCATGTATACTGACGATCCCAGCAACTGGATCTCCTCCTCCAGCTCCTCGGGAGTCTTGTTCCTGGTTCCCTGCGGAAGCACGGCGGCAACCATAGATGAAACTCCGGGCATCGCAATATCATCTACCAGCGCTCCGCCGGCTATTACAACCGACATGCTGACCAGGGGCAACTCCCTGTTCACCGTGCCGTACACCCTGATGCCGTTCTTCAATGTGGCTTTCCACACCTCCGGCACACGCACCTCCGGCTCCGGCCCTGAAGGAGGCTCCTTGGTGCGGTCAATAACTGATGGCGTCTTTGCAATCTCTGTCTCCAGGATATCATTGATTGCCACCTGGCTTGCCTTTGTAATATCTTCCTCACTTACGACTGCCTTTACCGAATTCTCTGCCATCATTTCCGGCTGTCCCCTGGGAACGAAGCTGGTGACAATGTGCGGCTTGCCCTTGATGTATGTTTCATATACCCTCATGATGTCTTCACGGGTAACCGCCTTGATGTTTTCGATATCCTTCCCGACATATCCCGGATCATTCAGCAGAGTGTTGTAGGAAGCCATCTGGATTGCCTTGTTCAGTACGCTGGTCAGCCCCTGGTAGAAACCTTTTTCCATGGAAGCCTTGATACGGTCAACCTCCCTGTCGGTAAACCCTTCATTCTCGAACCGTGCAAATGCCTCAAAAATGGCATCTTCTATCTCCTTCAGGGTTCTGCCTTCATTGGCAGTGGCTGAAATGGCGAATTCACCGGCCAGTTCCTCGGCGCCGTTATATGCTGACACCCGTGATGTGAGCTGCTTCTCCTTCACCAGGACCTTGTACATCGGGGCTTTTTTCCCGCTGGCAAGGATTTCTGCCAGGAAGCTAAGTGCATATGAATCCCTGGTATAATTCTCAGGTACAGGCCAGACAAGATTGATCTCCGGCACATTGGCAAAATTATCTTCGTGAAAAAGTCTTATTGACTCGCTGAGAGTAACGGGCATGGCTTTCCTGGCTGCAACCTCTCCGCGGGGTTTAATCTCGCCGAAATACTTGTCGAGCAGCAGCCTGACTGAATCAGGTTCGAAGTCGCCTGCAAGCACCAGTGTTGCGTTGTTCGGTCCGTAGAAGTTGTCATAGAAGCCCCTGACATCATCAACGGTGGCGTTGGTAAGATCTTCCATCTCGCCAATAACCTCCCAGCTGTAAGGGTGAGATGCGGGGTAGAGATTTTTGGATATCACGTAGTTGGTGAAGCCGTAGGGCGAGTTGTCCTCTCCCTGTCTTTTTTCATTTTGCACCACATTCTGCTGTATAGCCAGGTTACGCGGGGTCACGGAGTTGATGAAAAAGCCCATCCTGTCTGACTCGAGCCAGAGTATTTTTTCAAGGGCATTTTTCGGGAAGCTTTCAAAATAGGCAGTGACATCACGGCTTGTAAAGCCGTTGTTTGAACCACCGGCATTTTCAATGACCTTGTCAAATACCCCGTTGGGGACGTTTTCCGAGCCGCTGAAGAGGAGGTGTTCAAAGAGATGCGCAAATCCCGTCCGGCCGGGGGTCTCCCTGCTGGAGCCCACATGGTACATGATGGCATAGGAAATCACCGGATCAGAGTGATCCTGGTGCAGCACCACCTGTAAGCCGTTCGGCATTATGAATTTTTCATAGCTGAGACTGAGTTTGTCATCCTGTGTGGTCTTGCCGCATGCCGTGATAAAGATAACTGCAAGCGTTACCAGTATGAGCTTCATGAATGAATCTGGTCTGTTCATGTTAAGGGAGTTTAATGATATGAAGAATATGAAGTGATAAATATAAGCATCATTGTTGAAAGGGCGGCCCTGAAACAAGACCGGTATTGTCTATTCATCCCTGAGCAGAATGGCCTTCAATCCCAGGTATACCGGAGGCAATCCGGCATCAAAAGCCTGCTGATATACTTCCATAGCCGCGCCCAGGGCTGTGGCATAGTCGATTGTACTGGCATAGACCCTCTTATCCTCAGCACGGGCAGCCAGGATCCTCACGAATGTGTCATTATGGGCGAAACCGCCTGTTATATAGGCTATTTCAGTTGTGTCACCCTCAGCAATGATCTCCCTGTAGGCCATCAGGCACTCGTCAGTCAGGTCATACATCATCTGGTGATAGGCGTCGGCATAAGTCAGGAAGTGGGAGAGATCGGCCAAGGTGTCAGCCTGTCCGGCAGGTATTCCGTGGCGGAAAAAGACTCTTCCGCGCCTGTTGGCCTGCATCTTGAGGATCTTTTTGTGCTTGATCTTAATGGTTTTGTAGAGTTCCCCGGTCACCCCGAAATGGTCATCCAGCATCTCGACGTTGCGGTCGTGAACCTCACCCAGGGGGAACTGTGAGCTCTTTATCTGCCTTTCACCGACGGTAATGGCAGCATCCATTTCCATGCCGCCGGTATTTTCGCCAGGTTTTCCGGCGGTTTTTCCATTGCCGGCATGCGTCACGCTACCGGATTCATGGTCAAACGGATTCATGAATGTACACCATGTTCCTGTAGAGACCAGGATAAAGGGCTTGTCCGATCCTTTCAGATAAGGTATCAGTGATGCGGCGGTGCTGTTCATTCCCTTTCCTTTGAAAAGGGATGTGCCGGCAATGCCTGATTTAAGGCTGTGCGTCAGGGAACTCTCAAGCTTCGCCAGGCAGTCGTCACCTGCGGCCAGATTCAGGGCCCTGATGTTGTACAGTGAGGTTGCGGACACGTTTCTGAGGCAGGTTTCCATCCATGCGGCGATAGCCTGAATATCCTCGCAAGGCGAACCATTAGCATCCTTCGCTTCAGCGATGATCTTTTCTTCGGTGTGAACCGGGTTAAGACTCCTGTCAAACAGCCTGAACCTTTTCCAGCTTCTGCCGATATCGAACACGGCAATGACATCGGTAAATTGCAAATCCATCCGGAAACAGAATTAATACCCAAAGATAATTAATGGTTCAATCAATGCATGGCTTCTTTATCTCTTTGTGGCAGTTTGTGCGATTGTCCAACATTTCATACCTTCATCCTTTCAAACAGAACTGAAGATGAACTGGATTGATTTCGTAATAATTGCCCTGCTCGCTTTTGGCCTGATACAGGGATTCATTGACGGGCTGATAATAGAGATAGCCGAGCTGGCGGCGCTGGTCCTGGGGATATGGGGCGCCATTCACTTTTCATGGTGGACAGCAGACAAGCTGGCCGGATGGTTTGACATGAACTCATCCTGGACAGGAGTGATCTCCTTCGCAGTCACATTCATCGTGATTGTTACCGTGGTTTACCTGGTTGGAAAGATTCTTGATTCGGTAATGAAGGCCATTTCCCTGGGCTTTATCAACAAGACGCTGGGAGCTGTCTTCGGTGTATTGAAGACCGCTCTCATACTCAGTGTGATTTTTGTCTTCCTCAATACGATAGATGAGAAGAAGCATTTTCTTCCGTCAGCTACAATAAACAATTCTTTCTTCTATAATCCCATTGCTGATCTTGTACCGTCAATTTTCCCGGTGATCGAGGGGGGTGACCTGATTGACAGCTTCAACCGTCACAAAAAGCAGAAGGGTGATGTCACCATCTGAGTGGTTTTGATATCTTTGCGACACTAAAATTCAAAGCACTGATGATGAACTTTGTTGAAGAGCTGAGGTGGAGGGGGATGATACATGACATCATGCCCGGCACGGAGGAGTTCCTGTTAAAGGGGAAGACCTCGGCTTATGTTGGTTTTGATCCTACTGCAGATTCATTGCATATAGGTCACCTGGTGGGCGTGATGATGCTCAAGCACTTTCAGAATGCCGGGCACACCCCGATAGTGCTGATAGGCGGAGCCACGGGTATGATTGGTGACCCCTCCGGCAAATCAGAGGAGCGAAACCTGCTTGATGAGCAGACCCTGCGCCATAACCAGGAGTGCCTGAAGAAACAGTTTGAAAAATTCCTCGACTTCAATTCCGCCGCATCGAACAGGGCGGTAATGGTCAACAACTATGACTGGATGAAGGAATACTCGTTCCTCGGCTTCATCCGGGAGATCGGCAAACACATCACTGTCAACTACATGATGGCCAAGGACTCCGTAAAAAAGAGGCTTGACTCGGAGACCGGCCAGGGGATGTCATTCACCGAGTTTTCATACCAGCTGGTTCAGGGTACCGATTACCTTTTCCTGTACACCAACCACGGATGCCAGCTGCAGATGGGCGGATCTGACCAATGGGGAAACATTGTCACCGGCACAGAGCTGATCAGGCGCAAGGCAGGAGGAGAGGCTTATGCCATGACCTGCCCGCTGATCACCAAGAGTGACGGCCAGAAGTTCGGCAAGACAGAAACAGGCAATGTATGGCTTGACCCGACAAGAACCACACCTTACCAGTTCTACCAGTTCTGGCTCAACGTGGCTGACGCCGACGCAGAAAAATTCATTAAGATATTCACGATGTTACCGCAGGGCGAAATAGCCGGACTGGTAAAAGCTCACCAGGATGAACCCCACAATCGTATCCTGCAAAAGCGCCTTGCCGAAGAGGTGACAGTGATGGCTCACTCCAGAGAGGACTATGAAGCCGCCGTGGAAGCCTCACAGATTCTTTTCGGAAAAGGGACAACCGAGCAGCTCAGGAAGATGGATGAAAATACTTTCCTTGCAGTTTTTGAGGGAGTTCCGACGTTCGATATCAGTGCAGGTCTGCTTGAAACGGGAGTGAACTTCTCTGATCTCTGTGCGGTACATACCGCCATCACCGAATCAAAGGGTGAGTTCCGCCGCCTTATCCAGGGCGGGGGCGTGAGCCTCAACAAGGGCAAGGTTGACAATGCGGAGATGATCATTACGCCGGAACACCTTCTCAACAATAAGTACCTCCTCATCCAGAAAGGGAAGAAGAGTTACTTCCTGATAAGGGCAAAGGAAAACTAATTACCGGAACAAGAATCATAAAAAACCCGGAAGCAGCATGAAGGGCAATATCAGGGCAGAATTCAGACAGGACTCATTTGACCTGTTAAACTTCTTCATCAGGCATTTCAGGAAGTTTGTGACAGCCGGCATTGCCGCCGCCATTCTGTCAGCTGTTATATCACTGCTGATCAGGCCATTGTACGAATCGACAGTCATTCTCTATCCCTCCTCAAACATTGCCGAGGCCACCTCCCTGCTTGGCGAGACTGAATCGCGCACTGCTCTCTTCGGTGACGATGATGCCACCGAGAAACTCATTCAGGTGATCAACAGCGGGCAGGTCAGGGAGTATCTGAAGGAGAAGTATGACCTGGTGCAGCATTACAATATCAAGCCGGGTGAAAAATTCCCGAATACTCTCATGAAAGCAAAGATGGACAAGTACCTGCACTGTACCCGTACAAATTACGGGTCAGTGGAGATACGGGTCCGCGACCGCGACCGGGAATATGCCTGCAACATGGCAAATGATATGGCCACCAGGGCTGACACCATCTTCAATGACCTGCAGCGTGATGCTGCAATGGTGACGCTGGATGAGATAAGCCGCCTCTATGATATCCAGGACCGCCTGGTGAGGCAGTACGAAGATACCCTTACGAGCCTCAGCGGAGCTGCTGCACTGAGGCTGTACTCCACCCTCGAGACTGAAAATGATTACCTGGGTCTGATGCGCGGCCGTTTTCTGGAAGCTCAGGCGCTGAGCCGCCAGACTCTTCCCTACACCCTTGTTGTTGACAGGGCCGTGGTGGCAGAGAAGAAGGTGTTTCCGAGACGAAGCATCATGGTGCTGCTGTCAACAGCCTCGGTGTTGTTGCTGCTGGCCCTGATCCTGTTCATAGCCGAGGGGGTGAAGCTCCGGCGTGCCGATGACAGGCAATGAACTTCTGATACTGATCATCCCGGCAGTGCTTGCCGTGCTGCTGCTGGCGCTGCTCTCGCTTGAGCACCTCCTTCTTCTTACGCTTTTCCTGGCGCCCCTCTCTCTTCAGCTGAGTTATCTGACAGGGAGCACCGGCTTTGACCTGTCAGTCCCCACCGAGCCGGTCATGGCCCTGCTGTTGCTTATAACCCTGTTCCGGCTTACGGTTACACGAGGATTTCCGAAGGAGCTGCTGAGGCATCCCATGACCTGGATGGTGGGTCTGTACCTGTTATGGACATTCATAACAGCCCTGACATCCACAATGCCGGGAGTCTCATTCAAGACCCTGGCATACCGGTTGTGGTTCACGGCAGGTTTTTACCTTGTAGCAGCCCGGCTTGCATATGATGAACGGTTCAGAAAAAGATACATCCTGGCCTATGCAACCGGGCTGGCGGTGGTGGTTATCTACTTCATCGTCAGGGTACAGGGGGCGGGACTGCTCAATCAGCAATTTGCCCATTCGGCCTGTTACCCGTTTTATAAAGACCATACCTCATTTGGCGCCTCGATGGCTTTCATCCTTCCTCCGCTGACAGTGATGCTCTTTTCCAGGGGCAGCCTGTGGCACAGGGGTTTCCAGGCAGCCCTTCTGCTGATCTTCGTTGCAGGCTTTGTCCTGTCATACAGTCGTGCCGCCTGGGTGAGCCTGATAGCTGCGGCGGCACTGGCGCTGATCCTGTGGATCAGGATGCCAGTGAGGATGCTGTCAGTATCAGCTGCCCTGTTCGTTGTAGTCCTGGCGCTGTCTGCCGGCTGGATCTGGCAGAAGATGGACAGCACCACGGAAGACTCATCCACGGACCTGGGTCAGCATCTCCGGTCGTCATCAAATATTTCCACCGACCAGTCAAACCTTGAACGTATCAACAGGTGGAAATGCGCGCTGAGGATGTTCGCGGAGAAACCCAATACGGGCTGGGGTCCCGGAACGTACCAGTTCCGGTATGCACCTTTTCAGAAATCGTCTGAGCGGACGGCAATAAGCACTGACTTCGGCGATGCAGGCAATTCCCACAGCGAATATCTCGGCGCCTTGAGCGAATCAGGCTGGCCGGGGGCGCTGATATACCTGGCAATGGCTCTTTGCGCTGTCATAACCGGAATAAAGGTGTGGTACCGCGAAGGGAGAGGGGATAAGGGGTATTTTGCCCTGGCTGTGGTCACGGGACTGGTGACCTACGCTGTTCACGGGGTTATGAACAGCTTCCTCGACAGTGATAAGATAGCAGCCCTGTGGTGGGGATTCATTGCACTTATTGTAGCGATGGACCTGGAGGGAAGAATAATGGCCGGCGCCACGGAAAGTGACAGCAACCCGTCGTAGGTTTCCGGTCAGATGTCCGGCAGGATAAACATTCAGAAAAAATCAGGGGATCTCAACCGCAAGGATTGAGACATCATCGAAGAGCCGCTGGTTGTTGCTGCTTATGTCTATATCCCTGATGAGTGATTCAATATTTTCTGCCAGCGGCTTCCCGTTGGGAAAATGCTTCACCAGGGGGGCAATCCCGTAGTCCCTGCCTCCATCGTCCTTAAGCTCAGAGAGTCCGTCGGTGTAACAGATGATCTTGGTGGGATTCTTAAGTGTCAGGGTTTCTGTTCTCACACAGGGGATCTCATCGAGCATGCCCACTCCAACGCATGACTGCCTGAGAAGCGATGACTGCCCGGTGCGGGTATTGATAATAACCGGCGGGTTATGGGCAGCATTGATATACTCCAGTTCCCGAGTTTCGGTATTGTAACGGGCAATGAACAGGGTGATGAACCGTTCTCCGGCCGAGTTGGTGACCACCAGAGTGTTCAGTGTCCTGATAAGTTCCTCCAGGCTTGCTCCTGCGGTGAAGAGGGCACGGAGGCTGGCCTGGAAATTTGACATCAGCAGGGCGGCAGACATTCCCTTCCCTGAGACGTCGGCTATACAGAATCCTGCAACGTTCTCTGACAGCTGCATGAAATCGTAGTAATCACCGCCGACCTCATAATGAGGATAATAGAAGCCTTTTGCCCTGATGAGATTGTCTGAAGGGAGCCTGGTGTTGTCAGGGATAAGCATCATTTGCATCCGGGCAGCAAGCTCGAGCTCCCTGCGAAGGGCTTCCTGCCGGAGGCTCTCCCTGAATAGCCTCTGGTTCTCAATGGCAACAACGATGATGCCGGAAATAGTCTGGATGAAGTTAAGGTGCTTTATAAGCGGACTCATCCCTTCTCCCTCCTCATCGATGTCACCAATCAGGACATAGGCCGAGGGTTCGTTGTTGTGAAGAACGGGAATGATGAAGTCAACGGCCCTGAAGTGCTTCTGCACCACCTCGGTCTGTATCTCCCTGAAACAGAGCAGGTCATTCTCGACGTCGACAGACGCTTTCAGTGATTCGGGGAATCCTGAATTGAGCAGGGGCTCCCACTGTTCGCCGTATTTGAAAAGCAGGATTTTGCCAATACCCAGTTCATCACGGAGGATTGACTCGTATTTTCTGAGCAGCTCGGCTGTAGGAAGGTTAGCGTTGATGGAGAGGGTAATGTCAAGCAGGGCGTCGAGCTTGAACTTCGACATCTTAAGTCTGTCCTTCGGAAGCCTGCCTTCTCTCATTTCCACGTCAGCCCTTTACCCTTTCTATGTAGGAGCGGTCACGCGTGTCAATGCGTATCCTGTCGCCGGTATTGACAAAGAGTGGCACCATGATGGTTGACCCGGTCTCGATAGTTGCCGGCTTCAGGGTGTTGGTTGCCGTATCACCGCGGAGGCCCGGCTCCGAATAGGTTACTTCCATTACCACGTTGACCGGAAGGTCAACCAGGAGAACATTCTCCGTATCAGCGTGCACCACCACCTCAACCGTATCGCCCTCTTTCAGGAGATCACTGTTTTCAATCATCGAGTCGGGAACGGTTATCTGATCAAATGTCTCGACATGCATCAGGTGATAGCCCATATCATCACTGTAAAGGAACTGGTGGGGTCTGCGTTCCACCCTTGCCACATTGACCTTCACTCCGGAGTTGAATGTATTTTCAAGCACCTTTCCGGTTGTAACGTTCTTAAGTCTCGTTCTTACGAAGGCCGGGCCCTTTCCCGGTTTTACATGCTGAAACTGAACGATGGTATAAAGGTCATTGTTGAATTCTATCACCATCCCGTTTCTGAAATCTGCTGTTGTAGCCATAAAGAAAAATAATTCATGTTGGTTAGTCAATAAATCTGAGGGGCGCTCTAAGCCCTTCATAGCTTGTCATATCCACGTAAAATGACCCCACAAAGATATCAAATCGTATTTTAACCGGTAAAAAATTTTCATCGGCGGTGAACCACATTGCCATATCCTCCTCTGTCTTGAAGACTCTGCCAACCTCGGTTACGGGATGGAAACGGTAGCATTCGATTCGTTTCCCCTTCACCCTGATAGTCTCTTTTCCCTTGTATTTCAGGATAATAGGATATAGTTCGTCAGCGAACCATGTCATCATCCTGTATGTCTCTCCCGGGACAAGCTCCTTTCCGGAAGCGAGATAATATTTCCTGAACCAGTAAAAGCAGGAGACAATGTCAAGGAGTCCCTCCGGTCCTTTATGGTCACCTGTGAGGTCGCTGAAGACGAGGGTTGAGTCGTCAGCTCCTGAAACGTGGTCAAATCCAACCTCGTTGTATTTGCGGTAGCGTCCCTCCTGGATATTCCTTATGGAGAACACCGGAAGGTCATTTTCCGGGTCAATGTAGCTTTCATATACATCCCTCACCTTGTAGAGCGCGTCGGCAATGCCGGTGGTTTGTCCGGAGATCACTGCATGCCAGACCGGCCTGCCCTTGTGGATTCCCTCCCTGAGCTCGAGGCTTGCCTGACCGCTGCCTACGATACCATATCTTATCTGGTAAGTCACCTTTTCACCCGGGAGGTAAGGCTGCTTCTGGGCATCAAGCAATTGCAGGGCTGCAGTTATTATTATCAGGACCGCAATAAATGTTTTTCTCATTTCTCATTCAGGTTTGTCAGGGAAGAAGCTTTTCGGGACTGTGGCAATGAACTCCTTGAGATAATAGGGTTCGAAGTAAGCCAGGTCCTCAAATTGCCTGTTCCTCATTGCATTTACCGATGGGATAAACAAATATGATGCCGAGAGGCTGAAGTCATCCCTGAAGAAGGCATTCGGGCCGGCAATTATGCCGCGGCATTTTCCGGATCCGTTCCCGAAGAAAATCACCTGGTTTTCAGCGAGGAATTCACTGAATGAGTTTTTGTCAATAATGCTTGCGGAAGTTTCCGTGACCCGGGTTCCGTCAGCGGCAAAAATGGCATTGTATACTTCCATGCGGCGGGCATCGATCATCGGGCACAGGAGTGTTCCGGGCCGGAGGTCATCCGGGTGACGGCTTATGTAGCCGCTGCACATTGCAGCCAGGGTGTTTATTCCTATCAGCGGTATGCCGGCGCCGTAAGCTATGCCTTTGGCGGCTGAGACGCCTATCCTCAGTCCGGTGTATGAGCCCGGTCCCTTGCTGACAGCAACCGCATCAAGGTCTGTTGCCGTGATGCGGTTTTCTTTCATGAGTTGTTGAATAATGACTGTGAGCTGTGCGGCATGAGACATGCCTGGCGGGGCCTCGGCAACGCCGTGCACCCTTTTCTCGTCGCACAATGCGGCAGAGCATACACCGGTGGCTGTCTCAATGCAGAGAATCATTCAGTTATGTCAGCAGATTATCTTACTTCTTCGTCTTTTCAGTGCTGAAAAGAGCCTCCTTCGCAACAACCTCTATGCGTGTTGAATCAGACAGTTTCTTGGAGATGGCGGTGAAAGGCTGAACTATTACATCTTCTTCCCCGGTGAGTCCGCTCAGGATCTCTATGTTGACATTATCCTGGATGCCGGTCGTCACGTCGCGCGCAAGCGCATAGGTTCCGTCCGAAACAAACACCAGGGTGCGTATATCATTTTTGGCGGCAGGGTCGGTAATGGTTGTGTCAGTGCGGGTGGTGACAGCCTGGATGGGCACTGTCATCACATTGGCCTTGCTGCTGGTGTAAATGTCAACCGAGGCAGACATGCCGGGCCTGAACGGGCTGGGATTCTTTTCAGAGATCAGGTCTTCATATGATTCCTTGAGGATGAGTATCCTGACCTTGAAGTTGGTCACCTGGTCAGAGGTGGTTCCGAGGGTGTTTGCCGAGTTGGCTATTTCAGTCACAACGCCCTTGAAATCACGGTCAAGATAGGCATCCACCTCAACAATGGCAGTATCACCGAGCTTAACCCTGATGATGTCATTTTCATTGACGTCAACCACCACTTCCATGCGGTTCAGGTCTGCAACGCGGAGGACCTCGGTACCTGTCATCATGTTGGCGCCCACAACCCTTTCGCCCTGTTCAACCAGCAGGCTTGAGATGGTGCCTGTCATGGGTGAATAGACAGTGGTCTTTATCAGGTTTTCATTGGCTTCCTTGAGTGATGCCTCAGAGCTCTTGACAGAGTACTGGGCGCTCTCCATCTCGGCTTTGGCCACCTTGTATTGTGACTCTGCCTGTTCAAAGTCGGCCTTTGAAATTGTGTTTTCCTCGAACAGCTTCTTGCTCCTGTTGAATGCCAGTTCAGCCTGGATCATCTGTGCTTCCACCTGTGCCAGGCGGGATTTTGTCGAGTTGAGGGTGGCCGCAGCACGGTCACGCGATGAGATATAGATCTCTGGTTTTATCTTGAATAGCAGGGTTCCCTTCTGGACGAAATCGCCCTCCTTGACATGAAGCTCGACGATCTCGCCGGATACATCGGGGCTGATCTTGACCTCAGTCTCGGGCTGTATTTTGCCATTTGCCGTCACCGCCTCAATGATTGGATTAACACCCACCTTTTCAGTGGCAACCTTTATGGTCACCTCTTTGCCGAACCAGCCGGCCTTCTTGCCCACGACGGCAAATATGAGGAGGAGAACGACGGCAGCGGCGAGGATTTTAAGAAGTCTGTTATTTTTCATCGGTTGAATGTTTACTGGAATTATTTGGCAAGGATTGTAATGTGGTCAAGTGTCAGCGGGATGCCTTTATAGAAATCGAGGACCTTGGTTTTGAAGACATACTCGTATTTTGCCTGGGCCATTTCGCTCTGGGCGTTGAGTAGCTGTGTCTTTGACTGGTTGTATTCCACAGCGGTGACCATTCCCACTCCGAGTTTCTGTTCGGCATAGCGGAATGCCTCTTCCATGGAGGTGACTGCCTTCTGGCTTGCGTTGTATTTCTTGAGAGCCCCGCTTGCATCAGTGTATGCCTGCTGGATATTCTTGTAAAGCTGTTTCCTGGTATTTTCGAGGGCATACCTTGAATTTTCGATCCCGAGCCTGGAGTTTTTTATTCCGGTGTTGACCTGCCAGCCGTTGAAGATGGGGATGTTAAGTGAGAATCCGAGTCCGTAATTCAGGTTATCATTCAGCTGTTCCCCGAACGGGTATTTCTCATTGGTCATGGGCTTGAGCCTCATATCTGAATAACCTGTTGACATTGAGGCGCCGAGGCTCAGCCGCGGGCTCCTGTTGCCTTTGGCTATTGCGAGGTCATATTCAGCGCTTTTGAGTTTGTATTCAGCGCTCATTATCTCCGGGCGTGTCTTCTCTGCTATCGAATAGATTGCTGCAGGATTACCGTCTACTGCCTCGTCCCTCACCGATATGGCGGGTATGGCTACTGAGAAATCATCAGTATTCTGCAACTCAAGCATCTGGGCCAGGTTTAGAAGTGACAGGGTAAGCTGGTTTCGCATGTTCACCAGCTGCAGTTCCTCGCGTGCGGCCTGTGCCTCTATCTCAAGCAGGTTGCCGCGCGCCAGGCTGCCGGCGTCTACCATCTTGCGGGTCCGGTCAATCTGTTGTTTTGTGAGCTCCACCTGTGATTCCGTGGCTGCCACCAGCTCCTGGTTGAGGAGTATCTGGAGATAGGCCAGGGATATGTTCAGCGAGATATTGTCCCTGAACTGCTCAAGCTCCTGTTCACTCGCCAGCACCTCGTACTTGTTCTTTTGGATTGTGTTGTAGCTCACCAGCCCCCTGAAAAGGGTAACATTGCTACCGGCGTAGAAGTTGTTCGATTGTACGGTTTCGTTCTCGGTGAACTCGTAAGTGGTCTCGTCAAGTGCACGCCCGAAGGCATAATTGTGAGATGCGCTACCGTTGAGGGTCGGAAGCAGGTTAAGCTTCGACTGTTCAAGCGCTGCGACCTGGTACTCGGTCATGATCTCCTGCTGCTTTATGCTGATATTGTTCTGAAGGGCATGTGCAATGCACTCCTCCAGCGTCCATTGCTTTTGCTGGGAGAATAGCGCGAGCGGACCCAGCAACAGAATAAAGCCCAGGTAAAGAGTCTTTCTTTTCATAATCTGATTGACAGCATTATTTAAGTGTACGAAGATAGGAAATAGATCAGTATTTTAAAGACTGCAAAGATATTATGATGTTGCATAAGGTCTGTCAACAGTATCATTCATTTTTGTATATCTTTGCGCAGCTTGACTACAAAAAAATAATCAAATTTATAAAACGATGACTAACAAGGGATTAAATCTGGAGCCGGGTGTGATCAGCGGCGAAGATGTGAAGAAGCTGTTTGACCATGCCAACAAGAATGATTTCGCCATTCCTGCCGTTAATGTGGTAGGAACCGATTCTGTCAACGCTGTACTTGAGACTGCACGTGAGGTAAAATCACCGGTTATCATACAGTTTTCCAATGGCGGTGCACATTTCTTTGCAGGCCAGGGACTGACCAAGGAGAATCATACGGGGGCAATTGCCGGAGGCATATCGGGTGCACTGCACGTGCACAATGTGGCGGAGTATTACGGCATACCCGTTATACTGCATACTGACCATGCTGCCCGCAAGCTCCTGCCCTGGATTGACGCGCTGCTTGATGCTGGCGAGGAGTTTTATGAGTCAAACGGCAAGCCGCTGTTCAGCTCTCATATGCTTGATCTCTCGGAGGAGCCGCTGAAGGAGAACATTGAGACATGCAAGAAGTATCTTGAGAGGATGGACAAGATGGGGATGACCCTTGAGATTGAACTCGGTGTCACCGGCGGCGAGGAAGACGGTGTTGACAACACCGGCGTTCACAGCTCGAAGCTCTACACCCAGCCTGAGGATGTGGCATATGCATATGAGGAACTTATGAAGGTTTCACATAACTTTACCATTGCCGCATCATTCGGTAACGTACACGGTGTGTACAAGCCCGGTAACGTAACGCTCAGGCCCGAGATACTGAAGAATTCGCAGGATTATATCCAGAAGAAATTCAAGACCGGACCCAATCCGGTGAATTTCGTGTTCCACGGCGGCTCAGGATCAGAAAAACACCTGATAGCCGAGGCCATTAAGTACGGTGCCATCAAGATGAACATTGACACTGACATGCAGTGGGCGTTCTGGTCAGGTGTCAAGGATTACTACGAGGCCAAAAAGGGTTACCTGCAGGGCCAGATAGGCAATCCTGAGGGAGAAGACAAGCCTAACAAGAAGTATTATGATCCGAGGGTATGGCTTCGCAAAGGCCAGGAGACCTTCATTGCAAGGCTTAAGGAGGCGTTTGCCGACCTTAACGCAATGAACAGGCTGTAAGACTTATTAATAAGCTAACATAAAGCAGGTCAGTGCATTGGCGTTGGCCTGTTTTTTTATTGTTGATAAGTTGCATTTTTCATTGGCCCACAGGATGGCCATGCGGGCTACTTTAGCATAAAATTGACTGCCGGATTGAGACGCGGACCTTTGACTGAGGAAAAGATAAAGAGGACCACCACGCTTACCCTCAGGCTGAATGAGAGGGAGGCGAAGGCGCTCAGCATCTACTGCAAGCGGTACAGGGTAAGGAGCAAGTCGGATTTCATGCGGCGGACCATCATGCAGGCCATTGTCGTGCGGTTTGATGCGGAACATCCGTCATTGTGGGAGCAGGGTGAGCTGACCCTGTTCACTCATGAGGCGAAAAATAACTGAAAAGGGATAGGGGCAACTCTTATTTTATTATTTTTGTGATTCCACGATAGCGGGGGAAGGTGTCGTCTCGGAAGAAAAATGGAATTGGAAATTATTAAAATAGAACCCACCAGGGTTACCCCCCAGGTTTTATTCCTTGAGGGTCATATTGAGCTCAGGGGCAGGTCGATATCTGAGAATTCAACTGATTTTTACAGGCCGCTGGCAGCATGGGTTGACTCCTATGTTGAGAAGACCGAGGTTCGCACGAGGGTTATTCTTGCATTTGATTTCATAAACACGGCCTCGACGAAATGGATTTATTCCATTGTCAAGCGGCTGGCTCTTTACCCGAATGTCCGTGAGATGGTTTCCATTGAATGGTATTATGAGAAGGGTGACGAAGATCAGTACGAACTTGGGCAGATAATTCACTCTTTTATCGATTGTCCGTTCATCTTTTACGAGACTGAGCAGACCTGATAATCCGGAAAAATATTTATTTTTGCCACGCCTTATCAGGCGCCGATTGACCCATGGTGTAATTGGCAACACGTCTGATTTTGGTTCAGAAGAGTCGGGGTTCGAGCCCCTGTGGGTCAACAAAAGAAAGAGAGTGTGATTGAGAGCGAGCACTCTTTTTCTTTTATCTCACACCCGCTTTCGTGCTCAGTCCATCTCCTTTCCGTTTTCGATGAAGTCTGTCAGATCACCCAGGAACCTGACCATGGGTGCACCGTCAATGACATCATGATCAACGAGCACAGTCATATTCAAAACTTCCCTGGCCTTTATCTCATTCCCGATGACTACGGGCTTCATGAGCACTGACCCGACTCCAAACGAGATGGGGTGAACCGATTTATGAATGAACCACCCGTTGACCTTACCTATCATTCCTACTGATGTGACAGATACGTTTCCCATCGTTCTGAAGGCTGCTTTCGGCCTTTTTAGCAATACTACCCAGAAGAATCTCCGGAAGAAGCCCGGCATTCGGTAATAAAACCTCTCGTATGCTGATGATTTTTTCTTCAGGACTATATCACCACTGCTCAGCTCCCGGCCTTTGGCAGCATCAATTTCCTCCGAGATCTCCGCCGCAGGTTTTTTGTTCACCTTTTCTATAACAAGGGGTATCGGAACCCTTGCGTCACCTATCTTCTTTTCAACGATAAGAGACACGTTGATGTCATTGAAGATTATGATTTTCCTTTTGTTATAGAAATAAGCAGCAGCTTCGGGGTGTTTTGCAATCACACTTCCGATCACTTTTATCAGCCAGGCATTGAATGAGATGCTGATACCCTTTTTTCTGAGTTCCCTGAGCCCGGACCTGCTTTCGGTGACATCAAACTCAAGCATCGCCGAGATGTGATGCTTCTTCAGGCCAACCCCGAAAATATCAAAGGTTGCTGTCCGGGACCGGACAATATCCTGAAAATAGTAGTTCCTGGTCATGAGATTGTAATACTCTTCCCGGTGAAGATTTTCGGGAGCGTTCTAGAAGATAATCCCGTTATTGTAATACAGTACCGACTGGTCCGAATCTTTTACGACCGCAACCGGGTAATCTGATTTTTCCGGTTTTACAAGCCAGGCCAGAACATAATCCGGAGTTGATCCGCCTGACATTCCGGCAATGTCATAATAGACCAGTTCACAGGTAATGCACCCGTTGGCAACACTTTTACTGTTGCGGAAGAAGCTGTCCTCATTCATTCTCCCGAGAAAGCGCGATTCAGCCTGCGTGACATCCATGGAGGGTGATGTTCCTGCATCGATGGCGGAAACAATATCTCCCGAGAGACTCTCGAATCTTCCGTTTTTGTCGAAATGGAAGAACAGGTCGTCGGTCCATACTTTCAGGTCATTGACATACTGGTGGCAGCTGACATAAAACTCACCCGAGAGGATACACTCGAGACTGTAGAACTGATAGTTCTCATATGAGAGATTGCTTGCCCGGAAGAGTGTTTTAATGGTTTTCAGCTCCGAGTCATCGACCAGGTGGCCTTCCGGTTTTCCTTTAACCAGTTTCGGGCAATCTGACAGCATTTCGCAGGAAACTGTGAGAACCAGTAAAAGTGGAATTACGATTCTTTTCATTTCATTAACGGTTAGGGGTCAGTGAGTTTGCCACAATAATTGTACCAGAAAGAAGCAATTGGCGCAGGCAAATGACCATCCGGCAACACAGACCGGAATTCAGACCCTCAGTGAACCGCGGAATCCCCTGACGGCGTAATAAGATGATGCGCCATTATGATAGATAAATACTCGTCCGAAGCGGCGGTCACCGAAGATTGCTCCGCCGAGCTTCCTTATGTCTGCAGGTGTCTTAATCCAGCTTGATGTTTTTGTGTCGAAATCGCCGAGTGTCTGAAGATGGAGATATTCCTCCTCCGTGAGGAGTTCGATGCCCATGGCTGCTGCCATGTCTGTGGCGCTGCCGGATGGTTTGAACTCCTTCCTGGAATCAAGTGCTTCACGGTCATAGCAGAGGTTACGGCGCTCCTTCGGGGTCTCGGGTGAACAATCATTGAAAACAATCTGACCTGTCGTACTATCACTGGCAACGACATCCGGCTCGCCGCCGGTGCGTTCCATCTCAAAAAGCGACCGGAGTTTCAGCCGGTTGGATTCCAGCTTTTGCTGCACTGTTTCCCACTCAATTCCCTTATGGCGCGCAGGATTCTTCATGAATCGGGTCCTGAGCAGCGTGAGCAGCTGCTGCAGTTCTTGGGGCGCCGGTTCCTTATGTTTGCCGGTTTCTGACATGTTTTCCGCTCACCGCCTGGTGATTATGGTTCCGGATCATATAACAACCGGCAGGGGATTTTGTTATTGCTGCGGGAAGTATGACTCTTTTGCGTAAACCCTGACATAGTCTATGTCATGGTACTGAGGAAAGACCGTTGTAGAGTCAGGATTTCCCGGCCAGCCTCCGCCAACGGCGGTGTTAAGTATCAGGTAATGTGGCTTATGGGGAATGCCGCTGGCAGTTGCGTGTATCCGGTTGCCGTCGATGAACCAGCGGATGGAGTCGGGCTCCCATTCAAGCACATAGGTGTGAAAATCCTTTGTATAGTCAACGGTGCCCCTCCATGTTCCGGAGCTTGATCTCCTGGTGCCGTCAAATGCACAGTAGTGGATTGTGCCGTACAGGACAGAGGGTTCATGGCCGAGGAATTCCATGATATCTATCTCCGTATACCAGGGTCTCTCTTCCGGGATGAGTCGTTCCTTTCCGGCGGCAACGGCATCTTCCATGGTCTTTTCCATTAGCCAGTCGCGCTCCTGTGGGTAGAGCCAGTGAGCAGGCCAGAGGCCCTGTCCGCCAGGGAGTTTGGCGCGTATCTCGAAGCGACCGTAGACAGGGGCAAATTTACCTTCCGTATCCAGCCTGCCGCTGGTGTACTCCTTTGAGCCGTACCTGCGCACCCGGCTCCGGATCCTCAGGATGCCGTTCTCAACGTAAACCTCGTCAGGCACATAGTATTGCAGTTCGTTGTGCTTGCTGGTCTCCCGTATCAGTACGTTCCATTTCGAGGTGTCAGGGCGCGTTCCGTTGAACTCATCCTGCCAGACAAGTTGCCAGTCGTTCTGATGCTTAACCTGTTTCTGGCCTTTAATTGCTCCTGCGCATAACGCGAAAGCCACAAGAATCGCGAAAAAAGTACTTTTCTTCATATTTTCACAAACTTCAATCCCATATAACTGAAACTTCTGCCGTCAGGCCCGAAGATCACACTCTCGCCTCCTCCGCGGCCATAGCCGAGCACGAAGGCTTCATTGTCGTTCACCAGGTTCAGTGCAACCGAGGCATTCTGCCCGAAACTCATTTCCGGGCTGAATCCGTACCTGAGAACGACAAAGCTGTCTTCAACCGAGATGCTCATTTTTTCTATCGTAGGGGCATCGCCGGGAGCGGCATTTGAAACGACATAATCACCGGCCCTGTTTTTCCAGGTCTCCGAAACAGGTTCCGGGGTCACCCGGGTACCGATGATATTCAACCCTCCCCATGGCATCACCTGTATGAAGTGCTTTTCTCCGTTTATCTCCTCGAGGAGGAAATACATCCGTTTCGATTTGAACAACATCCCCAAAAACCACTTTGCGGGTATGAAGGAACCGGAGTCGTGCTGAGCCAGGTAAAAGTTCTGTCCGTCGATTGTCGGGGAAAGCAGGTTGTGTTTCCAATCGATCCTGCACACCAGTCCGGGCATGGCATAGTTGCCCGCAAATGACTGCAGGTTCTTGCTGCTTACCGGTGTGAACAGCATTTTCTTTTCACGGTTAAATCTCCTGTCGGGAGTGATACCTGCCGACCTGCAATATTCAACCATGAGCTGTTCGTCAAGTCTCCAGGCATTATCCTTTCCGTTCGGGGAATCAGAGAGGAGGACGCAGGCCAGGCCTGCATCAGGGGCTATTGTGAGCTGTGCACGGTGGTACATGGTGGCACCGCCGTGTTCGAGCAGCCTCCCGAGTTCCGGTGCTTTGTTCTTGAAGTTAAAGCAGAGGGCCGACCTGTGGTCAAGGTCCAGGAGGTTGTCAGCGTTCTGCAGCTCAAACATCTGATCCAGGAACTCCTTTCTCAGCAGTATCTCTTTCCCGTCGATAAACGCACGTCCGAACCTGATCATGTCGGTTACCGTTGAATATATGGCGCCTGCCGGTTTATCGCATATGGGCAGTTCGGTTGTCAGGTTACCTTTGCCATCGTATGCTGCGGAAAGACTTTTCTGCGAACCATAATCAGAATAGAGACCGGATGAATTCATCCCAAGAGGTTCAAAGATGTGCCGGGCGATGTATTCCCCGTACCTCATGCCGCTTACACGCTCAATAACCACACCCAGCAATGCATAACCCAGATTTGAATAGGCCCATATTTCTCCGACCGGGTAACAGGTGTACAGGGTGTTGAGGTAACCGGGAAGGTCAATGAAGTCATTCGGCATTTTGCTGAATTTATGAAGGTAGTTGTCGGAGGGGATTCCCGCATGATGGGTCATAACAGCCCGCAGTGTAATGGGAGCTGATTCAGGGAACCGCTGCCGTATCTGAAAATCCGGGACATAATCCGAGACAGGCCTGTCAATGTCGATTTTCCCCTCCTGGTACAGTTGCATGATGGCAACGGCGGTGAAGACCTTTGTGACGGACCCGATCAGGAATGGTGAGTCGCCGTCGGTTCCGGTTCCGGCGGCGCTGAAGCTGTCCTGCAGTATTACCGAGTCAGTGCAGAAGACCGCATATGAAGCATTCGACACATGCAGGCCGGCCAGTTCTGCCCTGAAATCAGCGTTGAAGGTTTCGATAAAATTCCCTGAGTCCCGGCGTTCTGAACATGCAATACAGATCAGGCAAAACAACCAGGTTAAAAGACTTTCAGGAATTGTCTTCATGGTTTTTCTTATTATCCGGGAAAGAGGCCAGAATGATAGTAAAGTTACCTACATCATTGATATTTGCAACTTACCGCGGGGCACCGGATCAGATTTTTTTTCGAACCAATCCGCCATATCTTTGTTTACTGTTTGTTAAACCGGATTGAAAAGCAAAACCGAAGACAATGGCATATTATTACTCCAAAACGCTCAGGACATCATTTGATGATGCAGTAGAAAAGGTTACCGCCTCTCTTTCCGCCGAGGGATTCGGTGTGATATCTGAAGTCGATCTGCATGAGAAGATCAAGTACAAGCTCGGGGTCGATTTCAAGCGCTACCGTATCCTCGGGGCATGCAACCCGGCCTTTTCCTACAGGGCCCTGCAGGCCGAAGACAAGATCGGGGTGATGCTTCCATGCAATGTGCTTGTAATAGAGCAGGGCGAAGGCGAAACGGAGATAGCTGCAGTTAATCCCTCAGAGGCGATGTCAGTTGTCCGGAACGAGGCAGTAAATCAGGTTGCTGCGGAGGTAGATGAAAAACTTAGGAAGGCGCTGGACAGCCTTTAGCGGGCATCCGGCCAGCCGGCAAAGGCTCTGATCATTTATATCCGTCGAGTATCCGGGCATACCGGTACTCATCGCAGATTTTCCCGTTCTTTATCACGGCAGCCTTCAGCACCGCTTCCAGGGTAAAGCCGCATTTCTCCAGCACACGCTGCGAAGCGGTGTTGAATGAAAACACCCCTGAAAATATCTTGATGACATCCAGTTCGCGGAAGCCGTATTCGCAGATGAGGTTCACTGCCCGTGGAGTTATTCCCTTATGCCAGTAAGGCTCTCCTATGAAATAGCCGAGTTCGGCCGTCTTGCGATAAACGTCACCCTGCCTGTGCAGGCCGATGTTCCCCACATATTCCCCCTCAAATTCAATGGCAAATATCCCGTATGGCACCTGCCTGAGACACATCGAGATGAATTTCTGAGCATCTTCCAGGGTATAGGGCGAGGGGAATGCATCCCTCAGGTTGGCAGCCACCTTTTCATTGTTGGCTATCTCTGCCATGCGGAATTTGTCACTCCGCCTGAATTTGCGGATTGTGACCACTCCGTCGGTAAATCTCAGTGGTTTTGAACTCATTGCTGTATGACCGGGTTAGGACCCATAAAGGTATTAAATTGAGTAATATTGCATGATGAAAAAAGCACTCGCCTGCATACTGCTTCTGCTGACAGTTGTTACAGGCAGCCGGTCACAGCCCTCATTACCGGATAACGGGCAACTGTTCACTGACACTGTGGTCCCCGTGGTATACATAACCATCAATCCGGACACACTGGCATGGCTTTATGCCAATCCGTACAGTGACAGGGAGTTCAGGTCAGTATTTGTCTTTGACAACGGCACTGTGCGTGATACCATTGATCCGGCAGGTTTCAGGCTTCGCGGGAACACCTCGCGTGACTCAAAGAAAAAGTCGTTCAAGGTCTCCTTCAACACCTTCACCGATGGCGGCAAGTACCACGGTGTGGAGAAGATGAACCTCAATGGCGAACACAATGATCCCTCTGTTATGCGCTCGAAAATAATGTGGGACATCCTCCGCAAATGGGATGTTCCCGCCCCGCGGGCAAACCATGTCAGGGTTTACATAAACGGGAACTATTACGGACTTTACATCAATGTGGAGCACATTGACGAGGAGTTTGCGCTTTCAAGGTTCGGGAATAAGGACGGGAATCTCTACAAGTGCCTCTACCCGGCAGACCTGAACTACAGGGGTGATGACCCTGACAGTTACAGGATATGGAACGGCTCCCGCTGGATCTATGAGCTCAATACCAACGAGGAAGAAAATGACTTTTCAGACCTCGCCGGGTTCATCGGAATTTTGCACAACACTGGCAATGAGGCTCTCCTGTGCGAGCTCGACAGGGTCTTCAACGTCCAGGACTACCTGAAAATCATGGCCGTGCAGATTTTATGCGGCGACTGGGACGGATACATCTACAACAAGAACAACTTTTACCTCTATCACAACACCCTGACAGGCAGGCTGGAATATATTCCCTATGACGTTGACAATACCTTCGGAATAGACTGGTTCGGGATTGACTGGGCCACGCGGAATATGTACGGCTGGCAGCCGGGAGGCGACCAGCAAAGGCCGCTGTACGACAGGATAATCAATAATCCGGTTTTGCGTGAGCAATTCAGCTTCTATGCAGCCCGGCTTGTCGGCGGTGTGCTGGACCTGGACTCCCTGATACAGTCTGTTGATGCCAGGAAGGAAATGATCTCACCATATATTGCCAATGATCCTTATTATCCCCGGGACTACGGATTTGACCACAGCGACTTCCTGAATTCTTTTACTTCAGCCTTTGGCGCCCACGTCAAATGGGGCATTTATCCTTACCTTCAGGTGAGATTGGCCTCGATGGCTTCTCAGGCTGAAGAGGCTGATCCTGATCCTGTAATAAAATACATCGCACATGACCGGAAGGCGGGAGAGCCGCTGTATATCAGCTGTACCGTCGAGGCAATCTCAGCCTCCGCTGCCGTGAAGCTTATCTATACTGTCGCCGGAGGCACTTCCCTTGAAGCAGAGATGAGCACTTCCGGCAGCGGAAGATACAGCGTCACCCTCACCGGAATTCCTGATGAGGATGAGGTGGCTTACCGGGTGCAGGCCACAGGGGGAGACGGGGAGATGTCCCTGTTGCCGTGTGTCGCCGCACTTGCAGCTCCTGTTGGCGGTGAAACACCACTGCTGTTTATCAATGAGTTCATGGCAGACAACGAGATGACTGTGGCAGATGAGCACGGATACTACAGCGACTGGATCGAAATATACAATGGCGGTAATGAAGCTGTTGATCTCGGTGAAATTTGCCTGACAGACAATTTCAATGACCCGCTGAAATGGAGGATGCCCTCTGTAGTGCTTCCTGCCGGAGGCTTTACGATCTTCTGGGCTGATGGGATCCCCGGGCTGGGAGAGAAGCATGCGCCATTTAAACTTGACAAGGAAGGGGAGGAGATAGGCATATATACGCTTAATAAACTTATGGTTGACACTGTCTCTTTCGGCCTTCAGCAGGAGGATATCAGCACCGGCAGGAAGAGTGACGGGGCTGAGGAGATTGTTTTTCTTGCCACGGCCACTCCCGGAAGGTCCAATAACATCACCTCTGCCGGTAGCACTTATGCAGACATGGGAGTGAAAATCTATCCCAATCCTGTCATTGGAGAAACTTTATGGTTAAGTGAAGCTGCCGACTGCAGGATTTACAGCATTACAGGCGTCATGCTGTTCTCGGGAACTGATATGACGGAGATCGACGTGAGCGTATTCCCGGCAGGCATTTATATACTTGTGACCGGTGACGGGAGGGCTGTCAGGTTTGTCAGGGCCGGAAGGTGAGACACCCTGTTCTGCAATGAAGGAATGCAGCATAAAGAATTCTGCCGGCTGACTACGCAAATAAAAAACCCCCCGGGATGCCGGAGGGTTTCTTGTGTGCAGCTGAGGATTAATTGTGTATGATCGGGTCAGCGTCGCCGTCCGGGTCGTTCTTCACATAACCGGAGGTTTTCGGATTTCCGTTGGTGACCAGCAGTACTCCGCAGGCATGCGGTGCAGCCATTGAGGTACCGCTCATGGTTGTATAACCGCCACCCTTATATGTTGAGTAAATGTTTACTCCCGGGGCGCAATAGTCAATCGGAGGATTACCGTAATTTGAGAAGTAAGCCCAGACATCTTTGCTATCACAGGCAGAAGTTGTATAAATGTTTACCCCGTTAGCCCTGGCAGGTGAGTGATTGTTGGCATTATCGCTCTCATTACCAGCAGCCAGGGCAACGCGGATACCAGCGGCTGCCATATTTATAACAGCCAGATCAATAGGTTCATAGGCTCCGCCACCAAGGCTCATATTGGCAACATCTCCGGGTGTGGCGGCTCCGGCCACGTAATTAACGCCTGCTATGATTACCGAATATGCTCCCGAGCCACGTCTGTCAAGCACTTTTACCGGCACTACGGTAGCACCTGCAGCAACGCCGACAACTCCAATAGTGTTATTTTTTGCAGCAACAATACCTGCACAATGAGAACCATGACCATTATCGTCATCAGGGGTTTTGAGGGTTGAAATGAAGTTCCTGCCACTGCCTCCGTCCACATTAAGGTCAGGATGATCCAGGTCAATCCCGGTATCAATTATCCATGCTTTTGCCGATCCGGTATAATTAACCGGTCCGCCAACCCTTGTTATCCCGGGCGGGGTCGCCTGTGCAGCCGGTGGGGTTGGGGTCGTCCCTGGTTTTGCAAGGGTAAACATCTGATCAGGCCAGATGCCCTTTACGTTTGGGTTCTTTTCAAGAGCAGCAACCTCTGAATCGCTGAGGTTAACGGCAAATCCCTGAATTGCTTTTGAATATACCTGCAGTGGCTCACGGTCATAGATTCCCGCTTTTGCAAGGATGTCTTTGGTCAAGGCAGTCATTGCCAGCTGGGCATCATCATAACTCATGGTGCCTGACTTGACATAGCCGAATTCACCCTTCAGCAAAACGACATACTGACCAGGGATTACCTCGAGAGAGGTATTAATGTAATCATCCTCCTGAATGAAGGGTTCGGGTGTTCTCTCACACGCTCCGAGCAGCAATGCAACTGCCGCAGCGCACAGTAGAATTTTTTTCATTTGAACAGGTTTAGGTTAAACTTGGGATTAACTCACACCTAAAATTACCTGAAATATCTCTTCGGCGTACTCCCTGTTTTATGTTTTTTTAACAATTTTCTTTTAGCCTGTTCATAAAATTCAAATGTAGTCAGACCCTCAGACCCTCAGACCCTCAGACCTTCAGACTCTCAGACCCTCAGACTCTCAGACCCTCAGACCCTCAGACCCTCAGACCTTCAGACCTTCAGACCTTCAGACCCTCAGACTTTCTAATCCATGTACGGATATCGGAAGTCGGTTGCCGGCAGGAATGTCTCCTTGATGGTCCTCGGCGAGACCCACCTGATCAGGTTAAGCCTGCCGCCCGCCTTGTCATTTGTCCCCGATGCCCTGGCGCCCCCGAAGGGCTGTAAACCCACCATCGCCCCAGTAGGCTTGTCATTGATGTAAAAGTTGCCGGCTGCATATCGAAGCACCTGACATGCTTTTACCATCGCAGGGCGGTCAGTAGAAAAGATTGATCCGGTCAGCCCGTAAGGTGAGGTTTCGTTGACAAGCCTAAGAGTCTCTTCGTACCTGTCATCCTCGTAGATATAAAGGGTTACCACCGGACCGAAGATCTCCTCTTTCATGGTGATGAAATGCGGGTCCTTTGTCAGAATGATGGTCGGTTCCACGAAGTATCCCTTGCTCTTGTCACCCTTTCCGCCATGAAATATCTCACATTCAGGTGATTTAACAGCCTCGTCAATATAATGCATGATATTGTCAAACGACTTTTCGTCGATGACGGCATTCATGAAATTCCTGAAGTCAGCAGGATCGCCCATCTTTATCTCTTCGGCCTGCCGTTTGACATGCACGGAGATTTCCGGCCAGAGTGAACGGGGGATATAAACCCTGGACGAGGCGGAGCATTTCTGTCCCTGGTACTCGAATGATCCCCTGATGATTGCTGTGGCCACTTCCTGGGGATTGGCCGAGTTGTGAATCATTATGTAATCCTTGCCGCCTGTTTCGCCTACGATCCTGGGATAGGATTTGTATTTATCGAGGTTGGTTGCGGCAGTCTTCCAGAGCGCATTGAATGTGCTGTTGGAGCCGGTGAAGTGAATTCCGCCCAGGTCGGGGTGCTTCATCACCACTGAACTGATGACTGATCCCTGCCCCGGCAGGAAATTGACCACGCCTTCAGGCAGGCCGGCCTCCATGAACACCTTCATCAGTATCCAGCTCGAGAAGAGCGAGGTCGTCGCCGGCTTCCAGACCGTGGTATTCCCCATCAGCGCCACGGCCATGTTCAGGTTTGATGCAATGGCAGTGAAGTTGAAGGGTGTGATTGTATAGACGAATCCTTCAAGCGGCCTGTACTCGACCCTGTTCAGCTGGTCAGATGCCGACCGTGGCTGCTCCTGGTAGATCTGGCCGGCAAACCAGCTGTTGAACCTCAGGAAATCTATTGTCTCGCATGCTGCCTCAACCTCGGCCTGATGCACCGTCTTGCTCTGCCCGAGCATGGTGGCGGCAACGATCGTATACCTGTATTTCTTCGAAAGCAGCTCGGCAGCCTTAAGCATTATCGAGGCCCTTTCAATCCATGAGAGGGTAAGCCACGCCTCCTTTGCCTTCATGGCAGCATCAATGGCGTCAGCCGTTTCCTTTTCTCCGGCCATGTGGTAGGTGGCAAGCACATGCCTGTGGTCATGGGGCATGACCACCTTTCCCGTACGCCCGGTTTTAACCGGCTTGCCGTTAATCAGCAGGGGTATTTCTATCGTCTCCGATGAAATCCGTTTCAGTTCCTTTTCAAGTTCATCGCGCTCGCGGCTTCCGCGTGCATAACCCATCATCGGCTCATTCTCAGGCCTGTGGATCGAATAGATAGCATTATTCATATTTATTCGGTTTATTTCAATATGCAGATTTATGCATATCGAAAATCAGGAGCAATTATAATAATTAAGTCTCTATTAATTAGCAACAACTGTCATGCAGAAATTGTTCCCGGCTGCCTTTCACTCATTGATACAGCCTTCGCCGGTCCTGTCCGGCCGATCAGGCCTTAGGGTTCTCAGTGAGGCCGGGGTTCGGAGAGGGCTCTCAGTGAGGCCGGGGTTCGGAGAGGATATTGCTGGCCAGGGCAATCATTTCAGGCTGGCCCAGCAGGTATACTATATCATTACCGTGAATGAATGCTGATGGTTCAGGATTAGCAGTAATATTTCCCGCGTGGTTGATTGCAACGATAGTGACTCCGGCTGTCTTGCGCATGGCTGTTTCAGCAATGGTTTTCCCCGCGAACAGGGATTCCCCGCCAACCCTTACGGCTGCAATCTCGATGTCAGGGATATCCTTCAGCAGGGAGTATCCGCGTACCTTGCCGCGATCCCTGAAAATGCCGTAGTTGTCTTCCCTGACACGGGCGATGGCCCGCTCTATGTCCATACGCGGAATCAGGTATTTCCCCAGGATTCTCTCAAAGAAGTCGATGGCTGTTTCAAATTCTTCCGGAATGACCTGGCTGGCTCCCAGCCTGTACAGTTCCTCTACGTCCGTGACATGCCTGGTACGCACGATCACATGGGCATGCTTGTTCATTGACCGGATATGTTCAACGATGGAGAGGGCCGTTATCAGGTTGCCCACGGAGACAATCACCAGCTCGGCTGTGTGGACGAATGCCTCTCTCAGCACCGGCTCGAAGGTGGCATCACCGAACACTGTCAGGTTTCCTTTTTCCATCTCCGCCCGTGCCCTGTCAGTGTCAAAAACAACAGAGGTGAAGGGGAGCTCCATCGATCTGATCATCTCAGCCAGGTTTATGGCCCTTGAATCTTTGCCTATCAGCACAACATGCTTGCTGATCTCGGGGATTTCCACCTGTTTGAGGGGGAAGAGGCCGTTGACGATGTATGGCGGGAGGGGCAGTTTCAGTATGAGGTTGGCCAGCGGTTTTGATGTTTGTATCAGGATCGGTGACAGTGCCATTGAAGTGATTGCGACTGCCAGGAAGAGCTGGTAATGAACGGGAGTGATGATGTTGTGTGTGAGCCCGAGCCCCGCAAGGATGAATGAAAATTCACCCACCTGTGCCAGGGAGAGCCCCACAACCACCGTCCCGAAGAAGGTATGCCCCAGGGTGAAGGCCGTCATGCCCGCTATAAAAGCCTTGAGGATAATGACCAGGAGCACTGACCCGATCACCAGGCCGGGATGGTCAGCAACGAATCCCAGGTCGAGCAGCATCCCTATTGACACAAAGAAAAAGCTGGTGAATACGTCCTTGAACGGGATGAGGTTCCCGAAGGCGCTGTGGCTGTATTCGGTGTCGGAGATCATCAGTCCGGCGAGGAATGCCCCGAAGGCCAGTGACATCCCCAGTTCGTGCGTCAGCATAGCTACAGCAAGGCAGATGAGAAGCAGGCTCATCAGGAAAAGTTCGTGGCTTCGTGTCATGGCTATAAGATGCAGCACCTTCGGCATGAGCCACTTCGTTCCGGCCCAAATGAAGATCAATATCCCTGCGGTTTTCAGCATCAGGATAAGGAGGTCATGGCCCACGTCAGCCGTTGCCCCGCCAAGCATGGGGGTGAAGAGAAGGAGGGGTATCAGGATTATATCCTGGAATATCAGTATGCCCACCACCGTTTTGCCGTAGTGGGTAGTGAGTTCTGATCTTTCCTGCAGCAGTTTGAGAACCACGGCGGTGCTGCTGAGAGCTGTCAGGAAACCTACAAAGATTGATTCTGTCCATTCAAAGTGGAAAACCCTTGCCGTGAACATAGTCACACCCGCGGTGAGCAGCAGCTGCATGAATCCGCCCAGGAAGACCACCTTCCTGATGTTCAGCAGGTGGTTCAGTGAGAATTCCAGGCCGATGGTGAACATCAGGAGGATAACGCCAATCTCTGCCATTACCTCAACATTTTCAGGTGAACTGATAAGCCTCAGCAGATGGGGTCCGGCTATGACGCCGGTTATCAGGTAACCTATTATGGCGGGGATGCGGATCCTTGTGAAGATGAAATTCACAAAGGTGGAGAGTGCAAAGATAATGACGATATCCTTTAGGACACCCAGTTCCATTGATTACTGCAGTTGATGCAATAAAGATATGAAAAGATGCGGTTGGATGAATCAGGAGGGTTTTGCGGTATCAGAGCAGACCGGATTGTCTGAAAGGAGGCATTCCGTCACCGCCTCAAGAATATTCTTGCTTCCTGCCAGCACAATAAGCCTGTCGCCCGGCTGAATGACCGTCATACCGTCAGGAATGAGGTATTTGTTTTCTCTTTTTATCATCGCAATGCGGGCATTCTGCGGGAATCCCAGGTCAATTATCTTCATGCCGGCTACGACACTTTCAGGCGCTATTGTGAATTCGGCGAATTCCGAGTTCATTGGTTCAGAGAGAAGCACATCCGCGGCAGTAACGGTCTTGACTCTTGCCGGGAGTGAAACATGAAGCCATTTAGCCACAAGCGGTACGGTTGTGCCCTGCAGCAACACCGAAGTAAGTGAGATAAAGAAGACAATATTGAAAATCATCTCAGCCTTTTCAAGACCTGCCATCAGCGGGTAGGTGGCAAAAACAATCGGTACTGCACCGCGAAGCCCCACCCAGGAGATGAAGAGCTTTGTCCTGGTCCGTACCCTGAAAAATGCCAGGATGAGAAAGGTGCTTACCGGCCGTGCGATAAATATCAGGAAGGCCGATACCAGCAACCCGATGCCAATGACCGGTACGATGTGACTCGGGAAAACGAGCAGCCCCAGCACGACGAAGAGAATGATCTGCATCAGCCATGCAAGACCGTCAAACATCTTCATGATTGTACGCTTATGCATCAGATCCTGGTGTCCGAGATAAAGGGCTGATATATAGACTGCAAGAAATCCGTTTCCTCCGATAGCCGTGGTTACCGAGTAAGTGAGTATCATGAGGGTGATTGACAGTACCGGGTAGAGTCCCTCGTAGTCGAGCTTGATATGGTTGATTACATATTTGCTTCCGAGGCCGAAGAGATACCCGAAAGCACCTCCAAGGAGCAACTGGGTGAAAAACATCAGAAGCACGGGCCAGAATGACTGTTCTCCGTTCTGCACCAGCCCGATGAATACGATGGTGAGTATGTACGCCATCGGGTCATTGCTTCCGCTCTCGAATTCCAGGGTGGGTCTGATGTGACCCTTCAGCGCCAGGCTTTTTGATCTGAGGATGGAGAAAACCGCGGCGGCATCGGTTGATGAAACAATTGCCCCGAGCAGTAGTCCTTCATAGATGGTGAAATCAGTCACCCACCAGACAAAGAGTCCGATAGACAGGGCGGTCAGCAAAACACCCATCACGGAGAGGGCTATTCCCTGCCACATAATGGGTTTTACCGAGTTCCAGTCGGTCTCGAACCCCCCGGAGAACAGGATGAAGTTAAGCGCCACAATGCCTATGAACTGTGCAAGGCCGGGGTCATCGAATGGGATTTTCCCTATCCCTTCCGATCCTGCCAGCATCCCCACGGCCAGGAAGAGTATCAGGGTGGGCACTCCAATCCGGAATGAGGTCTTGCCGGCCAGCACGCTGATAAAAATCAGAACTGAAGCAATCAGCAGTATGTTTTCTGGAGTGACAGTCACCGGCTGTTATGTTTTTTCAAGCAGCTAAAGATAGAAAAAAGCGGTTTTGCCACAAAAAAAATCCCGGTTGTTCAGGCCGGGAGATTGAAGAGTAAAAAATACGCAGGTGCAGACTTATTGATCTGTCCAGTCGTCTATCGAGCGCGGATAGCCATCCACGATTTTCCATGCCGGGTTCTCCCCTGAAAACAGATGTAAGTTAAGGACATCGGGTGAAACCCCCTGTACGAACCTGATCTCGGTCCCTTCAGGGAGCCGTATGTCAATATCAACCATGGATCCGTTCCACCTGGCACCGGCCGGAAGAGTGCAATACTCGTCGAGGTAGAGGGTATCACCGGACATCTTCCAGTTGTATTCGATCTGCCGTGCATTTCTGACGGCCTCAGTATCGGAGTTGCTGTAAGCCCTTCTCTCCACCGAGATGTACCCGGTGCCGTTATCGCTGCCGCGGATGCTCAGATCCGGCGATACGCGCAGCACACCGTCAGGGCTCTCCATGAAGAACCTGAAATCTTCCACCGAAGCATACCTGTAATAACTCAGGCCCGTCTGCTTCTTCATCGTGTTTATCCAGAGAGTCTCAGGCGCCGGATCCAGTGTCAGCCTCTTCTCAACCGACTCGCTTTCGGAATAGACCGAGAGGCGGAGGATCAGTATGATTGCCAGGGCGCAGAGCGAAGCGATCCAGACCAGGAAGAGGATAATGTTCATTACACGGAATCTCTCCTTAATTCTGAATATCAGCTTGACGCCCAGCCAGATGAGAGCTGCCAGCGGCAGGAGCGTCACCAGCGCCGTCAGAATGAGTATCGGCCATACGGCATTGGTGCTGAGCACTATGCCAAGCATGTCGTGAACATTTGTCATCTGCGGTTCCATCACGGAGGAAAAGAACGGGACATTGTTGAAGAAGATCACAATCACGAAGGTGAAGAAGAGCAGGAATCCGAAGAGGGTGAATAACGCTCCCAGTATTATTGCAAATACCCTCAGGATTGCCGAAATCAGTTTTCCGAATGCCCTGAAGAATTCTGACAGCCCCCTGCCCACCCTGGCCGAGAAGCTGTTGGGATCATACATTGATTTCCTTACGTACAGCGTCTTGTTCTTCGCTGCCGGTCCGTCATCATAATAATCCTCCGGTGCACCCATGATGTTGATCATATCGGTTACCATCTCCTTCGAGACAAGAGTGGGAGGCTCCTTGCCGCCCCCGAAAATCTCCGCAATGCGCGCTTCTATGTCTGCGAGTGTCTCATCTCCTCCCTGCTCGGTTTTGAACCTGGCAGAGACGTGGTCAAGATAGTGTTTCAGGACCTCCCAGGCATCCTCGTCCACACGGAAGAGCTGCCCGGCAATGTTGATGTCAAGGTTTTTTTTCATGGCTGCCTTTATTTCCTGTCACGTATCTGGTTAACCGATTCCACAAGCTCGTCCCATACCTTGTCGAGTTCCCTGAGATATATCCGTCCCAGCTCGGTGAGCTCGTAATATTTCCGTGGAGGGCCCTGCGGCGACTCCTCCCAGCGGTAGCTGAGCAGCCCTGCGTTCTTCTGCCTGGTCAGCAGGGGGTAGAGTGTTCCTTCAACGACTATCACCTGGGCTTTCTTGAGCTCATTGATGATGTCAACGGCGTAGCAGGAATTTCTCGACAGCACTGCCAGTATGCAGTACTCGAGAATCCCCTTGCGCATTTGTGCTCTTGTGTTGTCCGTATTCATGGCTTGTTCTTTATTGTCAGCTTTTTACGCCTTCGGCGAAGGTCAGAGATTCATCTTTTCCTTTACGGTGTTGAATTCCTGTCTGACCGAATCCTTAATGTTTTCAATGGTTACCGGATCACCCCGCATCTCCAGCTTCTGTGCGGTTGTCTTTGCCTCGGGAAGCACTATCCACAGAATAAGGTAGAGCAGAAGGCCGAAGCCACCTGCGAATATCAGCGCCGCGAAGATGATCCTGATTATCAGCGGATCCCAGTCGAGGTATGCCGAGATGCCGGCACACACCCCTCCGATTATCCTTCTGTCAGGATCGCGGTACATCCTGCGCTGTGACCTGGGCGGCACTTCGCCGGCAGGCTCACCCCCGCTTATGTCTTCGGGAGATCCCAGTATGGCCATCACCTCCTCCACGTCCTTCATTGTAATGACCTGCTTGTAGCTGCTGAGTTTCCCCCTGAACAGCTCCGATATCCTTCCCTCGATATCGGACATTATCTCAGTAGCCCCCGGCTCGCCTGAAAATTCCTTTTCCAGGCGCTTCATGTACTGCCGGAGCCGCTCGTAAGCGTCATCGTCGAGGTTGAATGCGTATCCCCCGAGATTGATGTTGACAGTCATTTTCATCGTTTTTATTATAAGGTACCTGTTAATGCAAGTTAATTTGGTATTGCAAATATATAAAATAAAAATAATACTATGCAATACATAGAAGTAAATTTTTTAAAATATTTTTTTTGAGTGGATTTTGAACTCATCAACCGGGCTATGGTTAGATAGGGGATGAATGACTAACTTTATAGAAAAAAGCAAGGATATGAAAGCGTACAACTGGGGAATCCTGGGGACAGGCAACATTGCCCACAAGTTTGCGAGGGCGCTGATGCTGCTTGATAACGCGCATCTTTATGCGGTTGGGTCGCGTGATGCCGGCAGGGCAGAGAAGTTTGCCGGGGAGTTCGGGTTCAGCAGGCATTTCGGGACCTATGAGGAGATGCTGGCAGACCCCGGTGTTGAGGTGGTTTACATCTCCTCGCCGCATTCCATGCACATGGAGCATACGCTCATGGCTCTCCGCAACGGCAAGCATGTCATCTGTGAAAAGCCCATGTCGATCACGGCAGCAGAGGTATCACTGATGTCTGATGAAGCGCGGAGGAGCAATCTTTTTCTTATGGAGGCATTATGGCCCCCGTTCCAGCCATCGTACCTTAAGGCAGAGGAGATCCTCCGCAGCGGGAAGATGGGACGGCTGCTGCATATGCGGGGTAAGTTTGCCTTTGTTTCTCCGTATGATCCGGAACTGCGCACCTACAACCTGGCCCTTGGTGGTGGTTCACTGCTTGACATCGGCATATATCCGGTGATGGATATTTTGAGGTATCTGGGTGAACCGGAGAACATAGTGGCCACTTCTGTATTTGCCCCAACCGGCGCTGACGAGAGCACGGCAATGATCTTCAGGTTCAGTGACGGCCGCATGGCCGAGGCCTACAGCTCATTTGGAAACATGGGCGGTGTCTCCACCGAGTTTTACTGTGAGAAGGGCAACCTCATACTCACACGTGGCCGTGACCGTAATCAACACCTTATCATAGAGATGCAGGGTGATGTTGATGACCGCATATTCACCCCGCCCGCCCAGGGTTACCAGTATGAGGCTGCCGAGGTGATGAACTGCCTTGACCACGGACTTGCGGAAAGCCCCGTCGTCCCCCTCTCTTTCAGCCTCTCGCTGGCCCGCATCCTTGACGAGGTCCGCCGGAAGACCGGCATAAGGTATCCGGGACGTGACCGTTAGTGTAATCAACTTCTGAACGGCATGACGAAAGACTCATCTGCCGGTGAAAAGAAGCGCCTGCTGCTCAGCATGCTCATCCCTTTCATGCTGGTCTTCCTCATGTGGCTGATGACGGGGGCGTCGCTGCTGTTCGGCACCGAGTTTCATTTTCTTGGCATTTATCCCGGCAGGGTCTCTTCTCTCACCGGCATCATCACCTCTCCGTTTGTTCATTCCGGGTTCAGGCACCTGTTCAACAACTCCCTTCCTCTTTTCATCCTTGGCACGGCGCTGTTCTACTTTTACTCACAGGTTTCATTCAGGGTACTGCTGTGGGTCACGCTTCTCACAGGCCTGGCTGTCTGGATTACAGGCCGGCCGGCATGGCATATCGGGGCAAGCGGCATTGTTTACGGTCTGGCTGCTTTTCTTTTCGTCAGTGGTATTATCCGCAGGCACATCCCGCTGATGGGGCTGTCACTGCTGGTTGCCTTTATATATGGTGAGATGGTCTGGGGAATTTTTCCGGGATTCAGGATGGACATATCATGGGAGTCGCATATGCTCGGTGCGGCTGCCGGGGTGGTCCTTGCAATATGGTACCGTCATGAAGGGCCGCAGAAGCCGGTGCCATTCTATGAACGCGATGAGGAAAATGAGGCCGGAGAAGATGCCGGAGAGGTGGCCGGGACTGATCCCGTGGCCGGGGTCCACACCGCAGCAGGAACAGGTGCAGGACCCGGGCCTGAGGCCGGAGCTGAAGAAAATGAGGCCGGCCCGAAGAATCAAGAGAATTAATTGTTAATTTTAGCGCCACTAAAACCAACCTAAAGGCCCGGTAATGTACGTCAGAACTGGAACTCCGGCATTTGATGAGCTTATCCCGAGGATAAGCAGGTTCCTGGAACAGGATCTCCTCGAGCTGAACATTGATGGTGAGAAGATAAGAGGCTACAGATCGCCCGATGCCCGTTCCGTATGGATCAGGAACTATTCTGACATGATGCGTGCCCTGCGCTATACCGAGGCTGACCTGAACAGTGTGGTAAGACACTTTGCTGACAACCAGTCGCGCAACGGCCGGATCTTTGATTACTTCACAACATTTCCCGAGAAAATGCCATGTGAGCGGGAGAACTGGACCAAATATGTAAGGACTCCGGTGGAGGCTGATACCGAGTTCAGGTTTATCAAGGCAGCCTGGCTGGCATGGCAGGCAACAGGCGATGACGCTTTCATCCGCAACCTGATGCCCTCATTTGAGAGAGCCCTTACCTATGTGATGGAGGGACGGTATTTCGACAGGGAGAAATACCTTTTCCGGAGGCCTTATACCATTGATACCTGGGATTTTGCATATACGGCAGGGAGTCATGACTGGCTTCAGTTCCAGATAGACGATAACACCTTCTGGGGATATTTCCACGGTGACAACAGCGGGTACTACGAGGTGTTCCACTTCATGTCATACTGGTACAGCATGTTTGGCGACAAGGTTCGCTCGGCGCTCTGGCGTGACCGCGCACTGAGGCTTCGCAAGAGCCTGAACACCCATTGCTTCAACGGATCATTCTATACTCATTTCGTAAAGCAGATCCCGGTGACAATTGAGGGAGTGGACGAAGCCAGCCAGCTCAGCCTGAGCAATCCCGCCGCCATCAACAGGGGCGCTGCCTCACCACGCATAGCCACGGCAATCATAAATGAGTACATGAAGAGGCGTGAAACCACAACCGCCTTTGCCGAGTGGTTTTCCATTGATCCGCCTTTTCCCTCCGGGATTTTCGGCGACTACAAGCTCTCAAGGGGGGCTTACTGTAATGGCGGCATCATGCCCCTCACCGGGGGAGAGCTGGCCAGGGCTGCTCTTGAATACGGATTTGAACAGTATGGCATTGACATACTGATGCGCTATTATGACCTAATCTCACGTAACGGCGAAACCTATCTCTGGTACTTCCCTGACGGGAAGCCCTCATCAGTTGAGACCAGCACCTCGCCAGAAGCAAAACCGACCGATGGCTGGGGATCTTCAGCCATGCTCTACGCCCTCGTCGAAGGGCTGGCCGGCGTTCAGGACAAGGACAAGCTCTTCAGGAGGGTCCGCCTGTGCCCCAAGTGGTTATCGGCAGGAGTGGAGAAGGCAGATGTGAAAATAGACTACAAAAGTTCGGGGGCTTATGTCAAATATGCCTACAGCCATACCCGTGATCAGCTGATCATCAACCTTTCAGGGAGCTATGAATACATCCAGCTCTCTCTTCCCGTTCCGGGAAACTATACCGCAGGTGACCTGATGATTGGAGGGAAGAAGAAAAAGTACATCATGGCGTCATTTAACCAGAGCAGTTACCTGATTGCCGATGCTGATGTAAAGGGTGAATGCGAAATCATCCTGGATCTCCGGAAAAAGCCTTGACCAGAAAAGTGTGACATATGAACCCAAAACAGGTAGCTATTATAACCGGAGCGAGCAGGGGAATCGGCAGGGCCATCTCCCTGGCGCTGGCTTCGGAGGGTTATGACATAGCAGCCATCGCGCGCACCTCTGACAGTGAATGCATGCTCTCCCTGCAGCCCGAGATTGAGGCGCTCGGTGCCCAGTTCTTTCCCATCGGGCTTGACGTGGCTCATACCAACCTCCATGATGAAGCCATATCGAGCATCCTTGACCGTTACGGCAGGATCGACCTCCTCATCAACAACGCCGGCATAGCTCCCATAGAACGCAAAGACCTCCTTGACCTTGATGAGGAGACCTTTGACCGCGTGCTCAGTGTCAACCTGCGGGGCCCCGTATTCCTTGCCAGACGGGTAGCCAGGGAAATGATATGGCTCAAAGATCAGGTCAAGGATTACCGCCCTTCCATTATGTTCGTGACATCATTCCTTGCCTATACCTCATTCACCAACGGGGTTGATGTCTGCATCTCAAAGGCAGGTCTGAGCATGGCAGCGCTTGTCTTCGCCGACAGGCTCAGCGAGGAGGGAATAAATGTTTATGAGATCAGACCCGGACTTATAAAGACCGAGCTTACCTCACGGAGCAAATACAAATTCGACCGGCTCATCACCGAGGGACTCATACCCCAGAAAAGATGGGGTACCCCGGAAGACGTTGCAAAAGCCGTGGCATCACTTGCACGGGGCGACTGGGCATTCTCGGCCGGGACCATCTTCGAGGTAAGCGGCGGGATGAATATCCAGAGTATCTAATAATCAACAGCTTACCGCACAGGAGCTTCGCCTTTTCACGATATCATTCAACTTTTGTTGAACAAAATGTGCTTTTCCGTGGTTTAACCTGAAACTAAACACTGAAAAAAATGAAAAGGATATTCTTTATACTGACAGTTTCTGTTTTTGCTGTGGCGCTTCTGCCGGCACAGAAGAAGCTTGTGGCGGATGCGGCGGCAACCAATATTGAATGGCATGGTCATAAAATAGTCGGTGCTTCACATACCGGCAACATTGACCTGCAGAGCGGATGGCTTGTCCTGGAAGGGAATTCCGTATCCGGAGGAGAGTTCATTGTTGACATGAACAGCATCAAAAACAGCGACGTGAAGGACGAGAAGATGCGCGACAGGCTTGTAGGGCACCTGAAATCGGATGATTTCTTCGGCGTGGAGAAGTACCCGCTGTCAAAGCTGGTCATAACCGGCAGCAGCAAAACACCTGACGGAAAGACTCTTTTTAAGGGCAACCTGACAATCAAGGAGGCCACGCATCCTGTGGAGTTCACTGCAACTGAATCAAAGAACGGAGGGGTCTTGACATATACCGCCGACATTAATTTTGACCGTTCGCTTTATGATGTGAGATTTGGTTCAGGCAAGTTTTTCTCGAACCTTGGTGACAACGCAATAGTTGACGAAATCAATCTTAAGGTAAATCTTGTGGTGAAGTAATTTTCACCCCAGCAGTTCATGGTATAATTCAAAGGTTTTCATGACGGTCTCACCGTGATGGAAATCCTTCAGGATGGTCTCCCTTGCCTTCTCCCCCGTGGCGGCAAGGGAGTCCCTGTTTTTCCAGCAACCGGTGATGGCTTTTGCCAGTTCGGCAGCCGAGCCTCTTGGCACCACGAAGCCGTTATCGCCCCTGGCGAAAAGCTCTTTTGCCCCTCCGCCGTCAGTCACTATCACCGGTTTGCCGAGGCACATCGCCTCTGAGATTGCCCTGCCCAGCCCTTCGCTGAGTGACGGCTGCACATAAAGGTCACATGCCGCCATCCAGGCCGGCGGATTTTTCTGGTGTCCCTTGTGGATGAACCGCTCAGGCACTCCGCTCTCCGCGGCGAGCCTGAGGGTGTCAGGTGAATCGGTCCCGTCGCCTATCAGTATGATCCTGAACGGCATCTCTTTCGGAAGCAGTCCGGCTGCTTCGGTGAGATACCTGATACCCTTTACTTTCCGCAATATCCCGACTGTGCAGATCAGGAACTCATCATTACGGGCTCCGATCTCACCCCGGGTAACCGGTATTAGACCAGTGAACCATTCCGGGTTGTATCCGCGGTAGATGCGCACCGTCCTGTTCCTCCGCCATGGCGGGAGCTGTTTTTTTGCATGGGCTTCAACGGCATCGCTGGCACAGATGAGCCTGTCGATGCGCGGGCTCAGGAATGCCAGCCATGCCGATGGGTCATGCCAGTGAAGGCTGAGCGAGCCGTAGTAACCTATAATTTTCAGTTTTCTTCCCCGGGCAGCCATAATGGTGTTGGTCATGGCCTTGCCGAAGGTTACATGGATCAGCTCTATTTTTCCGTTGTCAATGATACTGCGCAGCCGGGTGATGATGGTGCGGCTGATTTTTTTGTCGAAAATGACATATTCAACCCTTACCCCTTCCTCTTCCAACTCTTGGGTTTCGGGTGTGGGCCTCTGGGTAACCACGGTCATGTCAACATCCCTGGCACGGAGGCCCCGGATCAGCATCCTGTCGGCTATCGTGGTGAACGGTGAGAGCGAGATGTCACTTATGAAGAGGACCCGGTATGCCATTCAGAGGTGTTTGTTTCAGTAGTTAAGTGTTTCGGCGTTAGCCATATCAATGAAAGAGAGATAGATGAGTTTCGCCACATCCTCCATGATTTCCGGGGTGACAGACGTTGCGTCATCGCCCGGCAGGTGATAGTAAACCGGTTTCACCCCATCAGTAGTCGACAGGTTCATGGTTCTGAAGCCGTCAGCAAGGAATACAAGTCCGTCGCTTCGCGGCCTGCCGTAAAACACTCCTCTTGAAGCGGATACCTTCATGGGTCTGTGAATGTATTTTTCATTGGCATTTTTAAAGTGCTCCATAAGGCCCTGGCATGATTCTGAGGCGCTTACAGCCAGGCCGGTGCCGTTGCCAACCATGTCAAGGTTGATATATGTGACGGTTTTTTCCCTGGTGAAAATGGGATTCTTCGTGTAGTGTTTGCTGCCCAGCAGGCCAACCTCTTCTCCGCCGATCAGCAGGAAGAGCACTGTCCGCTTCATTTTTATCCCTGACGCCGCCAGCGCCTTCGCGGCAGCCATAATGTCAATCACCCCGCTGGCATTGTCAAGTCCTCCGGCAACCAGCAATCCGCCTGCATTGCCAACCGCATCGAGATGCCCTCCGATGATAATCACCTCGTCTTTCAGGCCGGGATCAGTTCCTTCAATCATTCCCGCCACATTGCAGGTTCTGCCTTCCGGGTGACGGGTGGTGTTCGCCTTCATCGTCATAACCTTACCGGTGGCAAAAGATGCCGGTTTGAGCGTTTTGTCAACCTGGTCAAGAAGGGCTTTGTTGTCCTTCCCCAGGCCGGCGAAGATGTCCGAGAGGGGCTCCGGCCCGATGCCTGTAACAATCATGTTTTCAATGTAAGAGATGTTCGGATTGGCGCTGTTGCCGTCGATGTAAAGCATGCCTGCGGCACCATGACGGGCGGCATTCTCAGTTTTGTACTGGTGATAGCAGTATTTCACCCATTTTGCATAATCCGGATCACGGACATCCTTAAAGGGAACGTCGCGGTTCATCAGTACTATCTTTCCCCTGACATCCACGTTTTTATAATCGTCATAGTTAAGTTCGGGGGCTGTGGTGCCATATCCGACCCATACCACCTCTGCGGTCACTTCCCCGCTGCCTGAATTCATGCCGGGGTAGAAGTCGGCCGGCGCCTTATAGTCTTTTACTATGGTCACACCGTCCTTTTGCGGGATTTGCAACTTCAGTTCCCCGGGCTCGTTGACGACAGTGTAGGGGTGGTCAAACCACTGGAAGTAAGAGCTGTTATCACCTGCGGGTTTAATGCCCCACTCCCTGAACTTTGCGGCCATCCACTCTGCCGCGGCCAGGTATTCGGGGGTGCCTGCCAGGCGGCCGTTGTATTCCGGTGAGCAGATCTCTGCCATCCACCCGGCTATTTCTTCGCTGCTGATTGAATGGAAATGCTTAAGCATGAGCTGCTCATCGGTCTGCTGTGCGGGGGCAGAGCTGGTGAAGGCAGCAAGTAGTGATATGGCGACTGTCAGTAAGAGTGTTCGCATGTTGTAATTCCGTTTAAGTTTAATAGTCCGCTAACAGATGCAAATATATCGTTTTAGGTTTCAGATATGGATTGGGCATGCTGATAAACAGGTATTGCTGATACAAAACCAGCTGCCCCGATCGTTGTATATTTCAAGGATTATGATAAATATTGCATGGTAAAATCCCTGCTAATGACTACCGGGACCCTTTTGAAACCGACCAGGCGGCTTGTGACGCGTGATTTCATTGTGCCATTCATACTTGTTACGAGCCTCTTTTTCCTGTGGGGTGTTGCACACAGTCTCCTGGACGTGCTGAACAAGCATTTTCAGGATATCCTTGGCATTACCAAGGCGAGGTCAGGGCTGGTGCAGGCTGCACTCTACGGCGGTTACTTTATCATGGCCATCCCGGCCGGTCTCTTCATGAACAGGCTGGGATACAGGAAGGGTATCATCACCGGGCTGTTGCTGTATGCGGCAGGGGCTTTTCTCTTCTGGCCCGCCACATTTATCCAGACATTTGAATTCACCCTGTTATGCCTCTTTATAATTGCCTGCGGACTCACCTTCCTGGAGACTGCGGCGAATCCTTACTCGAGTGTGCTTGGACCAAAGGACACCTCTGAGCAGCGGCTCACCCTCTCGCAGTCGTTCAACGGCCTGGGATGGATTATAGGGCCGGCGCTGGGAGGGATGCTGATTCTTGGAGGCAACGGTGACAATGGCGCCAACAAGTTCTCTTCCATGGCATTGCCATATATGCTGATAGGAGTGGTGGTGCTGGTTGTTGCATTCATGTTTGTCATCACCCGGATGCCTGACATTCATGAGGGTGAGCATGACAGTCGCGGCGAAAGAGGTACTTTCCGCGGGTTGTTCAGGATAAGGCATTTCAGGTATGCTGTTATGGCACAGTTCCTGTATGTGGCGGCACAGACGGGCATAAACAGCTTCTTCATCAACTATGTTGTTGAGACAATGCCCGGATATTCTCCCGAGAAGGCAGCCTATCTCCTCTCGCTTGGTTTTGTCTTCTTCATGTCAGGCCGGTTTATCGGATCGCTGTTCATGAGCTGGTTCAGTCCCAGGCAGATGCTGGGGATATATGCGCTGATCAACACCGCAGCTATGGCGCTGGTGATGCTGGGTCTCGGATGGCCTTCGCTTGTCGCTCTCTACCTGAATTATTTTTGCATGTCTATTATGTTTCCCACAATTTTTGCCCTCGGGTTGAAGGATCTGGGAGGGATGACCAAGAAGGGGTCTTCGGTGCTGGTCATGACCATTGTCGGCGGCGCCATCTGCCCGGTGATAATGGGCCGGATTGCCGATCTATCGGGGATGGCGATCGGTTTTGTGGTTCCTCTTGTCTGCTTCGCGTTTATCGCGTGGTACGCCTTTTACAGGGCGAAGAGTGATAAAATATTTATAAAATAGTCATATTCGCATGGTTAGAAATGAAACATTATTGATCTGTTTTACGTTGCTTTTAGTTTCAGGAATATGCAGCGGACAGAAGACCTGGTGGGGTGAAGTATCTGGTTTCGCCGGTGGCGGAGACAATGATATCTTCAGGTTTCAGGAGCTGGTCGGAGCGGGATCGGTGACCGGGACGGGAGTTTGGACGGCTGGGGCGGACCTGCGCAGGCTGCTGGGTGATCATTTCAGCATCGGAACGGGATTGTCATATTCACATCAGTATTATTATACCAGTCCTGCGCCGGGGATAGGGGGCACGGACACTCCCGGCTCATTTGGCCTTATGGCTGTGCCTGTTATGGTGAGGGCTGATTTTCTGAAATGGTTTTTTGCCGATGCGGGTGCTTTACTGGCAATGCAGACAGGTGTTTCCCGGGTTGACAATATGAGCGGGCTTGGGGCAACTGTAGGAGCCGGAATCCAGTACCGGTTCAGGTCGGATATGTTTATCAGGATCAGGGCCTATGCGGCACAGTACGGGCTGGTGCATTTTTCACCTGAAAATCAGCCGCAGACCCTTCTTAACGGAGGGGTGACCCTCGGGGTTGGTTACAGGTTCATCCGTCTGGGCAGTTGCAACTGTCCGGACGACAGGAATCCGGTAAGGAAGTTTCACTGATTTCAGTTGATTTTGAGTTGTGCCGGGCCGGTTCCGGTACTTCAGCTCCGGATCTTTTGCGGGTTACTCCTGGGCCACTGTGTTAACAAGTTTTCTGGCTTCTGCCCATTTCTCCTCCGGCATGCGTGCTCCTACCACCTCTATGACCTTTCCGGCCAGGATTGATCCGAACATTCCGCATTTATCGAGGCCGAATCCGTTTGAAAAGCCATACAGGAATCCGGCAGCGTACAGGTCGCCGGCGCCGGTTGTGTCAACCGCTTTGACTTTCAGGGCGTCGACCTTTATCACTTCGTCACCTCTCTTTATCCACGATCCGCCGGGGCCGGTTTTGACAACGGCTATTTTGCATTTCCGGGCTATAGCGTCGAGAGCTTCCCTGGGGTTCAGGCCGCCGGTGAAAGCGCGGGCTTCCTCCTCGTTGGCGAAGACTATATCGACATATTCTCTCACGAGCCGGTCGAATGCAGGGAGCAATTCGGTGACCACGTTAAAGCTTGCCAGGTCGAGGGCCACGCACATGCGGTTTTCTTTTGCTAGTTGAAAGGCCTTTTCAACCAGGGGGAGGTTATAGATGAGGTAGCCTTCGATGTAGAGTATGTTGAATCCCTTGAAATAGCTGATATTGAGATCATCGGCTGACAGTTCGGTTGCAGCGCCGAGGTGTGTTGCGAAAGTCCGTTCGGAGTCAGGTGTGACCAGTGCCACGGCGGTGCCGGTAGGTGACTGTGATGAGCGTATGAGAACAGGGGTGAGGCCGGCGTCGACCATATCTTTTTCGTAGAAGTTGCCCATTTCGTCACGGCCTACTTTGCCAATGAATGATGAGTGGACTCCCATGATGCCGAGGCCGTACATTGTATTGCCAGCTGAGCCGCCGGATGCGAGGGTTCTTTTCATGCCGTTTATGGCCTGTTTGATTTCGCCGGAGCGGTGGGCGTCGACCATTGTCATGCTTCCTTTAGGGAGGCTGAATTGGCCGAGGCAGGTTTCGTCAGGAATTATTGTCATTACATCGACGAGAGCGTTGCCGATGCCTATAATTTTCTTCATCAGGAAAATTTTGACAAAGATATTGCTTAATTCGTTTAAAGCGGTTAATTTTGCCACGCTTTTCGGAGCTATAGAATCTTCCTCAGTAGCTCAGTTGGTTAGAGCACCTGACTGTTAATCAGGGGGTCCTAGGTTCAAGTCCTAGCTGGGGAGCGAAGCAAGTCAACCACTTACACGGATTTCGGGTAAGTGGTTTTTTATTATGGGCCAGTTTTGGGCCAGTTTCTGGGGGAAATTCACCGTTTTCGGGTCATAAGTTAATGACGGTCTTAAAATAAAATGGCTGTAGTTGTTCCAGTAATGTGGTTATTCTTTCTTCTTAATAATACTGAACTCTGAAAAATTGAACCCATATCCCAAGTCTTTTCGTGGGAAGAATGTCATCCTGAGGTACAATGTTTTTATTATTTCAGATTTAGTCCAGGTAGTGCCACCATCCAAGGTTTCATATGATATGCTCCCTCTATAGGTAGGGAAATCGAGATCCTCATATTCCGCAATGGGTTGAATATTAAAACCCTCATTTTCAGATGAAAAATGGAATGTACCAAAGTAATTGAACGGGAAATCGGTTTCCTCCCAATTTACTCCGCTATCAATTGTTTTATAAATATGTGATACGCCATCAATATAACCGATATTCTCGTTGTAGAAATAGATGTTTCTGATATCATAATTTGATTCAATTGGTGTTGAGATAGTTTGCCAGGTCTGACCATGATCAGAACTTTTAAAAATCTGATTATTTTCACTTGCCACAAAAGCAATATTATCAACAAAATAAAGGCTACTACTGTAACGCTTTATGTCCAGGTCAAGGAGATTCCAATTAGAGCCTCCGTCAGTAGTTATGGCCACATATTCATCCCTTGAGTTAGGAATGTCTGTCTTATGAATGATTGCAATTCCATTCAGGGGATCGAAAAACTTCAATGACAATATTCGGATGTAATCAGGAAAGTATGTCTTCGTCCAGGTGTCTCCGCCATTTATCGTTTTTAGCAGAACACTTCCTTGGTCGCAATCTGCATCCAGGCAATCACTCATTGCATGACTTGACACAAAGCCCACATTTTCATCAATAAAGTAGACCGAATGCAGATGTAATGTAGTGCCCGAATTCAGTTTTCGCCATGTAGTGCCCGAATCGGTTGTTTTATAAATATCGCCGTTGTATCCGACAACGAAGCCAATGCTCTCGTCAACGAAATACATATCCCTGGGATTGATGTCAAAATCATAAGTTGATTTTAAAATCTCCCATCCCTCCAGTTCAATTGTCAGATCATCTTCAGAATTATCTGGCACTTCTTTGCAGCCACACAGCAGAAATGCTGTCATTGAAGCTATCAGGGCTAATTTGTTCATAGTCAATTTTTTCACATGCAATTAGAAAAAGAATTATGGTAGCGAGTAGATACTTTATGGGTTTCATTGTTGGTCGGTCTCTTGATCAAGTGTCAATTTTATCCCAATTGTCCTTGATGAGATATATCATTAATACGAGAATGGACGCCAATTCGCTGCAGACAGTATCCATTTTTTAAACCGAAATGTAAGTTTTCCTATTCTGGTTAGCTCAGACCTTCGATCTTCGTACGACCCTCACCAGACTCCATCCAACCTGAAGATCTGGTCTCCGGGATCAGTTTTTATACTTTCCCATGACCTGAGAGGGGGAGGTTGGCGATGGTTTGAAGCCAGGTCCGGATATTAGCCTGGATTAAGACATTGCTCTGAATGGCTGCCGGTTATTTTTGTGCCTTATAGTCTTCATATCCACTGCGTTCAAAAATCTCATTTGGATTCATATCCATGAGATCCAGGGTATTTGTGGCAGGATTTCTTTCCTTAAAAAGCCTGACAATATTAAATCCGATATTATAACCGCTCCCAAATGGTATTTTATCCGTTCCAAACATTACTCCGTTAATTCTGTCATGTCCCTTCCCGAAGATTTCATTTTTAATAAGTTCCCAGACTTCGGTTTCCTGCTCTCTGGTTAAAAAATTTGTGAGGGGATTTGAAACAGTTTTATATTGTTCTGATGCAAACAGATCTGCCCGACCTTCAAATACGAGGTACTCGATAAGGCTGAAGTCTGCTGATATCCAATTTCTTGAACACCAGGTGCTATGATGATACTCATGTGCTATACAATAGGGTAAGAAATCTGTCCAGTTTTGAAAGGTGGGATCAATTGAAAGAATGATTTTGCCACTTCCAAGAGTGATTCCGCTTATTGGCAGCTTAATCTTTTCAAGCGCTGGCCGGTTCAGTGAGCTTGCAGGCAGGATAATAATTTTAGTGTCTGGTCCGGGAAGTTCTTTTGTAATTTTGGTGAAGGATTCCTGTATAATCGTTAATAAATCAGACGATTTAAGTAATTGTATTTCGTTTCTTAAATAATCATTTGTTTCATAAGGTACTTTAATGGTATTGAAGAGGAAGGCTGCTTCGGCATCATCAAGAATTTCATCCCGGATTGGTTTATAAATGTATTTATCTGAAGATTTGACAATATTCCCGTTAAACTTACCGGAGTGTGACAAGTAGTTGTCAATCAGATCAAATGTTGTCAGGACTTCTATCCTTTGGTTATTTATGGTGAATGCAGCCCTTTCAAAATCAGGAACTTTGTTCGTGCAACCAATTACCGCAAGGCCAACCAGGGTGAGGCTGAGAAAAGGACGATAAATTTTCATTTTGTCAATTCAGAAAGCCAATTATCTTAATTCAAGTTACATAAGCGAAAAGTCGAAATCAAATATATCAAAATCATCCTTGAGCACCAATATGATTGTCGCACAGAAGGAAACTAACTCAGAGAAAATTTTACCAGGTTGTCAGAAAGAATAATTCATCCGGGTCTTTGAAAGAAACCAGTCAGTTTAATATCGGTCAGGTTAGTTGATTATTCCTCGTTTGTATTTATTTTTTGTTTCGCACGTTCTTCCAATTGGCTTATGTAAGTTTCCAGGTATTCGTCAATATGAACCCTTTTTTGGTTTTCGTAAATGTCGACGAACTGGCTGAACTGGAAGTAGCCATATTTTTCGGGTTGGGGTCCTAACTCCCAGTAGTGCTCGTTAAACCATGCAATACGGTCCTCAGTTCCCTGAGGGACAGGGTCGGGCACTTTGGCCAGAAATGCTTTGGCAAATTTGTAGCACTTTTCAAGCTCGTCCGCTTTCCCCACACTGTTCCAATAATTCATGGCAATCATGTTGACATCGTATTCTTCGCGGTACATGGCTTCAGGGTCTGATAACGAATAGGCAGCCACCAGCCCGTGCCCCAACTCATGAGCGATATAGAATCCGTTAAAAAAAACGGCAAAGAACAGTCTGGCATCTTCTTCATTGTCCGAGTATGTATTAAAAAAAGCCTTGTGATCATCCGTCAGTTCATGGTAAAGTGATGTAACCACATTCTTACTCTTTGGGGCATAATAAACCATAGCGGGAGTGGTATACACAATAAATCCGACATTAAAGTCCGGCTCAGGCCGTATCCGGTTAACCCGGTTATTAAAATCAGCCACCATGGGGGCTGCGTCCCGGGTTAGGGATGCGGAATCGCTGTACAGCCTGAACAGTCCGTCCGTTGCCGGTGAAACACTCTGTGCATTAGAGTATAAAAAGCACGTTACTGTGAGAAGTGAAAAGAGAATTGCCGATTTCATGTTCCTATTATTTTGTATTTAGTTCAGAACCACGATATTCTTGCCACCAGCGGTCTTGAGTGTGCTTTAATAATTGCCAGGCCGTTTCATGTCCACCGGCTCAAAAGATTGATGGGCTTCAATGCCGGAAGACCCGGTTATATCTTCACATACATTTGGTTTTTGCCCATGTCCTAAACATAACAACTAAAAGATGTTTATGTTTTTCAAAGACAGTGAATACTTTAATTTCCCCGGAAGTATCAGTGATTATCTGCAGCAATCCGGAAGTCTCGAACTATTAGAACATATTGCAGCAAAGAAATTACTGCTTTACCTTAGCGTCTTGATTTAAGGAAATCCGATTATTGGGGAAACAGCTGCTAAGCTGGTATAAACCCTGAAAGGATCACCAAAACCATATAATTTGCAGATCGGACAAATGGATACCTCTGACAGGCAGTGGAGATTAATCTTCAAAACAGGCGCAATAGCCTCAATTATTGTATTATGCGGGATTGTTACCGACATGATAGTCGGCTCCGTAACTGGCGGCAATGTGGCTGAATTGCCTCAGACATCCGTTGAGCGGTTCAATCAGTTCAATGAAAACCGGCTCCTGGGATTATATAACCTTGACCTGCTCAATATCATAAATCAGATTATTTTAATTCCTGTCATAATCGCTCTGTACGGAGCTCACCGGAATACAAACAGCTCCTTTGCCCTGCTTTCCATGGTGCTGTTCCTGGTAGGGACAACGATTTTTGTAACCGGCAACACGGCGTTGACAATGCTGGATTTAAGCCGGAAATACTTTGCGGCAGGTTCAGATGAACAGAGACTGTTACTGGCAGCGGCAGGAGAAGCGATGCTGACAAAGGGTTCACATGGAAGCCTGGGTGTCTTCATCGGATTTGCATTGCCGACATTTGCGAACATGCTTATGTCATTCGTTATGCTGAGCGGAAAAATCTTCAGCCGTCTGTCCTCTTATTTCGGAATAATTGGAAACTCACTGATGATCATCTACCTTGTCCTGGTGACATTTATCCCGAAGGTTGAAGCCATGGCTATTGCATTTGCCATGCCCGCCGGACTTATGGTTATGGCATGGATGATACTGTTTACAATAAAACTGTTCAGGTTAAGCAAAGTCGGTGAAGCCAATTAACTATGCCATCATTCAGGCATATAGCAGAATTCTTAAATTACTGATTATGAATATTGAAAGCCTGAGAGAATACTGTATTTCAAAAAAGGATGTCACCGAAAGCTTCCCTTTTGGCGATGATACGCTGGTTTTCAAAACACAGGGAAGGATTTTTGCCCTGGCAAATCTCGAAGGAGACCTCAGTGTAAATCTCAAGTGTGACCCGGGACTGGCGATTGAGCTAAGGGAAAGATATTCATCCGTTATGCCGGGCTATCATATGAACAAAAAACACTGGAACACTGTACGCATTGATGGATCAGTTCCTGACAGGGAAGTGTTTTCATGGGTTGACAACTCATATGATCTCGTGTCAAAAAAGAAGTGACCTGACCTAAGGTGCATGCGCCGGTGGGTTTAACCACTCTCCGCCGGAGCTGTCAGACCACCTTCGGCATGAATGCAGGGGAATATACCGCTTTATGTAAGGTTTTTAAAGCTGTGGCATCCAGAGAGTTGCAGTATCATAATTCGATTGAATCATTGCTTGCAGCAGGTGATGGCTGCAGTACCGGTTACCAGGTAAACGTCTGAATTTCACTTACCAGGCTGAAAGGATAACAGTCAACTTCTGTTTTCTGTTTTAAACCTGAGGATCTGTCTCAGACGGTCAGGCAGTTCTTCCGGCCTGTCAGCAATCTGATCCGGGAAAAGGGAGGCAAGGAGTTCCCTCCGGTTCAGTCCCCACGAAACGGCAATGACAGGAATGCCGGCTGCCCGGCATGCCTCGATGTCACGGGTTTCATCGCCTGCATAAACTATTCTTCCCGCCGGGAGTTGCTCCCTGATGATCATTTTCCTTATGACCCTGTCCTTCCCGAGGAAACTTCTGCCGCTGTAAATGAAATCAAACAGGGCCGTCAGATTGTTGATTTCCAGAAATCTCCTGACATTCTCTACAGAGTTGGAGGTGAGTATACCCATCCCAAACCCGGCGTCACGGATCTCATGAAGAGCCTTTTCCATATTATCGAAAAGCTTCATCTCCGGCACGTGCCTGTTCAGCTCCTTCCTGATCCTCAGGGTCAGTGTCAGCAGCTTCAGCTTCGAGATCCCGTAGGCTTCAAGCAGTTCCTGGGGCTTTTTCGTCCGGAACAGTTCCCTCTCCCCTTCGCCGACAGGCTGACAGTTATACTCCGGAGCAATCCGGTTATACACATTCAATCCCAATTCGAGGGTATCAGCGATTGTGCCGTCAAAATCGAAAACAATATAATCCTTGTCCTGCATTCAGGCCAAAGATACTGATTATTCGAAGGAGAGCCTAGACACACCTGCCTCACCTGTGCCGAACCACAGTGTGCCGTCCGGTTCCACAGCTATTGAGGTGACTCCGTTACTGGCCAGGCCGTTATCCCCGGTGTAGCAGGTCCAGTTAATGCCGTCAAATGAAGAGACACCGTCATCAGTTGCGAACCACCTCCTGCCGTTCTTATCCACTTCTGCTGCAATGGCGCCGTAGCTGCAAAGTCCGTCATGTTTGCTGAAGACTCTCCAGCCGGTGCCACTGTAACGAAGCACACCGAAAACGGTGGCAACCCATATATTGCCATCCTGATCTGCAGCGATGTCATTGATGATGTGTTTCATGGGGTCTGCGGGCCTGTGAAAATTCTCCCAGGAAGTGCCGTCAAATCTGGATATATCTCCCGAGACCGAACCAAACCACATATTCCCGTCGCGATCCTCTGCCATGGCCGTAATTGTATCACTTACGAGGCCGTCACCATCAGTGAATGTGACCCATTGTTCTCCGTCATATCTAACCACGCCGCCGCGGGTACCAAACCACACATTGCCGTCAGAGTCAGTTGCCACAGCCAGTGCGTCATTACCCGGGAAGCCGTTGGATTCATTATAGCTGGTCCAGTTGACCCCGTCGAATCTGATTGCTCCTGACCCAAGGGTACCGATCCACTTGTTATTGTCCTTGTCAACCGCAATATCGAAGATGTATCCGCAGACAAATTCCTCAGGAACGGAATAGGTGGTCCAGGACCTGTTGTTGTAGCATGATATGCTTCTTATCATGCAGCCAAACCACTTGTTGCCCCTGGAATCAACGGTTATTGCCGTTATCCAATTATTTGCCAGGCCATCTTCTGCGGAGAAGGTTGTCCATCTTCCTTCTGCAGGGCTCTTGCTGCACTGAACCATAACTGTCATGATTACAATGCAGATGAGCATATGTGCACTTCGTTTTACAGGTTGTTTTTGATTTTTTGAATTAACCATTATTGAAATTACTTTATGTACAATTGGCTAAAGTGGGCCTTATTACTGATAAAATCAAGGAAGAAGCGGCCGATGTGCCATAGAACATAAAGTTGATCACCTGATAACCCTGACCCTTTTCTCGCCCCGGTAGCTTCTGAGGTTGCCTTCCTGTTTCAGGTATCTGATCAGCGCCTCGGCGGTGGTAAAGAAGAGCGACTGGCCCGGATCAGCGTGCTCGTACCTGTATACCTGGGTCATGTAGCTGTTCATGGCCACGGTGTATACCTGGTTCATATCCAGTGGTTTGCCGTCATTGGTGAGTATTTTTATCTCTTCCGGGTCACCCTGGTCATTGACCCTTGTCCCGGTGGTGATACCCGAGGTGTAGACGGGTGATTTTTCGTCTACAGGCCATGCGGCACGCAGAAGGGAAAAGATCTCACTGCCGGTGAGCTTTGTAACCACCAGTTCATTGCCGAAAGGATCAAGCTGGTATACATTTTTGATTGTAACCGGGCCTTTGGGAAGCTGGTCAATACGCACGCCCCCCGGGTTCATCAGTGCGATGTCAGCCCCGGCGGCTGCACGCTGGGCATCAGCCATCAGGTAGCCCAGCTCCTCATATGACGAGAAGTCGTCAGTGGCTGTTGCTATCACCTGGTTGAGAACCGGGTTATCATTGTACCTGTCAACCATGGAACGGATCTCAGGCTTTTCCTTTTTCGAGTTCCTGATGTCAATCAATTGCATGCTCCTGGTGATCCGGCCGTCTGTGTTAACGGTCAGTCTGATCAGGGTGCCGTATTTCAGCTTGTTCTCAGCCTGTGTAATCAGGATACCGTTATGGATCTGTTCCCTGTCAACCCTGGTATGTGAGTGTCCTCCAATGATAAGATCAATCCCTGCCGGCATTGTTTCAGCCAGTTTCACATCCTCCTCAAACCCGATATGGGTAAGGGCGATGAAAACATCGCTGCTGTCTTTAAGCCAGAGGTATTCGAGGGCAGTCTCGCAGGGTGAGCGGAACACAAAATCCCTGACATTGTCGGGATGGCTGTCCGGAATCCCGTTCTGCCCGAGTTGCAGGAGCCCGAGGAATGCCACCTTCAGCCCATTGGGAAGGGTGAAGATTTTGTAAGGGCTGATTTTCAGGGAATGCCGGCCTCCGCCGGATACATTGGCGCAGATAAAACCGAAATTAGCCTTAAGGATCAGGTTGCTGAATCCTTCGGGGCCGGTATCAAACTCGTGGTTTCCCACTGCACTGAGGTTGAAACCGACGGCATTCATCAGGTCAATCATCGGAAGGCCTTTCTCCGGGAACTGGTCGTTGATGGGGTTGCCGGTCTGGTTATCGCCTGCGGCGATGAGAAGCAGATTTGGATAAACACTCCTGAGGCTGTCAACGATCCACGCCAGCTTCGGGAAATTGTCGATTGCAGCATGCATGTCATTGACGGAGAAGATTACCGCCTGGCGGTCATCCGGAGCAACAGTACCGGCCGGTGCTGCAACGGTGGTGCTGCCCTGTTTTTTCATGTCAGGGGAGGTGGCGGCGTGCCTTGTGCTGCTGCACGCGAAGAGGAGCCCGGCGGCCAGGATGACAACGAGCAGCCTGATCAGCCTGGTTCTCTTTTTGCGTCCTGACAGAATGAACAGGGCATTACCGTCTGTAAGTGCCCCGTCAGGCGCGACAATATTGCCGTACCGGTCCTCTGCAACAGGAAGCCTTTCAGGCACCTTCCGTCCTTCATGTTTGTAAAAACCCGCAATTGCATCTCTTACCCTGGCTCCGTTATGAAGGTCAAGCAGGGTATCATTCACTGTAATTTTCATCCGTCAGGCGTTTAGGTGCGATATGACGGATCAAAATACAAAAATATTCTGATTAGGATTTGTCAATTTTTTCTGAATGGCCTGGTGAAAACAGTCAGAAATGTGAAGAGTTCAAGGCGTCCGGCAATCATCAGCAGAGTCATAATCGTCTTGGCAAAAGGATTGAAGTGGGCGAAGTTGCCCATGTTTCCCGAATGGCCCAGCCCCGGGCCGATATTCGCCATTGAGGTCGCAACAGCCCCGGCTGATTCCAGGATGGATACGCCGGATAACTGCAAAAGCAATACGCCGGCAATATATATTACAAAGTAAAGTGAGATGAATACCATTGTTTGGTTCACCACCCCTTCGGGCACGCCCTGTCCGTTCAGTTTGACAGGGACGACAGCGCTGGGGTGATGAAGCCTGATGAATGAGTTTCCCAGGTTTTTAAAGAATATAAGGTGCCTGGCAATCTTGATCCCGCCTGTTGTTGAGCCGGTAGAACCTCCTGAAAACATAAGCAGGAAGAGGAGGAACCAGCCAAGCGGAGGGAATGTCATGTAGTCAGCGGTTGCAAACCCCGAGCATGAGATCTGTGAGATCACCTGGAAAAATGAATGTCTGAATGAAAGGGCAAAGTTTCTGTCTGTGCCGGTATAGAGTATGATTGTCAATACGGTTACGCCAGCCGTTACGGTGAAGAGGTAAGCCCACAGTTCATCATTTGACCTAACCCTCTTTAAGTTGCCCTTGAGCAGATGGTAGAAGACAACATAACTTACTGCGGAAAGCAACATGAATATTGCGATAACATACTGAATATATGGTGAATACTCTGCCACGCTGGTATTACGGGTAGAAAAACCTCCGGTTGCAACGGTGCTGAAAGAATTGCAGAGGCTGTTGAACAGGTCCATCCCCCCGAGCAGCAGGAAGATCGTTTCCAGAGCAGTGATCCCGAGATAAATGTACAGGATCCTGTAAACCACCCCCTTGGCCTTCGGATGTATCTTTTCCTTCAATGATGATTCGAGGCTGAAGAGCTGATAGCCGGTCATTTTCAGAGATGGAAGAACGAGGATCACCAGCACTATAATCCCGATCCCGCCGATCCAGTGGGTCATGCTTCTCCAGAAAAGTATCGAGTGGGGAAGTGCCTCGACATCTGTCAGTATCGAAGCACCTGTTGTGGTCAGCCCGGAGGCAGACTCAAAAAGTGCATCGACGAAGGAGGGAATTGTTTTTCCGATGAGGTAGGGGAGTGCGCCTGCGATAGAGATCACAAGCCAGGCGGATGTGACTATCAGGTAGGTTTCCCTGTTGTTGATCTGGCCTTGATCCGGTCGCCTGCCCAGAAACCAAAGCGCTCCTCCCAGGATAATGCATATGCCGGCTGAAATAACAAACGGCCATACAGGCTCGCTGTAAATCAAAGAAACAGGAAGGCAGAAAATGACGGCGGCTGCTTCGATAAGCAGGATAGTGCCCAGCACCCTGGCAATATGAACCGGATTTATAAGCATCCATAGATGACATTACAAACGCGGCCCAAAGTTGAGTCCATAATCATAAGAATAAAATCAAGAATGAGTCAGGGCCTGTAAAGATTTTATAAAGAGAAGTACTTTCCGGGATGCCATACCTGGCTGTTTTATGATCACAGGCTACCGGCCGGCGATTCAGCTCCCAAACCTGTAACCAATGCCTGATTCGGTTATCAGAAGGACGGGGTTTGAAGGGTTTTCTTCTATTTTCTTCCGGAGCTGGGCAATGAAGACTCTCAGATACTGTGTCTGTTCCAGGTACCCGTAACCCCAGATCTCCTTCAGGATAAACCGGTGGGTAAGTACCCTTCCGGTGTTTTTGGCCAGGAGTGTAAGCAGGGAATATTCCGTGGAAGTAAGCTTTATGATTTCCCCGCTTTTGCGAACCACGTGGTTGAGCATGTCAATTGTCAGCGATCCGAATTCCATCAGCGGCGTATCCTTTTTTTCTTCGCTCAGCCTGATTGCAGCTCTTATCCTGGCTACAAGCTCCCCGCCCCGGAAAGGCTTCGTAAGGTAATCATTAGCCCCCCGGTCAAGCGCCTTGATGATATCATCCTCAGAGTTTCTCACTGACAGTATGATGACGGGCTTTGTATACCATTCCCTTAATGTCTCCAGGAGTTTCATCCCGTCCATGTCAGGCAATCCCAGGTCAAGGATAACCAGCGCAGGACTGTGGGTTGCTGCTGCCACCAGGCCTTCCTTACCGGTAGTTGCAAAGACGGTGTTGAACCCGTATGTTGAGAGTGAGATCTCAAGCAGTCTTCTGATCTGTACCTCATCATCAATGATCAGTATGGTCCTGTTATCATTCATTCTGCAAGATTAAGCTGGTTTATGTCCGGGATTTCGGACGGAATTGTCACAGTGAAGATGGCTCCTCCTTCCCTGATGTTCGAAACGGAAACAGTACCCCTGTGTGCATCCACAAGTCCCCTTACAATTGACAGCCCCAGGCCAAGACCGCCTGCCGGCGATCCTTCAACGCGGAAGAATTTGTCGAAGAGCCGCGGGAGTGAAGCAGGAGGGAAGCCCGGTCCGCTGTCCGATACCCTGATAACTAGTCCCTTATTCTCGTATGAAGCCTCCGTTTTTATGGCCGAGCCCGGGGGGGAGTGCTGTGTCGCGTTGAGCAATAGGTTATTAAGAATGAGCTCCACGAGACTGAAGTCAATCCTGACCAGTGGCATATCTTCCGGTATTGACATGATCACGTGAAACTGCGCAAGCTCCTGTTTCAGGCTCAGGGTGACCCTTTGAAACAGGTCTGTCACATCGTGCCAGTCAAGCCGGAGGGAAATCCTTCCGCTCTCAATACGTGACATGTTAAGCAGGTTTTCGGTCATATGATTCAGCCGGGCTGATGCCTTGAGGATTTCGCCATACAGTTCCTTCCTGTTTTCTTCCGAAGCCTCTGAGGACATCAGGGTATCAGAGGCCCCCATAATAGCCGCAATTGGTATTCTGAACTCATGTGAAACCAGGTTAAACAGAGTGCCATAGAACCTGTCTGATTCATCCAGAACCCTTGCCCTTGTAGCCATCTCACCCAGGAACTCACGTTCGATGGCGCCTGCAATGTGTGAGCAGCAGGTATCCCAGAAGGCGTCCTTGTTCCTGTACCGTTCTTCAGCGATCCTGCATACGGCAACACCGGGATTTATCATTGCCCCGGTCAGGGGAAAGTATGTAAACGGTTCATGCGGCCTGTTTCCTGTAAACCTTCCCGCTTTCCTCTGGTTGGCAAACACCCATTTGACCAGGTCATGATCAGGCTGGTCATCATCCTCGCCGGACTCAGCGGCAGGCTGGCAGACCAGGTTATTGTTCCCGTCCTGAATGATGAACCGGGCTCCGGCCCCTGAATTTGTCCTGAAATGTTCCTCAGCCACCCTGATGACTTCATCGGTACCGCGCGCTCCTGACAGTCCGGCCGTCAGGCGGAACAGGGCATTTGTCTGATTCTCCCTGTCGCGGACAGCCCTCTCCTGTCTCCTGATCCTGTTGGTGAGTATCCCGTTGAGCAGAGCGATGATGAAGAACGAGACAAACATCAACCTGTCTTCAGTGTTGGCAATGTGAAAAGTATGAAATGGAGGGATGAAGAAGTAATTCCATGAAACGGCGCTCATGGTTGAAGCGAGCAGGACGGGCCCTATCCCGAGGAAAACAGCCAGAATGGCTACCACAAAAAGGAGTATAAATGATACAATGTGATAGCTCTGCGGAGAGGATAGTGGCAGGCATACAAGTGTTGTGAGACCAATTATCAGTATCACAAGCAGATAGTGAAAAATGTGTTTCACTGTGCCTGAGAGCCGGCCCGTCAGAATGCCATTCATGCGGTTCTTGTTTTCAATGCAAATTTAAGTTGTGAAAGGGTATAATGATTTCTTACTGTGCGGCTAATTTGGCGACTGTTTCATAAAGACTTTATCAATAATCAGGCTGATAGTGAAAAGAATTTATAAAGGAGACCGGCAGGCGGCCGACATAAGCTGAAGGCGCTAAAAATCAGTGATTTAATAACAGATACAGCATGCTTTGCCGCGAAAATGGCCCGGAAAATTGTAACCCTGAAGCCTTTATGGCCGTTTAACATTTTGCATTACACACCGGCGAGGGTATGTAGTCAGATGGTTCATGAAGAAATGGATCCTATATAGTATTTCCGTATTGTTGTCGTTGAATGCCTGGGGGCAGAGCTGCTCAATTCTATCAAAGGCCAACAACATAACCCCGGATAAACTTTGTTCACCGGTGACCGCCACCTGGACCGTAAGCTATACGGGTGTTGATGACGGAGGGGCACCGGTGACAATTAGGTTTGACTGGAACAATGGCAATATTGAAACCCTGTCTGCCACTGAAACTTCCCCGGGTGTGTTTGAAGCAACTTCAATAAACACCTATACCTCAGCAGGAAGTATCTGCAACTACCACCCGCAGGCCACACTGGTGGTTGACGGGGTACTGTGCACCTCATCATCCCAGGAACAGATAGTGACAGTATGGGATGATGATGATCACAATGGAGGCCATATGCATATCAATCCGCTGGTCTACCCGATCTGTTTCGGCAACAGCGCCAACGTCCGTTTCCAGGACCTTACGCAGTTTAACTGTGTGCCTCCGCAGGAAAGGGATAATCCCAACGTCAGCACCAGGTGGATACAGTGGGTCTATGGTACAGACATCACAATGACCGGTATTCCGGTTACTGTTGACGGTCACAGCAGGACATTTCCCTACGTTGACAATGTTATCACACTTACCGGCCCGGTGACCGGTTCCGGGGTATGGTCCGATGTCCTTTTTGTGGCAAATGACAAGCTTATAGGCCAGTATTTTGAGGTTACCCTTCGCAACTGGAACTACTGTAATCCATATGATGACCCCGCTATCCCCGGCGGTCCTCATGACCGTGTCAACGGTGACCATCCGCCGGTAGTCACCACCGCAAGGATATTGATTGTACCCTACCCTGATGCGACCATCATGCCGGTTGACCCGATGTGCGCAAATGCCTCACCGGTAGCCCTGACGGGGCATGATCCGGGAGGCACATGGACCGGAAGCGGGGTGAGCGGCAACATATTTGATCCCTCACTTGCCGGGCCCGGCAGCCACACCATAAGGCATGAGATTGTAAATGCCGACGGATGCCGGGATGATGATCAGACAACAATTACCGTTTACCCCGTTCCCGATGCCACGATAATCACGGCCGGGATCGCCTGTTCAACCGACCCGGTTATTGTACTTCAGGCAAATGACCCGGGGGGCGTATGGTCCGGCACCGGTGTCTCGGGAAATCTTTTCTATCCGGCGGTGGCCGGATCGGGAAACCACCTGATAACTTACTCCATCACCGATGCCAACGGCTGTACTGATACTGATTCAGCGATCCTCACCGTTGCAACGCCTGACGCTACCATCACCCCGCTGGATACCCTCTGCGAAGACAGTCCGTCAGTCCTGCTGACGGCACATGACCTGGGAGGGGTCTGGTCAGGGCCGGGGGTAGTGGGCAACAGGTTTGTGCCTGCTCTCGCCGGCACAGGGAACCATATTATCAAATATGAAATCCTGAACACTGACTGCGCTGCGGTTGACACGGCCGTGGTAACAGTCATGGCGCTGCCTTCAATAATAATTGATGATCCGGGGACCCTCTTCCTCAATGGTCCGCCGGTGGCGCTGACGGCCTACCCCACCGGAGGCACATGGTCAGGGCCGGGCATGACAGGCAATCTGTTTGATCCGTCTGAAGCCGGGCTTGGCAATCACATGCTTACCTATTCAATTCCTCCCGAGAGCTGGGGATGTGCAGCACAGCGCGATGTATATGTCAGCGTGATCATGCCGCCGATGCCTGTGGCCGACTTTGAAGGAGAAACATCGGGATGCGCCCCGCTCACCGTTCAGTTTATAAACAAGAGCCAGCACGGCGAGAGCTACACGTGGGATTTCGGTGACAGGCAGTATTCATCTGAAAAGGATCCTGTGCACACTTATTTTGTTCCCGGGACATACCTGGTGAAGCTCACCGTCCACAACATTGCGGGTGAATCGGTTCGTAACGGAGTTATAGAGGTTTACCAGAATCCGTCTGCCATCTTCGATGCCTATCCAAAGGATGTGGTCAACAATGAGCAGATAGTAATTTTCTACAGCTATTCCTACTTTGCGGAATCATGGCTCTGGAGATTCGGTGACGGGGAGACCTCCGCCGAGGAAAATCCATGGCACAAATATGAGTCACCCGGGTCTTATACTGTCTCACTGCTTGTTTCCACTCATGAGGGGTGTGTTGATTCCGCGGAGATGGACACACCTGTGGTGGTGGAGTGGAAGGAGGGAACCCTGAAGTTTCCGAATGTCTTCAGGTGGAACCGCACCGGGCCCACCGGAGGTGAGTGGTCGGAGGGCGTGAATCCGTCAATGGATGAGGTTTTCAGGCCGTTTTTTGAGAATATAATTGAATACAGGCTTCAGATCTTCAACAGGTGGGGTGTGCTGATCTATGAGAGCGATAACCTGAAGAAGGGATGGGACGGTTACTTCGGAAACGGCAACCTGGCTCCCCAGGGCGTTTATGTCTGGAAAGCCTCAGGCAGGTATGCCGATGGAGAATACTTCGATATGGTGGGGGATGTGACCTTCCTGCACTAGGTTCAACTGCCACCTCTGCCAGGACAGTTACTATCCGGCGGGAATGCCTGAAGTAAAAGAAATCACCCGGGTTTCTACACCAGTTCCTTCTGGTAAATCCTGTATTTTTTGACCACCTTGCAGCCGATCCGTTCGTATTCACCTCTCATTCTCAGGTTGTCTTCGAGGACGAGGTGGCTGTCAATGGTCTCCATGCGGCTGTTGATGGCATCACGGAGTATCTTCACGCCCATCAGCACGTCAATTCCTTTTCCCCTGAAATCCTTTTTGACTCCGCCGAGCATCATCATCAGCTTCTTTGAACGTTTTGACTCGCGGAGGACCCTGAAGATCCCGAACGGGATCAGTCTTCCCCTGCAGGCTTTAATACCGGCGCTGAGGTCAGGCATCCCTATGGCAAATCCTATTACCTCGCCATCCTTCTTCACCGCTTTGATGAATTTGGGGTCAAGTATCGGGAGGTAGCGTGCCGCGAAGTCCTTTTTCTCCTTGTCATTCAGCGGAACAAACCCGTAGATCTCCGCGAAAGTGTCATTCATCACCTCAAGGATGGGAAGGATGTAGGGTTTCAGCTGCTTCTTGCCGGTGAATTCAATGATCTCGAAATCCCCGCTTTTGGTGATCCTGTCAAGGACCCGTTCATACACCACCGGGAACGCCCCGGGGATATCTCCAAGGTAGTTCACCAGGTCGATTTTTTTGGCATAACCCTCCTTCTCTATCAGCTCAGCCATGTATGGTGAGTTATTGGCAGCTGTAATGAACAACGGGTACTGGAATCCCTCAATCTGGAATCCCTGCGGGTCCTTGTCGGAAAAACCAAGGGGGCCGACAAGTTTTGACATGCCGTTTTGCCTTGCCCACTGTTCGATGTGGCTGATCAGGGCGTGAAAGACATCAGGGTCATTGTAGCATTCCATAAAGCAGAACCGTCCGTGGTTCTCATGGTTGATCTCGTTATACCTGCGGTTGATGATCCCCATAATCCGGCCCACCGGCTTATTGTCCCTGTAAGCTGTAAGCAGGAGTCCGTCAGCATACCCGAAAGACTTGTTCTTCTTTTTGTCAAAAAGCTCCCACTCATCCATATAGATTGGCGGAAGCCACTCAGGTTCGTTTCTGTGAACTTTTTCAGGCAGATAGATGAAATCACGGAGGTCCTTGCGCGTGATTACCTCTTTGACGGTAATTTCTCCCATGGCAGTCAGGTTGCGTGGTGATAAAGATAATCTAAGTTTTCTCTTTGGGTTCCTTTTTGTCAATATCATCAGCAATCCTGAGTAAATATCTGGTATCAAGGACATTGACAAATAAGAGCGCAATTACCACAACAAATGCGGAGTAGATAAGTGATCCCGGAAGGAGAACTTCAGCGATCATTATCAGTCCGATGACTATCCTGACCTCGGTAGGGCCCATTTTCCCAGAGTCGATTGAATACTTGCCTGTGATGTTTAACCTGATGAGTGCAATTATCATCTCCCACCCGTAGAGTACTACAAAACCGTATCCCAGCATTTTCCAGGCGCCTTCGGCATATATGATGTAGCCTAAGCCAATCAGAATGATGCTTATCCAGTCAATTGTTATGTCAAGGGTAAACCCGTATTTTCTTCTTGGTTTGTTCCTGTAGTATGCAAGCCTTCCGTCGAGGGAATCACCGAACCAGCTTATTGCAAACCCTATCAGTCCGAGCAGGAGGAAGCTCCTGCTGTAGAACGAGGCCAGGATGAAGCTTGCACATACGATCATGTTTCCGAAGAACCCGATACCTGTCAGCATGTTTGAGGTGATGAAGGAAGGGATCCGTTGTACCAGCCATGAGATTGCCATCTCTTCCTGTTTCTTCAGGAGGTTTGTCCTGGTCCTGTCACTGAACACATTCCTGAGAACCTCTCCGTTGAAAAGTGACTTTAGGTTATTCCTGTTGGGTCTCCTGGCTGCCATGACAGTAATTTGACTTCTAAGTTAAATTAAATTACCGGGAACGAATTGTTCCGGCACAGGCATTTCATATACTTTTTTTCTTAGGTATTCACCGAGGGAAAACGGGTCAGGGTAGCGGGATTGTTCTTCAACAGAGATCAGTTCACCGATACCGATTCTCTGATGACTGCCCCTTTTGTTAAACACCTCTGAGGGCAGTCTCAGGAGCCGCACCCTCCAGTTTATCAGTCCGAGGAAGTAAAAGAAAGCCGAGTTCTTGTCAAAAAACCTGATTGGCAGCACCGGTACCTTTACCGAGTGGATCAGGTGGAGCATGCTTTCCTGCCACCGGCGGTCCCTTACTTTCATGTCTCTAAGGGTGAAGTCTGAGACAGCTCCCGACGGAAAGAATCCGAGAGGATGACCGGCGCCGAGATGCCCGATGGCTTCCCTGATGCCCCTGATGCTGGCAGCCTTGATCCCGGTTTTCTTATTGCCTGTCGGAACCACAGGGATAAAGTTGCCGTTGAGGGTTTTTACCAGTGAGAGGATTTTGTTGACAATGAATTTGTAATCGGGTCTTATCCTGGCCATCATGTCGATTGTCATAATCCCGTCGAGTCCGCCATACGGATGGTTTGATACGGTAATGAAGGCGCCTCCGGGAAGGTCTCTCAGCCTTTCGGGGTTGCCAACCACGTAGCTGACTCCTACATCTTTAAGAAGCCTGGAGGTGAATTCGGACCCGCTCCAAGCTCCTGAATTGTCATATACCCTGTTGACTTTGTCGATTGCCAGAAAGCTGATCATCCACTCCGCAAAGCGCTGCCCTTTAGCGCCTCTGAACAGGAATGACAACGGTTCGAGATCTTTTGGCTCAACTACCTTCATGGCGTATATCCCAAATTTACAAATTAAAAATCATCAGACCATGGAGGATTATTTCATTCCAGGTTATGGGGGATGAGGAATGAAATGGAATTCGTGTTTCAAAAACAATATATTTGGAACTGAGTTTTCCGCAGAATTTGAAACATCCGTAAAACCTAAGCCGATGAACAAGCTTTACCTGACCGTGGTTACAATTGCCATAGGTCTGTTCTCCTGTCAGAGTGACAGAGCAACAGGTCCGACTGATCTCGCAAAGAACAGTATAATTCCAAAACCGGTATCGGTGACTTCCACCGGCGGGACATTCAAGCTTACTGCCAAGAGTGATATCATTGTGATGCCGGGCAGTCCGGAAGAGGTGGCTGGCATTGGAAATTTTCTTGCCGGCAAGCTGAATCCTTCCACCGGCCTCGGGCTCGGGGTGATAACTGATGGCGGCAAACCCGGGAAGGGAGACATACAGTTTGCCATCAGCGACACTGATCCGGGCCTGGGCGAGGAGGGCTATGAGCTTATCATTACGGAGAAGCTTATAACCCTTACTGCTGTCAAGCCTGCCGGGCTCTTCCGCGGCATCCAGACTATCAGGCAGCTTCTTCCGCCTGAGATTGAATCAGATACGGTTCAGCCGGGGCCATGGATCATACCCACGGGAACCATACGTGACTGGCCGGAATACGGGCATCGCGGAGAGATGCTTGACGTTGTTCGCCATTTTTTTGGCCCTGAGGATGTAAAGAGGTTTATCGATCATCTTGCACTTTATAAAATGAATGTTCTTCACCTTCATCTTTCTGATGACCAGGGATGGCGCATAGAGATCAAATCATGGCCCAACCTGACCGCTCACGGCGGGAAGACGGAAGTCGGCGGTGGCGAAGGAGGTTTTTTCACCCAGGAGGAGTATTCAGACATTGTGCAGTATGCTGCGGAGAGGTACATAACGATAATACCCGAGATAGACATGCCTGGTCATACGAATGCGGCCCTCTCATCCTACCCGGAGCTCAACCCCGACGGTAAAGCCAAAGAGCCGTATACAGGAATAAATGTCGGGTTCAGCTCACTTGACACCCGTTCGGAGATCACTTATAAGTTTGTGGACGATGTTGTCCGCGAGATCGCGGCTCTTACACCGGGGCAGTACTTTCACATTGGGGGCGATGAGTCGCATTCTACGAAAATCGATGATTACATCTACTTTGTAAACAGGGTTCAGGATATTGTTGAATCACATGGTAAGAGCGTAACAGGCTGGGATGAGATTGCACATGCAACGCTAAAGCCCGATGCTGTGGTCCAGTACTGGGCGCGGGCGGCAAACGCGGTGATGGGAATTAACCAGGGTGCCAAAGTGCTCATGTCACCCTGCAAGTATGCCTATACTGACATGAAATATGACTCAACCACGGTCCTGGGGCTGAGCTGGGCGGCATACATAGAGGTGGATGATGCTTACAACTGGGATCCTGCGACACTTGTGCCGGAGATCGGCAGGGAAAATATAGTCGGGGTACAGGCGCCGCTATGGGCAGAGACCATCTCAACCTTCAGGGAAGCGGAATTTCTTATTTTCCCGCGCCTTCCGGGATATGCAGAGATAGGCTGGACTCCCGCCGGAATGCGGTCATGGGATGAATACCGGGTACGTCTGGCCGCACACGGGAAACGGATTGAGACACTCGGAATCGGATTTTATCGCTCCCCGCTGGTTGAATGGGATCAGCCGGGCGTGTAGAAACAAATAATGCCGGGTAAAAACTGACTGTAAACAAATCACTATAAAAGATCATGGAATTTTTACTTGAAGGTATCACCAATATCACATGGCAGCAGGCTGTGATGTGGGTTATCGGGGTGCTGCTGATATACCTTGCAATCGCGAAACAGCTTGAACCGTCGCTGCTTTTGCCAATGGGATTTGGTGCCATCCTTGTCAACCTTCCGTTGTCAGGGGCGCTTAACCAGACCCTGTCAGGGATAGGAGAGGTGACCGGCATCCTGGACTGGATGTTCAAGGTAGGTATTGAGGCGTCAGAAGCGATGCCGCTGTTGTTGTTTATCGGGATAGGGGCCATGATAGACTTCGGTCCGCTGCTCTCCAATCCGAGGCTTCTGCTTTTCGGCGCGGCAGCGCAGTTCGGGATATTCGCAACCGTGATTGCATCCGTTCTGCTGGGTTTTGACCTCAGGGATGCCGCCTCTATCGGGATTATCGGGGCAGCGGATGGTCCTACATCCATCCTGGTATCACAGGTGCTTAAGAGTGATTATATCGGGCCGATTGCCATTGCGGCATATTCCTACATGGCCCTGGTTCCCATAATACAGCCCTTTGCCATCAAGATGTGCACTACTGAGAAAGAGCGGAAGATAAGGATGAATTATAATCCGAAGAGTGTTTCACGGCTGACAAGGATACTGTTCCCGATATCAGTTACCATAATTGCAGGTTTGGTGGCTCCGGCTTCAATTGCTCTAGTTGGCTTCCTGATGTTTGGCAACCTGATAAGGGAGTGCGGTGTGCTCAGGTCATTGTCTGACAGCGCTCAGAAGGAGCTGGTGAACCTCATTACCCTGCTGCTTGGAATAACAATTGCGGCAAGCATGCAGGCTGAAAAATTCGTGGCGCTTGACACTGTCAAGATTATGGGCCTGGGTCTGGTGGCATTCATCTTCGATACAATTGCCGGAGCCTCATTTGCCAAGCTTCTGAATTTCTTCCTCAAGGAAAAGATTAACCCCATGGTTGGCGCTGCAGGTATTTCAGCATTCCCCATGTCTTCAAGGGTCATCCAGAGACTGGGACTGGAGGCTGATCCTACAAACCACCTGCTGATGCACGCGGCGGGTGCCAATGTTTCGGGCCAGATTGCCAGCGTCATTGCCGGCGGTGTGATAATAGGCCTTGTACCCGGATTACTGTAAAGGAGGTGAATGATGAATCCAGATTTCTTTAAGTCGCTTGACCTGATGGGGAAGGGCATGACAGCCATCTTCGTCGTCATTATTGTAATTTACCTGGCCGTTCACCTTATCCTGAAGCTCACAGGAGGCAGGAGGAAGGAGCCGAAAGGATAGGCTTCCCGGGGCACTTTTCGGGGCGTCTGTGGCTCCCTGTCTGAGCGCCTGCAATTAATACAGGCGGATTGGTCAGAAAAATTTAGTAATTTTATGAGGCCGTTTCCCCCGTCAGGGGGCCTGCGGCATATGTCGGACCAATCAGTGACCGGATGAAGAAAGCGCTTTTACTGATTCTTGTGGCCATCACGGCATCATGCAGCCAGATGAGGAAAGGCTCTTCCGCAATGCCGGAGGATGACCTGATCATCACCAGGAAATATGTCGGCGATTTTATCGAGTACCGTCACACGGGGCCGGAGAACTATGACGGTCCGAATATTATCTGGATTAAAACCACCATGGAGGACCAGTATGGGAAAATATCGGCCTACGGACGCAGATGCGACTTTACCGGTGGTGACAGGCTTTATCTGAGAAGGAAATTCTACAGTCCCGGAATTGTTTCCGGTTATTGGGTCTATGTGATAGAAAATGATGAGTCGGTTTCTTACCGTGCCACTGATCTTCAGCATGACCGTGAGGTTTACATCAAAGCCTGGTTTGAATGACTTATTCCGCAGCCTGTTGCAGATGAAGAGCATTATTCCTACCGCATTCCAGAAATTTGACCGGTCACAGAGTCTTGGCGGGATACTGCTTTTTGGTGCAACAATCATAGCACTGATATTTGCAAACTCCCGGCTGGGCGATTTCTACGACACGCTCAGGGAGACTACGCTTGGTTTCGAAGCAGGGAGCTTCAGCCTGAAAAAACCATTGCTGTTATGGGTCAATGATGGTCTTATGGCCATTTTCTTTTTCATGATAGGCCTGGAGATCAAGAGGGAGCTGATGATCGGGGAGCTGAATTCGCCCTCGAAGGCAGCCCTGCCTCTTGTTGCCGCCCTTGGAGGTATGCTCGTTCCGGTAGCCTTTTATCTCGTCCTGAACAATAATCCCCGGGCATCACAGGGGTGGGGAATACCGATGGCCACTGACATTGCTTTTTCCCTGGCTATATTAAAACTGCTGGGTAACAGGGTACCTGTCGGACTGAAGGTTTTTCTGGCCGCATTTGCAATAATTGATGACATAGGCGCCGTGCTGGTCATTGCCCTTTTCTACAGTTCATCAATTGACTGGATGAAGCTTGTATGGGCTGCTATACCCATGGCCCTGCTTGTCTTCCTGAACCTGAAAAATCTCTTTCCCAAGTACCTTCACCTTGCATGCGGCATCATTATCTGGTATTTCTTTCTCAAGTCGGGAATTCATCCCACGATTGCCGGGGTACTGCTGGCCTTTACGGTTCCGCTCAGGCAGAAGACTGATGCTCATACCTTTACAGAAGAGATGTGCAGGATTGCCGATGAATTCAGGGAGCATGATTCTGACCGGACACCTCTTCTCACTCCTGAACAGATAGAGAGGATTGATGACATAGAGCAATGGACTGAAAAAGTGCAGTCTCCCCTTCAGCATCTCGAGCATGTGCTTCACGGATGGGTAGCCATGTTCATCATGCCCGTGTTTGCCTTTTTCAATGCCGGGGTTGCCTTCCGTGCCGGAATGGATCCGGATCTCCCGCTGATCACGGCCCTTGCTCTCAGCCTCTTCCTTGGCAAAACAATAGGGGTGACTCTCTTCTCCTTCGCCGGCCTGAAGCTAAAGCTGGCCAGCCTGCCTCAGGGTGTCACCTTTGGACAGATCTTCGGTACGGCAATGCTTGCGGGAGTCGGGTTCACCATGTCAATGTTCATTGCCAGCCTGGCATTTTCCGGCGCTGAAGTGCTGATGGATTCTGCAAAGATTGGCATTATGGCCGGGTCACTTGTTTCCGGCGTTTCCGGATACCTGATCCTCAGGTTCTGCCGCAGGGAAAATAAACATACTTACATCAGCTGAGCAGGATGATGGAGAGAGACGATATCCTGTACTTCATTGCCCTCATTCCGGGGAAGGAGTTAAAGGAGAAGGTGCGTGCTGTCAAGGAGAGAATGAAAGCTGACTATAACGCCGGTCATGCACTCAAATCGCCTGCTCATATTACACTGCAGATGCCTTTCAAAAGGAACAGCTGGGATGAATATGCAATCTCTGCTGCCCTTGAAAAATTTGCCTCGGAGGAGAATCCTTTTACTGTCAGGCTGAATGGCTTTGGCTGCTTCGCCCCGAGGGTCATTTTTATCAGGATAGAGGATCCGAATACGGTAAAGTCAGTACATGGCCGGTTAAAAAAAATCCTGGCAGAACAGCTTGGATTTTCTGTCAGCGAGGTAATGAATGATGTCCAGCCACACATAACAGTAGCCACCCGTGATCTTACGAAAGAAGCATTCAGGGAAGCGTGGCCTGAATTTGAGAAAAAGGAATTCAGGGGTTCATTTGAAGTTAACAGTCTCTTTCTGCTGAAGCATAACGGAAAAAACTGGGATATACTTAAAGAGTTTCCATTCAGAAAAAATGGATAGAAGGAGGTTTATCTCAGGAAGCGCCCTCGCTGCTGCCGGATGGCTTGCGGCACCACGTCTGCAGGCGATGCCCTGGTCACCTGACGGAGGCCGCGTTCCCCTTCCGGCATCCTCCATCCCGGCATCCCTGACATTTTCCGGCAACGGGCTATGGGAGTCATTCCGCGATCCTTCCGGCAATTATCGTCCCTTCGTCAGATGGTGGTGGAATGGTAACAGGGTCGAGGCAGGGGAGCTCATCAGGGAAATGCACCTTCTGAAGGCGGCAGGAATAGGAGGTGTTGAGATAAACCCTGTGGCATTCCCATCCCGTTTTGACGGCGACGATCTTGGGAAGCCTTCACTGGAGTGGCCGGGCGGGGAGTGGAGCAATATGCTGAATGTTGTATTCGCCGAGGCGAAACGGCTTGAGATGACCTGCGATCTGATTGTCGGTTCCGGATGGCCTTTCGGTGCAGAGAATACAGCTGAAGAGGAGAGGTCACAGATAGTTGTTGTCGCCGTCCGGAAGGTCAGCGGACCGTCAGAGTTATTGATATCACGGGATGAGATCTTTCTCGAGGCCGGCCCTGCCATAAGTAATTCGTGGCCTGGTAAAAAGTATTCTCTGCTTTCTATGGTGCTTACGCCTGACCCGCTCAGTTCAACGGATGAGATAACAGATCTTTCAGACAGGACTGGTGAGGAGTTCTTCGATCTTTTCATACCTGAGGGGAATCATGCGCTCTATGCGCTGGTGCAGGTCACCGGTTTCATGCAGGTGATCAACGGAGCTCCGGGTGCAAGCGGCCCGGTGCTCGACCACTACAACAGACATGCTGTCAGCCGGTTCCTCAACAGGATGTCAGACTCCATTGAGCCTGTGACCGGGCCTCTTTCAATGCATCTCCGTGCCCTCTTCACTGACAGCATGGAACTCGAGGGTTCCAACTGGACCGGTGACATGAGGGAGGAGTTTTTCAGAAGGAGGGGTTATGACATCTTCCCCTTCCTGCCATTTGTACTGTTCAGGACGGGCTCCATGGGCAATGTCACAGATTTCAGGTACGGAGTGGAGTACGGTCCTGCTTTCACGGAGATGATCCGCCGCATGCGGTTTGATTTTGAGACGACGAAGGCGGAGCTTCTTGAGGAGCGGTTCATGCAGGGCTTTACCGGATGGTGCAGAGACCTGGGGGTCAGATCACGCATGCAGGCTTACGGAAGAGGCTTTTTCCCTCTGGAGAGCAGCATGGCCGTGGATATTCCCGAAGGGGAGTCATGGACCATGAACTGGCTGAAGCACAGGATAGGGGAAGAGATGCCGGAAAGTGACTACCGTCGCGGCAGGGCCTACACAATGGTCAACAAGTACGTTTCATCCGCTGCTCACCTGACCGGCAAAAGGGTGATCAGCTGCGAGGAGATGACCGACACGTATACTGTCTTCAACACCTCTCTTGAAAACCTTAAGGTTGGCAGTGACCAGAGCATTATTTCCGGGGTGACGCACTCGGTATTCCACGGATTCAATTACTCACCGCCCGGGGCTCCCTGGCCGGGATGGATAAGGTACGGAGGCTATTTCAATGAGAACAACAACTGGTGGCCTCATTTTCACCTCCTGAATCAGTACAAGGCCAGGCTGTCGGCGCTGCTGCAGAACTGTGACATGTATGCCGATATTGCATTGTTGCCGCCAATGGCGGACATGTGGAGCCTCATCGGGATGCAGAATGAGCCGTTCCCTTCGGTGCTGCATGCCGAACATCTCTCACTGGTATGGGAGGCGATAGCTAAAAACGGCAGCGGTTGCGATTATATCTCGGAAAGAATCCTCCGGGATGCCACGGTTGAGGGAAGAAAGCTCTGCTACGGTCCCCGGAAGTACAATTCATTATTCCTGATCAGCGTGGAGAGCCTCTCTCCTGAGAGCGCACGCAAGCTGCTGGAGTTTGTGAGATCGGGAGGCAGGGTATTCTGCCTGGAAACGGTGCCTTCGAAATCAACCGGGTGGTGCAACCATGAAAGAAATGATGGTGAAGTGAGGATCATTGTTGAAAAGATGAAAGCATATCCGCATCGGTTCATTTATCTTGAAAAGCCTGAAAATGACTATATAGGATGGTACAGGACTGTTCAGGAGCGGTACCGGATTGATCCATGGATCAGGATTGACACACCGGATCCTTTCCTTATGCAGGTAAGATACAGTGCTGATGACGGATCTGAGTACATTTTTATGATCAATTCGCATCTTCATGAATCACGCGCCACACGGGTGCATTTCTCCGCCGGGCTGACCCGCAGGCACCACTGCTCCGTATGGAACCCGGAGACGGGAGAGAGAAAACGGGTGAACCTTGATCCGGATGGCAGCATCCCGCTCGATCTCGGCCCGGCAGATTCGCTTCTTTTTGTCTTTGACCGGGAGAAAGCAGAGGAGGAGTGGAGGCCGGTAGCTGAGACCGGAAGGGATACGCATCTGCTCGATAAAGACTGGACTGCTGAATTCAGACACTGCCGCGACGGCTCGGTCAAGGAGGTGATGATGGACCGGCTGACAGACCTGAAGGATTTGCCTGAGTTCGTACATTTTTCCGGGACGGTGACATACCGTACCACTCTGGAATGCAATGCTCCGGATGAGATGATTCTCAACCTCGGAAAGGTGTACGGAACTTCTGAGCTGAAGATAAACGGAGTAAGCTGCGGTGTAAAATGGTACGGCCGGAGGATCTTCAACATCGAAAAATACCTGAAGACGGGGATGAACACAGTGGAGGTGGTGGTCACCACCTCCATGGGAAATTACATGAAATCACTGACTGACAATCCCATTGCACAGTACTGGACGAATGCCGGGACAAAAAACCAGCCCCTGCAGCCGATGGGAATGACTGGACCTGTCAGTTGCTATAAAAGATGATATGAAAAAAGGCACGATCTTATTGCTGGCAGCCCTGGCGGCTGTCTCGGTTCCGCTTCATTCGAAGGACTACAACGCATCGATGTTTGGCGCAAAGTCAAACGGGACGACACTCAACACCAGTTCAATCCAGAAGGGGATTGACTATATAAGTGAAAATGGCGGCGGCCGCCTGGTCTTCTATGTAGGGCGGTACCTGACAGGAACGATTTATCTCAAGTCAAATGTGACCATCCACCTTGAGGAGGGAGCCATCCTTGTGGGTTCGACGAATCCCTTTGATTACGAGAGGAACTTCAACTGGACTGCCCTGATCTTTGCACTTGACCAGGAAAACATCGGAATAACCGGCAAGGGGGTTATTGACGGCCAGGGATTCCTGGTTGCCACCACCCTTGTTGACATGATCCACATGGGTGTGGTAAAGGATCCGCTGAAATATGACCGTCCCAATGAGACCATACGCCCGCAGAATATTTATTTCAGGGGCTGCCGGAACATTGTTATCAGGGACATCAACCTCAGGGATCCGGGCAGCTGGAACCAGCAATACGACCAGTGCCGCAACCTGGTGATAGACAATATTACCGTCGACAGCAAGAGTTACTGGAACAATGACGGAGTAGACATTGTGGATTGCGACAGCGTGGTGGTCTCCAATTCATACTTTGATGCTGCGGATGACGGCATCTGCCTGAAATCTCACAGTCCGGATTTCGTATGCCAGAATGTGTTCATCCATAACAATACTGTAAGAACCAGTGCCAACGGGATCAAGTTCGGCACGGTTGGCCATGGCGGTTTTCGGAATATACGGATAATCAACAACCTGGTGTTTGACACCTACAGGTCAGCTCTGACATTTGCGGCGGTTGACGGCGGATTTGTCGAGAACATTGTTGTCGACAGCCTGCGGTCACTGAACACCGGTAATGTCATCTTCCTGAGGATAGGCGAACGGCGTCCCGGCAAAAAAGGGCGGATGGACGGGGTGACCATATCCAACGTCTATGCTGAAGTTCCGGCTACCAAACCTGATGCCGGGTACAACTACGAGGGTCCGGTGGAGGATCTTCCGAGGAATATTTCTCCTTCATCCATTGTCGGCATGCCTGATGCCATGATAGAGAACATTGCCCTGAAGAATATCGAGATACATTATCCCGGCGGAGGCAATCCGCACTACGCCAAAGTAGGTCTTGATGAACTTGACAAGGTGCCTGAACTCGGGGCGAACTACCCGGAATTTTCAATGTTCAGGGAGTTACCGGCATGGGGTTTCTACATCAGGCATGCCAGGGGGATCACAATGGAGAATGTGAAGCTGATATGCGGAAAGAAGGATTACCGGACCGCGGTGGTGCTTGATGACGTACACAGAGCGACATTCAGTAAACTCCAGGTTTCGGAACCCGGAACCCGGAAGGAAAGCATCTATTCCCGCAATTCAACCGATATCGTAAATAAAAAATAGGGAGCTATATCTGAATCCAGTGAACAGAATGCCGGATAACCCGGTTGACTATACCGGGGGTAAAAATTATCGAAATGGAAGACAATAAAAAAACACACGGCCCAGAGACAGGCCGTGTGATTGGTGATTTTATTTCTTCTCCGGAAGGAATACCAGCTCGAGAAGATCTGCATCAGACAGGAATTTCTTTGTAACCTTCTTCATCTTCTTAACTGTAAGTTTGTTAAGAATGTCAGCATAGTTGCGGTTGTCATTGATGTCAATCCCGTTAAGGTAGTATGAGCTGACGGCGTTTGCCCAGTAGCTGTTGTGTTGCATAGCCTCCTCGCGGGTCTTGAGAAGATTGCTTACAGTTTTTTCAAGGTCAACCTGCCTCGGGCCGTTTTTGGCAATCGCGTCAAGCTCCGAATAGATTATATTCTTGAGTTCGGAAGCTCTTTCAGGATCACATTCAAATGCAATCAGCAATGTTGCTTTTTCCTCCGGTCTTTTCTGAGATCCGGCATTCAGGCTGACGCCGTAGGTGCCTCCCTGTTCTTCCCTGACTTTTTCTGTATAGACCAGGTCAAGTATGCCTTTCAGTACATCCATGGAAAGGTAACCGGCTGGATTGTATTTAGCATCTGCTGAATAGTTTATCACGACTGTTGCCTTCGGCACGGTCAGCGGGATAAAAATATCTTTTTTGACGGTTCCTTCCGGCTGGTCCATTTCCAGGTTCCGGTATGATTCAGACTGGTATTTTGAGGGGAGTGATCCGATATAGATACGGGCCATTTCCCGGGCTACAGCCTCATCGATGTTACCGGTGATGAAGAATGTAAATGCCGAAGCATCGTCAAAAGCCGTACTGTAGATATAATTTATGTCGTCATATTTAATGCGTTTCATGGATTCCGGAGTCAGAAGGAATGTCCTCGGGTGGTAGTTGGTCATGTTCATCGAGAGGCTGTCAGACATGATCTTGTTTGGATCTTTCTGCATCATTGTGATTACTGCCGTGAATCTGCCGATGATAGCGTCATATGCCTCCTTGTTGAAGTTGGGGCGGGCGAAGCGAAGGTAGAGCAATTGCATCATCGTCTCGAAATCCTTTGGTGTGGAAGAGCCGCTGACTGTCTGTGTGGTTTCCTGGAGGCCGAGTGAAACGGACGCCTTCTTGCCGGCCAGCATTTTTGTTAGGGCCACGTTGTCAAATTCTCCGGCTCCGTACATTGAGATCACCTGCGGGAACAGGTTCAGGGCAGGTTCAAGTGAATCAGGGTAGAAAGATGATCCGCCAAAAGCGTATCCGCTGATGCTGACATTGTCTTTTTCATAGTCGGCATGCCTGAACACCACCCTGGCTCCGTTCGCCAGGGTCCATTCGGTAGCTGCGAACTGAGGCAGAGTGACTGTTTTGACTATTTCAGCCGCTTTCAGTTCTTCAGATATAAGGTCTGTTCCTCCTGTGATATCCTCATAGGGTTTGATGTCGGCTTCAGCCACCTTTGCTATTATGCCCATGGCCTCGGCCTCTGTCATGTGCTCCCTGTCATCGGGTCCCTGGACATAGACGAACCTGTTGTCATCCTTCACAAGCTCCTGCAGCCTGGAGTTCACATCTTTCACGGTAATACCGGGCAGGATTTTCTTGTAGTAATCATACTGGAGATCGAGCGAAGGAAGGGGTTCTCCGGTGAGGAAGTGATCTCTGATCTTTGAAGCCCATTCATCATTGCTGATCTTGTCTTTCTGCTTATAGAGATTCTCAAAATCGGAGAGCATCTCAGCTCTGGCCCTGTTCAGTTCCCCCTGTGTAAATCCGTGCCGGCGGGCACGTTCCAGTTCTGTCAGGGCAGCTTCAAATCCTTTGGCCTCCTGTCCTTCATTGGCATAAGCAGCCAGTGTCAGGGCATTATAGTTCCTTGGAAGGTCTGAAGAGTAGCTCAGTCCTCCCGCGACAAAAGGAGGTGTTCCTTTCTGCACAATCTCATTGAAACGGTTGTTCATCATGTTGTTCATGAGTGAGGTGACATATCCGTCACGGATATAGTCCAGGTCCCTCTTCCTCTTGTCGGGTTCACGGTCAATTATCATCAGTCCGACTTCTGTCCTCGGGGCCTCGGGATCAGTAACAAGCAGATATTTTGTCCCTTCCCTGGAAGTTAGGAGATTTTCAGGCCTGGACAGAGGGTTCTCAATGGCGGGGATAGGAGAGAAGATTGTTTTTATTTTTGCTTCCACATCATCAACGTTAAAGTCGCCCACCACAGCTATGGCCTGCAGATCAGTACGATACCAGTCGTGGTAGAAAGCCCTCAGTGTCTCCGGGTCAAAGTTTTTAATCACCGCAGTGTCGCCGATGATATCCCTTTTGGCATACATTGATCCTTCATACATAACTGGCAGCATCTGTGTCATCATTCTCCACTGGGCGTTTCGCCTGCTTCGCCACTCTTCCAGGATGACACCTCGCTCCTTGTCTATCTCCTCTTCGTCAAGAGTCAGAAAATCAGACCAGTCGGCAAGAATCATCAGGCAGGTATCGATCAGGCCCGGTTTGTCAACCGGCACATCGCTTAGGTTATATACGGTTTCGTCGAAGCTGGTGTAGGCATTGATGTTTCGGCCGAAGGCCACCCCATGCTTCTCAAGGGTGCTCAGAAGGGTTTTTCCCGGGAAGTGAGTTGTGCCGTTGAATGCCATATGTTCCAGGAAATGGGCAAGGCCGTTCTGGTTGTCCTGTTCCAGGATGGCGCCCACGTTCTGGATGATGTAGTAGCTGGCCCTGCCTGCCGGTTCCGTATTGTGACGGATGTAGTAGGTAAGTCCGTTTTCAAGCTTTCCGATCCGGTAAGCCGGATCAGCCGGAACGCTTTTTTCCGATGATACCTGTGCTGCACTGAAAAGGCTGAAAGCAGCTAAAACAGTAATTGTTAAAATTCTTTTCATAATCTTTACATGGTTGAATTTATGAGACAATGACATCACTTGATTGATCAAAATTAAATAAAAAAACCATCGCACTGATGGTTTTTTAGATTTCTTTCAGGTGGTATCTAGAACAGCCCGTGCAGCTCGGCATTGATCCTGTCGATGACCTCACTGAGATGTTCCTTGTTTTCGGGGAAGTCGTAATAGTCAGCTTCGAGTATCAGGAGTCTGCCCAGTTTGTAAGATTCGATCCATGCCTCGTAGCGCTCATTCAGTCTTTTGAGGTAATCAAGTCTGATTGAGCTTTCGTACTCACGTCCGCGTTTTTGGATCTGGTTGACAAGTGTGGGTACGGATGCCCTGAGGTAGAGCAGGAGGTCAGGCGGTTCCACGAGTGAGCTCATCAGCTTGAAAAGAGTGAAATAGTTTTCGAAGTCACGTGTTGACATGAGACCCATGGCGTGCAGGTTGGGGGCGAAGATGTATGCGTCTTCGTATATTGTGCGGTCCTGCACTATGGTGTGTTTTGCCTTTTTGATTTCGAGGACCTGGCTGAAGCGGGAGTTCAGGAAGTATATCTGGAGGTTGAATGACCATCTCTGCATGTCTTCATAGAAGTCATTCAGGTAAGGATTGTCATCGACATCCTCATAATGAGCCTGCCAGCCGTAATGTTTTGAAAGCAGTCCGGCCAGCGTTGTCTTGCCTGATCCGATGTTGCCTGCTATGGCTATATGCATAAGAAATGACTGTTAAAATCCGTGTTTAAATATATGAAAAAGGGAGGGAGTAGTTCTCTCTGTTGATAAAAAGATTTCAGAGGCCGGCTGTTTTCAGGACGCTCTCAACGAACTCCCTGCTGTTTGACAGCCGTGGCATCTTGTTCTGTCCGCCGAGCTTATCCCTCTCCCTGAACCATTTGTAGAAGGTTCCTTTGGGAACAACTATCACCCTGGGGCGGGCAAGTGTCAGGTCCCTGTACCTTTTTGCCTCATAATCAGAGTTCAGGGCTTTAAGGGTTGTGTCAAGAATCTCAATGAAATGCTCGGGGTCATCGGGTTCCCTGTCGAATTCGATCACCCATTCGTGTGCCCCGCGGCTTTCGTCACCCATGTAGACTGGCCCTGCCGTATATTCGCTGATGTGTGCATTCGTGCCATGGCATGCCTTTTCGAGGGCCTTTTCGGCATTGTCGATTATAACCTCTTCGCCGAAGGCATTAATGAAGAACTTTGTTCGTCCCGTGATTCTCAGTTTATGAGGATAAAGGCTGGTGAACTCGACAGTGTCACCTATGGCGTATCTCCACAGGCCGCCGTCTGTTGAGATTACAATTGCGTAGTTTACCCCCCGTTCAACCTCGCCGATGCTGAGTGTACGCGGATTATCCGTCCCGAATTCATCTGCGGGGATGAACTCATAGTAAACCCCGTAGTCAAGCATTAGCAGCATTGAGCTGTCTGTCAGGTCATCCTGTATCGCGAAGAAACCCTCGGAAGCGTTGTAGGTCTCCATATAATGCATCTTCGGGTCCGGCAGAAGCTTTTTGTACTGCTCACGATAGGGTGCGAAACTGACGCCGCCATGGATGAATAACTCGAGGTTGGGCCATACCTGGTGAAGGTTCGACTTACCGGTTGTCTTCAGTATATGCCGGATGAGGACCAGGTACCACGAGGGCACTCCTGAGATGCTGGTTATATTCATGTCAACCGTCTTCTCAGTGATCATTTTCATCTTCTGCTCAAAGTCCTCGATAAGGGCTATACGTGCAGGGGGCGTGCGTATCAGGTCAGCGTATGCTGGGGCGTTTTCAATCAGTATTGCAGAGAGATCGCCGAAGAGAGAGTTGTTGCTGAAACTGTTTATCTGGTGGCTGCCTCCGAGAGTAAGTCCCTTGCCAAGGAAGATCCTTGTTTCCGGATTGAGAGAGGTATACAGCACGAGACAGTCCTTTGCCCCCCGGTAGTGGGTGTCTTCAAGCGATTCACGCGTGATGGGGATGAATTTGCTTTTTGTGCTGGTGGTCCCTGATGACTTGGCAAACCACTTGACCTCACCTGGCCAGAGAACATTTTTTTCGCCGGCCCGGAGCCTCTCGACCCATGGAATCATATCGTCGTATGACTGTACGGCGACGTTCCTGCAGAACTGTTCATAAGAGGTCACTGAGCCGTAACCGTGTTCCCTGCCCCATTCGGTATCCTTTGAAGCTGAAACTAACCTGGTCAGAACCTCCTGCTGCGTCTCTGCGGGGTATTTCCTGAAAAGGTCAATCTGTGAGAGGCGTTTGGTATTTATCCATTTAATAACAGAAGGGATGAATGGCATCGGGTCAGTTTTGTTCAAAGATAGCTAAAGCGCGACTATTTTATCTGAAAATATCTCTCAGTACCTGCAGGGAGCGCATCTCCCTGATTCCCGGGAGGTGGAGCCTGTAGTACTTCAACATCCCGGCCAGCAGCTCTGTACGCTCTTCGCCGGACAATCTCAGCGAGGCCAGGTCTTCAGCAGGCATCTGCAGGAGAAGGTTCAACACCCGGGCTCCGGCAGGGTCCAGGTAATCAGGGTGCATTGGCTGCAACGGGGTGAACTGCCCGGTGAGCATATCGAAGTAACAGCCGGTCATATCAGTTCTTGTCGGGCCTATTCCTGCGTAGTCAGTGAAGGCAACGAGGAACCAGAGATGGAAGTTGCTGATCCCTGAAGTCGCCTCATCAAGGCTGATTACTGATGACTCAATGAAATCAAAGAGCATTTTGTTAACATCTTCTTCCCTGATAACATTGTGAAGGAGCTCACTAATGAACAATGCAACGGTGGTCCGGTGGATATCCCCGTGAATCCTTTTTGGGATATAAGCCAGCATCATCTCCTTCAGGTTGTGCAACTCCCTGTTTTCGTAGTAATAAAGTTCCGTATTGAAGATGTTCAGCGGCTGGAAATAGTTGAACCTTGCGGTGCCCCGCTTTGATGATATGCCCTTTACCATTACCGAAAGGCGCCCGTATTCCTGCGTATAGAAATGAGCTATAAGCGAGTTGTCTGAATATCTCACATGGTGGAGCAGTATGGCTTTTGTCCTGGTCAGCATAGCCCGAAATGTCACCTCAAAAGTATTAAAGTTTCATAACAGCATACTGCGAACAGAGACTCTGAGTTTATTAGAATAGAATTATTATTTCAGGTCAGCCAAGATGGAATCAGCATCCAAAGATCAGCTTCTCAGGCGAATTGCAAGGCTTGTGCGCCAGAACAAGGAGCTGGAGGAGCAGGTTAAGAAACTTGAGCGTGAGAAGGAGAGGCTTCTTGAAACCACCGAGAAATACAGGCTTCTTGTTGAGAACAATGAGCTGAAGGGAGTCAGGGTGGCCGAAGAGGAAAAGAGTCTCAAGTTCAACATGGTCACAGTCCTTTTTGCTGACATCCAGAGTTTCTCGAACCTGACCGGGGAAATGGACCCTGCAGTGGTGATGGATGAGCTGGATGAGATTTTCTTTGAGTTTGACCGGATCATCAAAAAATATCACATTGAGAAGATCAGGACCATCGGCGACACTTACATGTGCGCCGGAGGGATACCTGCAAAGAACATCACCAACCCAGTGGAAGTGGTGATGGCTGCTGTGGAGCTGAGGCAGTTTCTACGTGATTTTGAAGCTGCCAGGAGGGGAGACAGGCGCATCTGGAACCTGAAGATCGGGATTCACACGGGACCTGTGTCTGCCACCGTTTCAGGCAGGACCAGGGTCTCCTATGATATCAAGGGCAGGGCGGTGAACACGGCAAGCCGGATTCAGGGTGTGTCTGAAAGTGATTCAATCCTGATCTCGGTTATGACCTATGAGCTTATCAAGGAGTTCTTCAGTTGCGAGTATCACGGCAAGCTTCCCGTAAAATACATGGGTAACATCCAGATGTACCAGGTGGTCGGTCTCCTGCCCGAACTGGCTGATGACAGCAACGGCGCTGTTCCCAACAAGTCATTCAGGGTCAAGTTCGGTCTCATCCAGCTAACTGACATCCAGGAAGTGATACTTGACAAGCTGGAGAAGGAACTGCCTGACTTCCTCTTCTATCACAACGTCAAACACACCGTTGATGTGGTCACCGAGGTGGAACTCATCGGTTGGGCTGAGGGATGTTCTGACGAGGAGATACTGCTGCTGAAGACCGCTGCGCTATTCCATGACGCCGGCCATACGGTCTCATATGATGATCACGAGTACCAGGGTACCCTGCTGGCGAAAGAGATGTTGCCGGCTTACGGGTACAGTGAGGACCAGTTGGAAAGAATCTGCAGGATCATAATGTCAACCAAGCTTCCGCCGAGGCCCGGTGATCTCCTCGAACAAATCATATGTGACTCAGACCTTGATTACCTTGGTCGCAGTGATTTTATCCCGGTGTCCAATACGCTTTACGAAGAGCTCAAGGCACAGGACAAAATCACCAATCTGAACGACTGGAACAAGATGCAGGTGAAGTTCATCTCGGGGCACCAGTATTTTACCGGCACGGCCCGCCACCTCAGAGAGGTTAATAAAAAGCTTCAGATTGAGAGGATCAAAAGCCTGATAACTTAATACCGGTAACAGCTCAATTGATCACCAGCATTTTAGTCACGCCGGCCAGGGTTCCGTCTTCATTTGCGCAAAACACCAGGTAGACTCCTGTTGCCACTCTCTGTGACCTGTAGTTTCGCAGATCCCACACTGCCTGCCCGCCAAGGGATTTTGTCTCATAGACCAGGTTGCCGCTTATATCTGTTATCTTAACCGATGAATTCCCGACAAGGCCTGTTATTGTCACCACCCCTTCGAAATCTTCCCTTACCGGATTCGGGAAGGCATAAATGCCGGAGAAATCATCATTTCCTGATGTTGCTTCGCCTCGATACGATATAATGCCTTCAGAGGTGCCGAACCACACATCACCGGTGACTCCGTTAACAGTTATTTTTACGATATTGTCAGAAAGGAGAGGGCTGTTGGCGGTGGTGAAGTGAGCCAGCTCCTTCCTGCCATCGTCAGACATAAGAAACGCGCCGGAACTGAGAGTTCCGAACCATTTCCGGTTGGCGCCGTCGACGGTGAGAGCTGTCACCGTTTCGGTACCGAGGAGATAATCAGCAAGTCCGGAACCGTCGTTTCTTGGTATCTTGATGCGTGAGGCTCTCAATTCAGAGGTGAAGACCCTGCCCGGATTATAGAAGACTGCCGGGCCCATGTCTGTTCCCACCCATATATTTCCGTCATGGTCGGCGGCGATCGAAAAGAGATTGTTCATGGTGTGCCCATCGGCATCCTGGACCTGCATCCTGATATACCTGTCGTCGGAAGTATTTGAGGGAGTTCCTGCCGGGTCATAGACAAGAAGTCCGTTACCGCGGGGCAGTAACACCCATATGTATTGATTCCGGTCAATGACCATATCTCCTGCCACTGTCATGTTAAGGTTCACCTGTGTGATGATCCAGTTGCCGTCCGGGGTGAGTGCTTTCAGGTTGCCCTGCACTCCTGTCTGGGTCATCCAGAGGTTGCCCGACCGGTCCCAGGCAAGGCCGCAGATGCGCGAGTAGTTCTCTCCGGGCAGGATGCTTGACAGCGGGGAGTTGTACTGGTTGTAGTTTTCAACCAGCTCGCCATCGAGGAATTCATAGAGACCGTTGCCCCATGATGAAACGAAGAGGTGCTTCTCATTGGAGGGATCGATTGCGGCCCGCATTGCATCCCTGTCAGCTTCGCCGTAGAGAATATGGCTTTCCCAGGAATTACCCGAGCCGGCAAAAACCTGGAGCGGCCTGTAGACATTCCCCCACGCGTTGTCAACCGTTCCTCCGGTGACACAGAAGCTGTTACCGGAAAAGACAATGTCTGCAACGTTGGCAGTATAGGGTCCGTCGATGGTGTGGTTCCTGAAATCCGTGTAGTTTGTGGTCGATACCAGGCCCACTGAGGCGTCGGCCACCCACAGATCCTGGCCTGTTGCCAGTGCGCCGGCCGGGGAGGCTCCTGCCCATCCATATCCGGGTATCTCCCGGGTGACGGCACCCTGCGGAGACAGAATTCTCAGAGAAGAGGAGAGTGACACTATCACGCGGCTGCCGTCTCCGTCAAGTGCCCTGATTGTCCCGGCCGGTTCGGTGGTAATCAGGGTGGCAGGCTGGCCCTGTGAGACAAGAAACAGGGAATCAGCTGATGAAGCAGGTCCGGTTGTGCCCGGTTTGCATATCATCAGGCCGGTTCCGGCAGTAGCTATCTTGCCGTATTCTGATGTTGGTTCCGGAAGGTCATCGAGCAGTTCCCAGTTACCATAATAGGAGAGACCCTGGCGGCTCACGGGGGCGGACCATACTCCCCTGGCGGTGGCGGCATAAACCCGGTCACCAAGTATGACAGCTTCGTTCACGCTGTTTGTTTCGCCGTCAGGCCCGGGTCTCCAGGTATCGGCTACGTACCTGCCGCGGATGTCAATCACAACAATTCCGAAGCTGGCTGTCAGCAGGGCCCTGCTTCCGTTGACAGTCACTCCGTAGATCTCCTTCAGGCCAGGTATGTACTTGTTTTTGATATCAGGGATGCTGGTGATGATCCCGTTTTTAAGGATGTCTATCCCCGTGCTTCGATAGACGATGATAAGCGACTCTTCCGCTTCGCACCATGCAACCAGTGCGATAGCTGTCTCCGTCAGTCCTGATACCCTTGAGAGTGACGAGGTAGCGCCGCTGCCCGGATCATGGACAAGCACCGCGGAACCGGTTGAGGAGTATATTTTCCCGCCACCGGCGGTGATTGAATAAGACCTGCTGTAAGGAAGGTGGTCATCCCATGATCCTACAGGTCCCTGTCCGGATGCCAGGAGAGAGGCCAGGGCAAGAATTGCGAGTGAGATGATCCTTTTCATTTTATGGCCTGTTACTTTCGGGTGCCAGCCCGGTTCTGATCACTGAGGAATCCGATAAGCTTCCTCATGGCTTTCGCCCTGTGCGAGATCCTGTTTTTTTCGCTTAAGGGTATCTCGGCAAAAGTGAGGTCATATCCCGATGCAAGGAAGACGGGATCATATCCAAATCCGCCGCTGCCTCTTCTTTCCCTGATGATTTCGCCTTCAACCGTACCCTCGAAGAGATACTCCGAGCCATCAATAATCAGTGCGATTACTGTTCTGAACCGGGCGCTTCTTTCGGAAAGATCCATCATCTCGCGGAGGAGTTTCTCTATGTTGTCATCAAAGCTTTTACTCTCGCCTGCATACCTTGCCGAGTATACCCCGGGTGCACCGCCCAGGGATGAAACCTCAAGGCCTGTGTCGTCTGCGAAGACGTTCAGGCCTGTCTTTTCATGCACATACCTTGCCTTGAAGAGGGCATTTTCCTCAAGTGTTTCGGCTTCCTCGGGAATATCTTCGGTGATACCAAGGTCAGCAAGCCCGAGAATCCTGAAATTTTTATCAAGAAGATCACTTATCTCCCTGATTTTATGCTTATTGTTGGTTGCGAATACAAGTTCCATTTTCTAAGGGATAAAAGGCAAAATTAATCATTGCATTGTGACGCTGCTTTACCGGTATACCAAAACCGGAAAATTATAGTTTATTTTTGTATAGATCACCAGATTAAAATCCTCTATGGTTATCAGCCATTTCCGCGGGTTCATGACTGCTTGCGTCTTCCTTTGGACGGGAGCGTTTGCGGCTGTGTCTTTGCCGATGTCTGGGGCTGTGCCTTTGCCGGTGTCTGGGGCTGGCCCGGGGCAAGGGTCCGGCCTGCAGTCCGCGGAGAGGTTGACCGGCGTTTATCTCTATCAGTCAGGGCAGATGATTGACACAGCTACGGCTGTACCTGTCTTGAGATACCGTGACGGAATTATATTCACCATGGGAAATGATACTGCAGTTGAGTACTCCTATTTCATGGCCGGACCTGACAGTGAGTGGACTGAATGGACTGACAGGGCATACAAGGAGTACACGAGCCTTGATGCGGGAAAATATATCTTCATGTACCGTTACAGGGTAAAATACGCAGGAGTTGGCACAGGCGAGGGTTCATTCAGATTCAGGGTCAGGCCTCCATGGTATTTCTCACTGCTGGCGCTGATCATTTATCCGCTGTTGCTGCTTGCCGGGGGTATCATGATGCGGAGACGGACGCACAGGCTCTACACGGAGAGGCAGAGCAGGCTTGAACAGCTGATAGCGGAGAGAACAGAAGAGCTTCAGCATGAAAAAGAGAAGTCTGACAGCCTTCTTGCCAATATGCTTCCGAAGGGCACAGCCGAGGAGATAATGTCAAAGGGGAAAGCAGACAAGAGAAAATATAATTTCGTTACGGTGCTGTTTTCAGATATCCAGGGATTTACGAAGATTGCTGAAGAGATGAACCCTGAGACCCTGATAGATGAGCTCGATCGCTTCTTCTTTCATTTCGATTCTGTGGCGGAGAAATACCGGATAGAAAAAATCAAAACGATTGGTGACGCCTACATGTGTGCCGGAGGCATCCCGGAGAGAAACAGGACAAATCCGGTCGAGGTGGTTCTGGCAGCGCTTGAGATGCAGAAGTACATGCAGGTAATGAAGAACGATCCGGCCCGGCCTGCTGCCCGGTTCTGGGATATCAGGATAGGGATACATACCGGAACGGTGGTGGCAGGTGTTGTCGGGCACAAGAAGATCACATATGACATCTGGGGTGACACCGTAAACACTGCAAGCAGGATGGAATCGTCCGGGGAGGCAGGGAAAATAAACATCTCGGGCACTACCTACGAATTTGTAAAGGAGTATTTTACATGTGACTACCGGGGCAGGATGCCGGTGAAGTACAAAGGCGACCTTGACATGTATTTTGTTACCGGGATAAGGCATGAGTTGCGGGAGGCTGACGGATCACCGAACAGGAAGTTTCTTGCAAAGATCGAGATGATACGCATTCTTGATGTGGAAGAGCATGTCTTCACCAGGTACTCTGAAATAGCATCCCCGGATCTCTTCTTTCACAGCGCTGATTATATACGGAGCGTATCATTGCAGGCTGACCTGCTTGCCAGGGCAGAGAATCTTTCTGACGAGGATTACATTCATCTGAGGCTGGCTTCGGTTTTCATTTACTTTGGTTATGCCTTTGATTACAATGATCCTGAGGCTGCTGCTCTGAAAAGAGCCGGTGAGATATTGTCATTTTACGGTTTTGATCCGCACACACTTGAGGCAGTAAGGGAGCTGATCGCCTCGGCCTCTTCACCGGAACAGACCAGCATGGCCGGCCGTGTGCTGCATGATGCAGTGTATGATTTTACCGGAAGAGTTGATTTTATTTCCATGGTTGATAAATTGTACAGGGAGGAGAAAGCCTACGGGAAGACTGGAGACCCGAAAGCCTGGTTCAGGGAGCTGGCTTCCAGGATCGGAGAGAACGGATTCCTGACAGAAACAGCACGCAGGCTGAGGTCTGTGGCTGAGGATGAGCAACTCAGGGCTCTCCGGGAATTTGCCGGCGGCCGGCTCAACAATACTTAAAATCATTTGGAACTTTGGTTTTAAACCGTACATTTGAAAAATCCAAAATTTGAGATCATGGTAAATTTAGACTGGAATAATCTTCCTTTTGGCTACATCAAAACCGATTTCAACGTAAGGTGCCATTATAAAAATGGCCAGTGGGGCAAGCCAGAGGTATCGGATTCAGAGTACATCAACATCCATATAGCCGCAACAGGACTTCACTACGGCCAGGAGGCCTTCGAAGGAATGAAGGCATACCGCGGACGTGACGGCAAGGTGAGGTTGTTCCGTTGGGATGAGAATGCAAAAAGACTTATATCATCGGCAAACGGAATCCATATGGCTCCGGTACCGATTGAGCTTTTCAGGGAGGCTGTCTTTACTGCCGTGAGACTCAATGAGAAATTTGTTCCCCCTTACGGTTCGGGTGCTTCACTCTATGTCAGACCCGTACTATACGGAAGTGGCGCCGAAGTAGGTGTGAAGCCGGCATCGGAATATACCTTCATTGTCTTTGTAACCCCCGTGGGTCCGTATTTCAAGGGTGGAGTGAAACCGGTGAACATGCTCATATGCCGCGATGTTGACAGGGCAGCCCCGCTGGGCACTGGCAACATAAAGGTTGGCGGCAATTATGCAGCCAGCCTGAGGGCCATAGTTAAAGCCCGTGAGGGCGGCTACGGCAATGCGCTCTTCCTCGATGCATTGGAAAAGAAATACCTTGATGAGTGCGGTCCGGCCAACTTCTTCGGAATAAAGAACAATACCTACGTTACACCTAAGTCGGTATCAATCCTTCCTTCAATTACCAATAAGAGCCTTATTGCCATTGCTGAAAGCATGGGGATAAAGACCGAACGGCGCAGGATTCCCGTTGAAGAGCTTGCAGAGTTTGAGGAGACCGGAGCATGCGGCACCGCCGCCGTTATCAGTCCGATAGCTAAAATATTTGACCCCGAAACCGGGAAGGTTTATGAGTATTGCAAGGACGGCAAACCGGGCCCTGTTTCAATGAAGCTCTTTAACAAGCTTGTGGGGATTCAGTACGGCGATGAGCCTGATGAGTTCGGCTGGATGACCGAGGTTTAAATCCTGAGGTGATATTCAGGAATTTTATCTGTTAAGCCTAAATATCAAAAAATTGCAGGGCTGCTGAAGGATTTGGCGGTTTGTATGCTATTTTTGAGGCAAATTTTCTGAAGTGGCAAAATCAACGGGAGGGATATCCAGGTACAGACTCGGCAGTTCATATGCCACACTCGTTGTAAGTGTTTCCCTGGTGCTCTTCCTGCTGGGCATCCTTGGCATGGTGCTGATCAATGCCCGTCAGTTGTCAGACTATTTCAGGGAGAGTCTCTCGTTTACCATCATGCTGAAGGAAGACGCACGTGAGGCTGACATAAGGATGTTGCAGAAGGAGCTTGATGCCAAACCTTATGTGAAGCAGACGGAATATGTCTCCAAGGACGAAGCAGCAGTTAAGCTGCGTAACGAGCTTGGCGAGGATTTCCTTGATTTCCTCGGTTACAATCCACTGATGCCGACAATTGATGTTTATCTGCAGGCCAGGTACACGCATCCTGACAGTGTGATAAAGCTTGAAAAAGTCATCGCGGATTATCCGGTGGTTGATGAGGTTTACTACCAGGAGTCGATCCTTAACCTTATCAATGACAATGTTCGCAAGATCAGCGTATTCCTGTTGGTGATCAGTCTTTTGTTATTTCTTATAGCGCTTACAATCATAAACAACACGATAAGGCTTTCGATTTATTCGAAAAGGTTCCTGATAAACACGATGCAGCTTATTGGAGCCAACAGGTCGTTTATTCGCAAGCCCTTCCTGCTGAAGAGTCTCTTTTTCGGCTTCCTGGCTGCACTGATAGCTATCGGGCTGATGATGGGACTGATGTATCTGATAGAGAAAGAGTTTTTTACGCTCTTCACTTATGAGAATATCAACCTTTTCCTCCTGCTTTGCCTGGTACTTGCGGCAGCAGGGATTCTGATTAACGGAATATCTACATTCTTTGCCGTAAACAGGTATCTCGGCATGCACGAGGATAAATTATATTATTAGAAAATCATGGTCGCAAAAAAAGAAGAAGAAAAAAAGACCGGTTTCGCCCTGGGAAGGGAAAACTACAAGCTGATGGCCATAGGCTTCGCTGTAATTATTGTCGGTTTCATACTTATGGCCGGAGGCAGGTCTGATGACCCCAAAGTCTTCTCGGATGATATATTCAGTTTCCGGAGAGTTACACTGGCTCCGCTGATCGTTCTGGCCGGCTTTATTTTTGAGATCTATGCAATAATGAAAAGGCCAAGGGAGTAAAGTCTTTGTTCTTCTTAAATCAAATAACCGGGAATGAATTGGTATGAGGCCCTGATTTTCGGGCTGGTGCAGGGATTGACTGAGTTTTTACCGGTCAGCAGTGACGGCCATCTTGAGATTGTTAAATTCCTGTTCGGAGGGGTTGAGGAGAGTTTTCTCTTTTCTGTTGTCGTGCATGGCGCTACCGTGCTGAGTATACTTGTGGTGTTCTGGAAGGATATTTTAAAACTGCTTGCGGGGGTATTCAGGTTTAAAATGAATGAAGAGACTGTCTACGTTTTGAAGCTGATAGTGTCAATGATACCGGTGGCAATTGTAGGGTTTACCCTGAAAGACCAGGTCGAATCGCTGTTCGTAGCCGACATGGATATCACCGGGTCATTTCTGCTTGTCACGGCACTGTTTCTGCTGGTGGGGCATTTCGTGCCTAAAAGGAATAAGCCGATCAGTTATGGAGGTGCATTTGTGATAGGGATTGCACAGGCACTGGCTACTCTTCCAGGGCTTTCCAGATCCGGCTCAACAATTTCTACAGGTCTGATGCTTGGCAACAGCAAGGACGAGCTGGCCCGGTTCTCATTCCTGATGGTAATTGTTCCTATTTTGGGAGCCAATTTCATAGAGCTTATAACCACCGATGCTGGAACCGTTAACGGTGTCTTTTTCCCGCTTGTTATTGCGTTTGTTGCAGCGTTTGTGTCAGGATACGCAGCCTGCCGCTGGATGATAAACATTGTCAGGAAGGGTAAGCTTGGGTGGTTTGCACTTTACTGTGTTTTGGCAGGTCTAACATTAATAATATTTGCCTGAAGGTGCTGAAGAGGTGTTCCGACTTTGAAGATGGAGAGGTGCTGCTGTTTCAGAAGCCGCTTTACTGGACCTCCTTTGACCTAGTGAACAAGGTGAAGCTGGCCATCCGTCATCACTGCGGATTGAAGAAACTGAAAGTCGGACATGCCGGCACTCTCGATCCGCTGGCAACCGGGCTGATGATTCTTTGCACCGGGAAGGCCACAAGGAGAGTGGAGGAGTTCAGGGATCTCGACAAGGAATATATTGCGGTGGTCAGGTTCGGTCAGACAACTCCTTCTTTTGACCTGGAAAGTGAGGTGGATGCAGAGTACCCTTCCGGTCATATTACGGAGGAGCTTGTCAGGGAAAAGCTGAGAGGATTTTTAGGGGAGCAGGACCAGGAGCCTCCGCTTTTTTCGGCCAAGTTTGTTGACGGGAAGAGAGCATATGAGCTGGCCAGGAAGAAGATCAAGCACAGGCTTGACAGTGTGAAGGTTGTTTTCCGTGAGCTGGAGCTTCTGGAGTACAGCGGGGTTGATGCCACTGTAAGGATTGTCTGCAGCAAGGGGACCTATATCAGGGCTTTCGCCCGTGATCTTGGGCAGGCGCTTGGCAGCGGTGGTCACCTGAGGTCGCTTGTTCGCAGCGCCATAGGTGATTTTCGCTTTGAAAAGGCACTTTCTGTAGAAGAGTTCAAATTTTTTCTTGAAAATTTGAAACATAGTGAAAACTCATTCGTATAAATATTCTTGTACTAACGTATTTTGATCATGAAACTATCTCAATTCAAGTACACACTACCCCAGGAGTTGATTGCTCTTTACCCCTCCAAAAACAGGGACGAATCGCGGCTGATGGTAGTGCACAGGGATACCGGGGAGATTGAGCATAAGGTGTTTAAAGACATCGTGGAGTATTTCAGGGAGCGTGATGTGCTTGTATTCAACAACACCAAGGTTTTTCCGGCCAGGCTGTACGGGAACAAGGAGAAGACTGGGGCTGAGATAGAGGTGTTCCTGCTTCGCGAGCTGAACCGTGAGCAGAGGCTTTGGGATGTGCTGGTTGACCCGGCAAGGAAGATCAGGATTGGCAACAAGCTTTATTTCGGGGAGGATGACCTGCTGGTGGCGGAAGTGATAGACAATACCACATCGAGAGGCAGAACCCTTCGTTTTCTCTTTGACGGAACATATGAGGAGTTCAAGCAGACGCTTTATTCGCTCGGCGAGACTCCGCTTCCGAAGTTCATCAACAGGCCTGTTGAGCCGGAGGATAATGAGCGGTACCAGACCATTTTTGCAAAGCATGAAGGAGCGGTTGCTGCGCCGACGGCCGGGCTTCATTTCAGCAGGGAACTGCTGAAGAGGCTTGAGATAGTTGGCGTTGAGTTTGCCGAGATCACCCTTCATGTGGGGCTTGGCAATTTCCGTAATGTTGATGTGGAGGACCTGACCAAGCACAAGGTTGATTCCGAGAGGATAATCATCTCCGAGGATGCATCGGTGCTGATCAACAAGGCCAAAGAGAGGAAGAGCAGGATCTGCGCAGTAGGAACCACCGTGATACGGACACTGGAGAGTTCTGTTTCTACCTCGGGAATGGTAAAACCGTTTAACGGATGGACCAACAAGTTTATCTTTCCGCCCTACGACTTCAGGGTGCCCGATATGCTTGTGAGCAATTTCCAGCTCCCGTATTCCACTCTGCTGATGATGGTTTCCGCTTTTGCGGGCTACAATCTTCTTTTTGATGCATATCGTACTGCCGTCAAGGAAAAATACAGGTTCGGAACCTACGGAGATGCCATGCTGATTCTTTAGCGACGAGGCATCAAAATTGTTGATAAACATTTGATAATGTGGATAATTAGTGCCGGCATCACTTGCCGGCACTTCTCTTTTCTCTGAAATTCACGCATTAAGAGGCTAAATTCTTCTGCAATGAAGTAACCATTTTGACGTTTGATGAGTATAAATGACGTACAGCAGTTAAAGAAGCCACGTAATCAACCTGTAGAATGTTAAGTTACAAGAAAGCGATATTTCCATTGCTTGTAGGGATATTCGCTTTATTATTTGAGTTATCAGTTTCAGCCCAGTGCGGACCGGGGAAGATATCCAGGGTAGTTCAGGGTTACGCCTCTCTTATAACAACTGATAACTCTTACAATGGTATCACCGGCCCAAGCTCTCTTGGAGTGCCTGACGGAAACGGGACTTATTTTAGTAATAACGGACAATACATTATCATTGATCTCCTTGACACTGTAAGAGTTGGTCAGACATATTCATTCATATGGAGACAATTTCCTGGAATTATACCTGCATCTCAAATATGGTGGAGTGAATCAATTGATGGTGTCACATTTTATAATAATTCACATTCAGGTTTCTTAAGTACAACAAATGAAGAATACTTTCAATCAGAGATAATTGCTGAAAATGATACGCGGTTTATCAGAGTATTCATTAACGGAACCAACGACTTTAATCTTGACGCTGTATCTTATTACGCAACAAAGTGTTATTCTGATTTGTGTGGTGCCGGGTATACCAGTCAGCTTATATCCGGAAATGCAATATATAGTGCAGGGAATAGCATAAATGATCCTACCTATGCAAATATTGGCCCGGATGGTCGAGGGGCCTTTCTTAATTCAACAACAGACTTTGCACGGTTCAGAGTCCCTAATACAATCCCTGCCGGGCAGCCATACTATATCATCTGGCGAGCTGACCAGAACGGGGCACAAATCAGGATAAGAGAATCATCGGACGGAAGCACCTGGTCAGGATATAAATACACTGTTGCCCGTCCATCCTCCGCCTTGTTTTCATTGCACATTGAAACGACAGGGATCGCTACCAACTATATTGAAATATCGCCCGCGAACAGTTATGATTTGTATTTGGATGCATTGGTCTATAATGCAATGTCATGCGATCTCGCTGCTCCTGACCTGGATGTTGAAGGGTCTTATACTTATTGCGGATCTCAGATATATATTGCACCGGGATTAACCATAGGTGATCCCTATAATCAGATCATTACATATGCTTATGTCCAGATAGGCAACGGATTTCAAGCTGGTCAGGACATACTCAGTATCACTCCGGAGTACGGTATTACTGCAACATATAATTCAACACACGGGTTATTGGTCTTAAAAGGAACAGCTACCACATCTCAATATCAAAGTGTGCTGAGAAGTCTGATTTTTAGAAATACCAATCCCGTTCCTGTTGCCGGGAATCGGGAGATCATAGTTTCTCTTGAACGATATCATCCTGGAACAAATCATTATTATCGATATGTTGGCATCTCGGGGTTGACCTGGCATTCAGCCTTGCTCTATGCAGCAAGGACTTATCTTTATGGGATGCAAGGTTATCTGGTGAACATTACTTCTGCAGCAGAGAATAGTTTCCTTATCTCCCAGATGACAGGCGGAGCCATATGGACAGGAGCAAGTGACTTCTACTCCTCGGAAGGAGACTGGAAATGGATGACAGGTCCTGAATCAGGCACTTCATTTTGGTCAGGAGATGAGAACGGCACAGAACTGACATATGCAAATTGGAATGCAGGAGAACCAAATGATGACGGGAATCAGGATTATTGCCATTTTCTTTCTGATGGCACATGGGATGATAATGGATTTAATCTGGGATCCGGAATTTACAGGCCTGATGGTTATTATGTAGAATTTGGGGGGATATCGGGTGATCCGGAGGTTGATTTATTTGGTATTGTTAATGTTATAATTGATGACCAACCCCCGTCTCTTGTTGGGATTTTCCCGGAGGGTCAATCTGATTTGAATCTTTGTTTTGGATCAATACCTGCAGGTCCCTCCACGGCTTCAATTGCAGCATTATACTCAGATAATTGCGGAGGCCCCATTACTGTCACAAAGTCGGGTACTCCAACGGGAAATGATTGTGCCTGGACCGTTACTTACACCTATACTGTACGCGACTGGCGTTCAAATTATGTAACAGTTGTACCGTCAGTTATGTACAGTGGAGGAGACATGACAGCTCCGGTTCTTGTGGGGACCTTCCCGACAGGCCAGACAAATATGAATCTGTGCTTCACATCAATTCCTGCCGGGCCTGCCATTGCTGACATTGCATCCCTCTACACAGACAACTGCGGAGGGCCCATAACCGTGACCAAGACAGGGACTCCAACCGGAACTGACTGTTCGTGGAGCGTCACCTATACTTATACAGTCCGGGACAAGTGTAACAATTACGTAACTACAGTACCATCAGTGACGTACACCGGAGGAGACACGGAGGCACCTCAGCTGGCAGGCGTTCTTCCGGGCGGTGCAGTAGGTAATGTGTGTTATGCAGATCGTCCTGCGGCGCCACTTGCAACAGACATAGCACTGTTATATACTGATAACTGCAGCACTCCCACAGCGAGCCTGACGTCAACTGATGTTACGGGCGACAACTGCAGCTGGAGTGTCAAGTACACGTATACAGTTACAGACGGGTGCAATGCCATCACGGCAGAAGTGACGTACACCGGAGGAGACACGGAGGCACCGACTTTCATTGTTCCTGTTGAAATTACTATATGCAGGGACATTAACGGAAACATAAACAGAGACCCATCACTGACAGGTACTGTAACCAATTTAGCGGATAACTGCTCAAACACTTTTAGTATATTATATGAGGACTCTGATGAAATACCATCAGAAATGTCAGCAGGATATATAACAAGAAAATGGTCTGTAATTGATGAGTGCGGAAACCCGGCTATTCAATATCAGACTATCTGGGTCCAACCCGTCCCGCGCATATCAGTTACGGTCCCTGATACTCTCTTCTGCAATGGCTCAACCGTTGAGTTTACAATTGACTCACTGGTTGTCTCACGCGGCGAGGTGATGTATGACCTGGATGTAACCTATCCGGCAGACCTCAGCGGCACCCTCACCGACGGCCAGAACCAGATAATAAATATTTCTGACCTGCTCACCAATAACTCCGACAGCTACCAGACAGCAATCTACAGATTCAGACCTTACATACAGGGCAAAACCGGTGATCCGACCTGCCATGATGGAGTAGAGGTAATAATCGCTGTCCATGTTGAACCGACAGCCAGGGTCGCCCTGACCCTGTCAGATAACGAGCTTTGCAATGGTGAAAGCGTGAACATCCAGATCGCCACGCCAACAACTGCATACAACGGCCTGGAATTCAACGTTGAAGCCATTAACAGCTATCCTGAGATAACCGGATTCACCGACAGGACCGGGCTGATTGTTACCGATATCATTACGGAAGCGCTCAGCAACAGCGGAGACACAGCCAGGCTTGTCACCTATGTTGTAGCTCCTGCAACACTTGATGTCAGTGGCAATCAGAAGTGCTACGGCATCAGGGATACAGTCAGGGTATGGGTCAATCCTACCCCCAGGGCAACGCCGGAGAACTATGCTCCGCACATATGTTACGGTGGCACCACGGACGTCGTGCTTCTGTCACCCACAGTCATGAGCTCCGGAATAAATGAATTCAACTATACAATCACTTCCACAGCCTCCACTGCTGTTGTCGCAGGGAACAGAACCGCGCTGAACAGCCAGGCACCCGGGACTCATCTGCAGTTCCCCTATACCAATGAAAGTGACACTATGCAGTCGGTGTTCTTCCGGATTACACCCAAGGTGACGGGTCCGGGTTGTCCTTACGGACCTCCGGTAATATCCGAGATAAAGGTTCACCCTCATCCGCTTCAATCACTTGAGATCCTCGACTCTATCACATGTGATGGCGGTCAGGACGGAGCTCTGCAGGTAATTTATGCACGTGGATTTGATTCATTGTGGGTGGCATGGACAGGGCCTGATTACTGGGAAGAGGCTGCATACAACATGTTCATCGCAGAGGAGTGCAGCCAGGGATATTATACGGCAACGGTCACTGACAGCCTCGGTTGCTCCAGCTCTGACGCACTTAATTTCCTGGCCCCAAGCATTGAGGTGTCACTCTATTTTGGCCAGTTTATCTCATGCCCCGGCGCTGAGGATGCAAGAATGGTTGTTGCATTGACAGAAGGGCATGCACCTCCTTACTACTACAGCCTTGTCTGGAACAGCGCTGACACCGTGTACCAGGGATGGATGCCGCCCGAGGGCACTTTCTTCTCTCTTGACAACCTGAAACCAGGTGAATATTTGCTTACCGTTGTGGACGCCAATGGATGCAGGGAGGAACTGCCGAGAACGCTGTACGATGCACCTGTCACCTTCGCCGGCTTTGAAAAGTCACTATATGCTGACGACAATATTTCATGCGAGAGCTACAGTGACGGAACCATCAGAGTAAGTGAAATATACAGCTATTATATGGAAGGCGCTGATACTGTATTTGTAAGCAGCAGGGCTCCATATACTTACCTGTGGTCTGCCTCCAACGGAGGAATCATCAGCGGAAGCCCAACAGACAGTCTTCTTGTCAATATTCCGGCCGGTACATATACTCTCACTGTAACAGACAGCCAGGGCTGCATATTCAACTTTACCGAGACTATGACCGAGCCTGACGGCATTGACCTTATTGATGAAGAAGTCTCACTTAGCAATGACGGAAATTACGAGATCTCGTGCTATGGTGGCAGTGACGGATTTATCAACCTGCAGTTTGACGGTGGCACAGGAGCTTACGGTTATGCGTGGACGGGTCCTGACGGCTTTACATCAAACACCCAATCACTGACAGGGATCGGTGCTGGAACCTATAATCTTACAGTTACTGATGGCAACATGTGTCACCGGGAGTATACCTATATTCTTGATGAACCTGATTCATTGAGCATTGCAGTATCAACATCCCATACACCTGACAATGCATTCAATATAGGCTGCAATGGCGGTGATGGTACAATTGATATCACCGTTAGCGGCGGAAGCGGTGCGGGAACCTATTCTTACCAGTGGACAAAATCCGCAGATCAGTCATATGCCAGCAATCTGGAGGACCTGACTGTCAAAGCCGGGACATATCTGCTGCAGGTTACCGATGTGAACGGTTGTGTCAACACAAGGACAGTGGAGATCACCGAACCTGACTCATTAAGCCTGTCTCTTGCAGTGTCTGACATAACCTGCTTAAATGCTCCGGCTTACAATGACGGTTCAATTGACCTTACAGTCAGCGGCGGGCGTCCGCCATATTCTTATTCCTGGACCGGCCCCGCAGGCTTTACATCATCCCTTGAAGACATCTCAGCACTGACAGAAGGCACTTATACAATCACTGTCACCGATTCATACGGATGCAGTATTGCCTCAGACACCTTTCTCAGCCTGCCTGAACCAATCTCGCTCGAACCACGTATTTCAGATTATAACGGATTCAGCATAAGCTGTCTCGGGAAAAGTGACGGATGGCTCCGGATCATTCCTCAGACCGGCACGGCTCCGTATAGCTATTCTTGGAGCGGACCTGCAGGGTTTACCGCGACTACTGATTCGATCTACTCTCTTAGAGAAGGAACCTACTCGGTGATTGTAACAGACGCGCACCTCTGTTCTGTGACACAGGATATTACACTGGTTTCACCCGGGCAACTGAGTATGACTCTGAGTATTGGCCTTAGCAACGGCGGCAGCTTTAATATCAACTGCAACGGAGCTTCCTCCGGCAGGGTTAATGTAACAGCGGTGAATGCCGCCGGCACACCTGAATATATCTGGTCAGACGGACTTTCCGGAGCTGCCAGGGATAACCTTACGGCAGGCTATCATGAGGTAATCCTTACAGACGCCAATGGCTGCATTGCTGACACCTCACTGACGCTCACTGAACCCGATTCGCTGCGGATCAGCTTTGCCCTGATCTCGCCTTACTGTCCTGAAAGCAATGACGGAAGCATCTTTGCAGGTGTCACCGGTGGTGAGGGTGCATACACCTTCACATGGAGCGACGGGCAGACCACCCAGGAGGCTGTTGGCCTGGTACAGGGGCTTTACACGGTTGAAGCACGAGACTTTAACGGATGCGTACTTTCAGATTCCCTGTTACTTAAGCCGACAAATGACATTTGTGTGGGCATACCGAACGCCTTCTCGCCTGACGGCGACGGGATCAATGAGTTCTGGAACATCACAAGGATTTCATTCTACAACGAAGCCGAAGTGATCATTCTCAACAGGTGGGGCGAGATAGTATGGAAATCAGAAAAAGGATATCCGGATCCATGGGACGGCCGCGCCTCAAACGGCAAGGTGCTCCCGATGGATTCATACCACTACGCGATAGACCTCCACAACGGAGAGAAACCGATTGTCGGTCATGTGACCATTATCAGGTAAATTATGTGCAGAAGTGAAGGAGTACATAAGGTGAAAAGGGGATTGATCATACTGGCTGCAATCATGATTACATCAGTGCTTGACGCCCAGCAACTGCCAATTTACAGCCAATATCTGTTCAACAAGTATCTCATCAATCCTGCAGTGGCTGGCAGTGACGGTTACACCAGCCTTAACCTGACCACAAGGCAGCAATGGGCAGGATACCAGGGAGCGCCACAGACATATTCGCTCAGCTTTAACGGCAGGCTGCTGAAGCAGAAGTACCTCATACGTCAGAATGTTTTTGACAAGAAGATTTTCAAGCCACATACCGAGGGCCGCGTTGGTATCGGGGGAACGGTCTTTTCTGATATTAACGGCCTGGTCCGGAGGACCGGATTCTCCACCTCATATGCATATCATATCTGGTTGCAGGGAGGGACACAGCTTTCCTTAGGGCTCGCCTTTACGGGCTATCACTACAAGATAGACCAGAGACAGATACAGTTCGAAGATCCTGATGAGCCATGGCTGAACACTGATTTCAGGAAGGGAATATTTGTTCCCGACTTCAATTTCGGTGCATATCTTCTGAACAGGAAATATGCCATCGGATTCTCCGCACAGGAGTTGATGGAGGGGTTCATCAAGGCAGGAAGCCAGGCATACAGGGACCTGAAGATACAGAGGACCTATTACCTCTTCGGAAACTATGACTTTGAGCCTGACAACAAAACGCTGATTCAGCCATCACTGCTTATAAAGATGTCTGAGCAGGTCAGGCCCCAGGCAGATATTGGTGTTACCTACTCATATGACAACAAACTCTGGGTTGGGGCTACCTTCAGGACCGGCAGCGCTATCATAGCCAATGTGGGTGTCAGGAGAGACAGGCTCTTCTTTGGGTACTCCTTTGATTTTACCCTTAATTCCATCCAGATGTCCACCTACGGGTCACATGAGTTCATTGTGGCAGCCAGGTTCGGCGATACACCGAGGAAATACCGCTGGCTTGACAGGTACTAGGATTTCTTTTTTGAAATCACAAAAACCAGTGAACTTGCCTGCTTTTTACGGAAAATGTTTCGCAGAGCGATAAAAAGGCCTGTTACGGCTCCCCTTATCAGTGGCATGGATTTGCTTTCGTTCCTGTAGCTCAGGTAGGAAATATAAAAAAGATCAAGTGGCAAGGCCGAAATCTTTTCGCATGCAAGTCCGTGCCTGTCGGCGAAATTAACAAAAGCTGCCGGTGTGAAATGCCACAGATGCCTGGGCACGTCGAGAGCCGCCCACCGGTTCCCGAACCGGGCTGAATCTGATGATGCGAAGTTGGGAAGCGCTATAATACACCTGCCGTCATCCCTGAGGATACGGTTTACCTCGTCCATCCACAGATCCGGTTCATAGAGGTGCTCAAGCACATGCCATAGTGTGATGCAATCAGCCGAGTCGGGCGGCATGCCCTTTATCTCCGCAGGAGTCACCGCCCTGATTCCAAACCTTGCTACCGAGTATTTCCTGGCATTATCGCTGATCTCGATGCCCGTAACCTGCCATCCCCGCTTCTTCATGTATGCGGCAAAATAACCTGTACCGCTCCCGATATCAACCAGTGATCCGGTCTCTTTACCGACAGCTGACGCAACCAGCCTTTGCTTTCGGCCAAGCATAAAGCTGCGGGCAAGGTGATAGATGTAGTCGGAAATGCTCTGTTTCCTGTCAGTATGAGAGATATATTCCTCAGAGACATAAAAGTTGCCTGCCTCTTCTTCCGGGGGAGGGTCAGCTGTCCATCCCATACCGCAGGCATTGCATCGCATAATGAGGAACTCCCTGCTGCTGACCAGATGATCCTTTGCATGAAACAGACCGGCGATGTCTGCAGATCCGCATGCAGGGCAGATAAGTCGTTCAGCCATCAGCGGCTCCTCTTTTTCAGCAGCGGGAGGGCAGCCAGCAGAAGAAACGCAAGGAGCAAAACAGAACCTGCAAGAGACACCCTGTTGCCGGTCCTGTACGATTCCGGGTCAAACCTGAATGTGACAGTATGGCTTCCGGCAGGAAGGGTCATTCCCCTGAGGACATAATTGGCCCTGAAATGATCAGCCGGCTTGTCATCTACAGATGCCTTCCATCCGTACTTGTAAAAGATCTCGGAAAATATCGCCACCCTGTCTGATGACAACTCTGCCTGGTATGTCAGCAGGTTGGGCTCATAGGAGGTCAGGAATATTGTATCCCCGGGCGCCCCGGCAGTTTCAGCAACCCTGATCAACTCAGCAAAGCGCCTGTCAACAACAGCCTCCTCCCTGGGGTTAATGGTTTTAACTGCCTGCAGTTCAGCATCAGCGTTCTCAGCAAGTGTAACCCTGTTGACCAGCCAGGCGTTACCGGCGGCATGCCTGTTCACCAGTGGGGCTGATCCGGGGTCAAGTATAATATACTTGGTGTTAAGCATGTTAAGTGTGCCCAGGCTTCCCAACACTCCTTCTGCTTCCTCCATGGTCGTTGCTGTCCTCAGATTCGTTATCAGGGAATTTATGTCGTCTGACAGGCTTGTCTCAATAAGTTCCTGATACCTCTTCATCTTCGCCCCGCTGTAACCTCCTATGGAATGGTGGTGGTATGATGTGGAAGCGTCATTGAAAACCGAAACGGCCAGGTTAAGCACCCTGAATTCACCCTCGTCGCCCAGGATAATCTTGTCTGCTTCGGATGGGGCAAAGGAGTTTGCAGATGCCCTTTTTGTCTCAAAACTGGAGCTGCCGAGAAACCTGGCATCAACCGGAACCTGGTCAATCAGGAAAAGCACCGTCAGACCCATAAGTGCATATGCGGGTTTGAGTTTGTTCTTCAGGTAAAACCATATGACGGCTGCTGCGCCGGCAATAAATACAGCTGATCTGAGGGCATCTGTGCGAATCATCATCTTCCTGTCGGTTGCCATAGCATCCTTGATCCATGCGGCAGAATCTGGCAGTGCGATTTCGTCAGGTCTCAGGAATGATCCTGCCAGACCCGGTATAAGGAAGAAGATTAAAGCCAGTCCGCCGGTAACCATGGCGGCAATAAGCACTGATCTGGCAGCCTTTTCCCTGCTGACGGTTCCTTCGGAAATCTCCCTTAGGGCCAGCACACCCAGCAGCGGCACCAGCACGCCAGCCATGACCAGTGTCATTGACACCGCTCTGAACTTGTCGTATCCAGGGAAGAAATCGATGAAAAGGGTGGTCAGTGGCATGAGGTTTTTGCCCCAAGAGAGGAGCAGGGAGAGCAGCGCTGCAGTCAGTATCCACCACTTGTCACGGCCTTTGATCAGCATCAGTCCGAGCACGAAGAGGAATAGCACCACCGCCCCGAAGTAGACAGGTCCGCTTGTGTTGGGTTGTTTGCCCCAGTACCTGTACAGTTGTCCCTGTGCCTGGCCCATGTTGTTCTTCCTCAGAGCCTTTACCGTCTCCGAGTTGCTGTCGAAGGGTGCCGTTGCGCCGCCTCTGAAGTTGGGTATCAGGAACGTCATTGATTCACCTATCCCATAGCTCCATTGTGTAATATACTCCGGGTCGAGGCCCTTCGTATTGGTACCTGCGGCCGTTGTGAGTTCACTTTTGCCCCGGGTTGACTCCTTGCTGTATTCCCATGTGGAATAGAGCGATGCAAAATTGACGCTGAAGGCAATCAGCGCTGCCACCACAAGTACTCCCAGTGATTTAAGGAAGGATGGGATCATCCTGCTTTTTACAGCGTGGATCAGCTCATAGATTCCGAATACAAGCACGATGATGCCGGTATAGTATGTTATCTGGACGTGGTTTGCCATTATCTGTAGCGCCAGGAAGAGTGCAAACAGTGAGGCTCCCGTCATGGTATTCCTCCGGAAGGAGTAGACCACCGAGCCAATGACAGGCGCCATGTAGGCCATGGCATAGGCTTTTGTGTTATGACCCGCTGAGAGGCTGGCAAAGAGAAAGGAAGAGAAGCCGTATGCAATTGCCCCGGCCATCGCCAGCCATGGGTTGACCCCGAAAAGGAGCAGCATGATGTAGAAGCCGGCCATTGAGAGGAAGAGCGCTGCCACAGGTGTTTTAAAGACCTTAAGGAAGTTGTCGAGGTGTTTGAACAGGTTTCCCGGGTATTTCACCGAGATCATGTAAGCAGGCATCCCGCTGAACATAGAGTTGGTCCATAGCGGTTCACCGCCGTGTTTCTCGCGGTAATCGCTTATCTCCTTTGAAGATCCCTCGTACACTTTGGTGTCATGGGCATTTATCTTCTTTCCCTCCAGTACCGGGAAGAAATAGGCGAAGGAGACCACAGTGAAGAGGAGCACGGCAATTATATGCGGCAATGCTGATTTGAAGCTACTCGGTTTCATTTGCAGGATGTTAGTGGGTCATATGCCCGGATTTGAATCATCCGACAAAAATACACCAACTGTTCCTTAATTCAAATGAGTATATTGTTTTACATTTGCCGCAACGGCGAAGCAACATGGGCATAGTTCAGAGGCAGACAATACGCGGGACCGCCTGGTCTTACCTGGGAGCCCTGCTTGGCTTCGTGAATATAATCCTCCTTTCACCTAAAATATTTACCACAGGAGAGATCGGGGTGGTTCAGCTGCTTCTCTCGTTTGCCACTATGCTGGCGCAGTTCTCCAGCCTCGGATTCACAAACGTCATCAACAGGCTGTTCCCCTATTTCCGTGGTATCCGTGGCAGGCATCACGGATTCCTCGGGCTTGCTGTTGTTATAACCCTTGCAGGGTTCATTGCTGCGCTGGTTTTCCTGAAGTATTACGCACCTCATTTTGAGCAGGCAAACCTGGAGCGCTCGCCTCTAATCTCAAGGTATTCCATCTATCTCCCTGCACTGTTGCTTGTAACGGTGCTGTTCAATCTCCTGGATAACTACAATAAGGTTCTGTATGACGCTGTGCTTGGGACATTCCTCAGGGAGTTCCTTTTCAGAGTGCTGAATCTGGGGCTGATCATGTTGTTCTGGGCAGGAATAATTGATTTTGACAGTTACGTCTTCGGGTATGTGGTTTCCCAGGGGGTGCCACTGATTATCATATTCATCAGCCTTCTGATAAGAGGCGAGATCTCACTCAGGCTCGAGCCCGGGTTCATCACCCCGCATCTGAAGCGCGAGATCATAATATTGTCATTGTTCGGCATTCTGACAGGCATAAGCACGGTGACACTGACAACCCTTGACAAGCTCTTTATCAATACCTATCTCGGCGAGGCCGAAGTGGGAATTTACTCTATAGCCTCATATTTTGCAGTGCTGATCACACTGCCCGGCCGGTCTGTATCAAAAATATCGATTCCATTTCTTGCCGAGTCATGGAAGAAGAACGACCTTGAAAAAATTGAGGACATGTACGTGCGCAGCAGTGTTAGCCAGTATGCTGTCGGTCTTCTGATCTTCATCGGTCTGCTGGTCAACATTGACAACATATTCCGCCTGCTGCCGGATATATATTCAAAGAGTGCGGCAGTAATAGTACTCATAAGCTTCGGCAACCTTGTAAGCGGTTCTGCGGGTGTTAACGGTGTAGTGCTCAGTACTTCATCGCTTTACCGGTATCAGACCTGGCTTATGTTCATCCTGATCGGCCTTTTCGTGGGAACGAGCCTGATCTTCATCCCCCTGTTCGGGATAACCGGTGCTGCTCTTGCTTCGATGATCTCGAATATTATCTACAGCATGCTGGGCGTTTTGCTGACCGGCAAAAGGTTTGGCCTCTGGCCGTACAACATTTTGCACCTGAAGATGACTCTTGTCGGTCTTGCAGCACTTGCGGCAGGGTACTTCATACCGCAGATGCCGCTCATTTCTGACATTATTGCAAGAAGCCTGCTGGTGACAGTGATTTTCACTGCCGGGGTTTGGTTCTGGAAGCTTTCGGATGACCTTAACGGAGTAGCTGAATCATTAATGGATCGGTTCAGGCGGAAACGGTAACCTGCGTGCCTGTTTCCGGGTAACCCGGGAGAGGTGCTTCCCTGCAGGAACCAGACTGTCAGTCCCTGCTACAGCCTGTCGAGTATGTTTCCCAGCTTCACTGCCAGCGCCCTGCGCGAATACTCGAGGTGATGACCGCTCCGCTTCACGGTTTTTCCCTCTGCAACCCTTAGGATGAATTCCCTGATGCCTTCAACATTATCATATCCGAAGATACCCTGGTAGCCGCAGAGGGCCAGTAACCTTGCAGCATCGCCGTCTTCAGGTCCGAGGAACAGGATAGGCTTCTCTGTTGCAAGGTATTCGAAGATTTTTCCGGTCAGGATTGACCTGTTTGACCTGTGGTCAGGAATTATGAGCAGCAGCAGGCTGGAACTCATCATATGCCTTATTGCCTCAGGATGCTCGCAGTAACTGATAAACCGGGGAGCACCGCCCTCATCACCTGCCGGGAAAAGCACCCTGACCTCTTCGGGAACAGTACCGACAAACTGAAGTGCCACCTGCTTCCCATCAATGCGTATATCCTTAACGGCTTCAATGAACCCCCGGACCGGATAAGCCGGGGAGAGAGTCCCGACATATGTTATGGTGAATCTCTCCGGCACCGATGACGCTACCCCCTGGAAGTCCTCCTCGTCAAATCCGTTGGGCAGTATCTCTGTTTTATCAGCCACCGTCTCTGCCTTCGCAGCGAAGACTGATGCCAGTGCCTGCCCGACTGTAATGATCCTGTCAGCCCTGGAAAGTACTCTCTTCTCCAGATTCCTGTCGAGCATCCTTGCCGGCAGCGAAGGCCTGAACATGTCATAGTAATAGATGTCAGTCCAGGGATCCCTCAGATCAGCGATCCATTTCAGTCCGGGAAACCGGCGCTTCATCCTCAGGCCGATGAGCTGGGTTGAATGAGGAGGGCTGGTCGTAATTATGTGACTGATGTTTTGTGATCTGATAAGTTCGCAGGCTTTGCGAAAAGCGAACCTGTTCCATCCCCTGCGGGGATCAGGGATGAAGAAGTTACCCCTTATGAATCTGCTGACAGCGCTTTTAATCCCCTTATCCTTTCCCGAGGCAAATCCGGCATGAGGTATTTTAGACTGGTCCCTGTTGTAGAGTGCGAAAAAATTCAGGGCTTTCGTACGATGGACCTCCACATCCACCGGGATCTCGCCGTACAGGGATTCATCCCTGAAGGGATAGGCTGCATATTCCGGGTCGACGGTAAGGACCACAGGGAACCAGCCGGATGAAGGGAGGTATTTGGTGAACTTGAGCCAGCGCTGGACTCCGGCTCCGCCGCTGGGCGGCCAGTAATAGGTAATGATCAGAACCTTTGCCGGCCCGGCTCTCATGTCAAAGCTTTTTCAGTTGTTCCTGCATGCTGACCTTGTCAGCGATGATGGCCCTGAGTTGCGAAACAGGAACGCGCTCCTGCTCCATTGAGTCACGGTATCTGATGGTTACCGTTTCATCCTGCACTGTCTGGTAGTCAATAGTGATGCAGTACGGAGTGCCGATTGCATCCTGTCTGCGGTAGCGCTTGCCTATCGAGTCCTTTTCATCATACTGGCAGTTGAAATCGAACTTCAGGTCGCTGATAATCTTTCGTGAAATATCCGGGAGACCATCCTTGCGCACGAGAGGCATAACCGCCAGCTTCACCGGGGCCAGTACTGCCGGCAGGCGAAGCACCACCCTGCTGTCAGGCGTGCCATCCTCCTTGGTGAGATCCTCTTCGAAGTATGAGGCGGCAACCACCTGGAGGAACATACGGTCGACACCAATGGAAGTTTCAATCACATAGGGAGTATATGATTCATTCATCTCGGGATCGAAATACTGCATCTTCTTGCCGCTGTATTCCTGGTGCTGACGAAGGTCGAAGTCAGTACGCGAGTGTATCCCTTCAACCTCCTTGAACCCGAACGGGAATCTGTATTCTATGTCAGCGGCGGCGTTGGCATAGTGTGCCAGCTTGTCATGGTCATGGAACCGGTAGTTGTTTTCTCCGAATCCGAGGGCCATGTGCCATCTCATCCTTGCTTCCTTCCAGTGGCTAAACCACTCAAGCTCTGTTCCGGGTTTGACGAAGAACTGCATCTCCATCTGTTCGAACTCACGCATGCGGAAGATGAACTGACGTGCCACGATCTCATTCCGGAACGCTTTGCCTATCTGGGCTATCCCGAAGGGTAGCTTCATGCGGCCGGTCTTCTGAACGTTAAGGAAGTTTACAAAGATGCCCTGTGCCGTCTCCGGGCGAAGGTAGATCTTCATCGCGCCGTCAGAGGTTGACCCTATCTCAGTGGCAAACATCAGGTTAAACTGCCTCACCTCGGTCCAGTTGCAGGTCCCGGACACGGGGCATACAATACCGTTGTCAACTATTATCTGCCTGAGCTCTGCCAGATCCGGGCCTGCCATTGCATCAACAAATCTTTTATGCAGGGCATCATACTTTTCCCGGGTCTCGAGTATGCGGGGGTTGGTTGACCTGTAAAGCGCCTCGTCAAATTTTTCCCCGAATCTGCCCCTGGCTTTTTCGACCTCCTTTTCGATCTTCTCGTTGAACTTGTCAAGGTGCTCTTCGATGAGCACGTCAGCGCGGTAACGCTTCTTGCTGTCACGGTTGTCAATCAGCGGATCATTGAATGCGTCAACATGGCCTGAAGCTTTCCAGATGGTCGGGTGCATGAATATCGCGGAGTCAAGCCCCACAATATTTTCGTTGAGAAGAACCATGCTGTCCCACCAGTATTTCTTGATATTGTTTTTCAGTTCAACGCCGTACTGGCCATAGTCATAGACAGCGCCCAGGCCATCATAAATTTCACTTGAGGGGAATACATATCCGTACTCTTTGCAGTGTGCAACGAGTTTTCTGAAAACATCTTCCTGAGCCATATTGATTCTGAGGTTCTTCGTGATAACAACCGGGCAAAAGTATATTAAAATCCGCGGTTTTACAATCCGGCTTCAGGTCTGAAATCAATTTGTATCTTTACTTTTCGTTTCTTAAGAAACCTGTATGAAAATTAGGTGTGATTATCTGGTGATAGGCTCGGGTATAGCCGGGCTCTCTTTTGCGCTCAAGGCTGCAGCCCACGGAAAGGTGTGCGTGATCACAAAGGCGAAGATGGATGACTGCAGCACAAACTATGCCCAGGGTGGAATAGCAGCTGTGATGTACGAGCCTGATAACTTCGAGAAACATGTTAAGGACACGATGGTTGCAGGTGCCGGATACTGCAATGAGGAGGTGGTGAGAATGGTTGTCAGCGAAGCCCCGGAGCGGATTCGGGAGCTGATAGAGATGGGAGTCGATTTTGACAAGAAGCCTGACGGCACTCTTGACATGGCAATGGAAGGAGGTCATACCGAGCACAGGATACTTCATCATAAGGATTCTACAGGCGCCGCCATTGAGAAGGTGCTGATTGAAAAGGCACGTGAGCACAGAAACATCCGGATCTATGAAGATCATTTTGCCATTGACCTGCTCACCCAGCATAACCTTGGCGAGTATGTTACCAGGGAGTGGAAGAATATCGAGTGTTACGGCGCCTATGTGGCTGACCTGGAAACCAGCAAGGTAACGACATTCCTTGCCGGGGTTACGGTGCTGGCCACCGGTGGTTGCGGCAACATATACCTTACCACTACCAATCCCCCTGTTGCCACCGGCGACGGGGTGGCGATGGTACACAGGGCCAACGGAGCGTTGGAGAACATGGAATTCATCCAGTTTCATCCCACATCACTGTATAATCCGAGGGAGAGGCCTTCATTCCTGATCACCGAGGCTCTGAGGGGTTTCGGGGCCGAGCTGCGAAACAGGGCCGGGGAGAAGTTCATGCCGAAATACCATGTAAGGGGATCTCTCGCTCCGCGCGACGTTGTGGCCAGGGCCATCGACAATGAGATGAAACTGAAGGGTGATGACTTCGAATGGCTCGACTGCACCCATCTTGACGCTGACGAGCTCAGGTCTCATTTCCCGCATATTTATCAGAAATGTCTCTCTGAGGGCGTTGATATAACAAGGGATATGATCCCGGTTGTACCCGCAGCCCACTATTCATGCGGTGGTGTAAGGGTTGACATGAACGGAAGGAGCTCCATAGACAGGCTTTATGCAATAGGAGAGGTTTCATCCACTGGGCTTCATGGTGCAAACAGACTGGCATCCAACTCCCTTATCGAAGCAGCCGTATATGCCCACAGGGCGGCCGGGGATGCATCGGCACGCATCGGCTCACTTACTCATGAAGAAAAGATCCCTGAATGGAACTATCATGGCACCACCCACCTCGAGGAGATGATCCTCGTTACCCAAAACTACCGGGAGATGCAGATGATAATGAGCAACTACGTCGGAATCGTGAGGTCTGATCTCAGGCTTGCCAGGGCTAAAACACGGCTAGAGATTATCTACCAGGAAACGGAGGACCTGTACCGCAGGTCAACCATCTCACGGGAGCTGATAGAGCTTCGAAACCTGATCGCTGCAGGATACCTTGTAATAAAGATGGCCCAGAACAGGCAGGAGAGCCTGGGACTACACTACTCGATAGATTACCCGGCAAGACCCGGATCTGAATTTTAATAAAAAGCTATATGGAAGTCAATGAAATCATCGACGCTCCTGAGAACAGGAGTGAGTCACCCTTTATCACCGTTGCTTTCACCGGGAAGAACTCATTCTGGAGGTATTGCATCGGGGTGGTAGGCCCGTTCCTTGCTGCCAACTTCATAGGCGGACTGCCGCTGGCCGCAGTAATCATAGCCGGTGCCCTCGACGGCTCTGCAATACCACAGAAAGGAACCATGCCTGATTTTGAAGCCATGGGAATTAACCTCAATGTCGGATTCGTACTGAACGTGATTCCTTTCCTGATTGGATTGCTGGCATTCATTCTTCTGGTCAAGCCACTGCATAACAGAACTTTCGGGACCGTTGTCAACGGAGGCCGGAAGGTCAGGTGGGGCCGGATGATGTTTGCCGCCCTCGCATGGATTGCCGTATCAGCACTGTACATGCTCTATGCACTGAAAAGTGACCCGGGAAACTTCCGGATCAACAACACATCAAACTCACTGATCGTTCTTGCTGTCCTGGCTTTGTTACTGATCCCATTCCAGGCTGCTTTCGAGGAGGTCCTTTTCAGGGGTTACCTGATGCAGGGTCTTGCCGTCCTGGCACGCAACAGGTGGATTCCGGTACTTTCCACATCAATACTCTTCGGGCTGATGCACGGATTAAACCCGGAGGTTATGCAATACGGCTTCCTCACAATGATGCCCCAGTATATATTTTTCGGGATTGTCTTCGCGGTTCTTACAATGTTTGACGACGGCATTGAACTGGCAATAGGCGCTCATGCTGCAAACAATATATTCCTTTCGGTGCTTGTCACCCATGAAGACATGGCCCTTCAGACCCCGGCACTGTATGAACAGATTCAGATCTATCCATGGAAGGAGTTTGGCGGGTTGGTGCTCCAGTCGCTGATTTTTTTGGCAATAATGGCACTTGTGTTCAAATGGAAGGAAATCCGCAGGCTCTATGCACGGATCAATGCTCCGGCGGCTGAAGTGTCAGATGCCGTAGATGCCGGTTGACCGTCCGTATCTGCCCTCGCCCCATTTTTCCCTGATTTCGCCGATAATCGAGCGGATCTCATCCACGTCGGTCGATGTCAGGAGTTTCAGCCTTGTCTCCTTGAACCCGGGAAGGCCCTTGAAGTAATTCGAGAAATGGCGTCTCATCTCAAGTATGGCAGGTTTTCCTTCCTTGTGTTCAAGAGATTTGTCAAGGTGGAGCAGAGCCAGGTCGGCCTTTTCCTCCACGGTGGGTTCGGGAAGTATCTCACCGGTATCAAGGTAATGTCGTATCTCCCTGAATATCCATGGTCTTCCGAATGTTGCGCGTCCGATCATGATTCCGTCAACCCCGTATCTTTCGAACATCTCCTTCGCCCGTTCGGGCCCGTTAATATCGCCATTGCCAATGACAGGAATTTTCATCCGCGGATTTTTCTTTACCTCGCCTATGAGGGTCCAGTCTGCCTCGCCCCGGTACAGCTGCGCACGGGTGCGGCCGTGAATGGTCAGTCCTGCAATACCTGTATCCTGCAGACGCTCGGCAACGTCGACTATGATCCTGCTGTTTTCATCCCAGCCGAGCCTTGTCTTTACTGTTACCGGGATTTTCACTGCCCTTATAATGGCTGAGGTCATCTCTGTCATCAGCGGGATATTCTGAAGCATGCCTGCGCCGGCCCCGCGTGCTGCAATCTTCCTTACCGGGCATCCGAAATTGAGGTCAATGACATCAGGATTAGCCTCTTCGGCCCGAAGGGCGGCATCAACCATTGATTCAGTTAAATGGCCGTAAAGCTGGATACCTATTGGCCGCTCATAATCGAAGAGTTCAAGCTTTTTGACGCTGCTGCGGCCGTCCCTGATCAGTCCGTCCGATGAGATAAACTCGGTATACATGAAATCGGCACCGAACATCTTGCAGACATACCTGAATGAGGGGTCTGTGATATCCTCCATGGGAGCGAGAAACAGCGGCTGCTCCCTGAGTATGGTATTTCCGAGTTTCAATGAGTGATTACTGGTTTTCCTGGTCGGCGCTGAATAGGGTGGGAGAGAGATCCTTCCTGGTCATCTCATGTTTCCGGAATACATAGACGAGACCGTATTTCTCAGCGCTGGTTCTTTTCTCCTCTTCGGTAAGTGACGAGAAGCTGGCTTCGATCTCGTTCCAGAGGCGTGTTATCAGATCATCAGCCTCCTGACGCATGTCCGAGGTCTTGTTCACGCATTCAGATGCCCTCCGGTTAACAGTCTTGCAATGGTTCCGCGTCTCGAGAAACTTTTCGTAACGTACCTTGACAACTGCTATTGTAGGATTGGTTACAGGTGAATATCCCTTTCTGATCCGGTATTCCTCCCCGTCAATGATCCGCTTACCCCATGCTACCAGTTCATTTTCGGTTGCCAGGGAAGGAAGGGTACTGTCATCGGAAGCAACACCGTAGAAAGTCCTTGTTTCAGGCGGAAGCTCACCCCTTGTCACTGCCATATTCATGACCCTCAGGAAATGAGTAAGGTAAAGCCTTGCCTTGCGTGCCGTCTCCTGGTTTGACTTAGCCTTCTCATTCTGGTTGACAAGCATCTGCCTCTGATGGCTGATGGAGTTTTCAAACAATGGCAGGAATCCCTGGATCTTAACAAGGGTCTTCATGGAGAAAGCGAGTCTGAAGGGTGGAATCTCCTTGCTCATTTCAATGGCTTTCTTAAAGGCTCTCAGACGCGCAGAATCTGTATTAGGCAGGCGGCGATAGGGCATAAACGGGTGATTTTAGTGAAGTTAATATGCGAATATACGTTCTTGCACGAATCTGACAATACCCTTCGCAACGAAAAATGACTTTAATAAGGTAAAAAATCCGTTGCTCTTGTTACATTAGCGTACTGGTACATAAAACAGAATCAGATATGTTCGAAAAAGAAGTTTACATTAAGCGCCGCCAAAGGTTGAAGTCCCTGGTGAATGAAGGTATCGCCCTTTTCATCGGCAATGTTGAAGCACCGATGAACTACCCTGACAATACATATCACTGGAGACAGGACAGTGATTTTCTCTATTTTTTCGGTATTGATCTGCCGGGACTGGCAGGACTGATCGATTTCAATTCAGGGGATGAGATTATTTTCGGCAACGATTTTACTGTTGACGACATAGTATGGATGGGACCTCAGCCATCGGTTGCCGAGCTGGCTTCCCGGGCCGGCATTATGCATACGCATCCGATGGATAAACTGGATGAAATGGTCCATGATGCCCTGAAGGCAGGAAGGACAGTCCATTTTCTCCCGCCATACCGTGCTGAAACAAAAATGACCCTGGGGGCTCTCCTGAAGGAAAATCCCTGTCAGATGCGCACGAGGGCTTCGGAGAAGCTCATCAAGGCTGTGGTTTCATTGAGGTCAATCAAGGAAGATGTTGAGATAGTTGAGATTGAAAAGGCAGCTGACATATCATGCGAGATGGAGACAACGGCTATGCGCATGTGCAAGCCCGGAGTTACAGAACAGGAGATATATGGTGTGCTGCAGGGCATAGCCTACTCAAAGGGAGCCTGCCCCTCCTTCCCGATAATACTGAGCATCAACGGGCAGACCCTTCACAATCATGTGCATGTAAATGTGCTTAAGGAAGGGAGGATGATGGTAACCGACTGCGGAGCCGAGTCAAACATGCACTATTCGGCTGACCTGACCCGTACCACTCCGGTGGGAGGTAAATTCAGCCATCGCCAGAAGGAGATATATGAAATTGTCCTCAGGGCCAACACCGAATCTATAAAGCGGGCCGGACCCGGAATCTCAAACCGCGACCTGCATCTCGGTGCGTGGAAGATAATTGCAGAAGGAATGAAGGATCTGGGCTTCATGAAAGGTGATATTGATGAGGCAGTTGCAGCAGGGGCACCGGCTCTCTTTATGCCTCACGGTCTTGGTCATATGATGGGTCTTGACGTACATGATATGGAAAGCCTTGGAGAGAATTATGTGGGTTACAATGATGAGGTGAAGCGCAGCACTCAGTTCGGGCTGAGATCGCTTCGCTTTGCGCTTCCTTACAGGGCGGGTCATGTCTTTACCGTTGAGCCGGGAATCTATTTCATTCCCGAGCTGGTTGCAAAATGGAAAGCCGAAGGAATAAACAAAGCCTTCCTCAATTTCGAGAAGGTTGAGAGTTACCTTGGTTTTGGTGGAATAAGGATCGAAGATGATGTTCTCATTACCCCCACGGGTTCGAGGATGCTGGGCAAAACGGCACCGAAAACCGTTGAGGAGATTGAACGCACATGCATATAAGGTCAATATGATTTGTAATATTCGCGGTTCAGGCGCGCAATATTAAACAATCTGATCTGTTTCGGGCATTGCGCCTCGCAGGCGCCGGTGTTCGAGCAATTGCCGAATCCCTGCCTGTCCATCTCCTCAACCATTGCCCGTACCCTTTCTTTTGCCTCGGGTCGGCCCTGGGGCAGCAGTGCATACTGTGACACCCTGGCTGATACAAACAGCATGGCGGAGGCGTTCTTGCATGCCGCCACGCAGGCACCGCATCCGATACATATTGCGGAGTCAAAGGCCAGGTCGCTGCTGTGCTTGCGGACAAGATTGCTGTTTGCTTCCGGCGCCGCACCGGCCGTCACGGAAATGAATCCGCCTGCTACCTGGATCTTGTCCATAGCACTGCGGTCAACAATCAGGTCCCTGATCACCGGGAACGGTTTTGCCCGCCATGGTTCAATGGTAATGGTCTCGCCGTCCCTGAAGTACCTCATCGAAAGGTGACAGGTTGTAAGTCCCGGTACGGGACCGTGCGGATAGCCGTTAATGTACATTCCGCAGCTGCCACAGATCCCCTCGCGGCAGTCATGGTCAAAAGCCACCGGCTCTTTACTCTCACTTACCAGCCTGCTGTTCAGCAGGTCAAGCATCTCGAGAAATGACATGTCAGGGGAGACGCCGTCAAGGTCATATGATGCAAAAGCGCCTTTGGCTTCCGCATTCTTCTGCCTCCATATCTTAAGTCTGAGTTTCATATCAGGATTGGTTAAAAGTTACTATTTATAGCTTCTCTCCTTCAGTTCAACGAATTCGAACTTCAGTGGTTCCTTGTTGAGAATGGGTTCATCCCCGCCGTTGTATTCCCATGCTGCCACGTAGGAATATTCAGAGTCTATCCTCATGGCTTCGCCGTCAGGCGTCTGGCTCTCCTCGCGGAAATGGGCTCCGCACGACTCTTTCCTGTTAAGTGCGTCAGTGATCATCAGTTCAGCCAGCTCGAGGAAATCGGCCACGCGGCCTGCCTTTTCGAGCTGCTGGTTAAGGTCATCCCCCTCGCCGGTGACTTTCAGGTCACTCCAGAATTCGCTGCGCAGTTCCCTGACCATATCCTTTGCCTTTTTCAGTCCTGCCTCGTTCCGGGTCATTCCGCAATAGTCCCACATGATCTTGCCGAGACGCCTGTGGAAGCTTGCCGCAGACTGTTTGCCCTTTATTGAGAGAAGCTTTTCCAGTCGCTCCCTGACGTTTTTTTCAGCCTCATCAAACTCAGGTCCGTCGGTGGGTATCCGGGGGATTCTGATCTCTCCGGAAAGGAAGCTGGAGATTGTGACCGGCAGGATGAAATATCCGTCTCCTGCTGCCTGCATCAGTGAACTGGCGCCCAGCCTGTTGGCTCCATGGTCGGAGAAGTTTGACTCGCCTATGGCGAACAGGCCCGGGATGGTGGTCATCAGCTCATAGTCTACCCATAGCCCGCCCATTGTATAATGACCAGCGGGATAAATCTGCATAGGTTCCTCATAGGGATTCATCCCGGTGATTGCCCTGTACATGTCAAACAGGTTACCGTATTTGTTCTCGATGGATTTTTTGCCCTGCTTCTTAATGGCATCGCGGAAGTCGAGGTTTACGGCCAGCCCTGTCTTTCCCACGCCGTAACCTGCATCGCATCTCTCCTTGGCAGCTCTTGAGGCCACGTCGCGTGGAACGAGATTGCCGAATGCCGGGTAGCGGCGCTCGAGGTAATAATCACGCTCCTCTTCGGGTATATCATTTGCCGGCCTGGTGTCTCCCTTCTGCCTGGGAACCCAGATACGTCCGTCATTGCGGAGTGATTCCGACATCAGTGTCAGTTTGCTCTGGAACTCGTTCAGCTGCGGTATGCTGGTTGGGTGAATCTGAACGAAGCTCGGATTGGCGAAGGCTGCCCCCTTTTTATATGCCTTCCAGGCTGCCGAAGCGTTGCTGTTGACTGCCAGGGTCGACAGGTAATATACGGTGCCGTAGCCTCCGGTGGCAAGAACCACCGCATGGGCCGAATGCCTCTCTATCTCACCTGTGATCAGGTTGCGGGTGATGATGCCACGTGCCTTGCCGTCAATCACAACCAGTTCAAGCATGTCACGCCTTGGAAACATTTTTACCGTTCCGGCTTTAATCTGCCTGTTAAGCGATGAGTATGCCCCGAGCAGGCATTGCTGCCCGGTCTGTCCCTTGGCGTAGAATGTACGTGACACCTGTACACCGCCGAATGAGCGGGTATCGAGGGTGCCGCCATACTCGCGGGCAAAGGGTACTCCCAGTGCGGTATAATGGTCAATGACCTGGTTGCTCACCTCTGCAATCCGGTAAACGTTGGCCTCGCGTGCCCTGAAATCGCCTCCCTTGATCATGTCATAAAAGAGCCGGTAGACATTGTCACCGTCATTCTTATAGTTCTTGGCGGCATTGATGCCTCCCTGTGCGGCAACGGAGTGTGCCCTGCGGGGCGAGTCCTGGTAGCAGAAGACCTTGACATTGTATCCCAGTTCGCCCAGTGAGGAGGCAGCGCCGGCGCCGGAGAGCCCGGTACCGATCACAATTATGTCAAGCTTCTTTTTATTGGCCGGGTTAACAAGCTTTGAGGCGGCCTTGTACCTTGTCCACTTCTCCCCGAGCGGACCCTCGGGTATCTTTGCGTTGAGAGTTATCATTGCTGTTGGATTCTTCGGGTTATTTGACAAACTGGATGACAAGCGGTATAACCGCAAATCCTGCCGGGATGATGATGGCATAGATTAGTGAGATCACCTGTATTACGGGTTTCCAGAACTCATTTGACCAGCCAAGTGTCTGAAATGCCGACTGCAGGGAGTGATAGAGATGGAAACCGAGGAGCAGGAAGCAGATCCAGTAAAGGATCACATAACCCCGGATGCCAAACAGCTGATGCGCAACCGAATAGAAGTTTTCCGGATCTCCTTCGACAATTCCCAGCTTAATGAAATAGAAATTGAAGAAATGGATCACGAGGAAGATCAGCACCGATCCTCCTGTCCATATCATGAATTTCGAGAAGGCCGTAGTTTCGGATTTGTTTCTCACCGCATATCTTACCGGCCTAGAGCGCCAGTTCTGAATCTGCAGGATGAGCCCGTAAGTGATGTGAACCAGGATTGCCAGGATGAGCACTATTTCCACCACCTTTACAAGCGGGAAGGTGGCCATGAAATGAGCAGCATTGTTAAAGGGCTCCGGATCACTTCCCAGGAGCATCAGGTTTATGCCGAGATGGACAGGCAGGAACAGCAGCAGGAACAAACCGGCAAGGGCCATCACGAATTTCTTCGAGACAGCCGAGAAGAGGATCTTGTTCATCGGCTTTTTACTTTATTATAACAGGTTTTGTGAAAAATCTGAGAAATTTCTTACTTACCCGTAAATTTAGAAGTTTTTTTCATTAAACAAGTTCTGATGAAAAGGGGTATAGAATTCGAAGGGGTAAGGATATCTTACACAGTGCGCGGCAAAGGGAAAGCCATTATTTTGCTGCACGGCTATCTTGAAGGCGGAGAGGTATGGGATCCACTGACTGAGAGGCTGGAAGAAGAATACCGGATCATCACCCCTGACCTGCCGGGTCATGGTGAATCCGGGGTGAAGGGTGAAGTACACACCATGGAGTTTCTTGCTTCAGCTATGCGCGAAGTGATCAGGGATGCCGGGGAGAACAGGATACTGATGGTCGGTCACTCCCTGGGCGGGTATGTAACACTTGCATTTGTGGAGATGTACCCGGAGCTGCTGTCAGGATATGTGCTTTTTCACTCTCATCCCCACGCTGACACCCCCGAAGCAGTTGCACGCCGTAACAGGGAGATTGCCGTCGTCAGGGCCGGGAGGAAGAATATCATGTATCCGGGGAATATCAGCATGATGTTCGCGAAAGAGAATCTAAGGCCCATGCATGCACAGCTTGAAAGGTCCAGGAAGATCGCTTCGCGGAATCCGGGCGAAGGGATTATTGCCATGCTGAATGGAATGATAGTCAGGCCTTCACGCCAGTATGTCCTTGAAAAGGGCGCAGTTCCGCTGTTATGGATTCTCGGGAGGCATGATCTTTACTTCTCTCCTGAGAAGGCTCAGCGTGACATCGGCCTGCCTCTCAACGCCGGGGTCGTCATCCTGGAGAATTCAGGCCACCTCGGCTTCATCGAGGAAACTGAAAAATCAACCTTCCTGCTGAAGGATTTTGCCAGCCGGATAACCTGGTGATGAGATTTCAGTTGTTTTCCAGGTAACTGAGGGCATCCAAGAGAGTTTTGTCAATCTCCTGCCAGACAGGATAGAAGCCCTTGTTATCAAGCATGTTGCGTGCGATATATGCTTTCAGCTGGACTTCTATTACCTTTTTTGAGATTTCGATCTGATCCTTTCTGGCCGGTACGCCGTTCTGTCCCGCATAGGTAATGAATTTCGAAAGGAGATTCTGACTGTCGAGCCATCCTATCAGTGCCGGCAGGTCATTGTATTTTCTGAGGGTTTCACGGTTATCCTCAGTAAATTTCAGGGAATACCTGTATAGCAGGCCGGAGTTCCTGATTGCGAGGAAATAGTCTGAAATTCCTGTGGTGTCCAGGGGGATAAAGACATCGGGCATGATTCCGCCACCACCGTAGACTGTCTTGCCTCCCGGGGTGGTGAAGCGCAGTGAATCATCATGTCTTATTGAGTCAGCCTCTTCAAACTCACCGTGCATGAGCCGGTTGCCAAGGTCTTCGTAATACTTGTCGACCCCCTGGTCATAGGGTTTCTGAATAGAACGGCCGGTCGGGGTGTAGTAGCGGGCTATGGTCAGCCTCATACCGGATCCGTCGCGGAACATGACAGGTTCCTGTACGAGGCCTTTGCCGAATGAGCGTCTGCCAATGATTGTGCCCCTGTCGTTGTCCTGTACCGCACCTGCCAGGATCTCACTGGCTGAGGCGCTCCACTCATCTATCAGCACTACGAGCTCTCCTGTCTCGAATTCGCCCTGGTCGGTGGCCTTCATATCCTGGCGGGGTGTCGATTTGCCCATGGTGAAGACTATAAGCTTTCCTTCCGGAAGGAACTCGTCAGCTATCTGTATTGCTGCATCCATCACACCTCCGGAGTTTCCCCTGAGGTCGAGGATCAGTTTACTCATTCCTGTTTCCTTAAGCTCATTGAGACCCTTTTTGAATTCATCATGGGTGGTGAGAGCGAAGTTGGAGATCTTGATATATCCTACATCATCTGACATCATGTATGATACATCTACGCTATAGATTGGAATCTTGTCCCGGGTGATGGTGAAAGGAAGGAGCTCCTTTGCGCCCTTGCGCTCAATCTTCAGGTCGACCCTGGTGCCGCGTGGACCCTTCAGCATCTTGACCACATCCTCATCGGGAATGTTTTTGCCGGCGATGAGTGAGTCATTGACCAGGATTATCTTGTCACCCGGTATGATGCCTGCCTTTTCCGACGGCCCTCCGGGTATGGTGCTGATTATAAGCACGGTGTCAGTCAGCATGTTGAATGAAACGCCTATCCCGTCAAAGTTTCCCTGCAGTGGTTCGTTCGCCTGTGCGAGGTCGGTGGCCGGGATGTAGACTGAGTGAGGGTCAAGCTTGCGGAGCATTACAGGTATGGCCTCCTCTATCAGAGCGTTTCTGTTGACGGTATCAACATAATCAGACTCAATGATGTCAAGTACCCGGCTCAGTTTGTCATTTGACGGCGGGAAGTTTGTATAGAGCCCGGTCTGGGGATGGGGCATGTAAAAACCTATCAGTATGCCAATGGCAACTGCGATTCCGATTATCAGCGGAAGGTACGCCTTGTTATATTTCATTTTTCTTTTCTCCGAAATCAATATAAAGAAGCTCGATGTCAGCCCGTTTCAGAAGCTCGATGCCGTCAGGATTGCGATACTGGTTGCTGTAGACTACCCGCCTGATACCTGACTGTATGATAAGTTTTGCACACTCCATGCAGGGTGAGTCGGTGATGTACAGTGTGGCGTTTTCGCTTGAGTTGTTTGACCGTGCTACCTTGGTGATGGCATTGGCTTCAGCATGTAAAACGTAGGGCTTGGTAACATTATTCTCATCCTCGCAGACATTTTCAAATCCGGCAGGAGTACCGTTATATCCGTCGGAGATGATCATCTTGTCCTTGACTATCAGCGCTCCCACCTTTCGCCTCTGGCAGTAGGAGTTTTCTGACCACACTGCGGCCATCCGCAGGTAACGCCTGTCAAACTGCTCCTGTTTTTCCCCGTAGGGGTGAATGGCATCCTTTTTTGTCATCCTCTTCTGTTTCGCCGGCAAACTTAATGGTTTTTAAGCTAAATCAGATGAAAAGCTCACCTTTAAGATACAGTAGTGCTGAGCCTGCTATGCGTACCCTGTCTCCGTCGAGGGCGCATTCAAGCATGCCGCCCCTGGATGACAGCTGCCTTGCTGCCATGGTGGTCTTTCCCAGGCGGGCTGACCAGAAGGGGGTCAGTGTGGTGTGAGCCGATCCGGTTACGGGATCTTCATCTATTCCAATCTGCGGACAGAAGAACCTTGAGACGAAATCAACGGTGTCACCCGGAGCGGTTACAATGACGCCTCTGCTTTCCGTCTGCGCCAGTTTCCTGAAGTCTGGCTTCATCTCACGTATTTCTGATTCGCTCCTGTAAACGAGCAAATAATCGCTTCTTCCGGCGTACCACTCAACCGGATGAGCGCCCAGGCTTTCTTTGATTATTCCGGGCAGCGCGCACTCTGTCACATGGTCAACAGGGAAATCAAGCTCGAGGAGATCGCCTCTTTTCCTGACAGTGAGAAGTCCCATCACCCTGGAGCGGAATACTACCGTTTCGCTCTGCGGATCAATGATATTCAGAACCACAAATGCCGAGGCAAGGGTTGCGTGGCCGCACAGGTCAACTTCTTCCATCGGTGTGAACCATCTTATCAGCCATTCATCATTTCCGCGTGTGATAAATGCAGTTTCAGAGAGGTTGTTTTCCATCGCTATCTTCTGCATTGTTTCTTCTGTCACCGGGTCAGTCAGAACGCATACTGCAGCAGGGTTGCCGGTGAAGGGTCCGTGAGTGAATGCATCAACCTGGTAAATGTGTATGGGCTTCATTTAAGATCATTTTTGCAGTCCCAAAGTTACCATTGTTTATCACAAATTGACAACGGATGAAGCATGAGTATTATCTTAGTGTCATGATTCAGATTCCTGATACGGAGAAGGGCACCAGGATCATGAGGCTGACGCCTGCCAGGTGCAATATATGGGTTGTTACGCGGAACGACCGGACAATTATTGTTGATACAGGCATCTCTTTTGACAGGAGCCGGATAGAACATGCGCTGGAGCGAAAGGGGCTGATCCCCGAAGCGGTGATCCTCACACACACCCATTTTGACCATGCCGGCAATGCAGCCTGGCTGCAGGCGGAATATGGTGCCGAGGTGGTGGTGCAGGAGGCCGAGAGCGCCATGCTTGCCACCGGGGATATGCCGATACCGAACGGGACCTACACCTTCACCCGGGGCCTGGTGGGGATTGGCAGGAAGATGCAGCCGGTTTTCAGGTATGATCCGTGTGTCGCCGAACATGTCTTTACTGATCAGTTTGATTTGAACCGTTTTGGGATAAACGGGTTTATTATACATACGCCGGGTCACTCACCGGGAGGGGCTACGGTGGTGATTGATGATGAGATAGCTATTGCGGGCGACTCGGTAATCGGGACAATGCCCGGCTCGCCATTCCCGCCATTTGCAGATGATGTCCCATTGCTTCTGACAAGCTGGAAGAAGATCATCGGCACCGGCTGCCGATCCTTCCTTCCCGGTCACGGCAAGCAGGTAAGCAGGGAGGAGATGATAAATGAATACGAGAAAAGAAAATAAAGATGTCAGGAAGATTAATTTGTACCAAACTTGCCGGGATATTGAGCCTGGTGACTCTCAGCGGCTCTGCACAGACCGGGAAGGACACGCTCAGGGTTCTGTTTGTGGGCAACAGCTACACCTGTTATGAAAACCTTCCGCAGGTGGTAATGGAGACTGTCGGAAGCAAAGTGACGTCAGAGGCAATGCCATGGTAACAGTAATAATCCCGGCGCTGAATGAGGCAGAAACCATTGGCACCGTCATAGGGCTGGTGAAAAGGTCACCTTTGGTTTCAGATATAATTGTCATGGATGACAAGTCCCATGATAATACCATTACTGTAGCACGCGAGGCGGGAGCAACTGTCTTTACAAGCACCTCCCTTGGCAAGGGCGCTTCGATGCGCGAAGGGATACTGTTTGCAAAGAATGAGTTTTTGCTGTTTCTGGATGCAGACATAACCACCTATCCGGAAAATATCGTCGAACTGATGACCGGACCGCTTGCTGACGGTACGGCCGACTTCGTCAAATCGGTATTCACCCGGCAGGCCGGAAGGGTCACCGAGCTGGTGGCAAAGCCGCTGCTAAGGCTGCTGTTCCCTGACCTGGCCAGGTTTGCCCAGCCTCTGAGCGGTATGGTAGCCGGCAAAAAGTCAATGCTGCAGAACCTGGAACTGGAGAATGACTATGGCGTCGATATAGGAATGCTGATTGACATGCACATTATGGGCGTCAGGATCTCCGAAGTAAACATAGGATACATAGAAAACCGGATGCAGTCATGGGAGCAGCTCTCGAAGATGTCCCTCGAGGTGTCCAGGGCTATAATCCGCCGGGGTGAGCCGCTGCAGCCAAAAGAGGGAGAGACGCTGAAAAAGGTGAACGTACTCAGGACACAGATGGAGTATGCTGTCCGCGAAAACCGGCAGGGATTCTCCCGAATGGTGATCTTTGACATGGACAACACACTGCTGAAGGGGAGTTTCATAACCACTGCATCACGGATACTGGGATTTGAGGAGGAACTGATCAACATAGTGACCCACAATGATACTGCCATAATGAGAACCAAACTCATCGCCACCCTGATGAAAGGTCATACGGTTAAGGAGGTACTTGACGTAGTAGATACAATCCCGATGGTGGAGGATGCTCTTGAAGTGGTTACCGAACTGAAAAAGAACGGTTACATCTGCGGTATCATCAGCGACAGTTACGATGTGGTCACAAATCATATCAAGAATAAGCTCGGGATGGACTTCTCCGTGGCAAACGAGCTTGAGTTCTCAAACAGCGTGGCCACTGGCGAGGTGAAAATTCCTTCATATTTCTTAAGGACGAAGCAGAGCCAGTGCAGCCATGAGTATTGCAAGTCAAACGTGATAAGGCAGCTTTCGGCCAGTTATGGCATCAGCATCAGCAACATCACCGCCATAGGCGACAGTGACAATGATGTCTGCATGGTACGCGAGTGCGGCACAGGCATCTCGTTTTATTCGCAGAACAAGTACCTGAACCTCGTGGCAGATCACCTGATAACAGTCCGCTCGTTTGCCCCGGTGCTGGAAATCCTTAATGTGAAAAGGCCACATGCCGGCTCCTGAAAATATTTCCGGGATGGTTTAACTGTCCCACGACAAGCCTTCCTTTCACAGCCTGAGCCTGATATGCACCCTGGCAAGGATCGCCGTAAGCCCGGCCATCAGCAGCGCCCAGGCAACGGAGCCGAGGATTGCAGCCAGCGGCTCTGACGATTGCTTGTATATCAGTACAGGAACTGATGACATCCATAATGCGTGGTAAAGGATATCAGGTGCGAGGTATGTGGTCAGTGAGTGCTTCCCGGCAGGCCTGACGAAACACGCCCATCCGGTCAGACCTCTTGCATCGGCAATCCAGTATATTGCAGCAAAGACCAGGAAGCTGATGCCGCTGCATATCATCCCCCAGCTGGGAGTAGCCATGATCTTTGAGATGATGAATCATTTTCGCAGAATGAATCCCAGGGCGAGGGAGACTATGCCCGAGCCAGGCAGGAGCCAGTATCATGTTCAGGTCATTGCCAAAAGCATGAGCAGGAGGGTCAGTCCGCGCATGATGTCAATTGAGGCAATCCCGGGTTTCATAGTTTGCTCCTCACACCGGTGATGGATCCTTTGAAAAACTGGCCGTTTTTATAAAGCAGCATATTTCCAGATTGCCCGAACCCCATTCCCGTATCGACGCCAATGACTTTATTTCCAAACAGGGCCGTGATGCTCTTTTGCGGCGTGTGTCCGACAACAATATGCGCCTTGCCATAGTAACTCAGTATGGAGTCCAGGCTTGAAATGACGGGAGCTGACTCCTCGAAGTAACCCCTGTACCACACCGGGCCATCGTTTCCGCTCAGGAGGCTTAAGTCTTCGTTTTCAGTGAAAGAATAGATGTCCTTCCCGACGATCCTTTCATGAAAGACCTTATTAACCTCTTTTATTTTCAGCTCCTTTCTGATCAGCTCAGGTGATACTCCTGCATGAACAAACAGGATATCGTTTATTGTGATCATTACCGGTTTCGCCCTCAGCCACTTGCCCAGTACCGAGTTTTCCGAATAGAGGGCAGGATAGGGTATTCCGGTAATGGCTTCGACTTTCGTATATTTTTCATTATTATATCTCAGGTCACCTGCAAGAACCATCAGTTCATGATTGCCAAGCAGGAAATGGACCCTTCCGCCGTTCTTTACCGCCTGTTTTTCAAGCTTGAACAGATGCCAGAGGATTTCCGTTACCTTATCTCCCCTGTCAAACGCGTCACCGAGGAACACAAGATGACCCTTGCCGAATTTCCAGTTCAGGTTTTTGTCAATGACTCCGTTTGACAGCAGTTGGCTCAGGAAAGTATTGTAATTGCCATGTACATCGGCGATTACAGCAATGCTGTCAATGCCTTTGTAGCTCTGGCGGTAATTGGGCTTCACTCCGTACACCCTGGTAAGATCGCGGTAGCTGAGTGAAAGATCCGCCGGAAGCATCGTCCCGTCAGTCACGCCGGGCAACAGGTACCCTTTGCGGAGCATGCTGTTTTCAATCCATAAAACCCTGAGAGTATCATCCGAGAGAAAATAATACGGACCATCATTAATCAGGGTATCCCTTTCTCCTGATGGGGTGGCAGCTGCCAGATTCAAAGAAAGAATCAGGCACAGGGTCAGGATGAAGGCACGAGTCTTTATATCAGGTCGTAATAGATTCATATTTAATTTCTTAAAGCGATCCGTGGAAATAATACTTTTCCTGCAAGATAATACTTCTTCACAGACATTATTCCGGAATGCCGATCCCGTTTGCGACCGTTGATAATCGCGACAGCGAAGCACGGGGTCATATATCCTGATATTTTATCAGAGACGGTAATTCAGACATTCTCAGTTAAAATACTGACGGTTGTAATTGATCCGGCTCATATGTTAACTAATATTTGACATGAGGCGCTTCATTTCATATATTTACTTTGATATGTCAGGAGCCGGGGTTTCTGCCGGTGACTTAGGTATTCAAAACACATCTGAGACAATGTCAAATAATTTTCTCAACCTTGACAATCCGGTATTCCTGTCCATTATGGAGAGGTTTGCACTGAACCTGGTTTTCCTTTTCCTCCTGTTGAGGGTTGTTTATTACAGGTTTTCAAAAAAGGAAAATTACCTGTTCGGGTTTTTCCTGATGGGAATCGTAATCTTTTTTATTGGCGCCATGCTGAAAATAGTTGCCATGGAGTTTCAGATGGCAATAGGATTGTTCGCGATATTTACCATACTCAATCTCAGGACTATAAGTTTTAATGTAAAGAACATGGCATACCTCTTCGCGGTTATTGCCATTTCTGTCCTTAACGCGCTTGATCTCCGGGGTAAATTCCCATTCATGGGTGTTGTGATTTTCAATCTTATGATTATTGCATCGGCATTTATTCTTGAGCGCCTGCTTGCCAGGAAGAAAAAGTACAGTACTCACCCGATCATTTATGATAACCTGGAGATGCTGAAGTCCCAGAACAATGAGGCATTGATCGCCGATATTGCCGAAATTACCGGGCTCGATGTCAGGAAGGTTAAAATCCAGAGTGTTAACTATAAGGAGAGGACTGCAGTTCTGGACATTTATTACAGGACCTGATCAACGGGAACCCTTGCAATTTTCAAGCAGGTAGTCGATCAGACCTTCAACGCTTCTTGGTTTTTCAAGCCGGTCAAAGAACTGATCCATGAAAGTGATAATATCTCTTTTTTCAGCTCTGCCCAGGTGAGGGAATTCAGTGATTACCGAGTAAAGTTCCTCCTTCTTTTCCCTGAACGCCAGCAGTTCTCTCCGATATACCTCCTCGGTGCGGCAGATACCGTAAAATATACGGTCACGATTGGTTTCTATCCCCAGATCAGGCGGAGGAATGGCATATTCAGCATTTACCACTCCGGTCAGGTCAAAGTCAAACGGAACCGGTATGCCTACTCCTCCAAGCGTGGGATTCACGGATGTAAAGACCGAAACATTATGCTGTCCCGGCACGGACCAGTCCCAGTTTGACACCATATAATTGAAGATGGCGAGCCTGTCAATCATTGCCGGAAACATATGGCTCTGCGACAGGTTTTTTGTTTTTACCTCAACCAGGTCTAGTCTTTCTTCGAGAAGACTTTCCGGTTCGAGTAGAATTCCATACTGGGTGATTGTTTTCCTTTTGTTCTCTGAATCAATAATATCCAGGCTTATTAATCTTGCCCTGAAGCTTGTATCAGTAAGAACATTGTACAGCTTGTAAACGAGGTATTCCCTTATGACATAATCACCATATGATGATCCTTGCTGGCATTGGTTGACCAGCTTCAGGTTCTTTATCCTGCCGGAATCTGATACTTCGTACAGAGGTTTCTTGAAAGTGATTCGTGTCGGGGGATATTTGCATCTTTCGAACCGCGACTGACCGCGGTATTTAAGTGTTACTTTTCTTTCCAGCTCGTCAGTCTCACTGAAGTGCAGGGTCAGAATCCCATCAACAGACTGATCTCTTTCTGCCTTTTTCAAGAACTTCACGACATCAAAACGCAGGGAGACTTTGAGAAGATCTTCCTCTTCAAACAACGATAAGTATCTTTCCGGAGGTTTCTGATCCTGCTGCACTTTATTGTTTGCATCTTTCCGGCTTTTCGGCTCCTGCCTTGAAGTATCAGCCGGATTTACCGTCTTTTTTGCAGTTGTATCAATCTGACCGTTAGTCGGCAGGACTGAAAACACGAATATAAGAAGCGAGCTTAAACACAGGCGATGCTCAGCGCTGCACTTGTCAAGATAGGTCCCGGCTTTCATTTTATTCTGTATCTGAATAACATTATGGAAGCAGGATTTGTTCTGCCTTCATTTGATATTAGCATATCCCCGTTGTCAAGGAAGGAGATGCCTTCAGGCATACTGAAGAGATCCGGTCTGAGCTCTTCCATATAGGTTATGGATCTGTCATCATCAAAGACGAACAGCATCCGGTTCACAGCTGAAATAACATATAGCATATTTGTCAGCGGATGTACTCCGATGTCAGATACCATAAGACTGGTCACTTTGTCTTCATCGCTGACTTTAATGTTATTTTCTGCCGCGTACCTGGTTATCTCAGGCAGATCTAATTCGAATGCTTCCGTTGCGGCATCTTTGTCATTCTGCAGATCAAGTGCGTAAACCGGATGTTTTTTTTCATATCCGGGGCCTCGATCAGGATTGTTTTTAGGAACTATCAGCAGCCTTTGATTCCGCCGGTCATAACAGAGTCCCTCATAATCCGCTGAAATGCCGGCCGTGGAGGGGATCTGTTGTGCAGACGCTGATGATTTATCATTTCCGGTTTCAAACAGTGCCCCGTCACTTCTCAAGACATAAAATGCACCGGAGACTTTTGCTATTCCCTCATAATCTCCGGGATAATGAAAGGTGAACTGATCACTGATCTCATTCTTCGCCATGTCGAAAATGAAGACGATGCCATTTTCGTCCTGCACACAGGCTACTTTGGATGAATCGATATTGGTTATTCCTGATATTTCAGACAGAATCGGAGGGAGAAATAATACTTTATCGGGATTGGATAAATCATATCCGACGGGGTTTGGTTTTCTGACTGGGGTTGAAATGTTGCCCCTGTCGGTCGGTTGACCGCAACCGAGTATGCTCAGGCCTGAAAATATAAGGAAAAGAGATCTGGTTTCAATCCACGACATCTGCAGGAACTTTGTTTATATCAAAGTTAAGCTACAGAGAAGCCAAAGTCAACTGATTGTCAGATATAACGGGTTTGAGTTTTGAGGAACAAGAGACGGGTGTGTTCGCTCGCGCTCACACACCCGTTCTTCTTCAGTACCCGGAGCCGGGATCGAACCGGCACAGCATCGCTGCCACTGGTGTTTGAGACCAGCGCGTCTACCAATTCCGCCATCCGGGCAATAAATTGTCTGCACTCCACAGTCAGCAGTCGGTTGTCTGCAGATATGCGGGTTTGCAGGATGCGAAAATAGAATAAATATTTGAATACGCCACTACTGTCTGTTGCCTTCCCTGCAACCCGGCTCCTTCTCTGCCAGCTGTCGGATCGACCCTCTATTGCCTGAGTTTCAATATTTCCACCTTTCTGAATTCCACAGGGTGGGATTCAGACTGCAGAGCAATGTAACCCTCCTTTAGGGGAGTTCCCTGCGGCAGGGTGAAGCCCTCAGGCAGATCGCCCCCCACCTGCGGCTTTGAATAGGTCATAACCGTATCACCGTCGACGATATGATGAATGATACTGTCAGCATACACCACAAGCTCTGCCGTAACCCATGCGTCATCATAAAAGAATTTTGAGGAAGAGGAGGTGCAGTGTTCTGTTATCAGCACGTCACCTATAACTATGTGCGTGTGCGGTGTGCAGACATTCATGGTGGGAGTTTCACGGCCGGCGGTACTGCCCAGGAATTGAACTTCAATTGATACGGGCCAGTCCTGGTTCAGCCCGATAGTTGCCGGATCCTGGCAGTGGAACATGATGCCGCTGTTACGGAATCCCCATGATGGACCGCCGGGTGCCTGTTCACCGGTGAAACGGTATTCAACACGCAGCTTGTATGATGAGAACGGTTCCTTGTAATAGATGTGGCCGAATTCATACCTGAAGGTGTCATACTCTGAATATGAGACCTTCATGACACTATCTTCAACCCTGAATGTGTTTTTGTAGTTTTCTCCAAGGGGTGATCCCTTGATCTTGATGATCCAGCCGTCGAGGTTCCGGCCGTTGAAGAGGGGGATCCATTGTTCCTTCGGCTTCGGCGAACAGGAGGCGAGGAGGAGGAGGGGGAGGGTGGCGAAAATCAGAATTCTTTTTGTCATGGATTACAATGTTGAATGCCCTACGGGCAATGTTATAAGATCAGGTTCTGTGTTACACGCTCCATTAAATCGCAAATCGCAAATCGCACGTCTGCAATTCTTAATGGCCTGCTGCCTGAACAATGGCCTGCTCAATACCAGCCGCATCATACCCGCACTCATGCCAGAGCTCCTGCTGGGATCCGTGCTCGACGAAGTAATCAGGTATGCCCAGGCGTCTGACCTCAACCGCATAACCGTGATCATTCGCAAACTCAAGTACGGCGCTGCCAAATCCGCCTTTTATCATGCCGTCTTCCACGGTGATGATCTTTTTGAATCGCTTCATGACACTGTGCAGCACCTCCTCGTCAAGCGGGTTGGCGAAACGCATATCATAGTGCAATACAGAGATTCCCTTTTCACGAATCCGCCCGGCAGCTTCAACAACAAAATTTCCCGGATGTCCAAGGCTCAGCACAGCAATGTCAGATCCCTCCCCGATAAGCCGGGCGCGTCCAACCGGTATCTCCTCAAAAGGCTGGCGCCAGTCACAGATAACTCCTGTTCCGCGGGGATAACGGATGCTGAAAGGTCCCTTAATACTGTCAAGCTGGGCAGTATACATCATGTTACGCAGTTCAACCTCATCCATCGGCGCTGAGGTGATCATCCCGGGGATGTTGCGCATGAATGCGATGTCAAAGAAACCGTGGTGTGTTGCACCGTCAGTGCCGACCAGTCCTCCCCGGTCCATGCAAAATACCACCTTAAGTCCCTGGATGGCGACATCATGCACCACCTGATCATAAGCGCGCTGCATGAATGACGAGTAAATATTGCAGAAGGGGAGAAGCCCGTTTGCCGCCAGTCCTGCCGAGAAGGTGACTGCATGCTGCTCACAAATCCCAACGTCAAATGCCCTGTCAGGCATCTCCTTCATCATTATGTTCAGCGAACAACCTGAGGGCATGGCGGGGGTTATTCCCACTATTTTTTCATTCTGCCGGGCCAACTCTACAATTGTATGACCGAAGACCTCCTGGTAGAGCGGGTGTTTGGGGCATTCGGCCGGTCTGATAAGTTCACCGGTGCATTTGTCAAATTTGCCGGGGGCATGAAAGATAGTCTGCTGTTCCTCAGCTTTCGCGAATCCTTTCCCCTTCACCGTGACACAGTGCAGCAGTTTGGGACCCGGAATGGTCTTAAGATCTTCAAGGACCCGGGTCAGATGAAGTACGTCATGCCCGTCAATCGGGCCGAAATACCTGAATTTCAATGCCTCAAACATGTTGCTCTGTTCAAGTACAGTACCCTTGATGCCGCTCTCAAGCTGTGCTGCAAGAATCCTGGCCCTGGTACCAACCCTCTTGTAGCGGCCGAGCAGGCGCCATACCTTATCCTTGAACCTGTTGTAAGTCCTGCTTGTGGTGATGTCAAGCAGGTACTCCTTCAGGGCGCCTACACTGGCGTCAATAGATATATTATTGTCATTCAGGATGACCAGCAGGTCAGCTTTCTGATTGCCGGCGTTATTCAGGCCTTCGAAAGCCAGCCCGGCCTGGAGCGCTCCGTCGCCTATCACTGCCACTACTTTTCGTTTCTCGCCCTTGGTCTGGGCTGCAACGGCCATCCCCAGCGCTGCAGAGATGGATGTGGAGGAGTGACCCACACCAAAGGCATCGTATTCACTTTCAGACATTCGCGGGAAACCGCTGATGCCCTTGTACTTCCTGTTTGTGTTGAACTGTGCCTTTCTGCCAGTCAATATCTTGTGCCCGTAAGCCTGATGACCCACATCCCAGACAATCTTGTCATAAGGGGTGTTGTAGACATAATGGAGGGCAACGGTCAGTTCAACCACCCCGAGGCTTGCCCCTAAGTGACCAGGATTACTGCTGACCTCATCAATGATGTGTTGCCTGAGTTCATCACTGAGTCTTACCAGGTCAAGCCTGTCAAGTTTCCTGAGGTCGTCAGGGGTGTTTATCCTTTCTAACAGCCGTTCTGATGATGACATTGGTTCAGGTTGTCAAGTACCGGGTCAAAGATACTTATATTTTACTTTTTCCCGAATGGGGAACAGATGCGGCAATAAGCACGCCTTAAGCCTTTCGCCCGTGAGATGCACGGCCACTTTAATGACCTGATTCAGTTCGTTGTCTGCCATCGTCCTCTTATGGTGGTAAAAATTGAATGTTGTTAATTAATCATCCGACAATGAGGAACACCATTCCTTATTTATTGTTTAATTAGCATCGGATGTAAAGTAAAAATCAACATGATTATGAAAGCACCCGGAATTCTGTTGTCATTACTGCTTCTGGCTCTCACCGCGGTCTCCTGTGTTACGGGAAAGAGATACAACACTCTCACTGACAGGAACCTGCTTCTGATGTCAGAGCGTGATTCGCTCAAGGCGGAAAACATCTGGCTGACGATGTCAAACAGGGAGCTTACGACAAAGTCGATGCAGCTTGCGGGAGATGCCGAGCGGCTCACCCGGGAGGTTGAGAAGGCGCGGACAGATCTTGCACAGTCAAGGGATGATGTCAACCGGCTCTCCACAAGGTACGATGAGCTGCAGAGAGCCCAGGCCGAGCTGGTTGCCGGGAAAGCCCAGGAGACTCAGAGGCTGCTTGCAGATTTGAGGCAGGCGCAGACGCAACTTCAGCAGAGGGAGGATCTGATGCGTGATCTCGAGATGAACCTTGACACCAAGAAGGCAACCCTGGAGGAGCTCACCTATGAGCTGGAAAAGCGCAATACACGACTGGCTGAACTGGAGAAAATGCTTGACGCACAGCAGAAGGCCGTGAAGGCGCTGAAGGACAAGGTGTCTGAAGCCCTGTTCGGGTTTGAAAACAACGGGCTGACGGTGACTATTAAGAACGGCCAGGTATACGTTTCAATGGATGACAAGCTGCTTTTCAGGACCGGCAGCTATGAGATTGACGCCAACGGCCGCTCGGCACTGCGCAAACTCGGAGCGTTGCTTGAGAAGAACACCGATGTGACCATCACCATCGAGGGGCATACTGATGATGTTCCGTACAGAGCAGCTCCGGGGCAGCAGATCCTCGACAACTGGGACCTGAGCGTCAAGCGGGCTACAACCGTGGTGCGGGTGTTGACCCAGGATACACATATCAATCCAAAACGGTTTGTCGCCTCAGGGCGAAGCGAATATATCCCGGTTGACCCGGCGAAAACGCCTGATGCCCGCCAGAAAAACAGGAGGACGGAAATTATTCTTACCCCCGACCTGACTGCACTTTACAGGATACTTGAGAGTTATTAGAGGCCTGCCTCCGCGAACGGCCGGAAATCCGGGCCTTCATGCCGGCACTGCCGGAAACCCGGGAGCGGTATGTTATTCGTTAAACTCGCCCAGGCGCACTTTAAGCTTCTCCAGTGCCGCAACCAGGTCATCCTCAGGCTTGAGGAAGTCAAAATCCTTCCAGAATCCCGGATCATAACCATCGATGGTGAGCGAAAATACCGAATAGGCCGGTGCCAGTTCCTCATGGTCAAACCTGGCAACATTTTCAGTGTAATGCTCTGTTATGGCGAGCTCAAAAAACACATTGAACCGGCTGCTGAACATCTTTTTATTTCCTCTTGCCGTGAATCCCAGGTCGCCGCGGACATGTGACAGGTAGTACCTCCCGTCAACATACCTGTAACGGGTCCGGTATCGTACATACTCCGGTTTCATGGAATAATCCCTGGGGAGCCTGCTGATGAATGACTCACCGGTCTGGTCCACATAGCGCGGATTGACCTCAAATTCAGCGAGCATCAGGCTGTAATCATCAACATTGATATAGACATCGCCCTGCATCAGCGGGTCTGTGACCCACTCCCTCTGTTTGAAGGAGATTACGAATGCCGTCTGGCCGTCAATGGTAACTATATCAGTCAGATGGTATTCATATGAATTAAATGACTGCGGGTCAAGAAAATCAAAGAGGTGTCTCATGCCGTCAAGGGAGAGGGTGGCACTGAGGCCTGCCTTGAGCCTTACGGCGAGTGTATCCTTTGCCTCGAGGCTTTCAATCTTGCGGCTGCGGATAACCTTGATCTGATCATTCTGAAGAGACCGTGCGTATGGACTCTTGTAAATCTTCAGCACTGCTTCGGAATAAACCTGCGGTTCCTTTTTGCGATAGACCCCTTCACGGTAGAATCCGGTGAGTATGGCCGGGGTGGTGCCATAGTTTGATGCCACGGATGAGACGGTCTTTCTCATAATGACCAGCGGATCCTGTGCCCTGATTATGATCTCGGGTATCGGGATATAGTCCCTGTCCATGGTGATTGTCATTACGTTTCCCGGGAGGCTCCTTACGGGCAGCAGTCTGTTGACGTAGCCCACATAGGAGACTGTCAGGGTGTCATAAAGGTTCTCCTCACTTATCCTGAGGACAAAATCTCCGTTGAAATTAGTAACCGTGCCTTTCCCGCGGTGGCTGATGCCGATAGTGGCGAAGGGGAGGGGTTCGGAAGTTTCAGCGTCAATAATTTTGCCTCCGATTGCCAGGAAGACCGGGAGAGAGTCGGCGGGCGGGTCGGGTCTGGGAGGCAGTGCTGTCTCACGGTAGAGGATGATGTGTCTCCCCTGTATGAGATAATGGATGGTGGTATCACCTGCCACAGAGTCAAGGATCACCCTGACAGGCATTTCGCCGCCTGTCAGGGTGAAAGTTCTGTTAGCATTTATTATCTGGGTATCATAGGTAAAGAGATAACCGGTGAGCCTGCTTATCTCACCCAGCGCCCTGGATGCCCTGATGCTGTTTCCCGGCAGTCTGTACGTCCTGTCGAGAATGCTCTCCTGCGAGAATGAATGCAGTGAGAGCGCCAGCAGTCCGGCAATCAGGGCCGCCTGTATCTTTTTTGATCCGTCTGGCCCCATCAGTTCCTTTTGACCCTGTCAGCGGAAGAGGATGTAGGTACTTCCCTCCCTGACAGAGCGAAGGTTAAAGGTAGTGCAAATCAGTTTAACAATGGTATCCTGAGGCTGCTGTTCAAAGGGTGAAGTGAGCCTGAAGTCATTAATTTCAGGGTCAGCAACCTTTATCTCAATATTATATGCACGTTTCAGGTCTTCAAAGACCACTCCCAGGCGCTCGCCGTCATAGGAAAGCATACCGGTATGCCATGCGAGGTAATTAACGTTTGAATTGCGTTCCTGCGTGGCATTGCTCCCTGACACCTTCCCGACGTATTCAGGTTCCAGGGTCAGGCTTCCTGATCCGTCCACGCTTGTCACCATCACTTTACCGGAGGCGACGTATACTTCCACCTCGTTTTCAGCATTCTCGGTGATCACGTTGAACGATGTGCCCAGTACCCGGATTTTTGCTTTTCCGGCATCGATGATGAACGGGTGTTCTTCATCGCGTGCGATGTCGAAGAAAGCTTCCCCTTTAAGGGATACTTTCCGTGTCCCGCTCCTGAAGTTCTTCGGGTAGGTGAGGCTGCTGTTACGGTTAAGGAAGACGGTGCTGCCGTCAGAGAGGAGCACCTCTATATTTTTCTGGTCAGAGTCTGAAGTCAGTGTGATTTTCTGAGGGGCAGCCACCTCAAAGAGGAGCCATCCCGCACCTGCAATGATGATCACCATTGCAGCAATTCTTGCAAAAGTTGAAAGGAACGGTGTCCTTTTAACGGGCAGGGGCATAACAGGCCATTCGGCGGCCTCGATTCTGCCATTCAGTTTTTCCCATGCTTTATCAACATCAACAGGTTCCTCTCCTGAGTATTTCAGGTCATTCCATTTTTTCATTATATCTGCTTCTTCACTGGCCAGTATACGGGCATTTTCACCGTCACCGTTCTCCTCTCCGGAAAGCCATGAGGCTGCACCGGCCCATTCCCGGTCATTCCATTTTTCTGTTTCATTAATCTTTTTCATCACTCTGCAAGTGCTTTTCTGAACTCCTTAAGTGCCTTTCCCATGTCTGCCTCAACCGTTTTAAGCGAGACAGCAAGCTTGTCAGCTATCTCAATGTACTTAAGACCTTCGAAGCGGTTCATCTTGAATATCAGCCTGCATCTTTCGGGCAATCTCTCGAGCACCCTTGCCACCCTGGCCTGGAGCTCATGATAATAGATTGCATCTGTCACCGGCTCGGAAGTCATGTCTGCTGCTGCCAGCACCTCGCCGGCGTGGCGGCTGACCACCTTCTGATGTTCCAGGTAATGCAGTGCCCTGTTGTGTACTGATCTGTAAAGATAACCGTTCAAAGAACTTTCAATTCTGATGGTTTGCCTGTCCTGCCACAGCCTGAAGAAGAGTTCCTGTACTATCTCCTCCGAGGCGTCGAGGTCCCTTATAAGGGTTTTGGCATAGCGCACCAGTGAAACATAGGAGGACCGGAACAGTTTCTCAAACTCCTGTTTGTCTCCCTGCCTGATCCTTCCTATGATTTCACTGTCGCTGAACATGGGCAGAAACCCCCCGTCTTACTCTGTCCTGTCGCTGAATTTAACCTTCCTGCTGAGCTTTCGTATGGCTGCCTCGATGCTCTGGTCAGGCTCTATCACGTTGTAGTCACCCCAGAAATCAGGGTCAGCAAAAGCTGCAACTTCCTCCGTGAAGAAGTCTGTTGGTTTCATCCTCTCCTTGTTTGAGAACTTTACCACATCTTCTTCGGTACGGTCAGTTATGGCAAGTTCTGACATGGTTGTATAGTTGGTATTGAAGAGTTTCTTTTTCCAGTCTACCTTGAACTTGACTTCGGCCCTGGAATGGTTGAAATACCACTTTCCACTCTGTTCACGGAACCGGACCATATAGGAGGTCAGTTCGGGTGTTACCTGCATTCCCATGGGTTTCTTCCTGATGAACATCGATGCTGCAAGTTCCTTGTTTTCAAGGTTGAATGAGAACTCAGCCTGTGCTACTGCATAGGTTTCGATGTCAATGTAGAGGCGACCCTGGTAAAGAGGTGTGGTAATTGAAGGCTTCTGGTAGAAGTTGATGACATAGTTGGTACGGTCATCTATCATGGCGATATTGGAGAGCTCCAGGTCATACTGGGCAAGTGCTTCCCGGGTGAGGAACGTTTCGGGGTTCTTCACAACGTCAAGATAGAGTGTGGTGGTAGGGCCGCCCTGCAGTTTAAAGAGGACGGTATCCATCTTTTCCACGTCGTTGCTCTTTCTGCCCTTGTAAATTCTGACAGCGTCAAACCTGAGGTCGCTCTGGTATGGTGCCTTGAAGACTTCAACCAGGGCTTCACCGATAGAGATGTAAGAGCGGTTCTTGCGTATTGTTTCGCGATAGAAGCCGGTCATGTCATTGGCTACACCAGGGTAGTTCTCGTCAAAGCGGCTGATGACCTGTTCTATGATTTCTTCAGGTACAAGAGGCTTTACAATGATTTCCTTGATGGGGATCAGTGCTGTCTCAAGGCTGATAACGTTCCGCTGTCCGTTGGTTTTCATCTCTTCAATCGCCATCACCCTGTTCTTGTAGCCTATGAAAGAGAACTCCAGTTTGCCGGTTTCGGTACCGGTGAGTTTCAATGTGAATTCCCCGTCAAGGTTGGTGACAGTTGAGACGTTGCTTCCCTGTACGGCTATGCTCGCAAATACAAGGGGCTGGTTTGTCTCGGCGTCAATAACCCTTCCGCGGATGGTTGTAACCTGCTGGGGCCTCTCCTTCTTTGATTTTCCCGGCGCAGCCGAAACCGACATGTCGCCTGCGGTCAGAATGAGGAGCAGTGCCGAAGCAATTGCTGTAAAGAGGACTTTTGTTTTCATGGTCTTTTATTTTTTTGTTCTTAATCCGGATCATTGTTCCATACTAATGACCGGAATTGCCCCCTCTCCCCTATACATTCACAGGAAAAAATTGTTCATTTGCCTTTGCCATGCCACATGGATTCCTGAATGCAAGTTACTCCGTTTTCTCTTACGCCGCAAAGAGATATGGGGGTATTCGTGCCATTCCGCCGCTGCCGCCGGCAATCAGCGTTGAGCTGAGCAGCGTGTGCAACCTGTCCTGTCCGGAGTGTGTCACCGGCCTCGGCCTTACCAGGAGGGCAAACAGCTTCATCAGTTATGACCTTGCCGCGGAGATTGCCTCTCAGTCAGGGCGGCGGGTGCTGTCAGCATGGCTCAGTTACCAGGGAGAACCCATGATGCACCCTGAATTCTTCCGTATAGCAGAACTTTTTACCGGAATGAACCCGGTGATTTCAACCAACGGCCATTTCCTCGATCCGGAGAATTGCAGAAGGCTTGCAGATTCGCCGCTGAAAAAAATTATCATCTCATGGGACGGCGCCACCCCGGAGGTATACAATATCTACCGGAAGGGGGGAGATCATGCTGTTGTCAAAGAAGGTATCCGCAGGCTGGCCGCCACGATAAAGGAGAGGAGGTCAAAGCTGGAAATGATTCTGCAGTTCCTGGTTCACAGGGGTAACGAGCATGAAACTGAGGCAGCTTCTTCCTTTGCAAGGTCAGTGGGTGCAGGCTTCCGGGTAAAGAGCATGCAGGTGCTTGACCCGGCCGGAGCCGGGAAATGGGCGCCATCTGACCCGCGGAAGTCACGCTTCATGAAGGGCGATGACGGCGCCTGGCGGGCTGCAGAGTCATCAGCTAAAGGATGCCTCAGGATGTGGACCTCGGCGGTAATCACCACCGACGGCGACGTTATTCCCTGCTGCTATGACAAAAACCTCAGGCATGTTATGGGAAACCTCGGACAACAGACTCTCAGCGGGATATGGAGAGGAGAGAGGTACAGTTCATTCAGGGAGACGGTTATGAGAAGCCGGCGCCAGGTTGACATTTGCAGTGGCTGCCCGGAAGGAAAGAGACTGTTTTTTTAAGATGCGCGCCAGAATGCCTATTGCCACATTGTATTCAATTATTAATTTTAAGCAAATCAAACCGGAGGTCATATGAAGATTCTGAAGATTTCACTTTTAACCATTGCCGTAATCCTGGCGGTTGTACTGCTGGCCGGAGTAATAGTTGTTCCCGCCCTTCGCAAGTCGGGCCTTCCGGATCTTAACGGAGAAAAAAGTTTAGCGGCCCTTACGGCCGAAGTGAAGGTCATCCGCGATGAGCGCGGTGTGCCTCATATTTATGCCTCAAACGAGCATGACCTTTATTATATGACGGGATATATCACCGCACAGGAGAGACTCTGGCAGATGGACATGGTAAGGCATGCCACCCAGGGCAGGCTGTCAGAGCTGCTAAAAAGGGATATGTTTGATACTGACTACTTCCTGAGGGCACTGGGGATGCCGAAGAAATCAGAGCTTGTTCTGGAGAAGGAAGACCCCGCCATCCTGGCCACCCTTCAGGCATACGCTGACGGGGTCAACAGCTGGATAGCTGAATGCGGCAAGAAACTTCCCCCGGAATTCAAGATATTGGGTCATACGCCCGAGCCTTGGACAACCACGGATATAACCAATATTATCGGCTATATAGGATGGGATCTGGCATCTTCAAATCTCTCCGGTGAAATCAACAACTACAAGCTGGGCAGAAAGCTGGGTCCGGAGAAAGCCTCGGAGCTCATTCCCGACTGGAGCATGGTTGATGAGGTTGTATTCCCGGAGTTCAGGCTGGATGACAAGCTGATAGACAAAGCTTTGACAGCAGTCAGCTCATTGGATAAACTGGAAGAGCTGGGCATTGTCACCTTCTCGGGAAGTAATAACTGGGCTGTCTCCGGCGAACGGAGCGAGACGGGCAAACCGATTCTTTCCAATGACATGCACATGGGATTCAACGTCCCAGGCGTATGGATGCAGGTGCATCAGGTTATCCCCGGAAAACTCAATGTCACCGGAGTGATCTTCCCGGGAGAGCCCTTCGTCATTGCCGGGCACAATGAAAAAATAGCCTGGGGAATGACCAACCTGAGCGTTGATGATATTGACCTCTTTGTTGAGACGGTTGATTCCACAGGCAATAATTATTTGTATAATGGCGAGTGGCTTCCATTCAGGGAAGAGGAACATCAGTTGAAGATGACTGATGACTCATCCCAGACACGCATAATCAGATACACCCATCACGGACCGGTCATCTCGGAGATGCGGGGCATTAATGACGAGGTACTGACAATGTGCTGGTCAGGCTATGACTACAGTGACGAGATACAGGCAGTGTACCTGCTGAACAGGGCCGGCAACTGGGATGAGTTCCGGACAGCCCTCAGCCATTTCAGGTCAATAAGCCAGAATTTTGCATACGCAGATGTTGATGGAAATATAGGCCTGAACGCCGGTGGCGGAGTTCCCGTCAGGAAGGGTACGGGACTCATTCCCCGCAAGGGCGACACCGACGAGTATGAATGGAAAGGCTATGTGCCGTTTGAGCTCCTCCCCTCATCATTCAATCCTGAAGAGGGATTTATCTCATCAGCAAACCAGAGGACTGTGGATGAGAGCTATCCGTTCTTCATCAGCGGCGAGTTTGCATTACCCTACCGCATTATGCGAATAAGGGAGATGGCTGCTGAGAAGCAGGTGCTCGGAATAGATGATTTCAAAAGAATGGTCACTGACAATCACTCTGCCTATGCAAAGATGCTTACTCCGGTGATACTGAAGGGGGCGGAGGCACTCAGCACTCCCGGCGAAACGGAAAAGAAAGCTATTGAGGAGCTGAGAGGATGGGACTACACAATGGACGCCTCGCTCGTTGCCCCGACGCTCTTTGAATTCATCAGGGCGGAGTTGGCCCGTCAGATAATGCAGGATGAGCTTGATGAGCTTTACGGATCACCCCTGGGGAGGCAGTACGATTTTTACCTGTACAGCATGATGAAGGAAGGGCCGGATGAATGGATTGACAATGTTGACACACCCGAAAAGGAGAGCATGGAGACCATCATTTCCCGGAGTATAAGTGCAGCGCTCGATACCCTCACAGCCCGGCAGGGCGGATACGGGGAGAACTGGCAATGGGGGAAAGTCCACACTTTCACCCTTGAGCACCCGATGGGAGGGGTTAAGATCCTGAACAGACTGTTGCGTCTCAACTCAAAGAGCTACGGTGCCGGAGGAAGCAATCACACTGTGGCTCCCTTTGCTTTCAGGAACAACCTGAAGGCGGTGCACGGCGCATCCGAAAGGCATATTTTCAATACGGCTGACTGGGATAAGTCTCTTACAGTCATTCCAACCGGCACCTCCGGCATACCGGGCAGCCCGTTCTACCTCTCGCAGACTGAAACCTACGTGAATAACGGATTTTACAGCGAACCCTTCTCTGACGCTGCAGTTGAGGCTGCAAAGAAATACGAAATGATCTTCAGGCCCGGTAAATAGCCCGCCGGCACAGGCATTCAATAAAAAAAGGGGTTTCGGCCCCTTTTTTTTATACTGTCATTATCTCTTTCTCCTTGATCTCCATGATCTTGTCGACCCTGTTGATGTGTTTGTCAGTCAGTTCCTGGATGAGCCTGTCTCCGGTTTTCTCCTCGTCTTCAGGCAGTCCTTCCTTCAGCAGTGTTTTAAGTTCGTCGAGGAACCATTTACGGCCGGTCCGGATGCTTATCTTGGCGGTTTCGCCTTCCTGTTTCACCTGCTTGACCAGCTGATGCCGCCTCTCTTCTGTCAGGGGAGGCACATTTATCCGGATGACTTCGCCGTTGTTCATGGGGGTCATGCCGATATTGGCTGCAAGAATGGCCTTTTCGATCACACCGAGCATATTCTTTTCCCATGGCTGTATGAGAATGCTCTTGGCGTCAGGGGTGTTGATATTGGACACCTGTGCCAGCGGGGTCATGGTACCGTAATAGTCTACGGTAATGCCGTCAAGCAGCAGCGGGTTGGCTCTCCCGGCGCGAAGGTGGGAGAGTTCGTACTCGAGGTGCCTGACAGCCTTTTCCATCTTATCTTCGGCCTCGTCTCTGATCAGTTCCAGTTCTTCAGTCATATTGTTGTTTTTATTCTGGTGGAAACAAAAGTAGGAAAAACTTTTCAGAGAGTAATAACGGTTCCGCACCTGTTACCCTCTGCAACAGCCCTCAGATTGCCCTCCCGGTTCATGTCGAAAACAATCAGCGGCATGCCGTTCTCGCTGCACATTGCGAATGCCGTCTGGTCCATTACCCTGAGCTTTTTTTCGATGGCTTCGCCGAAGGTGAGGGAATCATATCTCACTGCCGAACGATCCTTTTCCGGGTCAGCGGTATAAACGCCGTCAACCCTGGTTCCTTTCAGGAGGACGTCGCAGTTTAGTTCCACGGCACGAAGGGCTGCTGCCGTGTCAGTGGTGAAGAAGGGATTACCCGTTCCTCCAGCCAGTATGGCCACGCAGCCGCAGTCGAGTGCAGCTGATGCCCTGTCCCTGCTGTAAAGTTCACCCACAGGCTCCATGCGTATTGAGGTGAAGACCTTTACGTTGCAGCCTGCCCGTGACAGGAAGCTCTCCAGGGCGAGGCTGTTGATCACAGTGGCAAGCATACCCATCTGGTCACCCTTGACGCGGTCATAGCCCTCGCCGGAGCTTCCCAGTCCGCGAAAAATATTTCCGCCCCCGATCACTATGGCTACCTGGCATCCTGCATCAACTACATCCTTTATCTGTCTTGCGTAACCAGTAAGCACGGCAGCATCCAGGCCGGTACCGTCAGGGCCGCCTGCTGACTCACCGCTGAGTTTTAGCAGAATTCTTTTGTACTTCATTATAATGTCATGTTTAATGATGGAAACGAAATTAGCAAAAAATGTGCCCGGAAGGTAACCAGGGCAATAAAAACAAAGCGGCGCTTCCGCGAGGATACGCCGCTGCATGCCCGTAAAGCGGGAAATGCTGTTACTCTTTCTTATCCAGTGTGTCCGTTCTGAATATGTAATATAACGGGCACGTACGGGTCAATGCGGTAACAGCCAGGATGATGGCAATGATAATAAATATCAGCCCTGTGATCTTACCGACGAAGAAATAGAGGATTACGAGCAGTGCTGCCAGAACCAGCCTGACAGTCATGTCTGTTTTACCGATGTTCTTTTTCATATGTCATTAATAGTTTTAGTGAGACTAATTTACTAATAAAATATCACAACACCGGGAAAAAGATTTCAGGACGACCTTATAGGCACAAAAAGGAAACGACGTCCGTTAGGGCGTCGTTCCGGTTATTTTGGTCAGTAACTGATCAGACATTAAGGGTATAGCGGACGAATCCGGTTGCTCTGAGCCCCTTGTCATGGCTCTCGAGGTACTGCCTTATGGTGAGCTTGCTGTCCTTGATGAACTCCTGGTTCATAAGGGTGCCTTCCTTGAAGAACTTGTTCAGTTTGCCCTGTGCAATCTTTTCAAGCATCTCTTCCGGTTTGCCTTCACGGCGTGCCTGTTCCCTTGCGATGTCAAGCTCCTGGGCAAGTATCTTCTCAGGAACGTCATCCTTATCAACTGAAACGGGGTTCATGGCTGCAACCTGCATGGCCACATCCTTGTAGACCTGCACGTCAATACCTGCCTTGCTGAAGCCTACCAGAGTGGCGAGCTTGTTTCCCGGGTGGATATATGGCTGCACGGCTTCTGCTGTTATGGCGCCGAAGTAGGTAAGGTCAAATTTTTCTCCGGTGATACCGCTTTTCTCAAGTACGAGGTCGCTGACTTTCTTGCCGTCGATGACGGTATTTTTGAGAGCTTCAAGGTCAGCCGGGGCTGATTTGAGGGCTCCGTCAAGGATCTTGTATCCGAGAGCAATAAAATCAGCATTTTTGGCAACGAAATCAGTCTCGCAATTCAGTGAGATCATCATTCCGGTTTTGCCGTCAGCTGTTGTTTTAGCCAGTACAACGCCTTCTGTGGCTTCGCGGTCAGCGCGCTTGTTGGCGATAGCCTGACCCCTCTTGCGTATCAGTTCCTGGGCTTTTTCAAAATCTCCTGCTGCCTCTTCAAGGGCCTTCTTGCAGTCCATCATGCCGGCGCCAGTCATTCTTCTCAGTTTGGCGACATCGGCAGCGCTAATATTTGACATTTTGTTAAATCTGTTAAATGATTGATTTGACTATTCTTCCTCTTCGGTGCTCTCTTCGGCTTCCTCTTCGGCTTTTTCAACTGCACCTTCCACGGCGTCGTCACCCTTCATTACGGGTTTCTCCTCTTCATAATCGGCGGCCTTGAATTTACCTTTGCGGGAGCCTTCCGGCATCTCTTCCCGGTCAGCCTGTGAGCTGTCCTTGTCCTTCTCAGCCTTGCGCTCGTTGAGTCCTTCAGCGATAGCCTGGCACATAACGTCAACCACCAGTGATATTGACTTGGCGGCGTCATCATTTGCCGGGATCACGAAATCGATATCTGACGGGTCCGAATTGGTATCAACCATTGCAAACACGGGTATACCGAGTCTTTTTGCCTCATGAACGGCGATATGTTCCTTGCACACGTCAATCACGAAGAGTGCGGAAGGCTGCCTGGTCATGTCGGCTATTGAACCGAGGTTCTTTTCAAGTTTGGCTCTCTGGCGGGTGATCTGCAGCTTTTCCCTCTTGGAGAGGTTGTCAAAGGTGCCGTCTGTTGCCATTTTATCAATTGAGCCCATTTTTTTGACTGCCTTGCGGATGGTGGGGAAGTTAGTGAGCATTCCGCCCGGCCATCTTTCGGTCACGTATGGCATATTAACCGATCCTACCTTTTCAGCTACGATATCCTTCGCCTGCTTCTTGGTTGCCACGAAGAGAACCTTACGGCCTGACTTGGCAATCTGCTTAAGAGCTGATGCAGCCTCGTCTATCTTGATCGATGTTTTTTCAAGGTCAATGATGTGAATGCCGTTGCGCTCCATGAAAATGTAGGGAGCCATTGCCGGGTTCCATTTTCTCTTGAGGTGCCCGAAGTGTACACCGGCATCCAGTAATTCTTTGAAATTGGTTCTTGACATTTTGATTGTGTTGTTAAGTTTACGTTCTGTGAAGTCAATTGCAGAGTAGTTCCTGGCTGGAAGTCAATGCAATTTAGATACTAAACCTGCATCTATAATAATTGCTGTTGAACTCCTAACGCTTGCTGAACTGGAATCTCTTACGGGCCTTGGGTCTGCCGGGCTTCTTTCTTTCGACCTCGCGCGGATCACGCGTGGTGAAACCTTCAGCCTTAAGCTTCGACTTGAACTCTGGATCAACCTTGATCAGAGCCCTGGAAATCCCAAGACGGACCGCCTCTGCCTGACCTTTTGATCCACCGCCGTCAAGGGTGACTGTGATGTCAAATTTGTCGGCAACATTGAGAAGGTTAAGGGGCTGGAGGACGACATACTGCAGGATCTCATTCGGGAAATACTGCTTGTATTCCCTGTCATTGATCATGATCTGTCCCTTACCATCACTGAGATACACTCTTGCGACAGCCGCTTTCCTTCTTCCGATAGCGTTGATAACTTCCATGTTTCTTACTTAATGGTTTTTAAATCAATTGATTTGGGTTTCTGAGCCTCGTGTTTGTGTTCGGGGCCCTCATACACGTAAAGGTTCTTGAAGATGGCGGCGCCAAGCCTGTTTTTCGGAAGCATACCCTTTACGGCATATTCGATCAGCCGTGTAGGATTCTTCTTCATCAGCGCGTCAGCCTTGACGATCCTCTGGCCTCCGGGATAACCCGTGTGCCTGATGTACTCCTTGTCAGTCATCTTCGCTCCCGTCAGCGTAACTTTTTCTGCATTGATAACAATTACGTTATCACCACAGTCAACATGAGGCGTGAAGCTTGTCTTGTGCTTCCCCCTCAGCATCAGGGCAACAACAGATGCCAGACGCCCGAGTGTCTGACCCTCCGCATCTACAAGTACCCACTCTTTCTCAACAGTCGCCTTATTGGCCGAAACTGTCTTGTAGCTTAAGGTGTTCACTTTGTACTAAGGTTTTGTTAATTAATGATTTTTTAAAATAAAAACCCCATTTTTGGGGTCTGCAAAAATACAACATATTTTTATTTCGAGCAATATGTTGTACTTTTAATTTCTTTAATATCCGCATGTTCAGCAGAAACACCCACCAGACCGTACATCTGATCTGCCTCCTGTTGGCTGCGTTCCTGATGCCCGTCTCCGTCTGGATCCTTTCAGTGGTATCCATTGTCATGTCTGCCAACTGGCTTCTCGGAGGCGAATACCGGCGCAAAATTAATATTTTAAGATCACGCCCGGGCATCATGATACTGCTTGCACTCTTCGCGATGTACCTGGTGTGGCTGCTGAATACAACCGACTTCCATGAAGCACCTGCTGAGCTCAGGCTTAAGCTTCCGCTGCTTTTCTTCCCAGTTGTGGCCGGCTCAACCGAAAGGACAGACAGGTCACTTCTCCGGATGGTCATGCTCTCCTTCATCGCCGGATGCCTGTTCGCCACTTTTGCCGGTTTCGCCGCACTTGCCGGCCTGATGCCCGGAGAGATACGTTCTTCGCGCGAACTTGCTTTGTTTGTGCCGTCAATACGACTCTCCATACTGCTCTGCTTCGCGACCTTTTCCTCCCTGTGGCTTATTTTTTCTGATGGAGGGGAAGAGAGACAGGCCGGTACCGTCGGAAGATTGTACAAGGTGATGCTTGCCGCCGCGGCCGCAGCCATGAGCTATTTTCTGTTCAGGCTCCTCTCGGTTACAGGGCTTGTCATATTTGTGCTGCTGCTCTTCCTGACGGGGATTTTCCTGATCACCGCGGGCCGGCGCGTGCGTTTGGGCATAATCTTCCTGGCTGCGGCCGCGGCGGCAACCGCTGCATTGACAATCCTGTCACTCAGCGCCTGGAACAGGCTCCATAATCCTGCCGATCCATCGGTGAACGGGAAGCGGCAGCTCACATTGTCGGGAAGGGCTTATACCCACTATCCTGAGGAGACCCTGATGGAGAACGGCTACCTGGTCTGGGTAAACGTGTGTGAGGAGGAACTCAGGCAGGGGTGGAACCGGAGGAGCCTGAAAGCATATGACGGCGCCGATGCAGCAGGCAATGAGCTGCGCGTGACTCTGGTGAGATACATCACAGCTAAGGGAATGCCCAAGGACTCGGCAGCAGTTGCAACGCTTTCATACAGTGACATTTTCAATATTGAACAGGGGTATGCCAATCCTCTTTATGCGAGGAAGGGGAGCCCCATGGCCAGGGCATATGAGATTGCGTGGGAAATTGACCGTGCGGCCGGCGGTGCCAATCCCTCAGGCCATTCACTCACACAGCGGCCTGAATTCTACCGGGCAGCGGCCGGAATAATCAGCAAACACCCCTGGACAGGAGTGGGGACAGGTGATCTGGCCCGTGCCTTCAGTGATGAGTATGCATCAATCTCCTCCCCGTTAAAGCCTGAGTACCGTCTGAGGGCGCATAACCAGTATCTGACATTCGGTGTTACCTTCGGCATTCCCGGGATGATACTGGCCGTGGCCCTGCTGCTTATCCCATGGCTGATGAGCGGTGGCCGCTTCTCATACCTGTTTCTGGTCTTCATGACAGTCATCCTGATTTCAATGTTTAATGATGATACATTCAGTTCGTTTACCGGAGCGGCATTCTTTTCTTATTTTTACACCCTGTTAATTGTCACTTCAGCCGGAAAGGGAAATATTCATCATCCCCGGCAGCGAAAGGATGAATGTTAATTGTCACATTTAAGGGTAATGAGTCTCAACAGTAAGGACAGGAAATTCCTTGAACTTGCAATAAAAACTGCAGGGGAGAACATGGAAGATGGCGGCGGGCCATTCGGTGCAATAATCACAAAAGGCGAAAACATCCTTGCCCGGGCAGGCAACAGGGTTGTTCCCGCACATGATCCGACAGCCCATGCCGAGGTGATGGCCATCAGGATGGCAGCAGAGAAGCTGGGCACGCATGACCTGGCTGACTGCACCATTTATGCTTCATGCGAACCCTGTCCCATGTGCCTGGGGGCCATTTACTGGGCAGGTATCAGGCGCCTGGTATATGCCTCCGACAGGTACAGCGCCGCCTCCGCCGGATTCAGTGACAATCATATTTATGAAGAGCTGGCGCTTGACAATGGCAGCAGAAACATCGAGATGGTCCGCGGACTGAAGAAGGAGGGAGACAGCATATTGAAAAGGTGGGTGGAGCTCCCTGACAAGATACAGTACTGAACAGCAGCAATGGGCAAAGTCTACAGGGATTTCTATCTTGCAGATGCAGTTACCGTCGCCAGACAGTTACCGGGCATGGAACTGATCATGGCATCCGGAGAGAAATATCTCAGGTATGTTATTACAGAGACGGAGGCCTACCTGGGTGACGGTGACAGGGCATGCCATGCCAGCAGGGGAAGAACCCGGAGGACAGAACCGATGTACCTCGAGGGAGGGCATCTCTACATATATTTCGTCTACGGGATGCACTGGATGCTGAATGTGGTTACCGGTCCCGCTGACCATCCCCAGGCTGTGCTCATAAGGGGGGTGTCACAATACCAGGGACCCGGACGCGTCACAAAGGGACTGGGAGTTGACGGTTCATTCAACAGGGAGGACCTGGCATCGTCAGGCAGGATCTGGATAGAGGACACCGGCTTCCGCCCGGCGCTGATCGCAGGGCCGAGGGTGGGAATAGACTATGCCGGTGAGCCATGGATAAGCAAACCATGGCGCTTCATTATAAAGAACGAAAAAGAAAAGATATGAAAAACGGATTCAGACTGTGGAACAACATAACGGGCTGGGCAGTGTTTGCCGTCTCGCTTGTCATCTACCTGCTGACCATCGAACCCACTGTCAGCTTCTGGGACTGCGGGGAGTTTATCCTCTGTTCCTACAGGCTCGAGGTGGGACATCCGCCCGGAGCCCCGTTCTTCATGCTCCTGGGGCGTTTCTTCACCCTCTTCGCCGGAGGCGATACCTCGAAAGTGGCCATGATGGTAAACATACTTTCCGCTTTCGCGAGCGCCTTTACAATCCTGTTCCTGTTCTGGACCATCACCAGGCTGGTCCGCCTTGCCACCGGTGATGACGAAACCGTAACCGGAGGAAAATCCCTGGCAACTCTGGCTGCCGGAGCCATTGGCGCACTGGCATACGCTTTTTCGGATACCTTCTGGTTCTCGGCGGTTGAGGGTGAAGTCTATGGCACCAGCTCCCTGTTCACTGCTGCAGTGGTATGGGCAATGCTCCGCTGGTACGATGAAGCCGACGATCCCCGCTCAGGGAGATGGATCATTCTGATAGCCTATCTCATGGGCCTTTCAATCGGGGTTCACCTGCTGAACCTGCTTGCCCTTCCGGTGATAGTCCTGCTCTGGTACTTCAGGAAGCACAAGCCATCTTCCCGTGGCTTCATCTATGCACTTCTTGCCGGTTTCCTTATCCTGGGTGTGCTCAACTTCGTGTTCGTGCCGGGTGTGCCAAAGGTGGCCGGGTGGTTTGAACTTTTCTTTGTAAACACCCTGGGCCTGCCTTACAATACGGGCCTTTATATCTATCTGATCATCCTCACCGGCCTGATAGCGGGAGGGATCTGGTATTCACTGAAGAAAGGGCGCAGGATACTGAACTTCGTGATGACGGTGATAGCCGTCCTTGTGCTTGGTTACTCATCGTTCGCCCTGATTATCATAAGGGCCAACGCCCACCCGCCCATGAACCAGAATGACCCGTCAGATGTCTTTTCATTCATCTATTACATCAACAGGTCGCAGTACCCGCGTGCTCCGTTCCTGTACGGCAACTATTACTCAGCCCCGGTGACCGGACTTGAAAAGAAGATTGGCGGTTACAACAAGAAGGATGACAGGTATGAGCCTTATTATACCACCGAATACAAGTATGACAAGCGGTTCATGACCATCTTCCCGCGCATGTACAGCACTGATCCGAATCATATCCGCGAGTATGAATACTGGGGAAAGATTAAAGGAAAAAAGGTCACGGTCAGGTCAGGTCAGGGAGATGAGCAGGTAATCCTCCCCACGTTTGGGGAGAACCTGCGGTTTTTCTTCAGGTACCAGGTGGGAGTGATGTACATGAGGTATTTCATGTGGAACTTCTCGGGGCGGCAGAATGATGTTCAGGGCAACGGCAACGTCATGGACGGGAACTGGATCACCGGCATTCCGTTCCTGGACAATCCGCGTCTCGGCGACCAGTCGCTGCTTCCTGAGGAAAACCGTAACAACCCGGCCCGGAATGCTTATTTCCTGCTTCCGCTGCTTGCCGGGCTGGCGGGCATATACTGGCAATACAGGCGTGACGGTAAGGGGCTGTCACTGGTGGTCCTTCTTTTCCTCATGACGGGGCTTGCTATTGTGACATACCTTAACCAGTACCCGAGCCAGCCCCGCGAGAGGGACTATGCCTATGCAGGTTCATTTTACGCCTTTGCCATCTGGATAGGAATGAGCGTCATGCTTCTATATGACCTTCTGAGGAAGGCAATGAAGGATCATCCTGCTGCCATTCTCCCGTCGGCGGTGCTGCTGGCGGCGGTTCCGCTGCTGATGCTCATCCGCAATTATGATGACCATGACAGGTCTGACAGGTATACTGCCCGGGATATTGCATCGAATTACCTTGCTTCGGTGGATGAGAATGCCGTGCTGCTTACCTATGGTGACAATGACTCGTTCCCGCTATGGTATATTCAGGATGTTGAGGGCTTCCGCACCGATGTGCGTGTTGCCAACCTGAGCTACCTGCAAAGCGGTTTCTATATTGAAACGATGAGCCGCAAGGCCTTCGAATCTGATGCACTGCCGTTCACCCTTCCGGTTGAAAAGTACATCGAGGGTGAACGGGTTCAGCTTCCCATAAGGGATCTCATCAAGGAACCCACACCTATCCGCAAGGTAATGGATTTTGTCGGTTCGGATGATCCGAAGGCCAGGGTGGATCTGTCAGGCCGGGGTGATTTTTACAATTTTGTCCCCGTCAGGGAATTCATTGTTGACGTTGACTCGGCACATGTGATTGCAACGGGAGCCGTGCGCCCGTATCATGCTGACAGGATGCTGAAGCCACTGATATGGAGATTCAGCAACAACACGGCCATCAAGGATGACCTGGCTGTCATGGATTTCATTGCCGGCAACAACTGGGAGCGTCCGCTCTATTACTCCGTGACTGTTCCTGCCTCTACCTACATAGGACTTGAGCAGTACTTCATCCTGGAGGGTATGGCCTACCGGGTCAGCCCCATACGGATAGATCAGCCGGGCCCGGGAGAGGCAGGCATGGTTGACACCCGGGAGATGTATGAGAACATGATGAATAATTTCCGCTGGGGCAATGCCGGGAAGGAAGGGGTTTACCTTGATGAGAACAACCGCCGCATGTTTGACGTCTTCAGGCGACAGTTCGCCAAGCTGGCCAATGCGCTTGTGGAGGAGGGTGACACGGTGAGGGCTGTGGCTGCAGTTCAGAAGGGTCTGAGCATTGTTCCTCCTGAAAAGATGCCGTATGATTATTTCAGCACTGACCTTGTTAACGCCCTGGTCCTTGCCGGCAGGAAGGAGGAAGCAGAAAAGCTCTTCAATGAGATTATTGACAACTCGGTTTCAGCTCTCACCTTTATTGCCTCTCTGCCTGACGGGAAGAGTTACGGCATCGAGTACCATGCCTCTGTCTCACTGCAGGCTCTTCTTGATGTCTACAGGCTGTCCTCCGGGCATGGCATGAATGAGCTGGCAGCAAGGGCTTCAGGAGAGCTTAACAGGTTCTACGGAGAAATGCCGGAAAGATGATCAGGAACTACAGCAGGCCTTTTCCTGCATCCGTCATCTATCCTGATGCCATTTACAGCATCAGGGGGAGGGGCAAAAAGCTCTACCTGACCTTTGATGACGGTCCTGATCCTGAATCCACACCCCGTATCCTTGACATGCTTCATGCCCATGGTGCAAAGGCGACCTTCTTCTGTACCGGGAGCAAGGTCCTTGCCGCCCCGGCTCTTTTTGCCAGGATTGCATCCGAAGGCCATTTAGTCGGCAATCACGGCTACAGCCACCTCAACGGGCTTAAGACGCCTGTCAGAGCTTATTGTGCTGACGTATTAAAGGGGAGGGATATCACATGCAGCAATCTATTCAGGCCTCCCTATGGCAGGATACGCAGGAGACAATACAGGATTCTTGAGAGGAGCATGCAGATAGTCTTCTGGGGCGTGATGCCGTATGACTTTGATCAGAGCCTTACAGCAGACGAGTCTTACGCCATACTGATGCGCAGGTTGAAGCCCGGAACTGTCATAGTACTGCATGACAAACCATCGAGCACTGCACTGCAATATCTTGACCGGTTCCTGAAAAATGCCATGGATGATGGCTGGTCATTCGGACTGGTGGATGATTCTTTAACATTGACCTGAGTAATTTCATCCTAAATGCTATTTTTGAAAGGGAAAGAGAGCTGTATTATGAATATTCTTATCCTGGGATCAGGAGGGCGCGAACATGCAATCACATGGAAGCTGGCACAGAGCAGCAGGCCGCTGAAGCTTTTTGTTGCACCGGGCAATCCGGGAACTGCAGGAGTAGCCACAAACCTTCCGGTTGATCCGCTTGATTTCGAAAGAGTGCGTGAAGTCATCCTTGCAAACTCCATCAGCATGGTGGTCGTCGGCCCCGAAGTTCCCCTGGCTGAGGGGATAGCTGACTTCATCATGAGTGACAGTGCCCTGGCCGGTGTGGAGGTGATCGGCCCTTGCCGTGCCGGTGCTATGCTTGAAGGAAGCAAGGACTTTGCCAAGGGTTTCATGAAGAGGCACGGGATTCCTACTGCCGCCTATGAAACCTTCACCCCCGGCACCTTCAATGATGCTGTCAGCTTCATGAGGCGGATGAAGCCGCCCTATGTACTCAAGGCTGATGGCCTTGCTGCAGGCAAGGGGGTGCTGATCATTAATGACTTTGACGAGGCGGTCAGTGAGCTGAGGGAAATGCTCGGAGGAAGGTTTGGGACTGCAGGCAGCAAGGTGGTCATCGAGGAATACCTCCGGGGAATAGAGATGTCTGCTTTCGTGATCACTGACGGCATCTCGTACCGGATTTTGCCTGAAGCCAAGGATTACAAGCGCATCGGCGAGGGTGACACGGGAAAGAATACCGGGGGGATGGGAGCAGTGTCACCAGTGCCTTTTGCTTCCCCCTCGTTCCTTGAAAAGGTGGAGGCGCGGATAATAAAACCCACGATAGAGGGACTTAAACTGGAGGGGATTGATTACCGGGGATTCATTTTCTTCGGGCTGATGAACACAGGAGGTGATCCTTATGTGATTGAATACAATGCCCGCCTGGGTGATCCTGAGACAGAGGTGATCATGCCGCGGATCGGGAGCGATCTTTATGACCTTCTTGAAGGAGTTGCACAGCGTGATCTCGCATCACGCAGAATTGAAATCCTTCCTGATACCGCGGTGACGGTCATGATGGTATCAGGTGGTTACCCTGACAGTTACGGCAAGGGCTTTCCTGTTTCAGGCGTGGAGAATGTTACTGAGAGCATTATCTTTCATGCAGGCACCACCATGAAGGATGGCCGGCTGGTTACCTCGGGAGGCAGAGTGATAGCGGTTACCTCGTTGGGGCCTGCCATGCAGGAAGCTCTGGATAAGAGTTATTCTTCAGTCAGGAAAATCAGCTTCAACGGCATGAATTACAGGAAGGATATAGGGTCTGACCTCAAAAACCGGATAGTATGATCAGGTTCTTCAGGGGATCAGGAGCCGGTCCTGTATTGCTTATGGTGCTGGCTGCCCTCGGATTGTGGAGCAAGCATCTGATCTCTCCTCCCGGCCCGGAGAATCTCGCGGCTCTTGAGCCGATGCCTCTCTGGGAATTGGTAATAAAGCTCTTTTCCGGATCACCGCTGGCGGCAGTGATTTTTTCTTTTGTACTCATGATAGCTGTGGTCATTGTGATGATAAGATTCAACACGGAGATCTTCTTTATTCCGCGACGCACCTATCTGCCTGCCCTCCTGTACATACTTCTCTACTCTGTTTTCCCCGGGGAAATGATTCTTAATCCGGCACTGCCTGCATCACTGCTTATTCTTGCGGCACTCTGGCGAATGATATCATCCTATCGTCTGAACGGAATGTCATTCAACTTTTTCGATGCTGCCCTGATGATTTCATCAGCCGGTCTGTTATATGCGGGATCAGTGTGGATTCTGGTGGTTGTATTCATAGGGGCCCTGGTGCTCCGAAGCCCGGATGCCCGGGAACTGATCCTTGCACTGGCAGGAGCGTTGTTGCCATGGATAGTGATGTATGCTGTCTGGTACGTCTCAGGTGCCAGTCCCGGCGAGCTGACCGGCATCATCCGTCACAATCTGTTTGACCAGTCAGCCTCTGTCGACTGGAGCCGTACCCTTGTTATTCTTCTGGTGGTGGCAGGACTGAATATTCTCCCTTCACTTCTGTACCTTGCCCGTGAGATGCCAACATACAAGATCAGGTCACGCAAGACGTGGGAGATCATGATGTGGCTGATACTGATAATTACTGCGGTATTGATTTTCGTGCCATCCGTATCAGCGGAAATCACAGCTGTCGCTGCAATACCCGTTTCCTTCGTAATGGCCAACTATATGGTCTTCACCCGCAGGGTGGTGATGGCAGAGATACTATTCTGGCTGATGGTGATAATGCTCGTGGTATCGAGGCTCTGGCTATGCTGATCACCTGATCATACAAACCACTCCCACGCCTGAACCCTGTTCTCCTCCGACGAAGCTGTACCATAGGGTGTAGAGTCCCGTCTTGTTGCAGATAAAATCCACCGAGCTGAATTTCTTGCCCGATGAGCTGTTGTATGATGAGATGATTTCCTTACCCTGGTCGAAGAGTGTGATGAAAAGTTCGCCGCCCGACCCGGGGGCATCACATACAGAGAACCTGTATTTCATGTTCTTCATCAGGTACATGTTGGCCTTGTAAACCGGGAAAGCTGCATCCTGTGCAGCTTTCGGAAGCTGTACCCTGAAATCCTTGAGATAGGTTGTGTTTTCACCGGATGCAAGCACACAACTGCTTACAAGATCATCCGTAGCGGGCTGTCCGGCTGCCACCAGCGGCAGGAAGACCAGGACTATTGTCAGAATGAAAAGCCTGTTTTTCATCTTAGTTGCCGGATATTAGTTTGTTTCTGACTTCTTTTGACAGTGTTGCAATTTCAGCAAGCTGGGCATCGGTCATCTCAACTATGCTCTCCTCGTGCTGCACCACCACCAGCCGTCCGGCTTCTTCCCTGGTCTCCGGTTCCCCAAGCCTGTAAGAGACTTTTACGTCAAAGTATTTTGTGCTTATCTGTTCCATCATGCCATAAAGTGATCCGTAATCTTCGCTGCTCCCGCGGTAAGGGCGGAGGAGCATGAGAAGGTCACCCAGTATAATCTTCTGTTCACCTATCCGGTCACGGAGTATCTCATCATTATGGCTCAGCGCCACCTGGGTTGCGAGGTACTGTCCCTCGATCCATACCCCTGTAATCATAAGGGCAGAAATGGAGCCCCGGTCATTATCCCTGAGGTACCTGTCAATCTGGTTATATGAATTCACAGAAAGGAACAACAGTGAATCGAGGTCGGATTTGCTTACTGAAAGTCTCTTCAGAGTCTCGAAGTCGAAGTATTGACCCACGCGCAGTCCGTCAGCCAGGCGCTTTATAACTGAAAGCACGTCAACCGAGTTGCCTGTTTTCCCGTAAATGTTGAGGTAGCCCAGGTCAGCCCCGTAGATGCCTAGCATCACTGCTTTCTGGAAGTTGGTTGTCAGTCTGTCAGCTCCCTGGGTGGGGGCAAGGTAACCGGCGGAGAAGGGTACCTGCATCGACTGGAGGATGGAGGCTATCTCAACCGGAGATGCGATGTTCTGAACAATGTCTGCCACAGCTTCCTCGCTCAGTTTTTCAGCCTCGCCGGCCGGCACCGAATCAGCGACAGGAAAGGTCAGCCCGCCCTGGCGCACATTGCTGTTCCTGCATGAGCAGAAGCTCATCAGCAGGATCACTGCCGCAATTTTTGTTATTGTCCCTGTCATCAGGAGTAAATATTTATTTCAAACTCAAAGAATATGGTCAGGTCCGGTTCAGGTTCCGTTTTTTCCGTCTGCTTGTTTTAAAAGACATTATTATCCGCTTCAGTAATTCTGTGTAGAGCATTACATACAGGACGATGACTGTGGATAGCACCAGCAGGATATTGAACCTGAAAGTGTCAACCCGAAGGCCCATGAACCTCTTGACCGGTGCCATGAAGTGGGTGCGGAAGTTAAGCGGCCCCGCTTCCGCCGGCTCAAGGTAAATAAGGTCAACATTCTGGATAAGCCTGTCATTGAACTCAAGCATCTTGTTTTTCTCATATACCTTTCTGACAATATCTTCAAGCTTGTCATTATGGTAGTTATTATATAACAGATCAAGAGCCACTTTATTGCTGCTGATGTAATTATCAAGGCTCATATCTGCAAGATTGCTCAGTCGTCTGTATTCCCGGTCTGCGTTGGCGAGCCAGGAGGTCAGTCTGGCGGCGAGCTGCGGGGTGAAAAGACCAGGGGTAATTGAGTCTGTGCCGCTGAAGGGTTTGATGATGCCTGCAGCTCCGATGGTGGCTGTTTCATTCCTGAGCAGCCGCATCTCCTTCTGTTGTTCTCCTGTAACGGAGGCTGATCCCTGATTGCCGGTCAGAGCGGACAGTGATTCATGAACCCTCGGAATACGGTAGATGGTGTTGAAGTCAGAGACACTCATCTGTTGTTTAAGCGGAAAGACCCTCTTTCCGTATTCATTCCCGGTAAACTGTTTCACCATCAGCGCCTCATAGGTCCACCTGGTAGGCATCAGGTCAGCTATGACCGGGACCCTGTCAGCCCGTGCAAGACTCCTGTTGAGCTTGTCAAACGGGAACATGGCGCCACTCAGGACCATCATGGGAATCATCAGCAGGGGAATGACGATATAGATGGCTATGGCTGAATTCAGTGCCGACGAGATGTTGAGTCCGATCATATTGGCGACAAATGCCGTGGTAAAAAGGGTGATCCAGTAGTAAAGGAACAATCCCCTGACACCAAGGATCGGAAGAGCCACAGCAAGAAACAGGAATGCCTGGAGGGCAGAGATAAAAGCAAGTATCAGTATTTTGCTGACGAGGTAGCTGCTTCGGTTAAGGTGAAGAAAATGCTCTCTCCGCAGCAGTCTCCGGTCATGGAATATCTCCTCTGCGCTGATTGTGAGTCCGAGGAAGAGGGCAACGATAACACTCATGAAAATGAATATCGGGATATTCTCATTTTCCCTGAAGAGGTAGATATCTGACGAGGGATCTGCAATATACCTGATGATGTATGACAGAATCAGTCCGAGGACCGGCCCTTCCAGGAGGGTCAGCAGCAGGTATTGTCTGTTGGCTATCTTGCTATTCAGGTCGCGCAACAGGTAGATGAACGTCTGTCTTAGCCATCCGGGCTTTCGCAGGCTTGACCATGGGGCCACCGTCTCCTCTCCAGGCGGCAATTCCGGTAAGGTCTTCCTGTATGCTTCGGCCCACTCTGCCGGTGAGACTTTACGCTGGTCGGTATACTTGCCGAACTCATCAACCACCCTCGTCTCAAGGATGTTGAACAGTGTCTCCGGATTCACCGTGCCGCATGAAGGGCATTCTGCAACTCCGCTGTTGATATGTGACTCAAGGGTCTTGAAGTGCACAACTGCATCCAGCGGGTTCCCATAGAATACCAGGTGGCCCATCATGTCAAGGATCAGCACCTTGTCAAATCCCTTGAAAATATCTGATGAAGGCTGGTGAATGACGGTAATTACCAGCTTGCCTCTGCCTGTCAGCTCGTGGAGGAGATCCATCACGTTCTCAGAATCGGCTGATGAGAGACCTGAGGTAGGTTCATCAAGGAAGAGGACAGATGGTTCGCGGATCAGCTCGAGGGCGATGTTCAGCCTCTTCCTCTGACCGCCGCTGATGACCTTGTTGAGGGGTGAACCTACGCGGTAATCCTTTTTCGCGTAAAGGCCCAGGCTCTGAAGTATTTTATTTACAACCGCTGTCAGATCTTCCCGTTTTTTGCCGGCAAAACAGAGAGATGCGGCATAGTAAAGATTCTCAAAAACAGTCAGTTCCTCTATCAGGAGATCATCCTGGGGCACATACCCGATCACTCCATCAAGTCTCTTGTCATCGGTATGGATCGGGATGCTGTTTATCCTGACCTCCCCCGATTCAGGTTTTGTCAGTCCTGTCAGCAGGTTGAGCAGTGTGGTTTTTCCCGATCCGCTGGCTCCCATGATCCCTATGAGCATTCCTTCGCCTGCGGCGAAGCTGATGTCAGTTACTGCCGGCGTTCCGTCAGGGAAGGAATAGCTGACCTTTTCGGCCACGAAAGAGAGTTTGTGAATATCCTTTCCGGCAGCGAAAGCCGAGACGATGTCACTGTAATAAATGCTGGGCGCAGGAGGCGCCTGAACAGAACTTCCGGGGGCAAACAGGTAGACCCTGCGGCAAACCAGGGGGAGTCCGTTGAGGAGGGTGTTTCCGTCACAGAAGCATTTCAGGAAGTAAAGATTGACACTTGCCACCTTCAGGAAGACAATGAAGGATCCGGTTCCGGGTTCGTTGTATATCCCAGACCCGGTGTTCATTACAATCATTGACCGGTCGGTGAAGCCTGCCCGGTCGTCCTCCATGACAAACTGCATGATGCTGTTGAATTCAGACGTTGATATCCTGAACACCTCGGCAATGGTGTTGATGATATTCATGCGCTGGGGAGTATACTGCTTATCGGAGTCAATCAGTTCAAAGCAGCGCATCAGTACAATAACTCTCTGTTCCTGAGACAGGGTTTTGTTGATCTTCTTGCAGTTGTTCAGAATTCTTATTGAATCTTTTACCGATGCAGTTTCGGAAATGTCTGGTCTCTCCTTTTCCCTGACGGCGCCTGCCTCCTGAAGGAAGAGATGCATGAATTCATCGGCGCTCTGATGGGGAAGCTGTTTTGTAAGGAAAGCGGAGACAAAATCACGTTCACTCTGAAGCATGCCTCCGTCCTGCTTGACAATCAGGGCAAACAACTCCATCATGGCCCGCAGGATCTCTTCACTCATTTTTTCAGGTCAGGTTTTCGGGAACAGCTGGCAAGTTAATAAAATCAGGTAGAAAATTTGATTATAAATGTGGACTAATCGTTAATGATGGATATCCTTAATTTTTATTACTTAATTTTATAACCATGGGCCTGCCGGCCCTGCTGAAAACGTACTGAACAGCATCAAATTACTAACCCTAATCAACTTCTCTATGACAAAATCAAATGTTGCATTCAGAAGATCCTCCGGCCGCGGCAAAAGTGGTCTGAGGGCTTTGCTGATCCTTGTCATGACGGCATTATCGCTGACAGCCTTCTCACAGAACATCACGGTGAAGGGCAGGGTAACCGATGCCGGGACAGGAGAGGCAATGATCGGCCTGAACGTGGTCATAAAGGGCACTGCCCGGGGTGTGGCCACTGATATGGATGGCAGCTATACGCTGACAGACTGTCCGCCGGACGCCACTCTTTTGTTCTCATATGTCGGGTATGATCCGGTTGAGGAGCCTGTCGGAGGCAGGACAACTATTGATGTCACCATTGCTCCTTCCAGCAGCATGCTGGAGGATGTGGTTGTCATCGGCTACGGTACCATACGAAAAAGGGATGTGACCGGCTCTGTTGTGTCGGTGCAGGGAGAGGAACTTGCCAGGGTACCGGTCTCGACTGCCGCGGAGGCACTTACCGGGAAGATGGCCGGAGTCCAGATTGTTACAACGGAGGGTTCGCCTGACGCCGAGATCAACATCCGTGTAAGAGGCGGCGGATCAATCACCCAGAGCAACTCACCCCTCTTCATAGTTGACGGTTTCCCGGTAAACAGCATTACTGATATACCGCCATCAACGATCCAGTCGATCGACGTGCTCAAGGATGCCTCGTCAACAGCCATTTACGGAGCCCGCGGCGCCAACGGTGTTATTATCATCACCACCAGGGGAGGAGAAGAGGGCAAGCCAAGGGTGAACTACAATGCCTACTATGGCTTCAAGAAGGTAGCCAGCCGTCTCAATTCAATATCTGTTGAGGACTATATGAGATGGCAGTATGAATATGCGCTTCTTGATGACGATCTCTCCAACTACGAGCGGTATTTTGGCAACTACCAGGATATTGACCTCTATGCCGGTCAGCCTTCAACAGACTGGTTTAACCAGGTTTTCGGGCATATCGGCAAGGTATTCAACCATGACCTGACCGTCTCTGGAGGCAGTGACAGGTTCAGGTATTCCGTATCCTATGCCGGTATCAGGAGCAGTGAAATCATGCTTGCTTCAGAATACAGGCGTGACAACCTGTCCCTCAAGCTTGATCACAAGGCAAGTGACAGGGTTGACCTCTCATTCTCTGTCAGGTATTCAGACATGGAAATCCTGGGTGCCGGTGCAACTGACCAGGGAGGAGCCACACCCAATGATGCAAGGGTCAAGCAGACCATGCTCTTCGTACCCATACCGTTCAACTCGGTGGGTGATTTTGATGACACCGATCTGTCAGCCAGCATGACCAACCCGCTTGACAACGTAAGGGATAATGACCGGCAGCAGCTCAGGAAGAGGTTCAACCTTGGCGGCAGTTTCGCATGGGAGATATTTGACGGCCTTGTGTTCCGTACAGAGGCAGGCCTTGACAGCTATGTCAACAATGACGATCGGTTCTACGGGCTCACAACCTATTATGTCAGGAACACCCCTACAGCTGATTATCAGAACAAGCCCGCGCTTGAGGCATATGAAAGAAAGGGTAACGGCATCAGGAGCACCAATACCTTCAATTATGACTTTGCAAATCTGTTCGGTGATTCCGGCCATTCGCTCAAACTGCTTGCAGGCCAGGAGGTTCTGATAATGAAGACTAATACGATGTTTAACCAGGTATGGGGTTTTCCCGACTTTTTCACGGGCCCCGAAGCATACAAGCTGGTCAGCCAGGGATTTTCAAACAGCTACACCAATACCTTCAATCCTGATGACAAGCTGCTTTCCTTCTTCGGAAGGGTGATGTATGACTACAAGGGGAGATACCTTGTATCAGCAACCTACAGGGCTGACGGCTCAAGTAAATTCTCTGCGGCCAACCGCTGGGGCTACTTCCCGTCAGCTGCAATAGCATGGAGGATCTCCGAAGAGAATTTCATGAAGGGCATCTCCGGTACCCTGAATAACCTGAAGCTGAGGTTCAGTTACGGAACTGCAGGTAACAACAACATTCCGGCCAACCAGATAGCGCAGATATTCGAAGCCCGGACGACCTCATGGATAAACGGATTCTCATCATTCTGGGCTCCCTCCGTAACCATGGCCAATCCTGATCTGAAGTGGGAGACAACCTTTACCAGGAACCTGGGTCTTGACTTCGGTCTGTTCGACAGCCGCATAAACGGAAGCGTAGAGCTGTATCGCAACAATACAAAGGACCTGCTGATCGAGTTCCCGGTATCCGGTACCGGATACAATACTCAGTACAGGAATATGGGTGAAACCGAAAACAAGGGGCTTGAGATTGAACTTAACCTGATTGCCCTTAGTGAGAAAAAATATGGTCTGAGCTTCGGGTTCAACATCGGGTTTAACAAGAACAAGATACTATCGCTTGGCGTCATGAATGACTTTGGCCAGAACACAAGCTGGGCATCAACGGAGATCGGCAATGACTACTGGATAGCTCTTGGCGGATCGGTAGGACAGATGTACGGTTATATCAATGACGGCCGTTACAGTGTGTCAGACTTCAGCGGTTATGATGCCGAGGAGGAGGAATGGATACTCAGGGAAGGGGTGGTTGACTGTTCGAATGTGGTAGGAACGCTCCGCCCCGGCAGCCTCAAGCTCAGGGACCTTTCCGGAGACAAGATTGTGACCGTAGCTGACGGCACCGTCATTGGCAATGCCAACCCGAAACATACCGGCGGTTTTAATATTGAGGGATACTTCTACGGATTTGATGTTGCGGCCATGTTTAACTGGAGTGTCGGGAATGATATATATAATGCCAACAAGATTGAGTACACGACATCAAGATACCCCTTCCGCAACCTGATTGACGTCATGGCTGAAGGGAACAGATGGACAAACCTTGACCCGGCTACCGGGGAGCTTGTCAATGACCCGGCCAGGCTGGAATCGATGAACGCCACCACCACAATGTGGTCACCCTTCATGACAAGGCATGTATTCAGTGACTGGGCGGTGGAAGACGGCTCTTTCCTGAGGCTTAATACACTGACCCTGGGGTACTCGCTGCCCGGCCTTGTCACTGACAGGATGCACATCCAGCGCCTGAGATTCTACGTATCGGGCCAGAACGTGTTTGTGCTGACAAAATATTCGGGATTTGATCCTGAGGTCTCTTCGAGGAGAAACACCGTGCTTACTCCGGGACTTGATTACTCGGCTTATCCAAAAAGCAGGCAGCTGTTGTTTGGTGTGAACCTGACTTTTTAACCCGTTAAAAAGAGATGAATATGAAAAAGTTCGTAGATATTCTGATTAGTATCGTTTTTGCCGGCCTGCTTGTGTCGTGCGAAGACTTCCTGGAAGCTCCGTCACAGTCAACGCTGGATGAGTCGCTGATCTTCTCCAATCCGACCCTTGCCGCATCGGCCATTGACGGCATAAAGGAGCCGATAGGTCAGACAAACTCTTACAGGGGACGGTTCCTGACGCATTACGGTGCAAACACTGACATAGAGTGGTTTAACAACTCCCACCAGGCAGGTGCAAGGTCGGACCTGTCAAGATATCTCAATTCGGCCATCAATACTGACATGAACACGGCTAATAATGCCTGGGCGCAGATGTATTCAGGCATTGAGCGTGCGAACATCTGTATAAGGGGTCTCCGCACCTATGGCAATCCGGCTCCGGGAACGGAAATGGGACAATTGCTCGGGGAGGCGCTTACCCTCAGGGCCGTTTACTATGCAGATCTTGCAAAGGCCTGGGGTGATGTGGTTGCCAGGTTCGAGCCTGTATCTTCAGAAACAATGTACCTGTCAAAGAGCAGCCGGGATGAGATATACAAACAGCTCATTGCTGACCTGGGGGAGGCTGCTGAACTTGTGGCGTGGCCTAACGGCAATGCGAGAACCACAACCACGGAGGGGATCAACAGGGCATTCGTGAAGGCTTTCCGGGCACGGATATGCCTTGTCGCTGCAGGGTATTCACAGTATCCTGACGGAATCCGGCGCAGCAATGATCCCGAGCTGGCGCTATCAACGCTCTATCCGGTTGCAATGCAGGAGTGTCTTGATGTTATCAGCAGCGGAACCGCAAAGCTGGAGGGCAGTTTCGAAGGATTCTGGAGGAAGGTGTGCGAGGAAAATATAGCAGCAGGTGGTGAGTCACTCTGGGAAATTCCCTTTGCCGACGGCCGCGGCCGGATGGCATTCACCTTCGCTGTTAAGCATGCAAGCGCTGACCAGTATACCGAACAGCCACGTGGTGGTGACTACGGTCCGCTGCCGCATGTCTTCTATGATTATGACGTGAAGGACACCCGCAGGGACGTGACCTGCGTGCCCTACTCATGGGGAACAGCTACAAACAAGGTATCGAAACAGACAATCAACACCGGCAACGGCGTCTCCCTGTGGTATTTCGGCAAGCTCAGGTATGAGTGGATGAAAAGGTATGTCACCTCCACCAATGACGACGGACTCAATGAGATCTACATGCGTTATGCCGAAGTGCTGCTTATGGCAGCAGAGATACAGAACGAGCTAGGCAATCTCAGCCCGGCCAAAGACTACCTGAAGCAGGTGAGGCAGAGAGCATTCAGACAGGCTGACTGGCCAGTAAAGGTTGACGCTTATCTGAATGCAATCACAACCAAAGAACAAATGTTTACCGCCATTATCAACGAACATGCTTTTGAGTTCTGCGGCGAGATGGAACGCAAGGCTGCGCTGATACGCTGGAACCTGCTGGGAACCAAGATGGATGAGGCGCTGGCGAAGATGACCAGCCTCAGCAACCGGGAAGGCAGCTACTCCGACGTGCCGGAAATGCTCTACTACAGGTATGCACCTGACGGCGAGTCACTCCAGTTCTATGGGCTGAACAGGGGCGAGACAGCAGACATGTCGTCTGACTATACCTATAATACTGTTTACGTGAGCTCCGATAAACTCGGCACTTCCAAAATCAACTCGCTCTACACTAATGATCCGGATCAGAACCAGTTCTGGCCTATCTGGCAGGTTTTCATAGACGCCAGCAACGACGCCCTGAAAAATGATTATGGCTATTAAACTAACTAAACTGTTATCAATGAATAAGATAATAATAAAAACAGGACTATTTGCCGGGCTGATCACGCTGCTGCTGTTCACCTCCTGCAAGGAGCAGATTGATCCGGTGGTGGAAGAGCTTGATTTCGACAGGGCCTTTTCCCCGGTCGGGATTGAGGCCGTAATAAGCAATACCACAACGGTTACACTGACATGGTCATCAGTCAAAAACACTGATCACTACCTTCTGGAGATCTATGACGGAGCCACTGCTACCGCGACACTGGTGCACTCTGCAGAAGTGCCTGCCACCGAAGACACCCAGGTATCCTACACTTACGTTTTACCTGCCGGTGACACTCAGTTCTATGGCAGGATAAAAGCGGTCAGCTCACTTCAGGGTGTTGACGAATCGAAATGGTCATTGGTTGCATTCAGGACTGACCCGGAAAACCTGTTCCAGGGTTATGACACCTATATGTCGGCAATGAATGCCTGCATAGTGCAATGGGAGCCTGAGGCAACAGCCACCTCGCTGCTCTTTGTCAGTGGCGGCACCCAGGTACCTGTCACTCTCAGCGCAGAAGATCTTGCGCTCGGCGGAAGACAGGTGACCGGACTGGCAAACGGGGTATACGAGGTGCACCTCATGAACGGAAACTTTGTAAGAGGCCGGACACATGTCATCATTGAAGGCGACGTGCTGGTGGAACCGGGAGGCGATCTCAAGGCAGCCCTTGACGCATTGCCTGCTGGAGGAGTGATACTGCTGGTCAACGGGGTATCATACAGCCTGCCCGAGGTTGACACAGTGAGAACAAGCACCAAGGTGAGAGGAATATTACCGCATGACCTTCCGAAAATATTCCTTGCTGCCGGCGGAGGCAACCATATGTTTGATATCGGGACTGCCATGACCCTGTCTGACTCCCTGGTGTTTGAGAATGTTGACATCAGCAGTGCATACGATGACGGTGCTACAAAACACAGGGGTATAATAGACCAGGAAAATGACGCCTTCTCCATAGGGGCAATAACATTCAGGAACTGCATCATCAGGAACTCGGGCCGCAGCGCCATCCGTCTTCGCGGGAACGCCGCCGGCCAGGTCATCAATAACGTCGAGTTCCTGAACTGCGTGATGTATGATTTTGCCTTTGACAGCCATTACGGCTTGCTGAACGGAGCTGCAACCGGGAACTTCATAAACATCAGATTCCTCAATTGCACTGTCTTTAAATTAAGAGGCGGCATCATCAACTACGGAAACGGAGCAGGATGCCAGAGTGTGGTAATTGACAACTGCACCTTCAATGAAACATGCATGGACACCGGCAGCTCAAGGTATTTTATTGACTTTGGTACAAACAATACATCGACGGGTACGCTTGACATCAGTGACTGCATCTTCGGGCAGACAGTTGACAGGGCAAACGGGGTCAGGCCGGGTTCCATGGTGATGACTATTGCCGGGTCATACTATGCATCTGATTTCTATGATGTTGCCGGCCCGGTTAAGAATCTGATGACAGCTTACAGTGGTGCTTCCACTGCCCTGTGGACCGACCCTGCGGGAGGTGATTTCACCTTCCTGGATACGAATTTTGAAGGTATCGGTCTGGCCGGCGCACCACGCTGGGCAGACTGAACCTCAGGCTTGGATTTCAGGTTAGTTCTCTGATTATTCCGGAGGACCGGGAACACTTCCCGGTCCCCTGGGTAATTTCAGGAAGAATCCTCCCACCTGGCAACCATGATACCAGACCTGAAATACAAACGCACCTGCAGGCAGTAAAATGAAGACAGCAGACGCAGTAATCATAATCCTCATAGTCAACCGGGAACCCGGCGCCATCTGCCGGTTCTCCTATGGCCTTGACGGAAACGAATGGTTCAGAATTTTAACAACAGACTGATTTATGAGAGCGAGCAGGTTTTTATTAATGGTTCTTCTGACGGGAATACTGTCGGCATTTACTGCCGGTCATCCCGTTGAAAACGGAAGGGCAGGGGGGAAGAAGAAGGTAACCAGGGTCTGGCTTATTGGAGACTCCACCGTGGCTGACTACTCGCTGGAAAAGGACTATCGGACAAAACGGTATCCTATCATGGGATGGGGACAGGTCTTCCAGTCGTTCATGGCTTCTGACTCACTGAAGCTGATAAGGAACCTTGTCAGGAGTGACAGTGTTTTGGTTGATGACCGTGCGAGGGGTGGGAGAAGCACCCGGTCATTCTTCGAGGAGGGGCGATGGTCAGAGATCTACCGCCTGCTCCGGCCGGGTGACCTCGTACTGATCCAGTTCGGTCATAATGATGCATCGGTAAACAAGGGTGAACGCTATACGTCACTGACAGGGTACAGGGAGTTCCTGAGGCTTTATGTCAGCCAGTCACGTGAAAAGGGAGCGATCCCCGTCCTGGTGACTCCGGTTGCAAGAAATTACCCGTGGAAGGATGGCATGCTTGGCAACACCCACGGAACATATCCTGATGCAATGAAGGAAGTGGCAGCGGAGACCGGCGCCGGTCTCATTGACCTCAATTCCCTGAGTATGGAGTATTTTTCCAAGAGGGGCCGTGATTATGTCACAATGACCTATTTCATGAATCTTCCTCCGGGTCTCTATGAAGCCTATCCGGACGGCAGCAGTGACAATACCCACTTTCAGCCTGCCGGCGCTACTGCTGTCGCGCAGCTTGTCTTCAGCGCCATGAAGGGGCTGAAGCCGGGGAAGACCGATGCCATTACCGGAGCTGCCAGAGTCAGGGCCAAGCCTTCCGGGGTATCGCCCGGTGGTGCCGGGGCAACTGTGTCTCCCGGAGTTCCCGGCGCTCTCCCTTCTCACTCATCTCCGGCCGGTGAGATTTACAGGGATATCGAGTTTGAGATGCCTCAGGTGGTTGAGCCTCAGATTGCAAATAACACAGTCTCCATTGCTGAATTCGGAGCGGTGGGTGACGGCATCGTGCTTAACACTGAATCATTCCGTAAAGCGATAGAGGCTGTCACTTCCCGCGGAGGCGGCACGGTTGTCATACCCAGGGGCATCTGGCTGACAGGACCGATATTACTGAAAAGCAACCTGAGGATGCACGCCGAGGAGGGCGCCCTGGTGCTGTTCAGCCCCGACAAGAGCCTGTATCCGCTTATAGAAACAAGCTTCGAGGGCTACAATACAGTCAGGTGTATCTCGCCGGTCTATGGCAAGGACCTTGAAAACATTGCCTTCACCGGGAAAGGTGTCTGGGATGGCAGCGGTCACTTCTGGAGGCATGTGAAAAAGGAAAAGGTGCCTCCCCCGATGTGGAATGACCTTGTTAATTCAGGTGGCACGGTAAGCGCCGATGGCAGAACATGGTACCCCTCTGAGGCATACGGCAGGGCCATCGAGCAGAGCGAGATGAACGTCCCGTTACCGATGGAGGGAGGCATTGAGGCATACGAATGGATGAGGGATTTTCTGCGCCCGGTCATGATAAGCCTGATCAGCTGCAAAAAGATTTTGATTGACGGACCTGTGTTTCAGAACTCGCCGGCATGGTGCATTCATCCGCTTATGTGTCAGGATCTTACTGTAAGGAATATTACTGTCAGAAATCCCTGGTACTCCCAGAACGGAGACGGGATAGATATTGAGTCATGCCGCAACACTCTCCTGTACAACTGTAATTTCGATGTGGGAGATGATGCCATCTGCATCAAGTCGGGCAAGAATGAGGACGGAAGAAAGCGGGGCATACCCACTGAGAACCTCGTGATAAGGAACTGCATTGTCTATCACGGTCACGGAGGAGTGACAATAGGGAGCGAGATGTCAGGCGGCGTAAGGAATGTTTCCGTTGCCGGTTGCACCTTCATGGGCACTGACGTGGGCATACGGTTCAAGAGCAACCGCGGCAGGGGAGGGGTGGTAGAAAACATCTGGTTCAATGACATCCTGATGACAGACATCCCCTCGCAGGCGATTTCGTTCAACCTGTACTACGGAGGCCTCTCGGTCTCGGAGATGCTTGCCGAAGGGAAGAATATAGAGACTACGGTTGGTGATATACCTCCGGTCACTGAAGAAACCCCTCAGTTCAGGAACATTTCCATGAAAGATATAACTTGCAGGGGTGCTGACCAGGCGATATATCTTCAGGGATTGCCTGAGCTCAACCTTGAGAATATAACTATGGAAAACATCGACATGACTGCAGTGGAAGGGATGGCTTGCATTGATGCCAGGGGAATAAAGATCAGGAACATGCGGCTGGTGACAGAGAAGAAACCGCTTATCTTCTTTCTCAACAGCTCGGATGCTGATGTCACGGGCCTGCAGGTTGCTGAAGATGCAGACGGTCTTGTTGAGGTTCGCGGCAGCAGCTCAGCCCGTATAACGGTTGAGACAGTTACACCCGACGGGACAGCCAGAGCAAGGACGTTAAGATGAGAAGGATTATTGCCATACTGTTTTTTCTTGCAGCCGGCATTCTGGTGAATGCTCAGTTGCCGGCATTTCCGGGCGCTGAGGGATTCGGCCGTTATACCACCGGCGGAAGGGGCGGAGCGGTCTATGCCGTTACAAACCTTGCCGATTCGGTGGTTAAACCTCCTGAAGGCTCTCTGAGATGGGCGCTTAACAAGCCGTCGCCGAAAACAATTGTGTTCGCAGTATCCGGCACCATTGATCTTAAGCGGAGGCTGAACATCTCGAAGGGCGATGTCACCATCGCGGGACAGACTGCACCCGGTGACGGAATATGCATCAAGGGGGAGACAGTTTCTATAGAGGCTGATAATGTTATTATAAGGCATGTCAGATTCCGTTGTGGCAATGAAATCGCGGGTGAAGAACCCAAGGACGCCATCTCATGCATCAGGCACAGGAACATAATCATAGATCACTGCTCCATGAGCTGGTCTGTTGACGAGGCTGCTTCATTCTATGACAACGAGAACTTTACTCTTCAATGGTGCATCATCTCTGAGAGCCTGTATGATGCCGGCCATCCGAAGGGCGAGCACGGTTACGGCGGGATATGGGGCGGCAAGGGGGCCTCATTCCACCATAACCTTCTGGCCAGCCATACCAGCCGGCTGCCACGATTCTGCGGAGCAAGATATCACCCGGATACACGTGAGACGGAGCTGGTCGATTTCAGGAACAATGTCATCTTCAACTGGGGATTCAACAGCTCGTACGGCGGTGAGATGGGGCAGCAGAATATGGTCAATAACTACTACAAGCCCGGACCGGCAACAAAAAAAGACGTGATCAGCCGTATTGTTGAACCATGGGACACGGTCGGAAGATGGCATGTCAGCGGAAACCGCATCGAAGGCAGCAGCAAGGTTTCGTCTGACAACTGGAGCGGAGGTGTTCAGGGTGATAATGCAGGCAACCCTGTCATCAGGGCAGGTGAACCGTTTGTTGTTGCATCGGTGAGAACCACTTCCGCCAGGCGTGCTTACAGGTCTGTTCTGAGAAATGCCGGAGCCACCCTGCCTCACAGGGACCCGGTCGATCACCGGATAATTAATGAGACCCTGGCCGGCTACTGCGCCTATGGCGATTCATACGGTGCGGGAACAGGGATAATAGACACACAGAACAGCGCCGGCGGCTGGCCGTTGCTGAAGACTTATGATGTGCCGGCCGACAGTGACGGTGACGGCATGGCTGACTCATGGGAACTTAAAAAAGGACTGAATCCGGCCGATCCTGAAGACCGGAATAACATGGCAGGGCCAGGCTACACGATGCTCGAGGAGTACATCAACGGTCTCTGCAAAAGATGAAAGCTTTCCTTCTGACAGTAATCCTGGCAACCATCACTGCTGCGGGTGCCTCGCAGTCCCTGCCCGGATTCAAATCGTCAGGGCAATTTGATGAACAGCAGACAGTTATTGAAAATTCAGTTGCTGGCACCAGAGTGCTCATCAACGCCCCCATGACGGGATTTGGCACCGATGACCATGTGCTGCTTGTGCTTTATGCACTTCCAAACGGTAACACCATTGAACAGACCTTCGGCAAGTTGCTGAAGGAGGACGATGACTGGCACTATGACATCCAGCACATAGGCGCACAGACGAGGTTCCTCAGAAGGGTGATAACTGACAGGACCGTGGTGGTGGCCTATCTTGAGAATGAACAAAGGAGCTGGCCGGCCTGGAGCGCCAATACCCCGGGCCACACGGAGATCGTAAAAAAAATGGTTGATGAAATCACTTCTCTGTTCGCACCCTGGAATCCTGAGCTGGTTCTGAACGGCCACAGCGGCGGAGGGCGGTTCATATTCAACTATATCGATGCCCATGAACAGATCCCGGGCTGTGTTGTGCGGATTGCCTTCCTCGACAGCAATTACGGATGGGAGGGTGAGCGTTACGGGCCGAAGATAGTCAGCTGGCTCCGGTCGGGGAAAAGCAGGTATCTCTGCACACTGGCCTATAACGACAGTGTGGTTATCTACAACGGCAAACCCCTGGTTTCGCCTGAAGGAGGCACTTGGTACCGGAGCTGGAAAATGAAGGATTACCTCTCCGCATCGTTCAGTCTGAAGAGGCGTGAACGGGACTCACTGCTCTGGTATTCGTCGCGTGACAGGAGGATTGAGTTCATCTTCAAGCCAAACCCCGGAGGGAAGATCTTTCATACTCAGCAGGTGGAGTATAACGGCCTCATCCACAGCATTCTGAGCGGAACGCGTAATGAGCAGAAAGGCTACCGTTATTTTGGCGGAAGGGCTTACAGCGGTCTTATTTCTGACACAATTATTGTTCCCGTGAGGAGGCTGAATATTCCGGAACGCAACCCGGCAGCTGAACCAGGGTCCGAGTTCATGAAGCGAATCAGTGAGCTGCCGCTGAAAGATCGGGAGGAGGAGATTTACATTGCTGCTGCTTCCGGAAATATCCCTGCATTCCTGAGAGAGACAGTCACCCTGAAAGGGGTGTTCAATGACCTGAATGGGACGCCTCATGATCTTGAATATGAGGTTATACCCGATTACCTGGCAATTGGCAGTGATGATGATTTTTGCCGGATTCCCATTACTCCGGGAACAGCACAGCGGCTTGCTGACCTGTTTGGGGCTTCATTGCTGACGGCTAAGCTTAGTGACCATGTATGGTCGAAGGCTGAGGTGAAGCCTGAGCCGTTTTTTTACAGGCCGGTCGGCAATGCGAATGAACTGGTAACAAAGTTTGAAGAGCACAATGAGCAGATTGAGAGGCAACTGGCTGATGCCGGCTGGAGGCACGGTCAGCTCGTTGCAGGGATCAAGAAGGATGTTATTATTTCGTCACGTATTGCAGAGCGGCCCGACAGGGTTGTCATCTACGGCTGGCACCGCCCCGATGGCAGCCCCATCCAGCCCGTGTACAGCGGTCATATCTGGTGGTATGTTGATTACAGCCATGGGATAAGGTTTATAAACGCCCGGGTGCTGGTTGACGGCATTCCGGTAAAAGTCTCTGATCTTCTGAAAGATCAGGTGCTTTTCAGGATTCTCACTGATGAAGAAAACCCCATAGAGATGTCTTTTTATCCTAAAAATAGGATATTGTAAATTTTATTTAGTACTTTTCCCATTCATTAAAGTTTAATCCTAAAAACTGATTGAGATGGAAATACTCGTTTCTCTTCTTATCGGAGCCGCAGCCGGCTGGCTGGGCAGTGTACTTTACAAGGGCAGCGGTCTGGGTCTGCTGGGTAACATCATCGTGGGTATCATTGGAGGCCCGCTGGGTTACTGGATTCTTGGCAAGCTTGGTCTTACCCTTGGCGGCGGCTGGCTCGGTGCAATTCTGACAGGTGCAATTGGTGCAATTGTAATCCTGTTTTTACTCAATCTGATCATCAAGAAAAAATAATTTGTCATTTCTGAGAGGAGAATTGCTATTGATTTAAAGCCATTAAAGGCTTTTCACCGCTGTCCGGAAGTTGGATCAGGGTGAATGAAAAAAGGTGCTCCGGGAGGGGCACCTTTTTCAATATGTAACCTTAAGTATTCTTATTCAAGAACAGGACAGGGAACATTTATCTTTTTCATTACATCGAGGTGAATTGCATAAAAGTTATACTTACCAACAGGTATTGAAAGAGCGTCGCCCTTGTAGGTTGCAAAGAGACCTGCTGCCGGTCTTACCACGGGATATTCCTCGTAACCCTCAATCTTGACAGGTTCATCGACATCCTGCAGGTACCAGTCTTCGGCAAGGGTGATAACAAGATCTGATCCGATCAGCTCAACTGTTCCTGCGATTTCGTTCTGGCCAGCCCAGAGGGTTTCAGCTCCGTCGCCGTCGTAGATGAAGAACCATGCACCTTCAGGCTTCTTGTTCTTCGGATTGATTGCCCTGGGATCAAGGTCGCCGCCCCATGCAGTCTCACTTCTCCAGTCGTAGCACAGTTCCTCACAGTATGTGAAGCAGAATACGAGGTGGCTGAGTGTGGATATCTGACCTCCGTTATTCTTGGGAGAAACCAGACCGGCATCTCCTGAAGTACATTCGGTGTATTCATAAATATGTGAATCAGTTCCACCCTTTACCACTACAGCACCGGTTACCGGTCTGTCTGAAGCCCATGTAACGTATTTTCCGTCAGCAGACATTGTAACGGTTATCCCTTCCGGAAAGGCAACATCAAACATGCCGGTCTCAGCATCAAAATTAATGGGTCCGGAGCAGATATCTGCCTCAGAACAGTCATAATTTATGTCTTCGCATGAGTTGACATTCCCTGTATTGTAGAGCCAGGGAATAATATTACCGGTTGATTTAGCCCAGTCGGCATAGGTGCTTTTCAGATTTACATCCGTCAGATAGTTGTCGTTCTTATTGCAGCCGGTCATGACCAGGGCCAGAACTGCGGTAAAAAGTAAAGATTTGAAAATTGTCTTCATTGCTGTCTGTTTTTTGGTTTTGCATGCAAACATAACAGATTTCTAATATGTCATACAATTGAGACAGTACATCTTTGACAGAAACTAAACATATCTTGATAAATGAACCGTTGTTACAGATGAAGGTAAAATGTAAATACGATCCGAAAAGCTGGCTTATCACCGGATGAACATTACAGCCGCAAAACTTATATAATCAACTTTTTACAAAATAAGGACAGAGAACTCCGAAGTTAAGCGCAATGACTTCAGATACTTACCTAAAAAAGAGCTCATTAAATGTGAGTTATCTTTCCGGGTTGTAATAAGGAGAATCTCAGTAAGAATGTCATGGTGAATACTTAAAACTACCTTTTATCCCTGTATCCCGGGCCGCGGACAACCCTGCCCGGGGTGGCGCCGGTGTGAACTCCGTCACGGAGCACCTGTACCCCGTTGACAAAGACATGTGACATGCCCGTTGAGAGCTGATGCGGATCCTCAAAGGTGGAGTGATCCTGTATCCTGGCAGGGTCAAAAACAACCACATCGGCATAGTAACCCTCCCTGAGGGCGCCGCGCTTTTTTATTTTCATATTGGTGGCCGGAAGGGTGGTAAGCCTGTAAACAGCTTCCTCCAGCGGTATGATCTTCTCATCCCTTACATACCTGCCCAGCAACCGGGCGAAATTACCGTATGTCCTCGGGTGGGTGGCCGACTTGAGGAAAACGCCTTCCGGTGCCATCGATTTGCCATCTGAGCCGAAGCTCATCCAGGGAATGGCTATCTCCTTCCTGAGGTTATCCTCTGACATTGAGAAGAAAACGGCCGAGACATTGCTTCCGTCATCGATGATGAGGTCCATGATGGTCTCCTCCGGTGATGTGCCCCTCATGGCAGCTATTTCGGCAACCGTTTTTCCCTGCAGGTATTTCAGTGAGTCGGTATCGAAACCGATGACAATAATCTTTTCGGGTGTACCCTGTTTTCTCAGGATTGTCTTCATTATCTCCGGCCCGATCACCTTTCTTATCTTCGGATCACGGAGCCTTGCGACCCACTTTTCAAACCCGCCTTCCTGCACCCATTCGGGCATGATGATACCAAGTCCGGTTGAGCTTGCCGGGTAATTGTACATGTCTGCTGTGACATGGAGCCCTGCCTCCCGTGCCGAATCTATTTTTGCAATAGCCGGGTCAAGTTTGTCCCAGTTGGTCCGCCCCACCTGCTTGAAGTGGTATATCTCAGACCTGATGCCTGTTGCAGCAGGAATCTTCAGGAAATCATCAATGGCTTCCAGGAAGGTGTCATCCTCGTTCCTGATATGTGAGATATACAATCCGTCATACTCCGCAGCCACCCGGCAGAGTTCGGTCAGCTCTTCGGTGGAGGCGAAGCTGGCCGGGACATATTCCAGGGCCGAGCTGACACCAATGGCGCCTTCTTCCATAGCCTGCCTTACGAGCAGCTTCATCGAATCCATCTCTTCAGCAGCAGGCGGACGGTTGTCATATCCAACAGTATGTATCCTGACGGTTGCAGTCCCCACAAAAGATGCGATATTGGTTGAGACCCCCTTCTTTTCGAGGTATTCGAGGTATTCACCCAGCGTCGTCCATCCTATGTCATATTTTATGTCGCCCTGTGATGCCTTTAATTCCTTCTTCATGCTTTCGCTCCAGGGGCCCCAAGAGTCACCCTCACCGAGCACCTCGAGGGTCACCCCCTGAACTATGTCGCCCATTGACCTGCCATCCTCAATAAGTGATTCCACTGCCCAGCTGAGCATGTTAATAAACCCTGGCGCAACGGTCATCCCGGAGGCATCTATCTCTGTTTTACCCCCGGCCTTCCGCAGGTCACCAATGGCAGCAATGGTGTCAGACATAATACCAATATCACCCCTGAAGGCCGGAGAGCCTGATCCGTCTGCAATATTTCCGTTCCTGATGAGTACATCATACGTGTCAGTGGCATTACAGCCGAAAAATATCAGCATTACCGGCAAAAGAGCTTTGAAAAGTTTCATGATGAGCAAAGATTTGAGTGAAATTTACTCAAAAGCGAACGAAATAATATGATTGCGCGATAAATTTTCATGCAGCATGAATGCAAATTTTCCCTCTTCCGAGATTATGTAGGACATAAATTTCCAGAGAGGATGGTTTCCGCCCGGAATCTTCCGGATGACATCCGGAAGCCTCGTGCTGGCATCTGATGTGTTTTTCAGTACATTAACCATGTTACTTCACCTCTATGCTTTAAAACAGTATGATGTAATACAAATTTTTTTTTATAAAATAAATTTCTCTGTAACTTGTGAGAGTTAACCTTTATTAACTAACGCTAATTTCCCATGAAAAAACTAATCTTCATTTTCCTGTCGGTATTGTTTGTCAATGCCGGCATGGCGCAGACACGGGTTACCGGAACGGTAACCGCCTCTGAAGATGGTTCTCCGATCCCCTATGCAGTGGTACTGGTAAAGGGACTACGGGGAGTTGGAACCAATACAGATGCTGACGGAAAATATGCCCTCAGCAATGTTCCTTCCGATGCTGTGCTGGTGTTCAGCTATGTCGGCTACAAAACACAGGAGATCCAGGTATCAGGGAGGTCTGTCATCAATGTTGAGATGGCCACTGATGCTCTTGCGCTTGACGAGGTGATTGTTGTTGCCTACGGTACATCCACAAAGGGCACTTTCACCGGTGCCGCCAGTGTGGTAAAAGCTGACGCCATCAAGGATGTCCCGACGCTTTCATTTGAGAATGCCATAGGCGGCAAGATCGCGGGCCTCCAGATTACGACCCTGTCGGGCCAGGCCGGTTCAACCTCCTCAATCAGGGTGCGCGGCATGGGGTCGATGAATGCTTCCAATGACCCTCTTTATGTTGTTGATGGTGTCCCGGTGATATCAGGTAACGTTTCACAGATGGGTATTTACACCTCCAGCAATGTGATGAGCTCAATTAACCCAAATGACATTGAGTCGATTACCGTACTGAAGGACGCTGCCGCCTCAGCCCTGTACGGGTCGAGGGCTGCCAACGGCGTCATCGTCATCACCACCAAACAGGGGAAACAGGGCAAGCCTGTGATCAACTTCAAAGCCTCCGTGGGCTTAACCCCGTCATTTGCAACTGACAATTACGAGGTTGCCAGCACTGAACAGCAGGTGGAACTCTATTATGAAAACTTCTGGAATGCAGCGATCCTATATGACGGTGATAACTATGAAGATGCCAGTGCCAGCGCCCTTGGACAGCTGAACAAGAGGTTCAACCCGCATGGCTATACATTCTCAGCTCCTGACAACACAGTCAATTCACTTACCATTGGAGGGGAGAGAGCAGGCAAGTACTTTGACTGGGAGGATGTGCTGTTCCGCACTGCCGTTTACCAGGCATATGACCTCTCTGTCAGCGGTGGTACCGAGGCTTCAAATTATTATACTTCATTCTCCTATACAAATGACCTGGGACGCAGTGTCATCAACGGCTTTGACCGTATCACCGGAAGGATGAATTTTGGTCAGAAGATCGGGAAATATATTGAGCTGAATTCAAATATAAATGTCAGCAACAGTAAAAAGGAAGGTTTCAACGACACCCGCGCACTGGGTAACAACTATTTCCTGCAGAGCCGGAACCTGCTCTGGGGTCTCTACTGGCCCACCGACTACCTGACAGGATTGCCCTGGACGAAGAGGTTCGGCAGCTACGCCTACAACCCGGTATATTACAACAACGAGTGGGAAAACTGGTCAAAGACCCAGAGGGTATTTGCAAATGAGACAGTTACAATCAAGATACTTCCTGAACTGATTCTCAAGTCTATCTTCTCATTCGACAACACGCAGACTTATGATCACCTATACTACAGCGCCCTGCACTTCAGCGGCACAACAACACAGGGTTCCGTTACGGAGAACAGCACAAAGATCAGTGAGCTTGTCTCCTCAACCACCCTCAACTACAACAAGACATTTGGCGGGGTACATAATGTAGGCGCCCTGGTTGGCTGGGAGGTTGCAAATAACCAGACTGATTACCAGAGAGCTACCGGTACAAATCTCCCCACCAGCGCCCTTCATACTGTAGCTACGGCGGGCAAGCTTGATGCGAATGCCTATTACTGGGGCCATACGTTGGCTTCGATGCTCTCACGTGCAGAGTACAATTATGACAACAAGTACTATGCTTCAGCTTCATTCCGCCGTGACGGCTCATCGAAGCTCGGTCCCGAATCGCGCTGGGGTAACTTCTGGTCGGTTGCAGGGTCATGGAGGATAGACCAGGAAGGCTTCATGGACGACGTTCCTGTAATCAGCAGCCTGAGACTCAGGGCTTCGTATGGGGTTAATGGTACCCTGCCGACTTCCAACTACGGATGGCGCTCACTGACCAGTTATGCCAACAAATACATGGAGCAGCCCGGCAGTAGTGTAAGCTCAATTGCAGATGCAGACCTGTCATGGGAGACTAGCTACACCTCGAACGTTGCACTTGAATTCGGGATACTTGACCAGCGACTGACCGGTTCACTGGAGTTCTTCAACAGGAACTCAAAGAACCTTCTCCAGGATGTTCCTCTCTCAAGGGTAACAGGCTTTTACACAACGCTTGATAATGTTGGTGAGATAAACAACCGCGGACTGGAATTTGAGCTCTACGGTGATATAATGAAAGCAGGCGGTTTCACATGGAGTGCAGGGCTTACTGCCTCTCACGTAAAATCAACCGTGACCAAGTTGTACGGAGGGCAGGACATAATATGGTATGAACCTACCGGCGATGATTCACGTACAAAATTTATCTACACCGAAGGGGAGTCAACCCTGGCAATCTACGGACTTGAATGGGCCGGTGTTGAACGGGAGACCGGACTCAACGTTTGGTTCCTCAACAATGATGATGAACCGGATCTGATAGTTGACGGCAGACCTGCCACGTATGACTATTCAAATGCTGACGAGGTACTTCTTGGTGATGCTCATCCGAAACTGTTCGGAGGTTATAATACCGATCTGTCATGGAAGGGGATTTCGCTTTCGCTCAACTTCATTTACAAGCTTGGCGGTTACACCTACGATGCTGCCGGCAGGGACATCAATGATGACGGTTATTACTGGGAAAGGATAATGTCACTTGACGCCTATGAAAACAGGTGGACTCCCCTGAACAAGGATGCAAAGTATCCCCAGAGGGTTGCCGTTGACTTTGAAGATGTGAACCAGAAGAGCAGCCGACACATGCACCCGGCCGACTTCACCCGGCTGAAGAGCATTACTCTCGGATACAATCTGCCAAATGAGCTTTTAAGCAAGGTAAAACTCTCAGGGGCCAGGATCTACTTTAACGGGGCCAACCTCTGGACTCTCGCTGCTTATAAGGTATATGATCCCGAGGTGAACGAATTCGGTTCCAGGGGATGGGAAATGCCGATCGGCAAGACTTATACATTCGGCATTGAAGCCAGTTTCTAATCCTAAAAAGGCACTACGATGAAAAAGATAACTATAATACTTACGGTACTGGGCCTCATGCTGATCACCTCATGCGAGGATTTTCTTGATGTAAAACCCAGCAACTACGCGGCTTCGGAGACTTCCATCACAAATGCCGCTGACGCCAAGGTGGCCATCAACGGGCTGATGAGAAAGATGACTTCTTCGCTTTATTACGGGCGAAACTTCTTAATCTATGGCGATGCCAAGGGAGGCGATTTTGCCATTCGTTCACAGGGCAGAGGCTCTGACTGGTACTATTCTTTCAACCACTCCGCCTCATCTAATTCCGGTTCAGGATTCTGGGAGCAGATATACAACTGTATCCTGCAGGCCAACAACCTGATTGTGAACATCGAAAAGATGGAGGCAGAGGACAGGGGCAGTGTGGCTCTCAGCGAGTACAAGGGTATGGCGCTGACCGCCAGGGCGTTGATGTATTTCGACCTGGTCAGGCTGTATGGCAAGATGTACAACATGGACAAGGCGTCATACGGTGTTCCGCTTGTGCTTGAGCCTCTCGATGCTTCAGCCCAGCCAACAAGGGCATCAGTTGAAGAAGTATATACCCAGATCCTCACCGACCTGACCACCGCAGCTCCTCTTCTCTCGAAGAACAAAGTCAACGGCTACTTCAACTATTATGCAAACAAAGCCATCGAAGCACGCGTGCATCTTTTCATGGATAACTTCACCGCCAGCCTGGCAGCCGCAGAGGAAGTAATCAACAGCAACAAGTACACCCTGTATTCAAATACTGCATGGGGTGGATCATGGGCTACACAGTTCGGCACGGAATCAATCTTTGAACTGGCTATTTATCCTGCGGAAGGAGACTTGACCACAGGGTCACTAGGCTACTACCTTCTGCGACTTGCCAAGGTGACGGGCGCCATGGGTTATTTCATGGCCAGTGATTACTGGATTGCCAGGATGAACCAGGACCCGACTGATATCCGCTGGGGAGTGATGGACTACGATGAATCTTCAAACACCCGGTTCGGTTCCTGCCTAAAGTATGTCGGAGGATCAGCAATGAATGGGGACAAAGCTTCACGCTCGGCAGTAAACATTAAGGTGATTCGTCTTTCCGAGATGTACCTCATTGCTGCTGAAGCTGCCCTGAGGCTTCCGACACCTGACAAAGTCAAGGCTGCGGGTTATCTAAACCAGATAAGGAAGAGATCTCCGGGCCTGGCAGAGGCTACTGACGCAACCGTGACTGTTGACATGATCCTTGATGAGAAGAGCAAGGAATTCTTTGCCGAGGGGCTCAGGTACTTTGACATGCTCAGGCTCAACAAGACCATCGAGTTCAACGATGAGTTCATCTCTCCGGCAGTCGTAATCACGCACCGTGAGAAGACCCTTGACAGGACATTCTACAAGACGATCCTGCCAATAGATCAGGGTGAACTTGATGCAAACCCGGCAATAAAAACACAGCAGAATCCCGGTTACTAGGGTTTAAGGATTTTTTATTTTTGAGGCTGCTTCTTCGGGGGCAGCCTCTTTTAATATGTTCTATTTGAGAATCAGCGTCTTATATAAAGATAGCCGCTCAGTGAAAGACCGTTTTCGGCCTTTATGACATAAAAGTAAGTGTCATCAGGCAGGGGCTCACCGTTGTAGTTTGTGCCGTGCCAGAGATTGTCATAGTTGAGATTCTCAAAAACCAGGGCTCCCCTGCGGTCAAACACAGTCAGTTCAACCCTGCCGAGGACCTCTATTCCCCGGAGTTCGAAATAGTCATTTTTAAGATCCATATCCGGGGTAATCAGGGATGGGATTACTATTTTCTTCACAGTGACAAGGAGCTCATCCGTTGCCGGAGGACAGACACTGTTTGATACGGTCCATAAGAGTAAGTTTTCGCCCTGCGAGAGGTCTGTCACAGTCGTTTTTGCATTATTGGGATCGATAAATGTGCCGGTGCCCTCCTGAACTGACCAGGTGCCTGTGGAGTTCTCGCCCGGTTCGGCAGCGTCAAGCGTGGCGGTGAAGACAAATGTCAGCTCCTGGTCAGGCCCTGCGTTTGCCGTGGGTTGCTGGAATGCCATTACTGTGACAGGACTCACGGCGGAGCAGCCGCCGGGGATGGTACCCCTGATGTAATAGGTTCCTTCAGGGGCTGCTGATGGCGTGTTCAGAGGAACGGTAGTCTGAACATCCCTCCAGTAGGTGAAGGTGAGGTTTGGTGTAGATCCTGCCGTTACTGCCGGTCGTGTCAGATCAGCGACCCCCGGTGAACAGACCGGATCAGGATTATGGATTACCAGCGTTGGCACGGGCCCGGGCTGGGAATTGATGACAACATCCGCAGATACCGGTGATGTGCATCCGCCGGCATTGGTCACGGTAAAGTTATATGAACCGGGATTCAGCCCGTTTACAGTAAAAGTAGTGCCTGAGGCGTTGACGATGATACTTCCGGGGAAACGGGTGAGTGTCCATGTGCCTGTTGCAGGCAGGCCGCCTATGACAACGCTTCCTGTGGGAAGATCACATGTCGGGTGTGTGATTGCTCCCGGCACCGGAGGGGTGGGGATGGAAGGTTGCGCATCGAAGGTAACGCTCTGTGACGGTACTGAGGTGCAGCCGCTGGCGTTGGTAACCGTAAAAGTATAGGTGCCGGGCTGAATTCCCGTCAGGGTTGTGCTTGTGCCGGTCCCCAGGAATGTGGCTCCGTCAGGCTGCCTGGTGAGAGTCCAGGATCCCTGGGCGGGAAGGCCGGAAAGGAACAGGCTTCCGGTAGAGACATTACACGTAGGCTGGGTGATTGTGCCCGCCACCGGGGCACCGGGTATGTCCGGGCCCTGAACGATGGTTACTCCTGCTGACGGACCGGAAGTGCAGGCTGCCTCATTTGTAACGGTAAATGTGAATGTTCCTGCCGGCAGGCCGGGGATAACCGTACTGCTACCTGAACCCTGGGTAACCACACCGCCGGGATTCCGCGTAATGCTCCACTGTCCGGCAGGCAGTCCGGAAAGTTGCACGCTGCCCGTGGGGGAACTGCAGGATGGCTGGGTTATGGTGCCCCGTACCGGGGGAGAAGGTATTTCAGGAGGTTCGTTGATAACAACATCTGATGACGGGGGAGAGGTACAGCCCTGCGAATTGGTGACTGTGAAGTGAAATGTCCCGGCTCCCAGTCCGGAGACAGTCAGGGTGGTGCCATTACCGTTATATGTTTGTCCGCCGGGATAACGGGTGACGGTCCAGTTGCCGGTTGATGGAAGTCCGCTGAGCGAGACACTTCCCGAGGAGACATCGCATGTTGGCTGATTGACCTCGTCAATTACAGGGGCGGTTGGTGTGTCCGGAGTCTGTGTGATAACAATCTGAGCTGAAGGGTTGGAGGTACACCCGCTCTGGTTGGTGACTGTGTAAGTCCATGTGCCTGGCGTCAGTCCTGTCACAGTATATGTTGTACCACTGCCAGTCACAAGTTCTCCGTCCTGAACCCGCGTGAGGGTCCATGTACCTGTTCCGGGCAGGTTTTCAAGCACCACGCTGCCGGTGGCGGTAGTGCAGGAAGGTTGCGTTACCTGGCCCACCCTTGGCGCCGGAGGAATTGCACATTCTATTTTCAAAATATAATCCTCCACCTCACCGGCAGTGGCGCTCCCGGTGCTGCCGTAAGCAGGATTATTCGTTGACCTGGGGCCAAACCTGAACCTGGCAAAGGTAGGCTTCGAAGCAATGGCAGTTGCCGGTACAGTCAAATCAATATTATAAGATCCTGATCCTCTTTGCCGGTCAGTGACTATTCTCTCTCCCTGATCATCAAAGTCTCCGTCACCATTCCAGTCAATCCATGCATTCAGATACGCAGTAGAGTACCAGGGGGTGGAGACGGTATACCTGATAGTGGCTTTTTCTCCCTGTTTCAGAGAAGGAATAGTAACTCCGTCCTCGTCATCAATCCCGTTAAGGTCATCCCCGTTTGCTTCGTCAGAGTACTGGCTTCCATTCTCAGTATCAACCCGGGAACCCAGGTAATGGTCGGAGACAGCATGGTCAGCAGAGCCATAGCTTGCAGGAGCATCGCCAAAGTCATGATTATCAGCCTGGGGGATCATAGCGGCATGGGTGACTGCCTCCGTGGCTGCCGGGGAATTGTAATCCCTGCTGATTCCCGCCGGAAGGGCAAAGGCTGTCAGAAAGGGCAATGCAATAAAGAGTGTTCCTATTATGTTTCTTTTTACCATTCCATATTTTTAAAGGGCCCGGTCGACAGTTGCCGGACCTAAAAAGTTACAAGTTAGAGACGACAGAAGGTATATACAAAGATAATTTGATTGGCGGATAATCACTGTTTTTAGATGAAGCAGCCCGCACTTGCATTTTTCCGGCCTCTCACGCCTGACGGTCATGCTGTACAACATAAATTCCGATTTGACGAATAAGTGTAATCAGTTGATAAATAAACCGGTAAAAATGACAAATGTTCCGGAGAAAAAATAAATTTGACATTATCAACTGACTGTCATAATTTTACGGGTCGCAATCATTTTGTGTAACCAAAAATAACGGGAGGGATCTATTATGACTGACAGAATGAAAGAGTGTTCGCCATCGTCCGGTGCGGTTTACGGACTGGGACTTATTGGTGCAGCCATCTATTTTATTTCGGGGGCAACGGGTTTCTGGATGGGGGTGCTGGGCTTCCTGAAGGCAATCGTCTGGCCGGTATTCCTGGTGCTTGAAGCATTTAAAAGCCTGGGGGTTTAAGCCATCATCAAACGAAGAGCTGACGTTGCTCCCGGTAATTCTTAAAGGGTAAAATCCGGCTGATCCTTAGCGTGTTTCCTCTGTGGCAGGCTCCTGCTGGGCTTCGCCGCAGTAACGGCATATCTTTGCACCAAGCTGAATCTTCTCACCGCAGTTGGGGCACTCCTTGAGTTCCCCTATCCCTGACATCAGTTTCTCCTTCTCATCGGCAATGATGCCCTGGAACAGGTTGAGTTCGGTGTCTGTAATGAATTTTACCGGTTGTGCCATGCTTCCGCCGGCATATTCAATAACCAGGAATCTTTTCCTGAGCTTTATGATGAGCCAGATGCCTGCGGCGACCGACACAGCCGCGATACCCAGCATTATATAGGTTGACTGACGCACATCGGAGAGAAGGCCGAGGGTGGCTGCCAGCACACCGAATGCTATCAGGGCCCCTCCGGGAACGGGTTTGGTTATCTCCTTACAGGCAGTGCCTGTGATATCATGGAGACTGACAATCTTTTTTCCCCTGCTTGCCCTGAGTCCGCCGCCGTAAATGCGGGAGCGTGACTCATACAACCGACCTACCTGGTAAACCCTCTTGTCTGAAATGATAATGGCGGAATCTGACAGATCGTCATCCACCAGAAGCGACGAGAAATAGTCCTGACCCAATATCGCCGTAAACTTTTCGTGCTGCGACGCAAAGAGGTTTTTGTAGTTGTATTTCATCGATATTGTCAGTTATTCAGCAGGTATCTCGTAGCCTGCAGTTTTCCCATCGCCTGCCCAAATTTCGCGAATAAAGCTCATAGTTTGAGCGCTACAGCCCTCAAATAGAGGATAATTTTGACCAACAATGGGACTAAGAGGATTAATGGACAGAGTTCTTAGGTTACACGCTTCAGGCCCTCTTATGCCTGTCACCCTTACTCAAAATGCAGCGACAACACCCAGATTCGTGACTTCAGTTTCTCAATTGTATTGCAGTATTCAGGGTACTCAGGATGAGGGTCATGAGCAAGTACATCTGCAATTCCGTTTGATATCTTCAGCTCCAGGGCGAGCCTCAGTTCACCCAGGTAAAAACCGACTCCCGCGCCTGCCTCATAGTACAGGTCGGGTCTGTTCAGCCTCAGGTAAACAGGACGCTCCAGGCGGTATTTTTCCTGGGCGTAGAAATCATACCTGTAATTGATGCCACCGATAACATAAGGTTTTATATTCTGCATCCTCCAGCCGTACCTCAGCTGCAGGGGTACCTCAATGAAACTTGATTCAACCTTCTGCGGACTGAAGACCGTGTCATGCACCCGGTCAGATGAATATTTCACATTCCTCTGTCCGAAAGAAATGCCGGGCAGGAGCCTTATATCAAAAAACTGGTTCAGCCTGAAATTGAGCGCCAGGTGTATGTTCAGCCCGGGAGAGACTGATCCCCTGGCGGGATACACTGAATCGGTGAGGGTAAACTGCTCCGAGGGATTAATGCCGAAAGTCATCACATTAAATCCGATGGTGTATCCTGCATTGAAGAATTTTTCATCCTCCCATGGACCGTTAAGCGGGATCTGGTTCTGCCCTGACACGCCAAGCCCGAACAGTATCACAACCGCCGCAAGACTAACTCTTTTCAGACTGGTATTCATAACTGAATATTTCAACAGGTATGGGGTGCCAAGATAGTAAAACCGATCGACTTCGGCCATGCTGAGGTTTGGCATTAATAATAATCTTAAATTTATTAACCTTTGAGGCCTGACACTGATTAACGGATAGCTGAACCATGGATAAGAACGAAATTTCACAATTTCTGAAGGGTATTGAGCTCTTCAGGAACCTTACGGATGAGGAACTGAACGAGCTCGCCGGACATATCCGCGAGAAGAAATGCAACTCAGGATATATCCTCTTCAGGGAAAACAGTCCGCGTGAAGATATCTATGTAATATACGAAGGAGAGGTAGAGCTCTTCAAGAGGAATGCCTATGGTGCAGACACGAGGCTGGCGCTCTTCGGCAGGGGTGATTTCATAGGGGAGGGCATCTGGGAGGAGAATTCGCTTCATTCCACCTCGGCGAAGGCTGTAAAGTCAACCACTATCCTGGATATTAGCAGCGGCTTCTTTCAGCAAAGTCCCGCAACCACCCTTAAGATTCTTCAGAATATCACAAGAGTAATTTCCAGGCGTATGCGGAATGCAAATACCCGTATTCTTGGATACAATGCACAGTATGATTCAGGAAGCACGCGATCTGAAAGTGACCTCCTGGGTGAGCGTGAGGTGCCCGTTGAGTCTTATTACGGCGTGCAGACGCTCAGGGCTATGGAAAACTTCAATATCTCAGGGGTGACGCTGAACTTCTTCCCGTCGCTCATTGAGGCACTCTCAATGGTCAAGGAATCAGCGGCTGAGGCCAACTATGAGTTGGGTCTGCTTGACCGGAGCGTCAGGGATGCAATTGTTCTGACATGCCGCGAAATCCAGAACGGCAAGTATCATAACCAGTTTGTGGTTGATATGATCCAGGGCGGGGCAGGTACGTCAACAAATATGAATGCCAACGAGGTGATCGCAAACAGGGCGCTTGAGATGCTGGGACATGAGAAGGGCGACTATGCCCGGTGCCACCCGAACAATCATGTGAATCTTTCACAGTCTACAAATGATGCCTATCCCACTTCGGTGAAGATTGCGCTCTATAACTCAAACCGGAAGCTCGTGGCGGTGCTGAAAACGCTCGTTGAGTCATTTCGGAGGAAAGGAGAGGAGTTTTCACATGTTCTCAAGATGGGGCGCACCCAGTTGCAGGACGCCGTTCCCATGACCCTCGGTCAGGAGTTCGAGGCATATGCCGTCACCCTGGCGGAGGAGATTGAGAGACTGAACCTGAATGCCCGTCTTTTTCTTGAGATTAACATGGGTGCCACGGCGATAGGCACGGGCATCAATTCGGAGCCGGGCTATTCAGACAAGGTGACCAGGCATCTCAGGCGGATCACAGGTCTTGATCTGGTGCTGGCATCCAATCTTGTGGAGGCAACACAGGATACAGGAGCATTCGTCATGTATTCATCGGCCGTGAAGCGCCTGGCCGTCAAGCTGTCGAAGATCTGCAATGACCTCCGTTTGCTCTCCTCGGGACCCAGGGCCGGCATCAATGAGATTAACCTTCCCCCGATGCAGCCCGGGTCATCAATCATGCCGGGGAAGGTCAACCCGGTAATACCCGAAGTGGTTAACCAGATTGCATTCAAGGTGATCGGGAATGACCTGACTGTCACCATGGCTTCCGAAGCCGGACAGCTTGAACTCAATGTCTTTGAACCTGTGATCGTACATAGTGTCTTTGAATCGGTTGAGATGCTGATCAACGGCATGAATACGCTGAGATTCAGATGCATTGATGGTATCACAGCCAATGAGGAACGCTGCCGGTCAATGGTTGAGAACAGCATCGGGCTGGTGACGGCACTGGTACCCTGGATAGGATACAAGTCGGCCAATGAACTGGCAATGGAAGCCCTTGCATCGGGCGAAAGCGTATACTCTCTGGTGCTCAGCAAGAACCTGCTGTCAAAGGAGAAGCTTGATCAGATTCTAGCCCCTGAAAACATGTTAAGGCCGGGAAAGATGAAGGATGAGTGACCGGGCACAGCCGGAACATCAGAACGGAGTGCAAACGTAACCGTATGACTCAAGCTTGGTCTTTGTTCCGGCGTTGCACACCTGTTGCCACTCATTCGGGTTATGCGGATTTTCGCAATACCAGCAGATATCCACAGTATCGCATGAAGCGAAGCTCAGCATGTATGCAACCAGTATGACTCCCGCTATGCGGAAGACTGTTTTCTTCATGGATGATCCTATGCCGGTTTTAAAATCCATAGTGTGCAAATTTAATCAAGTACAGGGCAGATTTCAAAATCATTTTTTCCGATTCCGGTGGGAAAGATACGGCTGATCCCGGTCAGGGGAGAACGCTACCTCTCAGGAATGTATACAAGTCTTGTCATGTATGAAACCCCGGCGTGCCATGCTGTGACGGTGTATACTCCCGGCGCGAGTCCATGCTCTGACAGGTCAACCAGTGTTGCGCCTTCAACATCCAGTACAAGAGCCGTTGCTCCGGTAACTGATATGAACCGTAGTTTCATCGGACCGCTGATCTCCTCGTCCGCATCTATCACCACCACGCCGCTGGTCGGGTTGGGCCATAGCCGGAGCTCACCCCTCTCGCCGTTTATAAGTCTTTCAATTGCGGTGGAGACGGGGTCATCGGCAAAAGGTGACCCTCCCTTATTCATCGAGTGCTTCCAGTATGTGGCGGCATCCGGATTACCTGACGGGTCTGCAGCCTTTGAGACCAGTGAATACCCGTCGCCGTCTGCCTCAACAGGCCAGGGGGAGTCATCCGAGAAGGTGAACGCAAAAATCATGTTGCCGCTTTTATCGGTTATCAGCAGGTATTCCCCGGCGTTGGAAAGATTTCCGCTGAAGTTGCCGCTGGGGCTCATCCCGTAATATGAATAAAACTCCTCGGGCTTGGAGGCAACCACCCAGAATCCTTTCGGGGGCAGCATGGTCCCGTCAGGAATCCTGTAATATACTGCAGTGTCAAGTGTAATGCCGGAGATGTTCATCGCACCATTGCCTGCATTCTTCAACTCAATGAATTCAAGGTCCTTGCCGTCAACGGTATCTGCACTCCTTACCAGATCAGCGGGGTGGTAATGCAACTCGGTCACCCTGAGATTACTGTAATCCTCCATGACGGCACTGAATCTCACCTCCTTAAGGGCACTCCAGGTCTGTCCGTCAAGTATGCGCGACCTGAAAATCATTGAACCTGAAACTCCAACTGTTGAGCCGTTCTGCGCCTGCACTGCATTTGATGAAACCGTTCCGCCCAACTGGCGGGGATCACTGCCGTCAGTGGTGAAGTAAATCTGTCCCCTGCTGTTGGGATTCTCAAGCCTGATTGTCAAAGGAGTGTAGACAACCTTCTCCTCCAGGATTGTAATTCCTGACTCCTTTACAACCGTAGGTTCCAGTGACGGGTAAAGGCTGGCTGATCTGAGCTGGCTCATAACAATGTCTGATCTGGCAGGGAAGAAATTGTTCACAAGGTCATTTACCTCCGGGAGCCAGTCGTCAATCTTATCCCTGGGCTGTGAGGTTTTTGCATCGCCCCACCGGGCGGATTCAGCTATGATGGCCATCTCCACCTCCGCTTTCCTGGCATTGAACCGGTTGACGCATTTTGCCGGCGAGAGGGCTCCTCCCGCAGCAAAACGCTTATAGGCCCGGTCTGCAAAGCGAAGCCTGTATTCTGCATTGGATATCAGTCTGTGGTGCAGCCACTGTGGCTGGAAGTTGCTGATTCCCGAAACAGTCATTGCCGGATTGCTTATCGACACCCTGTTTTCATTGATGCCGTTGCTCAGCGAATAGGGACGGACGAACATGGAATGTTCGGAATCATGTGCAAGGAATACAAATCCTTCACCCCTGTTTTTCCTGTTCAGTATGGCAAAGTAGTTGTTGGCCATTGCATTGCCGTAAAAAGCTGACACCGGGGCGTCAAAATTGCCGGTATAGAAGATAACCAGCATGTAGTCAATCAGGTTGTCAATATCAACCCATACCCTGGTGTTTTTAACCGGGTTGCCGTTCTGGTCCTTCCCTTCCAGGGCGAAATAGTCAGTGTTGGATGCAAAGCCACGGTTGCACCGGTTGTAGAGCTCCTGCCATGATGCCATTGTACCGTCGGTTGCCTCATTGAAGTAAGGCCATGACTCGACAGATACCTTGATGACGTCATAGTCGTCATCTCCGTCACCGAAATAGGTTTCGGCATAGTCGGCGTCAGGCCGCTCTTCGGTCTGGAAGAGGCCCCAGTACATGCCGTTGAGGTAGAGGTGATAATATTTTCCCCTTGTGTAAGGCTGCCCCATGTCGCGCTGCGTATCCCGCGAAAAGATGTCTCTCAGGAACGTATTATGAGTATCGCCATCCTTGCTCCATGAATAGTTCTGTTCTGTTCTCAGGTCAACCTTATCGAACTCAGCGGCTCCTTCGTTGCCGAAGAGGGGATAGAGGAGCTTGCCGGGGCCGTACTCCTTCCTGAAGAAGAGCCGGAAGGCGTGTTTGGGATTGTCTGAAGTTCTGCTTGCACCTCCGCGTATGCGAACCCCCGCGTTTACCCGGAAGCCTATGGTATTGTCAGGATTAATGAGCTCCAGCGAACACTGTCTCTCCCATTCCTCGCCATGCTGGTAAGCGTTGACATATATGCCCCCGGAAGCGCCGAACATATCTGCAAGATCAGTCACGAGTGATATTGAAGGTATATCCATCAGGCTTGCCTTCATCTGTTGACTGTACCTGGAATCATTCACCACGTCGGGATCCATCCCGAGGTCAATTACCTGCCCATTGACCGGGGATGAGGGCCAGCCTCCTCCCGGGTGACCCTGGGTCAGTACCTTGTCAGGAAAAATGAATGACTTTGTAACGGGCCTTGAAGGCGAATAGCCCTCAGTGACCAGTGAGGCACGCACGATGAATACCGGCGTGGCAGGACGGCCTGCCGATATGACCGGATCAATTCTCAGCGTGACCGCCGTGTTGCTTCTGATTGCAGTTGATGAGGTCTGCGGATTGCTGCCATCAATGGTATAGATGACATCATACCCGGACTGGCCTGATGAGATGGCCAGATCGAACGGAGCTTCACAGAATCCGGCCTCATGGTCAAAATTCAGCGGCAGTGTCTCCGGAACCTCAGGCAGGGAGAGTGACGCTTCTACAGCCACGTCAAAATAAAAGTCGGAACTGCTTGGTGACACGTTGAAGGCCTGAATACACAGCAGGTTTGTCCCTTCAACCAATGGCACATCGGTTGAGTCAAGGTAAAAGGTCTCAAATGTACCCGACTCGTGGTTTGCCACCGCCAGGGCATTGTAAGACAGGGTGGCCGGGGCGTTGCGGGCCATGACCCTGGCACCGTTGACCCATATTACAAAACCGTCGTCATAATTGACCCTGAACCTTATGGTTTTAATCCTGTCAATGGAAAAGGCATTGAATGAACTTCGCAGGTAAAGGGTGGAGTACCTGTTCATCATGTCAGTGAGTACCACTCCGCCAATTCCGTCTCCGAAGCGGAAAGGGGCGTTCCCCTCGCTCCATTCAGAGTCAAAGAATTGGGAAGTCATCCAGTCTGCCGAAAGGCTCGCTGCGCCGGAACCTTTAAGGTACCTGTACCCGGAACCGGAACTGAATTCAATCTGTCCCGCGGCAGCGGAACAGATTAGGATTGCAAGACTTATTGCGATTAACCTCAGACGCATCTCTTCACAACAATCCCGGGCGTCAGGCTATTCTGCATCAGCAGCCCGATCCCCGGGGAAAATCAAAAGTAGCTCTTTTTCCTTTATACGCCCCGCGGCGGAGGATGTTGCCGTATGTTGTGCAGTATGTGAAAGCGGAATAACAAATGATCAGCGGAGGGCTGCACAGAACAGCGCCCGCTCAGGTGCCGCATATTCTTAATGATCCGACTGTCACCCCGGCAGATGCCGGCAGGACACAATCAGAACTGAACATACTCCACCCTTGTGATCCTCCTGGCTGCCTTGAGGGTATCCTGCAAAAGGTCACTCAGGTGGTGAAGCTCAAATTCCTTCCCCCCTTTTTCCTTTGCATAAAACTTGCTGAGTTTTCCCGGTGATGACCTTATCACAACGTTCCTTGTGAGGTTCATGAGGTAGGTTCTCCCATGCGGCAGGCTCATTATGTGAAAATTGTAGTCCATATTGAATGAAGTACCTGTTGTTAGTCAAATCACGTCAACGTTCTGCGGATGCCGGCTACCGGAATCAGTTACATTTCCTTCATCCGTAAATATTTAACGTTCGTTATATAAAAAGATTGTTTAAACCCCCTGATTCCGGATACGAATTGAGAAAGCCGGGAGTTATATATGATATAATGAAAGTCGCCTTATCATAAACTGACTGAAATAAGATGAACAGGGAACGTGGCCGGCAGTTTTACTTTAGTGTAGTGGCGGCACTGATAGTGCTCATGACGCCGTGTATCAAGGGCCAGACCGGGAATGAACCGGGAACAGTGCCGGGAAGCGCTGATGACAGCCTGAAGTGCGTTGATTACGTCTCATGGTACAAAGCTGCCATGAATGAGGGCAACATCAGCGGCGCGTTACAGCCCTGGAGGCAGGCGCTGGCCGGATGTCCTTCAGTTTCCGAAGAGCTTTATACTGACGGTGAACTGATCTACAGGTCGCTCTTTGACATAACAGGCGAACCGGAGTATATTGACTCCATGGTGATGATCCTGACGCAGAGGACCTACTATTATAACAACAAGCCTTCAAATGATCTTCACAAGGCGGAAATCCTCCTTGAACTGGCGGGAGATGACCCGGCATACCTTGGTCTCTGTTACAACATCCTTGCTGAAGCTGCAGGGAGTTTCCCCGAACAGATGGAATGTCATCATTTTGTACAGATGGCTGCCCTGGCGGCAAGCCTTTATGCGATGGGGGTGATTGACGGTGAAGAGCTGGGCAATGCCTTTGTCACAGCAATAGGAACCGTTGACTGGCGGATGGAGAACCACATTGCCGGCTGCAGTAGTGCGGATGATCTGGAGAATATGGAAACCTTTTATCGCACCAACGGTGCGATGACCTGCGAAGGGCTTGAGACGCTCTATGGCGAGAAGATCGACCGCAATTTCAGGGATACGGCTTTTGTCAGCAAGGTGTTTGCGATGATTCAGGAGGCAGGATGCACCCGGTCGGATCTGTATTACAATGTTGCAGTAAAGATGTTTGCCAATGACCGGTCAGCACAAAACGCCGTCAGGCTGGCTGAACTGAACGCTGCCGCCGGCAATAATGACAAGGCCATTTCCTACTTCACCGAGGCATATAACCGTGACACAGACAGCATTGTTCGTTCTGAAGTTCTCATTCGTGTTGCGATGATGGAGCTTGGCCAGGGGAAAAGACCGGAGGCCAGGGACCGTGCAGAGCATGCATGGCAGCTGAACAGGAAAAACGCTGCGGCGCTGATGCTCCTCGCAGAGTGCTATGCCGGCGCCGAGCTGGGCAACACTTTTGACAATCACACTGCCTACTGGGTGGCGGCCGACTATCTTGATGCAGCCGTTAAGGCTGATCCTTCACTGAGGAAGGAGGCAGAAAGAAAAATAAAGGTTTACATGCAGAATTTCCCCACGAGGGAGGAGTGTTTTTACCGCAAGATCCTTGACGAGGGAGTCATCTTCACTGTTGGTGGCTGGGTAAATGAGGTAACCCGCGTAAGGTTCAGGAAAGAGTAATACGGAAAATCCCGGGGGAGAAAATTCCGGCAGATTCCCGTAAACGGAAGGTCAGACCCTGCCCTGGCAGCAGGATGTTATTTTTCAGTGTTCAGTTTTTGGAAACTGTCACTGTGATAATATCACCCGTCTCAATAACTTCATATTTTACACCTATCAGATTGGCAATCTGTTTCGCATATACTTCATAAAACTCCGATAATTCAGCCCTTGTGATCTTGAAATCATCGAGCATTGCGTCAAGCGGTTTATAAAAGTTAGTTACCGAAAATGCCACACTGTCCGGAGACTGTTCAAGTATTTCCACTTTACCCGACGGGGTCAGAACAACGTAGGTGTATACCATGCTGTTCACCAGATCATCAAATGTCATGTCGCTGTTCCATGTTGCTGCAGCAATACCGCCCGCTGCTATTGCAGCCTCTTCGACAGTCTGCCCGAGTGATTTGGCATATTTTATCAGTATCACATATGCACCGGTCCACTGCCATGCTGCAAGGTTGTATTTCTGAAGATCCGACGGAGCCGGGACAGTAAATTTATCCTGTCCCCAGGTTGCCAGTGCAAGCATGCAACCCACAATCAGTACTATTAGCTTTTTCATTTTCAATGGATTTTGATATGTTCAATAATTGATACGTTTGTCCTGCCTGTGATAACTTCCTTGAAATGATTCATATCTCTATCTGTTCCAGATATTGAGTACTATTTTCCATTCACCGTTGATCTTTTTCCAGATGTCAACCCATTTTGCCGGGTCATCAACAATCCCGTCAGGAGTCCGGTTCTGAAGCAGGTCGGTACCCCAGACATAAGCCATGTCTCCCGATGATGAGACTTCAATTAACCCGATCTTTGTTGAATAGGTTTCCCACAGACAGGCAGTGTCTGCCAATTGCGATCCAATTCTGCCGCGATAATCTTCAATACCTGTCTCAGGAGGTACGCCGGGACTCAGGTGCAAGATGTCAGACGTTCCATAACTCAGTAGCTTTTCAATGTCGCGATTCTGATAGGCGACAGTCATCTGATTCTCAAGATTACGCACTGCTTCTGCCTCGGCAGTGATGTCAACCTTTGGCGCAGTGGTGCATCCCGCCAATAGCATCAGAGCCAGAATGAACGGGGGAATTTTTTTCATGATCTGAAGTTTTAGGATAAATATTCCGTTTAAGAACTCAGATCAAAGTTACGCCGGTAATTTGCTGAAGTCAAATATAATAAGTGCCAGTCAGCCCTGAGGAATCATGTTTTGGCCGGGTCCATGAGGTAACCCGCGTAATGGTCAGGAAAGAGCAATACGGAAAATTCCGGGGGAGAGAATTCCGGCAGGTCTATCTCCAGACCTGGCCCAATGGGATGATCTTCATCAGGCATATGTCATCCCCGGCCTGATACGCTGAATCGGATTCAAATCTCAGAAATTAACCCTTCCCGAACCCCCTTTGGTCAAAAACGGCTTTTAAGGCGGATTTCAAGCCTGCTTCATCTAAAATACTGCATATGAATGGCATAAATGGTCATGTGCACAACGTAACACGAAAGTTCACCAATTTATGGTAAAAACGGGACTCTTTTTGACGAATCGTTTTTTTCCGGTTACCAGCCTGTCTGAACCGGGGGTGAGACCCCCTGAAAATTTGACAAGCAGCTCGCGTAACTGACACATAATCACTTATTTCGCGACATGCGCCCTTGTCTTGCGGGGGTTTCTGAAGTAACTTTGTCACGAAGATCAAAACGAACAGCCATGAAGACATTCAGACAGATTTCTTCAGGTTTAGGCGTTGCGGCCGGATGCAATACAGTACTAAGGAATCTAAAGCTCAGACTGACAGCAAAAAGTGTTGCTCCGAAGGTCATTTTAATATTCATGACCTTTTTCCTTAATACGTATGCCGTTCCGGGCGGAAAACCTGAAATGACGGAGGAAATGCAACTCCGTGCCGAGAAGGATCTCTTCTATTTCCAGGTCAGATACCTTCCCTTCAGCGAGGAGTTGCTTATAAAATGCCTCGGGTACGAAGGCATAAAATACCAGGAGGTTGTCTTGCTGCAGTCGCGTCTTGAAACTGGGTATTATACCTCTGATATTTTCCTTAACGGCAACAACCTTTTCGGTATGAGATACCCGGCCTTCAGGCCCACGGTAGCAACCGGCACCTATAAGGAGCATGCGCGGTACGCACACTGGTCTGATTCAGTGATCGACTATGCGCTGTGGCAGGAATATTACATGTCCAGAGGCTACCGGATAGGTGAGGGGCAGGACACTGACTTCTACCTGGTATTTCTGAAATGCATCCCTTATGCCGAAGACAAAATGTATGTTTCCAAGCTGGTGACAATGTCAGGTGGAGATATTACATAGGCACATTGCTGTGAAACTGTTCCTTCCGTCAACAGTATCATTGTGGTTTTCGTATTTTTACGTTGGAAGAAAGTATTCACAGTCAAAATGTCATTGTCATGAAAAGAATTGTTGCGGTTCTGTTATTCAGCCTGATCCTGTTCTCATCCTTTTGCCAGAGCCAGGGTGTTGAGCTCTCTCATTACGTATTTCCTGATTTTACGAACGGCTCTGTTCTGATGAAATCAGGTCAGCAGCATCAGGCTCTGCTGAACTACAATGCCTTATCCGAGGAGATGATTTTTGTCGACAAAGGCACGAAGCTGGCTATAAGCAAGGAGGAGAAGGAGAAGATTGACACCGTTTACATAAAGGGAAGGAAGTTTTTCGTGCTTGATGGCCGTTTCCTCGAACTGATATACCGTTCAGGATACGAGCTGTACGCGGAACACAGGTGCGATGTGAAATATCCCGGCAAACCGGCCGGATACGGAGGCACTTCTGAAACCTCATCCATATCTACATACTCCGGTGTATACAGCGGGGGGATACTGTATGAACTGAGACTGCCTGACGATTTCAGCATAAAACCATACCTCATCTACTGGCTGAAGAAAGACGGGAAGATTAATAAGATTGTCAATCTCAAGCAGCTGAATAAAGTATTCGGTGACAGGAAGGACCAGATTAAGGAGTATGTCGGCAGCAATAAGACTGACTACAATGATATTGAGAGCATGGTCGGGCTGATCAGGTACCTGGAAGCTAACTGACGGGATTTACCGCTTTTTTCAGCAGCCTGAGATACAACGCTGCATACAAAAGAAGTGATGCAAGCCACAGGACTATTAGGTTGAACCACAGAGTCCCGATCTCCGCATTACCTGTCTTTTTGTACGGAGCATAGAAATGGGCACGGCCGTAATCCGAAACAGGTTTCATGTATGCCGGCTCATATTTCTGGATGTACCTGCCCCTGGCATCCACAATCTTGTGTTCGCCGAACTCATCAAGCACTATTTCCCTGAGCCTCCTGTTTGTATTGTTTTCCTTCAGCTCGATGAATGCCTGCTTCCCCATCGAAGCCACAAGGGCCGCCGTGACAGAATCCTTTTTAATGACGTTTGCAATCCTGACAGCCTTGAAATGGCCTGCGAGGCTGTCAAGATAATGTTCGGCATATTCAGCCACGGCGGGATTGAATTTTTCCGGACTGAGCGATGAAATCAGCTCCGCAGGAGGAGGATCAAATCCTGCAAGTTCCGAAAGCCTGTGGAAATATTTTCCCAGCCTGTTCAGGTTATCACTTACCTGGCCGGAATATTCAGGGCTGTCACCAAAAAGAATACATTCCCTGATATCCCTCCGGAGAGCCACAGCCAGAAAAGCGGAATACCAGTTGTTCTGACTGATCTCCGTATCAAAATCAAAGAAGTTGTTCTCGTATTTATTGCTTCTGTACTGTTCAACGACAAGTGCTTCGTACGCCCACCTGGCGGGCATGAGTTCACCCAGAACCGGGACATATTCATTTTGTTTATCCTCACTGCGGTGAAGACTGTCAAACTTCACCAGCACCCCGCTGAACAACAGCTGTGGAATAATTATAAACGGGATCAGAATATAGATCGTCACAACTGAATTGAAGGCGGATGAGATGTTAAGACCTGTCAGGCTGGCAAGGGCGGATGCGCTGAACAGGATGATCCAGTAGGTGAGGGTCATCCCCTTGATACCAAGAATAAGGTTTCCCGCGAGAACAAATGTTCCGGTCTGGATGGCGGCAAACAGGAACATCATTATTATCTTGGAATTGATATAGCTGAACCAGCTTAGATTAAGGAAAGATTCCCTCTTCAGTATCCTGCGGTCCCTGACTATCTCCTCGGCACTCAGGATCAGTCCCATGAAAAAAGCAGTAATGACACACATGAACATATAAGCCGGAAGGTTTTCATTGTCACTCAACCTGTATGCCTGGCCCGAGACGTTCCTCGTAAAGAATGCAAGCAGAACGGCAAGCAGGGGAGCTCCCAGCAGGGCAATCAGCATATACTGCCTGTCCGCGACCTTTGAAAGGAGATCTCTTTTAAAAAACAACAGTGCCTGTTTCGCCGGTCCGGGTATTGAATAATTGCTTCCCGGCAAAGGTTCTCTGGCAATAACCCTGTCATTCTCCTTGTTGCCTTTCTCCAGGGTGAAGTTTTCAGCCCATTCCGCAGGTGAGACTCTTCTTACGGGTGTTGGCTTGCCAAACTCATTGACCACCCTGGTCTCTATTATCCTGAGAAGCTGGTCTGTATCAACATGGCCGCAGGCGATGCACTGATCTTCAAAGGGGTTGGCCAGGCTGGCCCTTTTCCTGAACCATACTACGGTCTCTGTGGGATTACCGTGAAACACAAGATAACCTCCCTTATCCAGTATCATAATCCGGTCAAACATCTTGTAGATGTCTGACCCGGGCTGATGGATGGTGGCAATTACAAGCCTGCCCCTGTAAGCCTGTTCCTTAAGCATGTTCATGACAGTCTCGGCATCAACCGAAGAAAGTCCTGATGTGGGTTCATCCACAAACAGTATGGTTGGTTCACGGATCAGTTCGAGGGCTATATTAAGTCTTTTGCGCTGGCCGCCGCTGATGACCTTGTTTACCGGACTGCCGACCTTCAGGTCCCTGACAGAGTACAGATCCATGTCAGCGAGTATCCTGTTCACTTCCTCGCATATCCTTTCCCTGCCCAGGTTGTTCAGGCACATCCGTGCATTGTAATAAAGGTTCTGGAATACCGTAAGCTCCTCAAACAGCAGATCATCCTGCGGAACGAACCCGATCACGCCTCTGAGGTGCTCTTTGCCGTCGGGGGTGTTCAGGTCATGTCCGTTTATGAAGACATTGCCTGAATCCGGCCTTGCGATTCCGCTGAGGAGATTCAGCAGGGTTGATTTACCAACGCCGCTGCCTCCCATAATACCAACAAGCCTTCCTGACTCCTCATGCAGAGACAGTTTCTGAACTCCGTTTTCACTTTCCCTGAACCTAAGGCTGATATCACGGGCATCAAGCGAGACCTTTAATTTGAAGGCTTCGCCCACGAAGACCTCTTCCACATCGTTGAAATAAACCGGGTTGATGCCGGCTCCCCTGACAGATGATCCGTGTTCGAACACGTATGTCTGCCCGGAGAAGATTATCTGTCCGTTGAGGAGAAGGTTTTCCCTCCCTTCATAACGCATCAGGAGGGTGTTTGTGCTGGCAATATTGAGGAACAGCAGCCTGCCCCTCAGGTTTTCGTTATAGAGGTGCTTGATTCCCTGGCTGTCATGGGCAGAGTCGCTGCTGATCACCAGCAGCCGCTCTTTCCGGAATCCTTCGGAGCCCGGTACGAGTATAAATGCCAGCATGTCACGGTACTCGCCGGTCTCAACATTAAAGGCTGTGGCCACTGTTTCGAGGAACTCCAGTTCCTTGCCGGGTGCCCTGGTGCTGAAGGAGATGAAATCCATCAGTTGAACCAGCACATATATCTTCTGCTTCTGCTGCAGTTCCTCGTTTATCTTCTCACAGATGGCCAGTATCCGCATTGCAGTAAGTGAAGTCCGTTTCCTGTCACGGATGCTGTCTTTCGATAATACATCAGGGTGGTAAAGCCTGACATATTCGTCGAACATGGCCATGTACCTCAATACCTGCTCATTACTCAGGTGTTTTGCCAGGAAAAGCCTGACAATGTCCCTTCCCCTGCCTGATATCTCAGGATCATCGTGAACATCACCTATCAGTGCGAAAAGCTGAATCAGGGCTTTCAGAATGGGTTCACTCATCCCGGTTGATTTATTTTATAAACCGCCGCTTCTTTTAGTGCTGCTCCCCCCCTCAAATCCGTCCGGAATCTTATCTTTGTTCAAGATATTCAAGTTACTAATAAAAAAATACATGAAGGGAGAATTTCAGATTAATCCTGTTGCGATGCCCGGAAAGGCTGCGGACCGTGTATTTTCCCGGGCGACTTAATGAGGAACTCCTATGGACAAGCTGATTCTCAGCCCGACTGTTTTCACGCCCAGGGTCATTCTTGATCATGAAGAGCATTATCTTGAAATCTCAGGAGAGTCAAGGCCAAACGACGTACGCGAGTTCTTCGGACCTATCATTCAGTGGATGAATGATTACAGCGAGTCGCTTCAGAGATCAGGCAACCTCGGCAAACCTGTTGTCTCGCATTTTAACTTCAATTACTTCAATTCTGCATCTGCGAAATGCATTCTCGATATTTGCAAGATACTTGCCAGGATAAAGTCAGGAGGAACGGACATCTCAGTTAAATGGTATTATGTCATGGGTGATGATGACATGAAGGAGACAGGCAGGGAGATGGAAATGATTGTAAACCTACCCTTCGAACTGATAGAGATTCAGAGTCAATGACAGCAGACGGAGGACAGGCTGACCCGGTCTGGTTCAGTGAGCAACTTGCCCCATTGGTCGCGGCCAGCCTTTGCAGACATTTCAAAAGAGTTTCCGCGGGCGGCAGGGGTCACCCAGTAAGGACCCGCCATGATCACGCAATGCCAGAAAAGGGATTCTGGCAGGTATATGCAGAAGGGATTCCCTCAAAGTATAATTCTCTGGGGCTTATCATAAAACCTTTCGGAGAATTCTGCAGGACCTGCATCATTACCGAAGAGGAGATAAATGCCATGGTATCGACGGATATTGAAAGGTTCGCCGGTCAGTCTGGCATCGCGGAGCGAAGAGGTTTCTTTCTCACCCTGAATTATCTCATCCCGGCCTGCCTGAAGGAGGCCGGCTGTGAGATCGTCGGACAGGAAGAGGCAGAGGGTGTGACCGTCTCACTGGCGCGGAAGATAGCCCGGGCGATTCATGCAGGATACCTGCGCGAGATGAACAGGCAGTCATCCTCAATACCCGGGGCAAATGCCGTCAGAGTTGCAGAATTTGATGATCTGCCGGGTGAGATCCGTGAGTCAAACATAAGCAATGCGCTTCATATACCTTCCAAACTGCTCGCCATAGGTTACAGGATAAGGCCTGTCAGGAAGGGCTATAAAGCAAAGGCTTTGCATCTTGATGACGAAGAAATTGAAACTATGGCCAGGGTGGAGCATCTCAGGTGGAGCTGGGAGAAAAGGCTCTGCGGGTGGACATACGGAAAGACAAGGGATGAGCGACATAAAAGGCATCCTAACCTGGTGCCTTACGGAGACCTGACTGATGATGAGAAGCAAAAGGATCGTGAGCTGGTACGGATGGTGCCGGGCATACTCCGGGACATAAGATTTGAAGCATACCCGGTATCATCCGGACATACGGCCAGGCTGGCGTATGCCCTTAAACCACGGAGCAGCATTCAGAAGCTTCTGCTGGGTACAAATGACCTCAGCGCAGAGATAAGCCTCCTTACCGGGAATTCGCCCTCAATCATGGAAAAGCTGAGATCAATCGATGACAGGATCAGGCTTACGATAAATGAGGTGGAGGGCAGCTACAACTATGCCAGGTACATACAGGATGCTTTTCTGCCGGGTGACCTTGATATCAGGGAATGCTTCACCGACAGTTTTGTCCTGTTCGAGCCCAGAGATATCGTAAGCGGTGATTTCTACCTCTTCAGCAGGCAGGAGGGCATGGTTACCTTTGGTCTGGCTGATTGTACAGGGCATGGCATACCGGCGGCACTTATAAGCACAATCGGATACGGAATCCTTGACCAGTCAGTGAATATCCTGAAGATTGACGATCCCTCAGAGGCACTTTCAAATCTCTACTCCGGCATTCACAGGTTCCTGCGGAAAGATGACCGGGAATCAGGGCTGCCGGATGATATGACAATCGTTCTGTGCAGGTTTGACCCGGTTTCGATGAGGCTGTACCATGCCGGTGCCGGAAATGCAATTTTTCATGTCACTGACGGGAAAATCTCGGGAAATCTCTCAGGGATGCTCTCCGGGGGCCAGCTCAGCAACGGAAACTATGGTTTTAAGACCAGGACACTTCAGCTTGACACGCATGACGTGCTCTATCTCTGCTCTGACGGATTTGCAGATCAGTTTGGAGGCGGCAATCACCGGCGGTACGGCTGGAACCGGCTTCGTGACTTCCTGCTTGAAATAAGCGGGCATCCCATGGCTGAGCAGGGTGACATGCTGTATGAGGAACTTGAGCAATGGCGGGGCGAGACGGATGAAGACCAGACGGACGATATTACAGTCATCGGCATCAGGGTGTGACGGTTTTTGCTGCGGGGGCTCCTGAAACCTGACCGGACCCCGGACGGTGCCATTACTTTATTTGACATGGCCCTTTTAGTTTCCTAACTTTGATAAAATGAATTTATTAGATGGCCAGCCTTGTCCCGGGATATGAGTATGACATCTTCATCAGCTACCGGCAGAAAGATAACAGGTATGACGGCTGGGTCACTGAATTTGTTGATCATCTTAAGAGCGAACTGGAAGCCACCTTCAAGGAAGAGATAAGTGTCTGGTTCGATCTGAATCCGCATGACGGTCTGCTTGATGCACATGATGTGGATGAATCACTCAGGGAAAAACTGAAATGCCTCGTCTTTATTCCGGTAATATCCCGAACCTACTGTGACCCCAGATCCTTCGCATGGGAGCATGAGTTCATGGCCTTTATGGGGATGGCTGCCGGCGACAGGTTCGGACTGAAGGTGAAACTCCCTGCCGGGAATGTGGCATCCAGGGTCTTGCCGGTTCAGATCCATGAGCTTAAACCTGATGACAGGTCTCTTGTTGAGGAGGCCCTGGGCGGATTTCTCAGGCCGATAGAATTTGTTTACGCCGAACCGGGCGTAAACCGCCCTCTTACGCCGGGAGATTCTGCTGAAAAGAACCTTCACAAAATCAGTTACCGCAACCAGGTCAACAAGGTTGCCAATACAATAGATGAAGTTATCTCAGGCATTGTCAGGGCAGCAGCAGCCCAATCAGCGGATCAGTTGGCCGGAACCACACCGCCATCTGAGATCCGGGCAGAAAAACATGTCGGCGGCAGACTCAAGGCAAACCGGGAAAAATGGGTGTCAATAGGTTCAGGTTCCCTGATTATCGTCCTGGCGCTCATTTCCCTGTATCTGTTCTCGGGTGGAACCAGACTGCCGTTCTCCGAGCGCGACTGGATACTGATTTCAGATTTCGAGAACAACACCGGCAATCCTGTTTTTGACAAGTCGCTTTACACCGCCTTTTCCATCTCAGCCGGTCAGTCGAGGTATGCCAATGTTTTTACCAGGTCAAGGATGCTCGAAGCATTGTCAAGGATGAAAATGGCAGGTCTGAAATTCATCGACGAGCCTACCGGCAGGGAGATCGCCCTGCGTGAAGGGATCAGCCTCATGATAGTGCCCGGCATAAGTGAAGCCGGGAATCAGTATGCCATCACGGCAAAAATCATTGAAACGAAAACGGGCAATTCCCTGAGATCAGAAATCCTGTATGCTGCGAACGAGGCTGAGATACTGCCCGTGATCGACAAATTAAGCAGGAAGATCCGCAAAGACCTTGGTGAGTCGAGATACGATATTTCTCTTCAGGACAAGCCCCTGACAAGAGTAACTACCTCATCTCTTCCAGCCCTGCAACAATATTCGCTGGGGCATGAGAGCCATCTCTTTTCTGATTTCAGGAGGGCAAGGGAATTCTATGAGAATGCACTCAGGGCAGACACGGGATTTGTGGCAGCAAAAGCATCACTGGGCAATATTTTAATTCAGAAATTCAATGATTCTTCCGGGAAAGCGCTGGTGAGGCAGGCGGTAAGGGATGCCGGAAACCTGACTGACCGGGAACGGTACAGCATACTTGCCTTTTATGCTGAAAATATTGAACATGACTTCGATAAGGCAATTGCCAATATGGAAATATTAAAGAGGCTCTATCCTGATGACCCTGTAATTCATAATAATCTCGGCTGGTACCATCAGCAGAACGGGCAGTACGAACTGGCACTGCCGGAATACAAACAGGCAGTCAGGGTAAATCCTCACATGATCCTGACCTATTCCGGCATTCTCTGGATATACGGAGAGTACATCGGCAATGCTGATTCGGTGGATGTCTGGGCAAAAAAAATGGTTGCAGACAATCCCGACAGTCCATGGGCATATTACTATATGGCATCGGCATGGTTGTTCCGTGACAGTATAGAGAAAAGCATAGAATGCCATCAAAAGGCCAGAGAGTTATCGCCGGGTTTAATGATAAATAATTACCGGCTGGGCCACACTTACATGGATTCGGGGAGGTATGACGAAGCAATAGAGGTCTTTGAAGAAATCCTGGCCATTGATCCGGAAGAGTACTCTGCATATTATAATCTTGGTTGTTGTCATGAAGCCCTGGGAAATCAGCCGGACGCAAGAGCCTGCTTCCTGAAGTTCAGGAAAAATGCTGAGGAAAAATGGTTGAAACACTACCCTGACTATTACGCAACCTATACAACACTCGCCTCTGTGGCTGCCAGGCTTGACGAGATGGAACTGTCGCGGCAGCTGCTGAATAAAGCAGTTGAACTTGATTCTGCACAGTATTTTTCCTTCGCAGAAGTGCTGTGTGTCCAGGGCGAAATCCCGGAAGCCATTGATAATTTTGAACTTGCCCTTGAGCATGGCTACAGGAGTCTATATGGGCTTAAAGGCAATCCCGAACTGGCAGCGCTCCGGTTTGACATCCGCCTTAAAAACCTGCTGGATAAATATTTCTGACCTGACTCAATGGTTCACACCGGGGCGCAGCAGGTTAAGTTTATACAGCATTGACAATGAACTGATTTAATATATTTTGAGAAGGAGGGTAACGGCTGAAAATATTTGGTTTGCCTTGTGCACTTTCGTAACTTTATAAAAATGGACGGATAACATGGCCTCACTTATAGCGGGATACGGGTATGATATCTTTATCAGCTACCGCCAGAATGATAACAGGCACGACGGATGGGTCACCCGGTTCGTGGACCATCTGAAGGGAGAGCTTGAAGCCACATTCAAGGAGGAGGTCTCCGTTTACTTTGACCTGAATCCTCATAACGGCCTTCTTGATACTCATGACGTTGACGAATCGCTGAAGGAAAAGCTGAAATGCCTGATCTTTATTCCGGTTATATCCCGGACCTACTGTGACCCCAAATCGTTTGCATGGGAACATGAGTTCAGGGCGTTTGCAGGGATGGCTTCCAATGACAGTCTCGGGCTGAAGGTTACTCTGCACAGCGGCAACGTGGCAAGCCGGATACTGCCCGTACGGATACATGAGCTCGATGATGAGGACAACAGGCTGATTGAGAAGGAAACCGGAGGCGTACTCAGGGCTATTGATTTTGTCTACCGGGAACCCGGAGTCAACCGACCTCTCACACCTGATGATGACGAGCACAGGAACCTGTCAGGAACCAGGTACCGCAATCAGATCAATAAGACAGCCAATGCTGTCAGGGAGATAATCCTGGCCTTGCAGTCAGAACATCACCCGGCACACCGGGAAAAACTATCCGGGAAAGAACCGTGGGAAGAGCCTGTGAAGGCGCATGCCGGTAACGGGAAGCGGAAAATCAGCGAATTGTTGACGCCGAAACGTCTCCTCACTCTTCTGGTGCCGGTTCTTGCAATAGGATTGTCTCTGCTTTTGCTGTCGAGGTTTGCCGGCCGCCCCGGAAGACCGGCAGGAATCAATGAAAAATCAATAGCAGTGCTTCCGTTCGAGATTATCGGGTCCGGAAACGGGAATATATGGCTGGGCGATGCACTTACAGATGAGATCATTTCGCAGCTGTGCAAGATCAATGACCTGGAGGTACGGCCCAGGACTTCCGTCATGAGGTACAGGGCAACAACCATATCAATACCTGCTATCGGGCGCGAGCTGGGCACAAATTATATCATTGAAGGTAACTGTCAGATATTCAATGAAGTTGTTAGGATAACGGTAAAACTCATAAATGCCCGGAAAGATCAGCAGCTCTGGAGTGACGTCTTTGAGGGTACATGGGACTCACTGCACGGGATGCAGACAGACATAGCCATTAAGACTGCAGCCACCCTACAGGCGGTGCTCACCCCTGAAGAAAAAGCACGTATTGAGAAAAATCCTACCGGAAGTGCAGGGGCCTACCGTAATTTCCTGAAAGCCAATGTTCTTTCTGACAATGCCCAGTATTTTCTGCTCGCGGGTAACCGGTTTGTTGACTCCATAAGCTTTACTGCTGCCATCTCGATGTACGATAAGGCAATTGCAGAGGACCCTGGCTTTGCCCTTGCCTATGCCAGGAGGGCCATAGCACGTTCATGGGGATACTATTCAGGTCAGCTTGATGATTCGCACCTGCTAAAATGCAAGGCTGACGCTGACAGGGCGTTCGCACTTGACAATAACCTGCCTGATGCCCGCATTGCGCTGGGATTTTACAACTACTACTGCATGAGGGATTACCGGGAAGCGCTCTCCCAGTTCAGCCGGGCAGCTGAGACAGACCCCGCAGATTATCAGCCTCCGTTCTATATGGCCATGGTCTACCGCAGGATGGGCGAATGGCAGAAATCACAGGATCTCCTGAGGAAGGTAATGATGGAAGATCCACGGGATGCGATTGTGCTTATCAATATTGGAACATCATTTGTCTTTATGCACAGTTTCGATACTGCCCTTGTTCAGTTCAGCAAAGCAATAAATGTCATGCCGGAATGGCCCGGACCCTACATCAATGCGATAGATGCCTGCCTGCTGAAAGACGGGAATACCACCATGGCGCGGGAGATGCTTGACTCCCTCACGGCCAGGACCGGCCGGACAGATAATTATTTCAGGATCTTCCTGAATATCTGCGATGGCAGGTACCGCGATGCCCTGAATGATTTACAGTCTTCATCCAATGATGACTTCGAGTCTCCGGGACTCCGGTACCTGTTGAGCGGGCTGTCATACGGCCTTATCAATGATGAGGCAATGACTACGGCGTACTATGATTCTGCACTGGTGACATACAAGAAGCTAATAATGGAGAACCCGGACGACTATTATTCTCACAGTTGCATCGGACTGGCATACGCCGGCCTGGGAAATGCAACTGACGCAGTCATTGCCGGAAAAACCGCAGTGCAGCTCGCCGGTGACAACTACCTGGTAAAACATGACATGATTGTCAACCTGGCCAAAATATATGCCATGACCGGAAACTATCCCGAGGCAATACGTCAGGTGGAATATCTTCTGACCAATCCCTCATGGTTCTCACTGAACATCATCCGGATTGATCCGTCATGGGGAAAGCTGTCAGAAACCCCTGAGTTCAGGACAATGGCAAGGGGGACAGGCAATTATAAAAAACCTCTTTAGTATAAACTTAAAAAAGCAAGTCATGACAAGTTTCGATGACGGGGAAATGTTCAGGCCTTTTCCAAGACCTTTCCCGATGCATGCTGTGCAGTATTTCAGTCCGCAGGATCTTAATCCGGCGCAGCGGAAAGCTCTGGCGACCATGCTGCTTGAGTTTTATCAGAAATGTGCAATGGAGGAACAGAAACTGATCACAGGTATGATCAGTGTAATAAACAACCTCGAGAGCAAGGGTTGAATCCTTCCTTGAAACCTGTTTTGTTAGTTGCCTTCGGCGAAGAAGAAAACCTGGGGGTGGGGTATCTTATGTCCGTGCTGCAGGGAGCAGGAATTACCAGCCGTATGATCGATATACGGTATGACAGTGAAGAAATACTTGCAGCCATAAAAAGAGAGAGTCCTGTTGTGGTGGGATTCTCGGTGATCTATGAAACGTGCCTCGACGGTTTCACGGAGCTTGTCAGCTATCTCAGAAAGGGTGGTGTTGACTGTCACTTCACTGCCGGAGGCCATTACGCCAGCCTCTATCCCGAAGAACTCTTCGGATTTATTCCAGGCCTTGATTCTGTTGTCAGGTTTGAGGGCGAGTACACATTCCCTGAGCTTGTAAATTGCCTCGTGACAGCCTCTGACTGGAAAGGACTCAGAAACCTGGCGTACCGCGAAAATGGGAGGGTAATCAGAACACCTCTGCGGGAACCGGAGAAGAACCTTGACAATTTCCCGTATCCTTACCGGAGGCCCCTCCGGGAGTATGCGCTGGGTAAACGATACTCAACAATAATTTCCGGAAGAGGATGTACATATAGCTGTTCCTTCTGCAATACCGGGGAGTTCTACAGGCAGGCCGGCGGACCACTTAAGCGAATAAGGAGGCCGGAGGCTGTCGTGGATGAGATGTTGCGCCTCTACTCAGAAAGCGGATGCAGGATTTTTCTTTTTCAGGATGATGACAACCCGGTGAAAACTGCCGGCGGCAATCTATGGATAAAGTCGTTCTGCAGTGAAATAGAGCGGACAGGCCTTCTGGGCCGGGTAATCTGGAAGATGAACTGCAGGCCTGATGAAATTGAGCCGGAGATTTTTTCAATCATGAAAAGGCATGGACTCTTTCTCGTATTCATCGGATTGGAAGACGGGACCGACGAGGGGCTGAAACGGTTTAACAAGAAGATGACTGTGGAATCTGCAAGGTATGGCGTTGAGGTTCTCCGGCAGCTCGGAATCGGATTTGATTACGGTTATATTCTTTTCCAGCCTGAATCGACTTTCTCATCACTCAGGGAGAGCCTGCGTTTCCTTGAGGAGATCTGCAGGGATAACCTTGTTCCCATTACCTTTCTCAAGCTCATACCTTACTTCGGTACCCGGGTGGAAAGAGAATTAAGGGAAGCCGGCCGGCTGACCGGCAGGCCGGGGAATTTCGATTATAGTTACCTGACTCCGGCCCTTGACGCCTGCTGGGGTGCAGTTTTAAATTGCTTTGATGAGTGGCTGTGGGGCCGCAGGGGTGCAGTGAATCTTGCAAAATGGGTCAGGAATTGCCTTGCAGTCCGGGATCATTTCGGAAAACCAGATGAAATTGTTGAGAGACAGAGGTCATCATACTGCGAGACCGTCGCTCAGGGCAATCAATTTCTGGCTGAGACCCTGTACGGATTGTTCGACTGTTTTGAGTCAGGCAGGCACCTTTCAGAAGGGCAGGAAAGAATCGAAAGAATAGCGCTGGAATCTGCCAGAAGACACGATATTATCTGCGGAACCTTCAGGGAAAACCTCCGGGCAATCCAGGAGGAATCATCGCGCTGAATGAAAAGATCCTGCAAACATACGGTTCGCAGGATCTTAACCTCATAAAATACTCAACAAGAGAATTATTTCAGCAGCAATCACTGCCTGAGAACCAATATTGTTTCTGAATTGCTTCCCTGTTTGACTATTACAAAATAGCTACCCGGCATGAGGTCACTGCCAAAACTGATCGTCTCGTTATTCCTGACCTGGTATTTTGAGAGAACTCTCCCTGTAGCATCGCTAACCGAGACCTGAATGGGATTATCAGAATCTGACTCCACCTGCAGGTTAAAGTTGTAATCAGTCGGGTTTGGCCAGATGAAGGTTATGAAAGGCGCTTTCCCGTTAATGTCATGAGGTACCTTCACCACTATCTCATTATATGAGAAATTCCATGACATGTCACGGCATTCGATGATAATATGGTACTCCCTCCCGGTACCGGTGCCGGATCTCTCGGCTCTCAGCATAACAGTTTGTCCGTCAATGATTTCCCAGTCAGGTGCTGTGTCTCCGTCTCCTGTTCCGTTGTCCGGTTCGCTGCTCCAGACATAGAGCTGACATTCTGTACTGCCGCAGTTGTCATAGACCTGGTAATCAAGCGGAACCTGCACCATATTATGGTCAGGCGGCCATAACGGATCATAGTTCTCCTTCAGGCCCGACACCACCGGTGCTTCGTTGTCCCAGACATAAACGTCAAAACTGCATGTTGCCGTAGCGCCTTCAGCATTTGTCAGAACAAATGTATTTGTCGTCATTCCTGCAGGGAAGAATGAACCGGAGGGCAGGCCGGTTGTCTGGGTCATTGTGACGCCCTCGCCTCCGCAATTCGGGGCAGGCATTACATCGGGGTAGTAGATCCAGGCGCCGCATATCCCGGGATCGGATGGAGCATAGATGAAGGACGGACATATTATCCCGGGAACCTGACATGTTGTTGCCATGAAGGCGTATTCTCCTGTCAGTCTGTTGAAGGTCACCGTATAGGTTCCTGCGGGAACCTGGATGTTGGGTCCGTCCTGGTAGCCATAGCCTGTCGGGAATCCATAATCGCCCCAATTGACATCCCATTCATTCTCCATCCTGAATTTAACTTCACCCTGGTTGAACGGGTAATCGGTAAGGGTATAGATGATTCCGTCGGTGGTTGTCAGATCAATGTCGTCGTACCACCATCCCGGCAATGCATCGCCCAGGATGCCGATGCTCGGAAATGCAAAATTGTATTCCCCGGTCAGGATATTAAAAGTGACTTTATAGTTGCCTGCCGTTACCGGAATGGGAGGACCATCAGGAATGGCAGTTCCGGAGGGGAAAGTATTGTTACTCCAGTTCTCTGTCCAGCTGTCATTTTTCCGGAACTTAGCCTCGCCGTCGGTAAACTGGTATGCTGTCAGCATATACGTTATACCGTCATACGTTATCATATTGACATCGGTATTCCAGTCCTGCCATGGAGGGACTGCGGTGCCGGCGATACCCAAAAAGGCAGAGCAGTTGTCAACACAGGTGAATGAATACTCCAGGGTTTCCCTGTTGAAAGTGATATCATAGGTTCCGGGATTGGTTACCATAATGTCGGATCCGTAGAGGGAGCCTGTGCCTGCGGGAAACTCCGTACCGCCCCAGTTTATCCACCACAAGTCATCCTGCCTGAATTTGACCCTGCCGGTTGCCAGGTAAAGCTGAACAGCGTAATTGATTCCGTCGGCAGTCTGCATATCAACATCGTTGTCCCAGCCGCTCAGTGAAGATCCCAGGATGCCGACCGAAGGTGTATAGGGTCCCATGTCTGTAAGTGACACGTTGTCAAAATACATTGACACCGGAATTGCACCGACCTCGAAGCTGAGTTTGTGATAGGGGAAGATGAGCGTTGTTTTAAAGTCGATTACAACAGTCTTCCATTCGGTGGTGGCGTACTGAGTGTATTTGTCATATCCGATTAAGCTATTCCAATTTCCTCCCGCCTCTCCAAGAAACAAACCGTAGTCGCGCTCAGCATCAGCCATGACATCATAGGAAAGTCGATACATATGAGTTTGTTGCAGGACAAATCCTGACTGAATCAGCTGGATTTCCCATGCGTAGTCACCCGGGTATCCATCTGCCGGGATATTGTAGACGCAGATTCCGCTTTCGATATACGCTGATGCAGTCACATAAGGCGACTGGTACAGGTACCAGGCGTTATCGGGTGATGGATCACCCGTGACAAGCGGGATTTCAGCTGTGGTATCGAAACCGCCGTCGGTCAGAAGTTCCTGGGCATTTCCCGGCAGGAGAGCCATGAACAACATAACCGCGGCTACCTGTGTAAAGATCTTTGCTTTCATAGGCTTTATATTTTTATGATTGGATTACCAGAATCACTTTTTTACTGGGACGAGGGCTCCGCCGTCCACCAGCACATTCCCGTCAACTGTCAGGGTGCTGCCGGGAATATGGAAATTATATCCGAAAGTGGACTTGTTATCCCCGCCTGCAAAGAGGTTATTACCGATTCCGATCGTAATCATCCCGGCAGGCATCCAGCAGGCAAGCTTGCTGCCAGGTATGATGCTCACATTGGGATTGATGCCGATGTCAATGGAAGAAAACTCATCTTTTCTTTCTGCAGAAGCATCATATAGTTCCCTGAGGCGTTCAATACCTGACTCTGCTGTCATTGAGACAAGCTTCCCTTTTTGAAAAATGAGGGTGATATTCTTCACCTCAACTCCTGACCCGAAGTCAGAGGCAATAACTATTTTCCCCTCTGCGGTACCGGGTACAGGTGCCAGGGCTACCTCACCGGCAGGAAGATAAACCTGTGTGGCCAGGACACCTTCTTTGATATCCTCGTCTGACACGATTCCGTCCAGGACTACAGTTTTCCTTCCTGTTATCTTTACTTTCAGGTCTGTCCCGTTGGGGTTGGTTATATGCACTTCATTACCGGCTTCCAATACTTTCTTGAATGAATTTCCCGTAGTTTCAAGCGCCTGGTAATCGACGTTCAATCCTTTCCAGAAGATGTCAGACAGTTCCTTGAATGTAATTCCGAATTGTTTTGCCCTGGCCTCCGTGGGATAAAGTCCGTTACCGATACTGACCTGCCTGATTTTACGGCTAAAAGCAAGATCGGTTACCGGTGCGTTTGCCTGGCTTATTGCCGCCAGGCGCTCAGCCGGAATATCTGCAAGCAGGAGGGGATCTTCATTGTAATTAACCCCAATGGCTGCGTCAATGAAGCATAAGATTTTATAATCAAGATCAGGAGCGCGTAAATCATATTTAACAGGCACTTCAGTGTAAAACATCCTGGTCAGCCTGTCGCTTCCGACAGTCAGAAGGGGGTAACCTCCCTTTTTTGCCACATTGATGGCGATGTCTTCAAGCAGCTCCATTTCACGCACTCCGCCCTGGATCAGGACGAATTCGCCTTCCTTTATGTTGGCGCACTGACTGACAATCTTTTGTGCAAGAGATTCTGTCTCGGCAGATTTAGTCTTGTCTGTCGTTACCTGTGCTTTTGCAACAAAGCCTGGCAACATAACTAGCAAAGTGGCAATTAAGATACCGGGGTTTTTCATTGTCGGGAGATTTTAGTTAGTTGAACAAAATGGTTTCATCCGCAATACTTCGTCTGTTTTTCATAACAAAGTTCTGTCACAGCAGCGAAGGCCATTTTGCTAATCGTCCCAAAGTTGTGTCTCTGTGTCCCCTGAATTGTTTTTTTGCTACTCGCAGGAATAACCTGAGCTTTCCCACATTTCGATTGCATCCTGGCTGCACTCCCAGAATGTCTCATCTCCCATGGTGCATTTTTCGCAATAAAAAATTTCGCATGAGTTGAATCCCGGAATCAGCAGAAAGATGAGTGCAATGTAGATCCTGCTGAGTTTTCTCTTTGCTGTCTTTGTTTTCATGGCCGTATGTCATACATGAAGCCCGGGGTCCCTGAAGACCGAAGGTCATATATGGCGCTATTAGTCAGTTTTTTATACAACGCACAGAAAATCCATAGCCTTTATCGAGATAGCCTCTGTAAACCTTAATGTCATTATCCCTGAGGTCACGTAACCATGCACTGCCATCATTGAACTCCGTAGCGGTCCACCACAGACCTCGGTATCCCATGTAGTAGAATGCATGCGGGTCTCCGATGTGGCAGTGTCCCCCTGGAAGACCGTTAAAGCCAGATTCGTTGGTTACTGATGTGCTCGTGGTTTTCCAGTGTGCAGTGCCAGTCTCTTTTAGTTTTCCACCAGCTGTTTCACTTTCAATTCCGGTAACGTTTTGTGCATTACCATCCAGATTCAAAATCAAGGTATGCCATTCAGCATCTGTTGGAACATGCCAGCCGGAAGGGCATAGCTTTTTGGTGTTTACCGCATACCAGTTGTACAGAGCCCCGTAGCTTTCCTTATATAAAGCGGCATCCTCCTCACACCAGGTATATCCGGGATTTTTAATATAAGAGTAGGTCATCAAAGGTATGGCGGTACCATCGTTGTACTTCGTGGTTTTCAGGTTTTCAGCCATCCATACCTGTGAACCAATGGTTAAGGAAGTATAGATGTTCCCATCCTTGTCTTTTATTTCAGAAGATTCTTCTTCTTTTTGGCACCCATTGATAAAAAGGAGTGAGATACCTGTTAAAATCAAGGGTAGCATACGGATTTTAGATTTTGTTTTCATTGTGGTGGATATTTTGGTTACAATCAATTATCAGTCAAAGCTAAATCATGATTATTTCACAGACTTTTCCATTTGTCCCAAAGATTGGTCTAAAAGTGCCAAAATGGCCCGAGATTGTGGCTGTTTGGTGGGGTTCACATACTTGTTTTAATCCCTGTAGAGTTGTATTTTTAACCCGAAGAAGTTCCCGGTTAATACCCCGGATAAATACAATAAATATGGTTGCAGCAAAAAAGTCAGGGAGATTTCCCTGGGGATGGATAGTACTAATCCTTGTTGTCGTACTGCTTTATTCAACCAATCCGTCTGAACCGCAGTTCACCTCTTACCTGAAGGACAGGATCAGGGAGCAGGTGAAGGGTGATGAGACCATGTCCGGTGACCTTGCTAGGCTGCTTTCCGGACCTGCCGCCTCCCTGGCCGGACTGGGAACCGTCAGGAAAGACTATTTCCTGTGTTCAACATATGAGTTAAGCTTACCGGGTGAGGAACATCTTTTCCTGGGCATTATGGATCACTTTGTTAAACTTAAATGAACAGATCAACCGGTGAATCAGATGTACTCACCGGCAATGCTCAGGTTTTTGTGTGCATCCTCAAGAAGGGAATGTATGGGCACTCCATAGGGGCATGCAGCTTCACAAAATCCTTTACAATTCCTGCAGTTTCCGGCATCAGGCCTTCCGAGCCCCAGGTATTGGCTGATGGCAAATTTTTCACGTGACTGTGCCATAAAATAGTGGTTGAACCGCATAATTGTATTGACCGGAACACCGGCGGGGCAGCTGCTCTCACAGATGCCGCATGCGTGACGGCAATAAAAGGGTCCGTATATATCACGCATTGAATCAACCATCGACTGGCTTTTCTCAGTCAGTCGCGATCCTGACAAATTTATATAATCAGCTACTTCAGTGAAGTTTGAGAAAGAGATCAGGACAGTACTCACTGCCGGATGGTTCAGGACGAAACTTATTGCCGCCTCTTTCCTGGCGTTTATATCTGAAAGACCATGTTGTATCAGAAACGGCATCGCCTGTTCCTGGCTCTTCATTATCTTGGAGTAAACGTTCTGAATATTCGGGGGGATCTCCTTATTTTCCTTCTGGTAGTTTGTGACCATGTTCGTCACAATATTGTAAGCTCCACCGAAGGGATCGGTCTTCATAAGTGTTGTTCCGACGTTCTTTTTCTGGCATTGTTCCAGGATTTTATCACCCATCTCCTGCTGGACATAGTTATAAACGAACATTACAAGGTCAAAGCGCCCGCTGTCAACGGCTGCGCATATAACCTTATCCATTGTCTCCGGCGGTTCTCCTGTAAAACTTGACCCGTGGCACGAAACGCCGCTGAATCTCACAATGCCCTCCTTCTTCATTTGCCTTACAGCACTATGGAATACTTTGTTCTCTGTTGCGATTACAGTGTTTGCAGACCAGAGCATCAACCCGTCAATATAGTGAGTGTCAAGTCTTTCCAGTGTCTTCTTTACCCTTGAGACAAGAGTCTCTCGTGTATCCTTTTCGGTAACGGCAATCTTTGAATTTATAAAGAGTGATTCCCTGGGACAGGTTTTTATTGCCCGCCCTATGGTGACTTCACTGTTTCCTCCTCCATGCCCCTCAATTGAATCAATGAAATTAATTCCACCGGCAACAGCCGCTTTCAGGACACTTTCACTTGCCGTGCCAGGGAAGCCGCACCCGATGTCTGACACTTTGAATCCGGTTCTCCCCAGAGTCCTGTATTCCCTTATTTCCGGTTGCAGTTGTTCCCGGGGTGAAATCTCCCGGCCGAACATCGCACCAGAGCCTGCTATGCCTACTCCTGCCATACAGGCTGTTGATTTCGACAGGAATATCCTCCGGTTGACAGTTCTCTTATCCATATCGGGGTTTTAAGGAAATCAAAGTTATATCGCCGCGGAGCGGAAGTCAAATATATTTTCCGGCTAAAGACTGAATACACGCGTGTAACACATACGGGCAGTGTTTGAACTCAAACTGGATAAGGGAAGTAGAATACCCGTTCCACAGCATAAAAGAATGGTGATACATGATTATCCTGAAGCTGGCTCAGAAAAACATATTTTTCAGTCTGCCGCTTGTTTGTCTTACAGTATTAATCCCTTTTTTCAGCCGGGATATTGAAAACCACTCCCCCGGATAGATGAATCTCTTCGAAGGAAAAGTAACTGTGATCACCCAGGTACAGGGAACGGGATAACTGAGCCTGCAGCTTGATGTTTTCCCATCCCACGCGGAAAGTCACTGCCGGCTCAAACAGATAATGGGCTTTATCATTAATGTGGTCAAGTTCTTCAATGCCCATATTATTGATTACGCGATAGTAGGAAAGGCGGCAGGTGCGAGCTGATGCCGGCACCCCCGTACACCTCGAAAACAAATGCTTGACCCAGAGGTGTAAAATATCCTATGGCTCCGTCAAGATAGATTCCTCTCCCGAAGTCGTTGTCTGATGCTTTTCCTCCCCAGGCTGTCATAAAATCTGCCATCAGCCCGATTTTCTTCCCGGCCGGATAAGCAGTTTGCGCCTCGATGGAAAATGACTCATCACCTGCTCCCAAAAACGCTGAAATGTGCAGATCCTCCTTTTCCTGGAACAGGGGGACATTCTGGACATTTGCGACATAGTAATAATGGCTGCATCCACAATGGACTATTGCGGTAAGGATTGCGCCCAACAGTATTTTGTTCATCCTGTTCGTTTTTTCCCGTGTGGTAAGTTTTTTTATCCTGAACCCCACGGCAGTTATGTTAAAGCTCGGCTATTCAGCCGGAACCTGCTTTGCTATTCGTCTCAAAGATTGTTCTCTTTGTTCCAAAATGCGAAAAACAGTACCTCACTGTGCATGTAAATTCATTAGATCTTCATCTGCAGGTTCCTTTATTACATCGGTAATAATGTTAAACCGGTGAACCAGCCTGACCAGAAAATATTTCAAAAGACTCATTCATCTGATTATATGAATCTTAACGTATCCGTTGGTAAGATATCTGACAGGATGCCGGAGGACTTTATAAACTACCTTTCGAGTGTAGGTCTTGTGATTGAATCAGGCTTGCTTGTCCTCCCTCACAAGAATCATTATTTCTACGATTTTGAAGAGCTGAAGAGGGTGAAAACGATTGTTAACCTGATGAAACTTAATCAGGTCAGGGAGCTGAGGGGCTTTGTACGTAAACTATCGGAGTTGTTGCATTACCAGGCCAATTTCGTCGGGTGTTTTATTGACAACAAAATCTACAATCCTTTTTCATTTAAATACAGACGCCTTACTGAAGATCCCTCAGAATTACCAGAATTCTATGAAACTGGAATAGAGTCAAGGATACCTTTTGTCAACAGGATATATAATTTCATTGATGCAAAGACCGACAGATCTCTTTCAAGGAAAACCGTTACCAATCTCCTGAATGAATTTGGCTTTGAGGTTGTAATAATGACAGAGCAGAACGGGGTGACCTACTTTCATTCGAGAAAAGTCGGCCATGAGCCACTGCAATTATCGCCTGAAAAGTTGCATTCCTTGAAAAGGAAGGAAATTCCTTCATGATGACAAATTCCCATCCTGTAAACAGGGGAAAGAAATACAGTGATTTCGGGAAAATGAAGTGTCTCTCCGTTTCTCCAGTCATAGTACATACGCCGGACAATCTGACCACATTGTGCCGGCAATTTACACATTTTATATTTGCCTATAGATCAATCAATTAATGTCGGCTCCTGGTAATATGTGTTGTCCGGTGGTTTCCTTATCAAAGTAACTATACTCAATTTCCCCTATTATAAACTCACCAACAAGCCCGCCCACACCTTGACTTCCGGGTGATGAAACCTCCTGGTTTGGTGTGCCAGTCTGGTGGACCGGCGCGCAAAAACCAGACGAAGCCAATGACATATACCGACCTGTTATGCTGCGTGATTGTTACTTATCGTAGTGATATCGGCAGCTATAGATAAGTAATTCATTTTCATTTACCTGATAAACTAATCTATGTTCATGGTCGATACGTCTTGACCATAACCCTGCCAGATCATATTTTAAAGGTTCAGGTTTGCCAATTCCAGAATGAGGTGTTGATTGAATGTCTTTTATTAAAGTGTTAATTTTCTTCAGAATCTTTCTATCCTCTGCTTGCCAGGACAGATAATCTTCCCAGGCATTTTTGGAAAAGGTAATCCTCTTCATTCTTCAATGAGATTGCCTTGGAAAGTTTTTCCAGATTGCATCTGTTCAATTGATTCGTAGAGTCTTTGAGCGTTCTTTTTTGAACTCAGCAGGTGTAATGTTTCCATAATAGAATTATACTCCTCCAGGGAGATCAATACAGCACCTTTTCCTGAACCACGTTTGATTATCAGGGTTTCATTGTTAAGTTCCACACTGTCAAGGTAGTCCTTAAGCTCTTTTCTGAATTCTGAATAGTTTGCTGCAATCATACTTGAATTATTAAGATCTTGTTAGAGTACAAATATACGTACTTAGATACGTAATTACAAATTTCGTGCAGAATATTTGTTCATGCAGCGTAACTTATTTATATGCTTACCAAAGATAAGCCAAATACACCTAATATCAATGATAATGTATTATTTAGGATACAGCTGCTCGCCTTATTTGAAATTTCCGATTAGTAGAACTTATACCGGCTGTTCATTTCCATAGTCTAATTTCCTTCGATAAGAACAAAGTCATCTACGAGCAAAGGCAGTAGAGAATAGTTTTAATTGAGAACATAAGTGTTTTCCAAAGAATAAAAGAAAAAGTTACCAGTATCCGAGGGCTGAATTTCTTGTATCGTAGCATTTTTCTAATTATTCCCAGGGGAGACAGCCTTGACAAGTGAAAAGGCTTCATCCCAGGTTACTGGATCATAAACATATTCATAAAAAATGATGTAGTGGGTTACCATGTTTCCTTTTGCATTGATATGACCTACCCCGACATAAGGTACAGATGTAAGCGGGATCGAAATGCAGTCCGATATAAAAAAACCTCACCAGTTCCACTTTCCCAATCTAATCCTACACTTTCAACTTCCCCTTGAAAGACTCTTTTTTCCAAACCGGAATGCCGTCTTTATAGTGGTACAATGAGTGGTAGGTTACTAATCCAACCAGCCAATCGATTTGTTCCCCGATTGATGTATAGACCGGAATATAATATCCATCCCAAACATAATCATTAGTAGAAGTTCCGTTCCCATTCTTGTCATTTTGGGCAAAAGGTTGGTTTATGCCAAAGCCTAATAAGAGGTATACAATGATCAATGTTTTTGCTTTCATAGCTGAACAGTTTTGGTTAATACGAAATCTTTCAGAAAAGTTCTGCTTATATTTTGTGACAGACTTTTCTATGCGTCCCAAAGATTGTTCGCAAAGGACCAAAATGAAATAAAAATCCCCGGACCTGTCTGTATGTCCGGGGATGGTCATGTTGCAATCCTAAAATGAAATAATCATCATATTGCCAGTCAAAAATATTTCCTGCCTGCTATAAAGTCAAGGTCATTCTGATTTGCTCTTTACTGGTTATGTCCTGTCACCGTTCACTGTAATTCTCAACATTACCGGTGCTTCGAAGTTCTTGTGCAACTTCGTTCTTCTGATAAAGAACATTAAGGAAAAGGTTCTTCTTCCGGTGATACTGATATTACTGGTTGATAATTACAAATTACTGAATTGTAAGCCGGAGAATACCAGTACATTACAGCTTATTCGGTGGACAAATTCAAGATTTGAAAATTGCCACCGAATAAGCCGCACAGGTAGGTATATTGCGGTGTAGATGAAGGGAATGGATGAAAAAAAGAATCCTGCAAACATTTGATTTACAGGACTCCAATTTTGTAACTAATTGAATTTGTGGAGATAAGGGGAATCGAACCCCTGACCTTGTGACTGCCAGTCACACGCTCTAGCCAACTGAGCTATATCCCCATGCTTAAATGAACAACCCCGGTGCCGGACAAAAAACTCCAAACGCCCGGAGCGGTGCAAATATAGAAATTTTTTCGAAATCACTTCATAACCCACAGTCGGAGATCACAAACAATTTTGTAACTTTGAACTGCCTATAACAACATTACAATGGAACCGAAGAAATCAGAAAAGGCAAACCTCGAGAACAAGAAATCCATGTTCATCCAGGTAGGCCTTATAGTTGCCCTTCTTGTCTGCCTCGGTGCAATGGAATGGACCAGCGGCCAGAAAAAAGATTCGGCCTTCGCCGGAATGACCGAGGAGGCAATCGAGGAGGAACAGATCCCCGTAACGGAAGAAACTCCCCCCGAAGAGATGCCCCCGCCTGAAGTGACTGTCACTGACCTCTTCGAAATCGTCGAAGACGACGTGGTCATTGACAATGAGGTGAAATTCGAGGATGATGAAACATCCGAAGACAAAGTGGTTGAAATTTACGCCCCTGTCCTCCAGGCAGAGGAGGAAGAGGTGGAAGAGGAAATATTCGTCATCGTTGAAGATATGCCCAAATTCAAGGGCGGTGACATTAACAAGTTCCGCGAATGGGTCCAGAAACGGGTCCGCTACCCCGAACTGGCAGCCGAAAACGGAATCCAGGGAAGAGTATTCATCACCTTCGTGGTTGAGACAAACGGCAACGTCAGCAACGTTACAATCTCCCGCAGCGTCGACCAGCTCCTTGACGAAGCCGCCAAGGAAGCAGTGATGGCATCACCCAAATGGGAACCCGGCATGCAGCGCGGCCGGCCGGTGAGGGTGAGATATTCAATCCCCATCATATTCCAGCTGCAATAATCTGACGTAACCAGCGTTAAATATAAACCCCGCCTTCAATAAGAACAGCGGGGTTTTTTAAATCCATTGTTATGAAACGGACCATCGGAATCTTATTTGTTGCAGCCATGCTCATGTCAGGCTGCGGATCGTCAAAAAAACAGCTTGAGACCGGCAACTATGACGCGGCTATTAACAAAGCCGTGGCTGAACTCAGAAAAAAGCCCGACAGCGAGAAGGACATCGAAACCCTCGAACGGGCAATGAACATCGCCCTCGAACAGGACAACGAACGGATTCGTTTCCTGAAGATCGAAGGCAGAGCCAACGCCTGGGATGAGATCTATGTGATCTATAAAAAGATGAGCGACCGCCAGGCAGCTGTTCGTACCGTAACCCCTATCAGGTACCAGGGGAGAAGCATCGAATGGCCTTACGTTGATTACATGCAGGAGATGGTCATCGCAAAGAAGAAGGCAGCGGACTTCTACTACGCTCACGGCCAGGAACTGATGAAAAACAACACCAAGGACTCATACCGCCAGGCATACGCCGAATTTGCCCGCGCCAGGGAATATGTGGGTGATTACCCGAATATTGACCAGATGATGCAGGAATCACATTACCTCGGCATCAGCCGGGCCTGGGTAACAGTCAAAAACTATTCTGTCATTAAATTTCCCGAGGAGTTCGAGAAGGAACTGCTGGCCCTCGACCTGCCACGGCTAAACAGCGAATGGGTGGAATACTACACCACCATACCGAACAATGATACCCAGATCGATTACCAGATCAATATCAACCTTCGCACCATAGCTGTCAGTCCCGACAGGCAGTTCCAGCGCGATACCCTTATGAAGGCAACGGTTGAGGACGGCTTTGACTATGTCAAGGACACCAGGGGCAACGTGATGAAGGATTCGCTTGGCAATGACATCAAGGTAAAGAAGTTCAGGGAGCTTCAGTGCGCCCTCATCCAGACGGTACAGGTCAAGGAATGTGTCATACAGGGCGATGTTGAGATGCTTTCTCTCTATCCCGAACGTACCATTAAAAAGGAGCCTATCGGAGCAAGGTCAGATTTTGAACATATCTCAGCCAGGGCAATAGGCGACGTAAATGCACTGTCAGCGGAGCAGAAGAAAATGCTGCAGTCACAGCCGGTTCAGTTCCCTCTGGATATAGACATGGTCATTATGTGCAGCGAAAATCTTAAGACTGCCATCAGGGGCTTCATGGAGGCCAACAGGAGGTATATTAACTAGATTGTATTATTTTTGACGCCCCGGCCCTGAAAGACCGGGGCGGTTTCTTTCCGTCACTTTTGTTACGGTATGACAGCCGCCCTAAGGCTACTGAGTCAGGGGAGCTCTTACCGGCTGCATAAGCCGGAAGAGCAGGGAATAATACTAACTGAATAACCTTCTGAAAAATAGAAAGAGCGGTATTGATAGGGGTCATCACCCCGGAGATCAGCGAGGCCAGCGCCCGCGATTACCTTGACGAGCTTGCGTTCCTGGCAGAGACGGCCGGAGCCGTGCCGGTCAGGAAGTTCCTGCAGCGCGTTGAACATCCCAATCCAAGAACCTTTGTCAACAAGGGGAAGATAGAGGAGATAGCTGCCTTTATTGCTGCCGGTGAGATCACACTCGCAATCTTTGACGATGAGCTCACCCCAAGCCAGATACGCAATATTGAAAAGGATCTCAACTGCCGCATCATCGACCGCACCAACCTCATACTTGACATTTTTGCGGGAAGGGCCCGTACCTCGCATGCCCGAACCCAGGTGGAGCTGGCTCAGTACCAGTACCTTCTCCCGAGACTCACCGGCATGTGGACTCACCTCGAACGGCAGCGGGGAGGTATCGGATTGCGAGGACCGGGTGAGACTGAGATTGAGACCGACCGCCGTATCATCCGTGACAAGATCACGAAGCTCAAGGAGCAGCTCAAGAAGATCGACACCCAGATGAACACCCGCCGCAAGGGGAGGGAAAAAATGGTCAGGGTTGCCCTTGTCGGTTATACCAACGTCGGGAAATCGACCCTGATGAACCAGATCAGCAAGACTGACCTGTTTGCGGAAAACAAGCTCTTTGCCACTCTTGACACCACAGTGAGGAAGGTGGTGCTGGGCAACCTGCCATTCCTGCTTTCTGACACGGTGGGTTTCATCCGTAAGCTGCCGCATGACCTGGTGGAGTCGTTCAAGTCAACCCTCGACGAGGTCAGGGAGGCCGACCTGCTGCTTCATGTCACTGATATTTCTCATCCCGGTTTCGAAGAGCAGTTGGCTGTGGTGAATGCCACCCTCCGGGAACTGGGGTCGCTCAACAAGCCGACTATTCTTGTCTTCAACAAGACAGACCTGTTCACTTTCACCCGGAAGGATGAAGATGATCTTACCCCGTTGAAGCGCGAGAACCTGTCGCTCGAAGACCTGAAGAAGACATGGATGGCGGGTGCTGCTGACCAGCAGACAGTATTCATCTCAGCCAAAAAGCGTGATAATCTTGATGAGCTGAGGCGGATGCTGTACGCGGAGGTAAAAAAGATTCACGTAAAGCGTTACCCCTACAATGATTTCCTGTTTGAGTCTGAGGAGCCTGTCATTTAATCAGGTTCGCAGACATCATGTATTCAGCTATCTGAACCGCGTTGGTTGCAGCGCCCTTGCGTATGTTATCAGCCACAACCCACATGTTGAGGGTCTTCTCCTGCGAGAAATCGCGCCTGATGCGTCCCACAAACACCTCGTCATGGTCATGAGCCGTGAGCGGCATGGGGTACTTGTTCTGTGAGGGATCATCATACAGCACCACACCGGGGGTTGAGGCAAGCAGCGCTCTCACCCTGTCAAGGTCGAATTCGCGGGCAAACTCAATGTTTACAGACTCTGAATGCCCTCCCGTCACCGGGACTCTTACGGCCGTGGCGGTGACCCGTATCTCTTCATCGTTCAGTATCTTGCGTGTTTCGTTCACCAGCTTCATCTCCTCCTTCGTGTAGCCGTTGTCAAGGAAGACGTCGCACTGTGGTATACAGTTAAGGTCGATGGGGTAGGGATATGCCATTTCACCGCTCAGCCCGCGTCTCTCGTTTTCAAGCTGTGTCTTGGCCCTGATGCCGGTGCCGGTCACTGACTGGTAGGTTGAGATCACAAGCCGCCTTATGCCGTACTCCCTGTGAAGGGGAGCGATGGCCATCAGCATCTGTATGGTAGAGCAATTGGGATTGGCAATAATGCGGGTTGCTGAAGTGATTGCAGCAGCGTTTATTTCGGGTACCACCAGCGGTATACCCTTCTCCATTCTCCATGCGGAAGAGTTGTCAATTACCGTGGTGCCATTTTCGGCGAAGACAGGAGCCCACTCCTTTGAAACCGATGCACCGGCGGAGAACAGCGCCACGTCAGGAACAGCCTCAACGGCTTCCATCACGCTAACCACCTTTGCCGGTTTGCCCCTGAATATCACCTCCTTGCCGGCTGAACGCTCCGATGCTGCCGGAAAAAGCCTGTCAACCGGAAATTGTCTCTCTTCGAGAACTTTCAGCATCATTCTGCCAACCATCCCGGTTGCACCGACAACTGCTACTTTCATTTCTTTCGTTTTTAAAAAAATTGTACGAACTTTATAAAGAGAAAAGTGCGACAAATTTAATCGTTTTTTAGTCCCGCTGCATGAAAAAGATTATACTGTTGCCGCTATTGCCATTGTATCTGTCTGTTACGGCACAGACCGGCAGTGCTGCCTTTCCTTTCCCGGTCACAGGCGGCATTGTCATTTCCGAGATAATGGCCGATCCCACCCCGTCACGAGGCCTGCCTGAACGCGAGTATCTCGAGATATTCAGCCTGAGCAGGGATACCCTCGAACTTAAGGGGATCATGCTCATCGCAGGGAATGACACTGCGTATCTTCCTGAAGGTGTGGCCGCTCCCGGAGAGCTGATCATACTGTGTTCCACCGGAAGCAGGGCTGACCTTCTTCCGTTTGGAAGGGTCATGGCTGTGAAATCGTTCCCTTCGCTGAATGACGCCGGGGAGCTGATAGCCCTGCGTACCCCTGGCGGCTCCCTGGTACATTCGGTCAGCTACAGCCCGGAGTTCCTGGGTGACGGACCCCGCTCAGGCGGAGGCTGGTCAGCAGAGCTCACCGACACTGACAATCCGTTCCACGAGCCTGATGCCTGGAGTCCCTCGACGGATCCATCAGGAGGCACACCGGGAAGGGTAAATTCAACCGTCACGGCAGTTGCAGACACGAGATGCCCTTCGGTAATCGCTGCCTGGCCTCAAACGCCCGGGGTGGTGGCAGTGCTTTTTGACGAAACAATTATCCTGGAGGAATCCGGGCCATGGCTGGCCGACGGCATTGAGACCATGCCTGCATTATCAGGCGATCCCGCTGACCGCACCCTTCTTGTGACCCTGGCAGGGGAGATTGACCCGGGTACTGTTCTGACCCTGCAGATCCCCCCGGGGCTGACCGACTTTGCCGGGAATCAGCCCTGTACAGGCGATATCAGAACAGGTCTTCCTTCTGGTCCTGCGCCGGGTGAGATCATGTTCAATGAGCTAATGCCTGACCCTTCCCCCGGATGCAGTGAATACATGGAGCTGTTCAACAATTCGGGGAAGATATTTGACCTGTCCGCCCTGTTGCTTGCCGGAAGCAGCAAGGGGGCGGCAACGGCCATTACCGGCCTGCATCGTCAGCTTCTTCCCGGAGCTTTTGTGGCTCTCACTACAGGTAGGGAGGATTTCGCTTCGGTCTACCCCTGTGCCGATGAAAAGTCAGTGTTCCGGGCTGATCGGCTGCCTGCGCTGCCTGATGACGGCGGCACCCTGGTGCTCTATGACAGGAGCCTCAACGTCATCGACCGGGTCGACTTCAGTCCCGGCATGCATATGATCTTTCTTTCAGGAACCGAAGGGGTGGCGCTAGAGAAAGTCTCACCCGGCATGCCATCTGATGTTGCGTCCGGCTGGCATTCAGCCTCCGGCGTATGTGGTTTCGGCACTCCGGGAGCGCCAAATTCAGTTTTAACCGGAGATACAGGTGAATCAGGCGGTCTCTCCCTCTCTACAGGCAGGATTTCGCCTGACGGCGACGGATTTGAGGATGTGATCTCGGTGGGTGTTTTCCCGGGAGGGGAGGGGAATGTCATTACTGTGACGGTATTCACTGACCGGGGTTATCCGGTAAGGCGGCTGGCTGAGAAGGTCACTGCTGATGCAGGAGCACAGTTCGTCTGGGACGGGGTGTCGGACAGCGGTGCCAGGCTGCCGGCAGGATTATACATGATAATTGCTGAGTCATTCAATACTGCCGGCTCATCGCGCAGGTGGAAAAAGGTATGTGCCCTGCTTTACAGGTAACAGTAATACAATCAATGACATATTTGCAGATCAGAGAGCTGCGATGAGCTCTTTCATGATCCTTGTCATCTTCTCTTCGCTGTGTTCTGCCGCTGCCTGGACCGATTCATGAGTGGTGTACTCGATCTTCCCTTCAACGCCCAGGTCTGTGATTATGCTGACGGCAAACACCGGGATGCTCATATGCCTGGCAGTGATAACCTCCGGCACTGTTGACATACCAACTGCGTCTGCCCCGATGATCCGGAAGAACCTGTATTCGGCAGGAGTCTCAAAAGTCGGGCCTGTGGTCGAGAGATATACTCCACTGGTGACAGGTATATTCAGTCCTGTGGCAATCGCCTTTGCCTTCTCAATGAGCTTTTTGTCATAGGGTTCACTCATATCCGGGAAGCGGGGACCGATGCGGTCATCATTGGGGCCGATCAACGGATTGTCAACAAGGCATATATGATCGTCTATTATCATGATATCGCCAATCCTGAAGTTCGGGTTGACTCCACCTGCTGCATTGGAGAGGAACAGCGCCCTGATGCCCAGTTCCTTCATGACCCTGATGGGGAATGTAACCTGTTCGGAGCCGTATCCCTCGTAATAATGAAAGCGTCCCTTCATGGCAACCACCTTCTTGCCACCGAAATCGCCATAGATGAGCTTGCCGGCATGGCCCTGAACCGTTGAAACGGGAAAATCGGGAATATCCTTGTAGGGGATTTCAACCTGGATGTCAATCTCTGCCGTCAGACCGCCCAGTCCTGTTCCTAAAACAATGCCGGCATCAGGATCCTTAATCCCTTTTGAAGCCAGGAATTCAGCGGTTTTGATAATCTTTTCCAGCATATGAGTAAACTTTATTTAGAAATAGTTCTTCATCTTCAATGAATTGCACCCTGACGGGCAGGTAATGTAACGCCTGCCTGACATGGTCTGCAATATTAGTGATTTCTTTTAACCTGACGCCATCCTTGGCAGTGGTTACGATTATTTTGTCTGGCCCGCTCATTGCATTGAAGGCAGAGGTTATTCTGCCGATATCTGCGGTGTTGTAAGCGTGGTGATCGGGGAAGGCAAGATGGTTAACGTGACCTGCGATGCTCCCGAGGTATTCTTCCAGTGGTGCCGGGTTGGCTATTCCTGTCACAAGGAGCACGGATGTGGTTCGCCGGATCGCGCCTGCGCTTTCGCTGTAAAGGTGAAGGGGCCGCCCGTAAGCGAGGGAGGTAAAGAAAATGGTCTCGCATGGACCTGCTGCAATCAGCTCTCTCCTGATCTCCTCCCTGACAGATGGTGAGGTCACTTCAGGAGTTTTGGTCACAATTACCGCATCGGCCCTTCTGACGGCTTTTATATGCTCGCGCAGCATCCCCAGGGGCAGCAGACGGTCACGTGTCATCAGCCTGTTGAAGTCGGTAAGTATGATATTCATTCCGGCTCTGACTGCCCTGTGCTGAAAGCCGTCATCAAGGACCACAACCCTGGTACCGGGGTCTGTCAGCATGATTTCCCTGATGCCGTTTACCCTGTCGCGGTCAACGAAGACCTGTGCCTGAGGAAGGCTCCGTGCCATCAGCAGCGGCTCGTCTCCTGAGGCGGCGGTGGTACTGTCAGCGGTGACCCTCATGAATCCGCGGCTCCTGCGCAGGTACCCGCGGCTGAGCACGGCCACAGAGCCCGGTGATGAAAGTTTTTCAGCCAGGTAAATCACATGCGGTGTCTTGCCCGTACCCCCGGCTGTGATATTCCCCACGCAGATAACCGGAACGCTGAATGAATGGCTCCGGAAGATACCGAGGTCATAGAGCCTGTTCCTCACTGCCACGGCCATGCCGTAGATCTTTGAAACGGCCCACAGGAAAAGCTTCCCCGGCATTATCATCCTAGCGGATTTCCAGGTAGTATGGCATTGCAGCCTGTATTCCTCCGGAGGAGATGATGTCCTTCAGGTCGAAGTAATACCTTGAGACTTCTCCCAGTTCCTGGCGGATGGCCTTCGCCCTGATACCGCCGGCAAGTTCCTTCAGCAGCTTTGTATAAAGGTCTGCGCTCTCCGGCTTTTCTATAGTTCTGTATTCCTCCAGCCCGGCAAGGGTGGCAGCTTCACTGATTGCGTCCCTGAGCCCGCCGAACGAGTCGACAAGGCCGATGGGAATTGCGTCGGCGCCGCTCCAGACGTGGCCCTGTCCTATGCTGTCAACTGCAGGCTGGCTCATCTCGCGGCCTGCGGCAACCACACCGGTGAAGGTGTTGTATGTCCGTTCCACATTGTCCTGAAGGGCATCCTTTTCAAAGGCACTGAGCGGACGGGTCAGCGAAGGTGAGTCAGAGTGTGCGTTTGTGCGCACCACATCGGAGCTTATTCCCAGCTTCTTGTCAAGGAGTGTCTGTGCGTTGGGGATAAGGCCGAAGACGCCTATCGATCCGGTTATGGTAACGGGTGATGCAATTATCTTCCGCCCGGCGGCAGCGATATAGTAACCTCCGCTGGCGGCATAGTTGCCCATGGAGACCACAACAGGCTTGACTTTGTCAGTCAGCTCCACTTCACGCCATATCTGGTCGGAGGCTATGGCATTGCCGCCGCGCGAATTGACCCGGAAGACGATTGCCTTTACAGTGGAGTCTAGCCGGAGCTTGCGAAGCTCCTCCGCATACCTGTTGCCGCCGATGTTTGTATCATCGCCTTCACCCATGACTATGCTGCCCTCGGCGAAGAGAACCGCTATCTTGTCTTTCCCTGTTACGGTGCTGTGCTTCACGGTAACGTTTGAATACTTTGACATTGAGACATAATTTATCTTCTTGCCACTGTCAATCCCTGCTGCAGTCCTGATACTGTCTTCGAGCTGATCACGATAAATGGTGCCGTCAATCAGCCCGGCGGCGGTCATAAGTGCAGCGTCATATCCCGCAAGTGAATCGGCGAGGCTCATTATCTTTTCGGCGGGTACGCCGCGGGTCTCAGAAACCGACTTCACCACATGTTCCCATATCGAGCCCATGTACCCGGATATCTGGAGGCGGTTCTCGTCGCTCAGCCTGTCGAGCATATAAGGTTCCACGGCCCCCTTGAATTTGCCGTGTCTTATTACCTGGACATCAACGCCCAGCTTTTCCAGGGCATCCTTATAAAAGGTGACTTCGGCGGCCAGCCCCTTGAAGTCGAACATTGAGGTGGGGTTGATCCAGATGGCGTCTGCAGCTGTTGAGATGAAATAGCTCTCCTGCATCAGCAAATAATCTGAATAGGAATAGATAAATTTCCCGCTCTTTTTAAATTCAAGCAGTGCGCTGCGCAGCTCGTCAGCTGTTGCCCATCCCGAGGGCATGGTTCCGTTCTCGATCAGAATGCCGCTCACCTTCTCATCTTCAGCTGCCTTCTTCAGGTTACTGAGCAACTCGTTGAGGCCCGGGGTCTGTGTAAAGGACATTGTCACCGGGTCAAGCATTGCCAGCGGATTGCTCTGTGAGCGGTCAGGGATCATAGCTCCGGTCTTTATTACGAGCACTGATTTTTCGGGGATTACCACCGATTTCTTTCCTGCCGCTGCCATCCCGGAGAAGACCGAGAGCATGACCACAAAAAAGAGGATGCTGGTGATAATTATTCCTGCTATAACAGCCAGGACCATTTTAAGGAAGGTTTTCATCTCTGTACTATTGAATTAATTGACCAAATTATAAAAAAAACAGGCATCTTTAAAGGCCTGAACTACAAGTCATGAAATTATCAGCCTGTTCAGAGGTCATCGCGGGCCTCGGAAGCAACCTGGGAGACAGGTATGCAGCCCTTCAGCGGGCGCTGGAGCTGCTCGGGGAGGAGGCGGGAGAGATCACTGCGCTCTCCTCTGTCTGGGAGACCGAGCCATGGGGTTTTGATGCCGATGAAAAGTTTCTGAACATGGTTGCTGTGATAAAGACCAGCCGCAGGCCGGCACAGCTCATGCAGCTTTTCAGGTCAATCGAGGGGCGCATGGGGCGGAAGCGCAGCGGCGGAGGTAAATATGAGTCGCGTATCATTGACCTTGACATTCTCTTATGGGAGGAAAGGGTCATTTCCATTCCCGGGCTTGAGGTTCCTCATCCGAAGATAGCTGACAGGAGGTTCGTCCTGGAACCGCTCTCGGAGGTGGCCCCTGCAGCTGTTCATCCGGTCACAGGGCTGACGGTGGCTGAGATGCTACAGCTCTGTGCAGACAATTCCGATGTCAGGCTGGCTGCCCGTCAGTTATAAAGAAGGCCGCGGAATCAGCTGTCACCAGGGATGAATCAGGCCGGTTGCCAACCTGGTGCTGTGATGAACCAGCCGGATGCCGGCCGGTTTCACATTGCCCCGTTGTCAGCAAAACTGTAATAATCCTTCCCGGCCACGATAAGGTGGTCAAGCAGCTGGATATCCATCAGCGCACCTGCCTCCTTAATCTTCTGGGTGATGCGGATGTCAGAGTCGCTTGGGCTGGTGTTCCCCGAAGGGTGGTTATGGCAGATGACGAGCCCGGATGCGAGTGTCTCGATCGCTTTTTTCATGACAATGCGTACGTCGGTGACTGTACCGCTTACGCCTCCCTGGCTGATTTTCATCCTGCCTGTCACCCGGTTTGCCCTGTTGAGGAAGAGGATCCAGAACTCCTCATGAGAGAGGTCTTCCATCAGGGGGCTGATAATGCTGAACACGTCGGCTGATGAGCGTATCTGCGGATTATCAGCGGCTTCAGCCATTTTTCGTCGTCGGCCCAGTTCGAGGGCTGCAGCGATGGTGACCGCTTTAGCTTCACCCATCCCTTTGATTTTCCGTATCTCGCCGGCGCTGAGTCTTCCCAGCTGGCCGAGTGAGTTACCGGCCATGGCCAGCAGTTCGCGTGCCAGGTCCAGGGCTGAGTTATTCCTGGTACCTGATCCTATGAGAATGGCTAACAGCTCAGCATCGCTGAGGCTTGAGGGGCCCTTGTTCCAGAGCCGTTCACGGGGCCTGTCCTCGACAGCCCAGTCTGTGATCTTCATTGACATGCAGCAAAACAATTTATCCCGGCTGCAATATAAAAAAAACAGCCGTCACAAGGAAATGACGGCTGTGAAATATTTGGAGTAGAACCCTATTTCAGGCTCTGAGCGTGTTTCGTTATTGAAGACTTGAGGTTGGAAGCCTTGTTCTTATGGATGACGTTTTTCTTTGCCAGCTTGTCAAGCATGGCATTAAGTTCGGGAAGCATCTTTTCTGCCTCTGTCTTCTCGGTGGTACTGCGCATCTTCTTGAGCGAGTTACGCATCGTACGGGCGTAGTACTTGTTGTCTTCCTTCCTTGTCTCGGCCTGTCTTACGGCTTTGAGTGCTGACTTATGGTTAGCCATTTTTGTTGTTTATTGTAATTTAGTAGTCCATAGGGGAATCGAACCCCTGTTACCAGGATGAAAACCTGACGTCCTAACCACTAGACGAATGGACCTTAAAGAACTTAAAAAAGCGGATGCAAAGATCGCATCTTTTTTTTAATCTGCAAAAAAATATGCAGAAAAAATGCTTCTTATTCTGATCCGCTCCGAAATGACAATGCAGGGCCTTCTCAGAAGACGTACCTTACTGAGAATCCGCCGTTCCAGTAGAAGAAGCCCGGTCCGCTGGTGAGCTGAATGGAGGGGCCTACTCCGAAGCCGAGGTTCAGCGGTATGTCATCAAATGTGTACTCCAGTCCTATTATCCCGTCAACACCGAGAAGGATACCGGTGCTGTATTCATTCTTCCAGTAATCATTCCAGAATCCGACATGTGCTCCGGGACCGATGAACCAGTCGAGATTGGGAGTCCAGTCAGTAGGATTCTGCCACTGGTAGAATCCGGTTACTGCAAAGTTATGACCCCAGTAACCAGTTCCTGCAATCAGTTCAAGTGCGTTGGTGCTGTTGAGGAATGTCTTGAAGGTAATACCTGAAGGATCACCTCCCCTGAGGCCAATGGCTGATTTGTAACTCTGAGCCTGCACTCCGAAAGTCAGTGCTGCCAGTACCAGTATGACAGTCAGTGTTCTTTTCATCATAATTTTGTTTAGTTTGTATTGAACTTGCAAATATATATTTATCTAACAGATTCGGGAAAATTTTGTTTATTTAAAGAGCAACAGACTGAGCGCCATCACGGCCATACCTGAGACAAGGCCATATATAGAAAGGTGGTGCTCGCCGTATTTCTCTGCTGCCGGCAGCAATTCGTCGAGTGAGATAAATACCATGATTCCGGCAACGAATGAAAAGAGCACGCCCATAAGCGTGTCCGTCATGATCGGGAGGAGCAGCAGATAACCTGCGAGGGCTCCTACCGGTTCGGCAATGCCGCTCAGAAAGGAGAGCCTGAATGCTTTTCTCTTGCTGCCTGTGGCATAATATACCGGCACTGAGACGGCTATGCCTTCAGGGATGTTGTGTATTGCCACAGCTACGGCAATAGCTATACCTATCTGAGGGTCAGAAAGTGCTGCAGTGAATGTTGCCAGCCCTTCGGGGAAGTTGTGTATCCCAATGGCGATGGCAGTCATTGCTCCCATGCGAAGCAGCCTGCCACTTCTCTGTTCCTCCTCGCCTCCTTCGATCTTTTTGAACTCATGAGGGTTCTCCTGTGACGGGATGAGTTTGTCAATGATGCCTATGAGGGCTATGCCGGCAAAGAAGGCGATTACGGCTGCCCACCATCCCTGGCGCATGCCCATTGCTTCGGTCAGCACTTCGCGGCCCTTGACAAAGATCTCAACGAAAGCCACATATATCATCACACCGGCTGAGAAGCCCAGGCTAAGAGTGAGAAACCTGGTGTTGGTCTTCTTTGCGAAGAATGCAATCGTACTGCCCACACCGGTTGACAGCCCGGCAAACAGAGTAAGCAGGAACGCAAAAAGTACTGTGTTGAAGTCGGGGTTCATTGCTGTTTCAGCATTGCTATATCATCAGTCAAAAATACCAAAATTGGTTATCTTGCATCCGTTAAAGGGCCATAAAATGAAATTATCTCTTTTCAACATATCAAATTTCCGGGTTGATGGCGGGGCGATGTTCGGGGTGATCCCGAAGGCCCTCTGGAGCCGGCAGATGCAGTCAGACGAGTTGAATACCATTGAGTTGTCGCTCACCTCGCTTGTCATTGAGGCCGAAAAGAGGGTCATTCTCGTTGATGCGGGTTGGGGTGACAAGCAGGATGAAAAGTTCTTCCGTCACGCCTATCTTCATGGCGGATCAGGGCTTGCCGGCGGTCTGGCGGAATGCGGTTACAGACCTGAGGATATCACGGATGTGATAATCACCCATCTGCATGCCGACCATTGCGGAGGTTGTTTTGTAAACGCACCGGGAGGCGGCACCGTACCTTTTTTCCCCAATGCCGCCTGGCACATAAGCCGTGCCCAGTGGGAATGGGCAAATGAATCAAACCTCCGTGAGGAGGATGCTTTTCTTCCCGAGAACATCAGGCCATTCGGCGAAGGCGGAAGGCTGAACATTGTTGAGGAGCCCGGCGAACTGTGCCCGGGAGTGTCACTGAGGATATGCTACGGCCATACTCCGGGAATGCTCATTCCTGTAATATACTATCGCGGCAGGACATGGGTATACACCGGTGACCTCATCCCCACGGTTGCGCATATCCCGTTACTTTGGAACATGGCTTATGATCTCCTTCCCCTCGTAACAATTGCCGAAAAACAGGAGATACTTCAGGAGGCCCTGGTGAATGACTGGATGCTGATATTCCAGCATGATCCGGCCTGTGAATGCTGTACTCTTACGGAAACACCGAAAGGGATCAGGGTGGGAAGAAAGGGGAGGCTTGCCGATTTTACCTGAACGGCATTACCTGGTTGATGAAGAACCCCGTATCACCAGTTCTGAGGTGATGATCTTTTTCTGAACAGGACCGCGGCGGTTCTCAATGCGGTCAATCAGCAGCCTTGCAGCCAATTGTCCCATCTCAAACCCCTTCTGGTCAACGGATGTCAGGCCCGGATCTGTCAGGGTGGCAATCTGGCTGTTGGTGAATCCAACGACGGAAATATCTTCAGGGATCCTCAGTCCGTGCCTTTTGACTATCATGAGAGTTTGTGCTGCCGTCAGGTCATTTACGGCAAAAAATGCATCAGGTCTCGGGGTGCGTGTCAGTAATGCGGGGATAATCCTCTCGGCGCTTTGGATATCATCGCATTTGACGATATCTTCATCCTGAGGAGTGAGGCGGTACTCCTTCATTGCCTTCAGATAGCCGTTGAGCCTGTTACGGGCTATTGCCAGCCGGGGCGGGCCTGCAAGGTGAACGATGCGCTTCTTTCCCGTGCGGAGCAGATGGATCACAGCCTTGTATGATCCGGTCTCGTCATCAATGACAACACTGTCGGTGTCAATCTCTTCAGCGGCCCTGTCAAAGAAAACCAGCGGTATATCCTTTTCAGTTATGCTCCGGTAATGCCTGAAGTCTGTAGTGGTCTTGGCAACAGATGCAAGGATGCCGTCAACGCGGCTGGAAAGAAGAGTCTTAATGTTCTTAACCTCATGCTCCCACATCTCATTGCTCTGGCAGAGAATCATGTTGTAATCACGCCGGTAGACCACATCCTCGATACCGCTGATGACTGTTGAGAAGAAATAATGTACGACATCAGGGATGATCACCCCGATAGTTTTTGAGGATCCGCTCTTCAGGCTCAGGGCGATGGGATTGGGTCTGTAGTTCCAGCGTTCGGCAAGTTCATTGACGGCATCGCGGGTAGCCTGGCTGATGTCAGGATGATCTTTCAGGGCCCTTGATACAGTTGAGGGAGAAATTCCGAGTTCGCGTGCGATGTCCTTTATTGTGATGTTTTCCCTGCTCATATGAGACGGAGCTATTAGATGTTAAATATAATAAAAAATTTGCTATCCGGGGGATCATGAAAATATGCCTCGTCCTCAATTCAAACGTTTGCGGTAACGATTGCGGAAAAAAGCTGAAAAAGAGTTGGTTAACTCTGAAAAAAGGTGGACTTTTATCGTCCCAAACCTGGACTATTAAATTTAGCAATAACAACAATTCTGAAAAGTAATTAAACTGATCTATTTATGGAGAAACTAACTGGAAAACGGCTCTTCATGCTGACCTTCGGCATAATGATGAGTCTTGTTGTCTTCGGGCAACAGGTAAGAGTGTCAGGTACAGTTACCGACGCAGCCGACAGACAGACGTTACCCGGAGTTAACGTCGTTGTCAAGGGCTCACTGACGGGAACCATTACCGGCATAGACGGGGAATACTCCCTTTCGGCGAAGCCCGGGGATGTCCTCGTGTTCACCTTTATCGGATATCTTCCGCAGGAGATTACCGTAGGTGAAAGCACTGTCATCAACGTAGCCATGCGTACTGATGTTCAGGCCCTTGATGAGGTTGTGGTCATCGGTTACGGAACCGTCAAGAAGAGTGATGCCACCGGATCGGTGTCTGCCATCAGCTCAAAGGACTTCAACAAGGGTGCAATCACATCACCGCAGGATCTGCTGGTAGGCAAGAGTGCCGGTGTTGTTATCACCACCGCAGGCGGAGCGCCGGGCAGCAGCGCAACCATACGCGTTCGCGGAGGTTCATCCCTGAATGCTTCCAACGATCCTCTGATAATCATTGACGGTGTACCCATCGACAACAACAATGTTTCAGGAAGCTCAAACATTCTGTCATTTGTAAACCCGAATGACATTGAGACTTTCACCGTACTGAAAGATGCATCGGCAACAGCTATCTACGGTTCAAGGGCTTCTAACGGCGTAATTATCATAACTACCAAGAAAGGTAGCGCCGGCAGCCCGCTGAAAGTATCATATGATGGTAGCGTTTCCATCGCCAATCCCATAGCATTCGTTGATGTCTTTTCAGGTGACGAGATCAGGCAACTGGCTCTTGACAGGAAAGAACTCTTTGGAATAGACAATCTCGGCCTCCTCGGAACGCAAAACACAAACTGGCAGAAGGAAATTTTCCGTAATGCCATTTCCCATGACCACAACCTGAGTCTTTCAGGTGCCGTCAAAACACTCCCCTACCGTTTATCAGTGGGTTATACAGATCAGGACGGTATTCTGAAGAACACTGATATGCAAAGAATCACCGGTTCATTAAGCCTCAATCCCACGTTCTTCAATGACAGGCTGAAGGTTAACCTGAACGTCAAGGGGATGAATACCCATCACAACTATGGTGATGCAGGTGCCATCGGATCAGCTGTCAATATGGATCCGACCCAGGCGATCTATGACGGCAATGTAAATTCTGCCGGTTACTTCCAGTGGACAAACTACGGTGCAAACCTGGGTACAGCCAACCCTGTTGAACAGGCATTGGTAGCTGACAACAAGTCAGTTGTTAACAGGCTGATCGGAAACATACAGTTTGACTATGCCATGCCTTTCCTTCCCGAACTGCGGGCCAACCTTAACCTGGCAACAGACCAGACAAAGAGTGAAGGACACAATAACCGTCCCGGCACATCTCCTTCAGTGCTCACCGCCCCGCTTTACGGAAAGCTTTCTGATTACAGCGGAAATAACTACAACAACCTGCTTGACTTCTACCTGAACTACAATAAGAATCTGGAGAGCATAAACAGTAACCTTGATGCAACTGCAGGTTATTCATGGCAGCATTTCGAAAGAAATGGCAAGACTTATACCCGTGGAATAGTGGATGAAGATCATGCTTATGCCAAATCAGACAGCTCATCATTCATTACAGAGAATTACCTGGTTTCATTCTTCGGCCGTATCAACTACACGCTGGCTGACAAATATTTGCTTACAGTCACGGTGCGTCAGGATGGTTCGTCACGTTTTGACAAGGAAACCCGGTGGGGTACATTCCCCTCTGTTGCCCTTGCATGGAAGATCAAGGAGGAATCATTCCTGAAGAACGTAAAAGGTGTGACTGACCTCAAATTGAGACTCGGATGGGGTATCACCGGCCAGCAGGACATAGGCAAGGATTATCCTGCACAGCCTCTTTACATTGAGTCGTCTGAAGGATCATTTTATTACATTGACGGCGAATGGGTACCGACCCTGAGGCCCGATCCGTATGACCCGGTAATCAAGTGGGAGGAGACAACCACGCTGAACGCAGGTCTTGACTTTGGTTTTGTGAATGACCGTATCACCGGTTCACTGGACGTCTACAAGAGGGTGACGGATGATCTTCTGAACACAGTTACAATCTCAAGCGGAAGCAACTTCTCCAACACTCTGCTCACCAACGTGGGAAGTCTGGAGAACAAAGGGGTGGAGCTCACCCTGAACTTTATCCCGCTCTCAACAAATGACATGCTTCTCTCGGTAGGTTTCAATGCCACGTACAATATTAATAAGATTACGAAGCTGCTTCTTACTGATGATCCATCTTATATAGGTATTCTTTATGGTGATGCCTTCACCGGACAGAAGCAGGTTACAAGGGTTGGTTATCCGGGTTATTCCTACTTTGTCAATCGCCAGGTTTATGATAACAATGGCAACCCGATAGAGGGGCTTTATGTTGACGAATCAGGTGAAGGTGGCGTTGTCAACGGTGACAATGCTGACAAGTACATCTATCATAATCCTGTGGCAGATTATCTTCTTGGTCTATCCGCAAGGTTCGAGTACAGGAACTTTGATCTTTCCGCATCTGCAAGGGCAAGCGTAGGCAACTATGTTTACAACCAGGTTGCTGCTGGTGCTTCATATGACCAGATGCAACAGATTGGTTACTGGAAGAACTTTACCAGGGCGCTGGCCGAAACCAATTTCGTCAAGCGTCAGTTCACCAGTGATTACTTTGTGGAGAACGCCTCGTTCCTGAAGCTTGACAACGTAAGTGCGGGTTACAGGTTTGAAAATCTCTTTGGTGCGGTGGGTGCCCGCCTCAGTTTCACTGTGCAGAATGCACTGATCCTGACAAAGTACAGCGGCCTTGACCCCGAAGTCTCCGGTGGTATTGACAACAACTTCTACCCCAGGCCTCGCACATATATGTTTGGTATAGGGCTTACCTTCTAATAAAATAATGATAAGCAGATATGAATAAGAAGATTTTAATATTCGGAATTATACTTTCAGCGCTGATGATCTCATCGTGCGTGAAGGACCTGGATGTCACCCCGAAAGACCCGACAAAGATCCTTGCCGGTAACCTTGGCGACAATCCTGAATACATGAAAATGGCCCTTGGAAAGCTCTATGCCAGCTTCATAATCTCCGGGCAGGGTGCCAACGGGGGTGATGACATTGCCGCTTCTGACGGTAACTTCTTCACAACCATGAGGGCTCTCTGGAACCTCCAGGAGATAACCACTGACGAGGCCATTTGTGCATGGGGTGATGTTGGCATAGCCGACCTGAACACCCAGACATGGAGCCCCAGCAACCCGTTCCTTACAGCGCTCTATCAACGTCTGGCGCTCAGCATCACCTATGCCAATGACTTCATCAACAATGCACAGGAGTACGGTGGTGCAAATGCTGACAGGTATGTGGCTGAGGCAAGATTCCTCAGGGCTCTTGCATATTACTGGGCTATTGACCTCTTCGGGCAGTTCCCCTTCCTGACAGAAGCTGACGGTGTAGGTAAGTTCTTCCCGCAAATTGGTACGAGGGGTGACATATTCAATTATGTCGAGTCTGAACTGCTTGACATTGAGAACAAGCTTGGTGCACCAAAGTCTTCATATCCTCAGGCAGACCAGGCATCTGCATGGATGCTTCTCGCAAGGCTCTACCTGAATGCTGAGGTTTACACAGGCACCCCCAGGTGGGATGACTGCAAGGAGTACTGTGACAAGGTCATCGCCAGCAACGTCTACTCGCTGGCAACCAACTACAGGCAGAACTTCAGCGCTGACAACGACGGCCGCCACAACCCGGAGATGATCTTTGCATGGGAGCAGGACGGAATACACGTGCAGGGTTATGTAGGCACTACCTTTATCATTGAATCATCGAGTGATGCCACATATTTAAAGGCTGAAGATTATCACGGCCTTACCTCCAATACCAACTGGAACGGCAACCGTGCAAGGATTCAGTTCCTGGCAAAAATGGTTGATACACTCGAAGTTTATGATAACCAGCCGATTCCGGCCAGCGATCCGACACTTTCACTCAGCCCTGACAAGAGGGTCTTCCTGAAGATCAAAAAGTCAAGGAACATTCCAAGCCCGTCAGCCAGCGGCGACTATGGCATTGGGGTCTACAAATTCACTGCACGCAACGCAGATGGCACTTTACCTTCCAACTATAATGCAGCCTATGCATGCACCGATTTCCCGGTATTCCGCCTGGCAGATGCATACCTGATGAGAGCTGAAGCTCTTTACAGGATGGGTGGTGAGGCCAACATTGCCGCAGCTGTTGCTGACATCAACAAGGTCAGGGAACGCGCCTACGGTAACACCAGCGGTAATATCACCGTTGCTGATCTTGACCTCGACTTCATCATTGACGAGCGTGGACGCGAATTCTACTATGAGGCTCAGAGACGCACTGACCTGGTACGCTTCGGTAAATTCACCGGTGGCGATTATCTGTGGCAGTGGAAGGGTGGTGCATACACAGGCGCCAGCACTTCGGAGCACCTCAATCTGTTCCCGATCCCCGGTGATGAACTTTCATCAAACCCGAATTACAACGGAGTGAATAACCCGGGTTATTAATCCTTAATGCAAAGAAAAATGAAGAAGAATATCTTAATATATCTGACATTCATCGGATTGGCAGCATTCTTCACCTCCTGTGAAAAGGACGGTGAGAAAGTGATCATGCTTTCAGATCCGACAGCTCCGGTGCTCACCACGGTTCCTGACCTTACGTTTCAAAGAGCCAACGGAATGAATGTGCTTGAATTTGTCGGCACACCTGTTGACCCTGGCTTCCAGGCCTCTGCAACCTATTATCTTGAGGCATGTGCTTCAGGAACGTCTTTCGCTGACCCCGTAACCCTCTGGACAGGGAACCAGTGCAAGTCAATGAAGGCCACCGTAAGTGACCTGAATGGTATCCTTATCAAGAAGTTTCCCGCAGATGCATCCTCTGCTCTTGACCTGAGACTCAGGGCTGTACTGGTGGTTGACGCCGGTACCGGAGCTCCCGGAACAGGTACCAATACCTTCACTTACATCTCCGATTTGAAAAGCGCAACTGCAGCATTGTACGGTCTGCCGCGCCTTAACCTCATTGGTTCGGGTATGACCCAGAAGATCGAGTCAGCCCTCGGTGACGGCAAATACACCGGCCTTGTTAAGTTCGATATCACAAAGCCGTTTACCCTGAATGATCCGGATGCCGGAACCAATTATGGTGCCACAGGCACTACCCTGGCAGTAAACGGTGCAGCCATTGTTCCTACCGCTAACGGATGGCACATACTGACCGTAGATGTTAATGCCCTGACCTATGACATCTCGGAATACAGGATTGGCCTGGTAGGTTCAGCTACCCCGAACGGTTGGGATTCTCCGGACCAGGCAATGGAATATAATCCTGCAACCGGCACATGGTCAATTACAATAACTCTCGCGGATGGTGAGATCAAGTTCAGGTTTAATAATGCATGGGCATGGAACCTCGGTTACCGTCCGGGTGGCAAAGATCCCGCTGACCTGTTCCATAACGGTGATAACATTGCGGTCACTGCAGGTAATTACACCATCACCCTGACGATTACCCAGCCCAACGGTCCTGACGAAGCCGGTTCATGCATTATTGTGAAGAATAACTGATTCAGGGACATTATAATAAACAAGATTTATGAAAATGAAATCAATTTTGAAGATAATGATGCTCCCTGTAGCAGCGGTACTTATCCTTGCCGGTTGTACTCAGGAGACATCTGAAATAAGACTTGACCCCAAGCTTGGAACTACCAAGGTGTTCAATATCACTTCAAATTCAGCAACGGTAACAGGATTTGTCGTGGCTGAAGGTGAGGGATTCACCACGAGAGGCGTTTGCTATGACAAGCAGCCTGCTCCTACCACTTCAAAGTCGACGGCTCCGTTTGCCGGTCCTGCGATCAATGCTGCGTATAACGTGACACTGACAGACCTGGATTTTGCACAGACCTATTTTGCACGTGCATTTGCCACTGGTCCCGCCGGCACTGTCTATGGAGAGGAACTGACATTCACCACTCTGCCTGTCGTGGCAACCGTCACCACAGTTGATGCAACTGATGTTGAGGGTACAACCGCAGTCTCAGGCGGCAGCGTCACTGCTGACGGAGGGTCTGCTGTCACTGCCCGCGGTGTCTGCTTCGGAACGACAACCAAACCGACAATTGACGCCCCCAACGGCAAGACTGTTGATGGTGCAGGGCTGGGATCATTTGTAAGCAATCTTTCGGGTCTTAAGGGACTGACCAAGTACTATGCACGCGCTTATGCCACCAACAGCGCAGGCACAGCCTACGGAAACGAGATAACCTTCACCACGCTGGTGAGCGTTCGCGAATGGTACGTTCCGGGTGATTATGTGGCTGCCAGCTATCCGGGCTCAGGCCTGGCCGACTGGGCACCTGACAAGTCACCTATGGTCAAGAGCAATGAGGCTAATCCAAACAATGTTGAAGGGTATGTCTATATGGCTAACGCCAGTAACAATTTCAAGTTTGCCTCACAGCCCAACTGGGACGGACCGAATTACGGTGCAAGCGGAACGGCAGGAGTACTTAGCTCGGATCCGAACGCAGGAAACAACAACCTGCCTCAGGGATTCTACAAGTTGAATGTCAATGCCGGTGTTGACCCGATGACCTACACGGCAGTTGCAATGACCTGGGGTGTGATAGGTGATATCAACGGATGGAGCGCCCAGGTGCCACTGACCTATGATCCGGCATTACACGTCTGGAAAGGTGCCATGCATATGCCTGTAGGAGGATGGAAGTTCAGGGCCAATGACAACTGGGATTACAACTATGGAAAAGGCACCGGCAGCAATGACCTGGTAGCAGGTAGCCAAGACAACCTCAGCATTACAGTTGCTGATGACTATGCCATAACCCTTGATCTCAGCCAGCCGCTGGCTTACACATACCGTGCTGACAGGTGGGGTATAGTAGGAAGTGCTACAGGTAGCTGGGACGTAGATCAGAACATGTCATGGGATGCCGTAAATAAAGTTTTCATTGCCACTATTGACCTTACTGCAGGTGAAATTAAGTTCAGGGCAAATGATGACTGGGGCTATAACTTCGGTGGAAGTCTCACTGATCTCAGCTCTGACAATGCACCTAATATCCCGATTGCCGAAGCTGGTAACTATAAAATTACTCTTGACCCGTGGGCAAGAGTGGCAACAGTGACCAAGAACTAAGCGGAATAGTTCCCCATGTTACGGCCGCGGCCGTAGCGTTCATTGAAATCAAAAACCTCTTCTGTGACAGGAAGAGGTTTTTGATTATATTTAGCAAGATTCACACTTTCAATCAGAAACAATGAAAATCAAGATTCCTGTACTGGTACTGATTTTTGCAGGGTGGAGCCTGGCCGTGTCATCACAGGTGATTACCACAGATCCGGTCTTCGCCCTTGCCTCAGCGCCGGTGGTGATTACGTTCCACGCTGACAGGGGTGACATGGGAATGAAGGATTACACCGGAGACGATGTATACGCTCATACAGGCGTTATCACCAACCTGAGCTCAGGCCAGTCTGACTGGAAGTATGTTGTCTCAGGAACCTGGAGCACCACGGTGCCGCCGCCTGACAAAGTAAAGCTGACGCGTGTTGACGCCAACACATATACACTTACCATTTCGCCTTCAATAAGGGCATTTTACGGCGTCCCGGAATCGGAGACGATTCAGAAAATGGCTTTTGTGTTCCGCAACGGCAACGCCTCGCATACCGGCCGTGACAACAATGGTGCGGATATTTTCTACAACGTCACGGTGGAAGGCAGTTATGAAATCCTGCTTTCACAACCTGCCCTTTATACTTCCCTGGTGAATACAGGAGATGTGGTGCCTGTTTCATTTTCTGCTTCTGTATGTGATTCGCTTATTCTCTACCAGAACGGAGTACAGCTTAAGAAAGTGACCGAGACAACCCTGAGTCATACTGTTACCGCCGGCGGATCAGGAAGCTACAAACTGCTCGTAAAGGCATGGCACAACAATGTCATGAAAGCTGATTCCGCCTACTATTTCATACGTACTCCAACTGCGGTGGCACCTGTTCCGGCAGGGCTGAAACCAGGAGTGAACATCACGGGAGACAACTCGGCGGCATTCCTTCTTTATGCCCCCTACAAGAGCAGCGTCTTTGTCATTGGCGACATCAACAACTGGATTCACAGCAGCGAGGGTTTCATGAAGAGAAGTCCTGACGGCAACTGGTACTGGCTTGAGGTGACAGGACTTGATCCTGACGAGGAGTACGGATTCCAGTACCTTGTTGATGAGACGCTCCGGATTCCTGATCCTTATACCACAAAGGTGCTTGACCCATGGAATGATAAGTTCATTGACGAATCTGTTTACCCTGGCCTCAAACCCTACCCGGAGGGATTGACAAATGAACTTGTGTCAGTCTTCCGGACACGCCCTCCGGAATACCCCTGGAAAAACAACGACTTTACAGTTCCTGCAAGGGATACCCTGGTAATTTATGAGATGCTGGTGCGTGATTTTGTGGCGACACACACATTCAAGACTGTGCGTGACACGCTTGATTACCTGAAGCGCCTGGGAGTTAACGCCATCGAGCTGATGCCTGTGAATGAGTTCGAGGGCAACAGCAGCTGGGGATACAACCCTTCAATGTATTTCGCAGTGGATAAGTATTACGGTACCCCTGATGACCTGAAAGAGCTGATTGATGAATGTCATGGAAGAGGAATAGCTGTAATTATGGACATTGTCCTCAACCATTCATACAATTCCAATCCGCTCGTAAGGCTCTACTGGAACAGCACGAACAATCAACCTGCAGCGAACAATCCGTGGTTTAATGTCACGACACCCCATTACTACAGTTTCGGAGGTTCCGATTTTAACCATGAGAGCAATGCTACAAAAGCACTCGTTGACAGTGTATGTCATTACTGGATTGACGAGTTCAGGTTTGACGGTTTCAGGTTCGACTTTACCAAAGGGTTTACCAATAAGACCAGTAACAGCGATTATTCGGTATCGGCGTATGACCCCTCACGGATAGCCATTCTTAAACGGATGGGTGACAGGATCAGGGCTTACAAGCCTGATGCCCTGCTGATACTGGAACACTTTGCCGACAACGCCGAGGAAAAGGAACTGGCAGCATATGATTTTTTCCTTTGGGGCAATGGAAAGTGGAGATACGAAGACGCCTCAACCGGCAACTCTTCAGACATCTCTGATGCATCCTGGAAACTTCTCGGTTTTGACAGGCCGGGGGTGATTGATTACATGGAGAGCCATGACCAGGAGAGGATTATGTACCTCAATCTTACCCAGGGGAAAGCTGAAGGAGGATATAATATCAGGGATTTCAACACTGCCATTAAAAGGGTAAAGCTTACAGCCACGTTCTTCCTGACAATACCAGGCCCGAAGATGCTCTGGCAGTTCCAGGAACTGGGGTATGACGTCATCCTCGGTGATGGCTACCAGAGACTTGAGGAGAAGCCTGTAAGATGGGATTATTATACTGTTGCCGTCAGGAAGAATCTGTTCGACAACTTCGCCGGTCTGATAGAACTTAGAAAGAAGTATCCTGCCTTCTCCTCGGACAACTTCACTCTCTACCAGAGCGGGATGACGAAGAGGCTGAACATTGTTCATTCTGACATGGATGTGGTGGTTCTGGGCAACTTTGACTTTTTCCCCCGGACGATTGATCCTAATTTCACCCGCACCGGCAATTGGTATGAGTTCTTCCGCGGCACCCAGGTTGAGGTGAACGCTTCTAACCAGAATACACCCATCTCCCTCGTGCAGGGAGAATACCGGATCTATACTTCAAAACAGGTTACCAGGCCGTCGTTCCTGCTTGGTATGGAGGATCCGCTTGCCGACGACGGTGAAGGCCTGATGTTTGATGTCTACCCGAATCCCTTCCGTGAGAGGGCAGTGATTAAATTCGCCGGTGACGACCAGTATCAGCCGCACACGGTTGAGGTGATCTCCGCCACCGGAGCTGTGGTTCAGATAATGAACACGCCCGCGGGCATAGATGATGTTATCCTGGATGGTTCTGCACTTGACGCGGGAGTATATTACCTGAAGGTGACAGCAGGAAGGGTGTCTGCCGTAAAAAGGGTGGTAAGGTACTAGGTCTGAAGGTCTGAAGGTCTGAAGGTCTGAAGGTCAGGAAAATTCTATCGACCTTCAGACCTTCAGACCTTCAGACATCAGACATAAAAAACCCGGACTTTGGATCCGGGTTTTTTTGTCTGGGGGAAGCCTGTCTGTTTACTTTACCAGTACCATATATCCCCACGGCTCCAGCTGCATCTTCCTGCCCTGGGCGATCTCCACGCTGCCATCGGTGAAAAGATCCCTGTAGGTTCCTGCGGTGGCTCCGTCCTTCAGCGCCACAGTCACCGGCTTACTGCTGATGTTGAGGATAGTCAGAACCTCATTCTCACCCTTTACCCTCTTGTATGCGACCACATTCTTCTGGCTTGTCTTCAGCACATCGTATGATCCGCCTTCAATGCCATGACGAAGTGCCGGATGTGAAGTGCGCAGGTGAACCAGCTTCGTGTAGAAGGGAGTAAGTTCGGTCTCCTTCCACTCGATCGGGTCGCGCTTGAAGAACTCCAGTCTCTTGTCAAGGTCAGCCTCCTGGCCGTTGTAGAGAAGAGGTACGCCGGGAACGGTAAAGAGATAGCAGGCGAATGCCTTCTGTGCTTCACCCATCTTCTCGTCGATTGTGCCGTTCCACGAGTTTTCGTCATGGTTGGTCATGAAGCGCAGCCTGTATGACTCGGGAGCATAACGCTTCAGCTCATACTGAATAATGCTGTCGAGGGCAGACGGTCTGCGCTGGCCTCCTGCCACGGCGTTCATCAGGTGATGATGCGCCCAGCCGTAGTTCATGTCAAAGGCACGCTCGAGCAGGTATGAATGCTCCTCATCCTCTGCTAGCATCAGCACCGGCCTGACCGAGTTGAGCTCGGTAGTGGCCCTGAACCAGAACTCCTCAGGTACCAGTCCCGGGAAGTCACAACGGTAGCCGTCAATGCCAACCTCTTCGACCCAGTACCTCATGGCACCAACCATGTAATCCCAAAGCGGCTCTGCAGTGTAGTCGAACTGGATCACATCGGTCCAGTCAAACGGCGAGATAAATTTCCCTAAAGAATCCTTTTCATACCACTCCGGGAATTCGGTGGCAAGAGGATTATCCCATGCCGAGTGATTTCCTACCCAGTCGAGAATCACGTGGAAGCCCATGGCATGGGCAGTGTCAACAAGCGCTTTAAAGTCGTCTATAGTCCCGAACTCGGGATTGATCCCTTTATAATCACTGATGGAATAGTAACTGCCGAGTTCTCCCTTCCTGTTTAATTCGCCGATGGGATAGATGGGCATGAACCACAGAACGTTCACTCCCAGTTCCTTCAGCTGAGGAAGTCTCTCCTGCACTCCGGCAAAGGTCCCCTCATCGGAGAACTGCCGGGTATTAATCTCATAGAGAACCATGTTACGGGTCCAGTCGGCATGGACGACAGTGGTCTTCAGAGGCTCAATCACCGCGGCCGGTTTCGGCCGGCAGGCTACCATCAGTGTTGCTGCACCGATGAACAGAATTAAAATCTTGAAAATGTGCTCTTTCATTGTGATAAGGTTATTTTAGTTCAATAATCATTGCTGTCTGCGGGGCTATGGTAAACGATTTCAGATCGTCGATCTTCCGACCTGAGATGATATCAGTTCCGGAGGTGAATCCTTCCAGTGACCCGGCATATTTCTCACCGCTGATGGCACGGTTCTCCTTGCTGTTGGCGTTGATTATCACCATTACGCTTTCGCTGCAGTCATATCTGAAATAGACATAGACGCCGTCTGAAGGGATATAGTGTTTCAGTTTGCCGGTATGTATCACCTCCTTATTCTTCCTCCAGTTCAGGATAAGCGTTGTAAAATCAAGTGCTTCCTTCTCCTGTTCAGTAAGGCCGGTGCCTGTGAATACATTTCTGGCATCGCCGGGCCATCCGCCCGGGAAGTCATCTCTCAGCCGCCCGTCACCAAGGCTCTTGTCGCCTTCCATGACTATCTCCGTGCCGTAATAGAGCTGTGGTATGCCCCTTGTGGTCATGATGAAGCTCAGCCCCAGCTTGTACGCTTCGAGGCTTTTGCCGGTCTGGGTGTAGAACCTCGTCATGTCATGGTTGTCAAGGAATATGACGTTCCTGAGCGGTTCGGGGTAGAGGTAGTCCTGCGACAGGGCATTATAGATCTTCGAGAGTCCGTCGGTGGGATTGGTCTTGCCTTCGAAGGCCCTGTGAGTTGCAAAGCAGACGGGGAAATCGGTCACCGATGGCAGATTTGACCTGTACCCGTCGCTGTTTTTCTTGTTATATGCCCAGTAAGAGATCTGAGCCGGGTCATCATACCACACTTCGCCTACAATGAAGAAACCGGGGAACTCATCGGTAACCCGCTTTGCCCATCTTGACATCATGTCAGGCTGGGGGTAAGGGTAGGTATCCATTCTGATGCCGTCGAGATCGCTGAAGGCAATCCACCACAGGCTGGTCTGGATAAGATAGGTCTCTACAAGGGGATTGCTCTGGTTGAGGTCAGGCATGGTCACGTCAAACCATCCTTTTTCCATCAGCATCCTGTCGCTCTCCGCGGCGTACGGGTCCATGTAGGTGGAAGCCCTGTAATTGGTGCGGGTGAACTCATCGAACTGATGTATCCAGTCCTTTGACGGAAGGTCCTTCATCCACCAGTGGAAAGATCCTGTATGATTGAATATCATATCCATTACCACTTTCATTCCTCTTTTGTGCGCTTCGGTCACCAGGTTTTTGAACTCGTCATTGGATCCGTAGCGCGGATCAGATTTGTAGAAATCAGTTGTTGAATAGCCATGGTAGGAGGAGTGCTGCTGGTTATTTTCAAGGAACGGGTTCAGCCATATTCCTGTAACCCCCAGCATATGGAGGTAATCGAGGTGATCCTCTATTCCCTTCAGGTCGCCTCCGTGCCTGCCTCCCGGCTTGCTGCGGTCAGCCTGTTCCGTCATACCCGCAACGTTGTCATTGGAGGTGTCGCCGTTGGCGAAACGATCTGGCATCAGCAGGTAGATCACGTCTGAGGAGTTGAATCCTCTTGCCGGTCCGTCCGGCCTGGCCAGGAGGGGATAGCTGTGTGTAAGCTTCTGCCTGCCGTGGGTGAATGTCAGGGTCACGATTCCCGGAACGGCCTCATCTGAGATATTCAGGTTGACAAAGAGGTAGTTCGGGTTTTCAGTCCGGACCAGAGTACTGACGTCAACTCCCGGATAATCAGTTTTCACGTCGTATGATCCGATCTCCCTGCCGTAGACCATCAGCTGAAGGGCATCATTCTTCATCCCCGTGAACCATGATGGCGGGTCAACGCGTTCGATAACCTGTCCCTTCGCCGGCAGAAGTACCGGAATCATGAATAAAACAAGCGCCTGAAATATTCTTTTCATCATTTTTCAAATCTCCTTTCTTCCCCGGTTTTCAGCGTGACCTGCTCTCCGTAAACGGCAAGAGGTATCTCAGCCTGTGAGAGGTTGACCACTATCACCTTTGTGCCGTTGACCTCAACCCTGAATGGATTGTTCCGGTATCTGATTATAAATGAGTATGATTCCCACGCTGCTGGAATGACCGGATTAAGACAGACACGCTCATTGCGTATCCGCATCCCGCCGAATCCCTCCACTATGGCGAGCCATGTCCCGGCCATGCTGGTTATGTGGAGTCCGTCCTTCACCTCACGGTTGTAGTCATCAAGGTCGAGCCTGGCGGTGCGGAGGTACAGGGTATAGGCACTCTCCGTGTCATGCAGCCTGGCTGCCAGCACGGAGTGGATGCTTGCCGAGAGTGATGATTCATGCACGCAGCGCGGCTCATAGAAGTCGAAATTGCGCCTGATGGTATCCTCGTCGAAATCATCCTCGAAGAAATAGATCCCCTGGAGCACATCGGCCTGTTTGATGAAGACCGACCGGAGAATTCGGTCCCATGACCAGTGCTGGTTCAGAGGCCGTTCAGCGGGGTCAAGGTCTTTGACCGTCTGCTGCAACTTGTCCATGAATCCGTCCTGCTGCAAAAAGATTCCAAGATCATGGTGCGCAGGCAGGTACATGTTATCAATTATCTCCTTCCAGTGATTCAGTTCTGCCTGTGTATCAAGATGTGTGCGGGTGACAACGGCGTTATACTTCACCTTGCTGGCTGACCGGAGCCAGTCGAGGATGTCAGAGGTGTATTTCAGTGTCCAGCGTGCCAGCGTGTTTGTATACCAGTTATTGCTGACGTTGTTCTCATACTCATTTGGACCGGTAACGCCAAGGATGACATACCTGTTTTTTTCCTGTGACCAGTTGCTCCTCTGCGCCCAGAAGCGCGAAAGGGCTATCAGCACCTCGAGGCCGTATTCCGAAAGATAATCCTGGTCGCCTGTGTGCCTCACATAGTTGAAGATAGCATAGGCGATGGCGCCGTTGCGGTGTATCTCCTCGAAGGTTATCTCCCATTCATTGTGGCACTCCTCGCCGTTCATCGTGACCATCGGGTACAGGGCTGCCCCGCCCGTGAATCCCAGTTTCTTCGCGTTCTCAATGGCTTTGCCCAGGTGTTTATACCTGTAAAGCAGCAGGTTGCGTGCCACGTGTGTGTCTGACGTGCTCAGGTAGAAGGGAAAGACGAAAGCCTCTGTGTCCCAGTAGGTGCTTCCACCGTACTTTTCGCCGGTGAATCCCTTGGGCCCGATGTTCAGCCTGGGATCCTCACCGGTATATGTCTGGTTCAGCTGGAAGATGTTGAACCGTATTCCCTGCTGTGCTGCTATATCACCACGGATGACGATATCACCATGTTCCCACTTCTGGGCCCATGCATTACGGTGGGCCTCAAGTAATGCGTCAAAGCCCTTTGCGGCGGCCTTGCCGGCCGTAGCCATTGCCTTCGCCGCGATCCCGTCCACGGGATGGTTGAAAGAGGAAAGTACCGCGGCATATGTGGTCACCGTGAAGGTGTCTCCGTCAGCACAGGCGGATGTGAATGCACAGTGAGCGGTTTTGTCGGTTGTGGTAATAACCGGTTCGCCCTTTACCGGCTTACCGTTCATGGTGAATATATTTTCCATCGCAGTGGCAACCACGAAAGCTGTTTTTCGCGTCTGCGCAACAACAACTGAGCGTCTGCCATCACGTGAAGCCGATTCGTTCTCCCAGAACTTCTCGTCGTAATTGGCATCCTCATTATATACATCGGCGTTCAGCCAGGGAATAAGTTCCAACTTACCGCCACCCCTTTTGATCCGCACGCTGTAACTGATTGCGGCCAGTTCGGGCTCATCCATCGAGAGGAAACGCCTGGCGGTCACCTCTGCCTCCCTGCCCGAGGGCATCACCGCTGTGAACATTCGCGTCAGCACCCCTTCCTTCATGTCAAGCTCCCTGCGGAAACTCTTCACTTTGCACTTTACAAGGTCAAGCTCCTCATCATCAATGCGTACTATTATGTTTGTCCATGAAGGCGCGTTGGGAACCTTGGCAAAGTATTCCGGGTAACCGACTTTCCACCATCCGACAACGGTCTTGTCAGGATAATAAACACCGGCCACGTAGTTGCCCCGGAGTGAGTCGCCGGTATATGTTTCTTCAAAGTTTGCCCTCTGTCCCATCATTCCGTTACCCAGGGCAAATATGCTCTCCGAATCGCGGCCTCTCACGGGATCAAACCGTGTCTCGATGATTTTCCACTCATCGGGCTGAAAACGTGAATCAGTCATTTTGAATTATAAGTTTCTCAATTGTTTCAAACTAATTTTATTAAGACCGGGAATGACGAGATCAGCCCTGCCAAGCAGCTCGGGGCTGCCTACTCCCACACACTTCATTCCGCCGGCGATTGCCGCCTCTATACCTGCCTGCGCATCCTCGAAAACAATGCACTTCGAGGGCGACAGCTTCATTTCCTGTGCGCCCCTGAGGAATACCTCGGGGTCAGGCTTGGCCTTCGATATCTTGTTTCCGTCAATGATCACATCAAACATATCACGAAGGTTAATGCCGTCAAGGATTGTTCCGGCGTTTTTGCTGGCCGAGCCGATGGCTGTCAGGATGCCCTCTTTCCTGAGCGTTTTGAGGAGCTTCACGCTGCCCGGGAGGATCTCATCCGGTTTCATGCCGGAGATGAACTCAACATACCAGCCGTTCTTCCTTGCCGCCAGCTCCTCCTTTTCCTGTATGGTGGCATGGATGTTTCCCTTGCTGAGAAGGATCTCCAGTGAAGCCATCCGGCTGACTCCCTTGAGAGCCTCATTATCTTCGAGGGTGAATATAAAACCGAGCTCCTTTGCCAGGCGTCTCCAGGCCATGAAGTGATATTTGGCAGTGTCGACGATAACGCCGTCGAGATCAAAAATGCACCCTTTCAGATCCATCATCACCTCCTGTCGTCAACGTCTTTGACAAAATTAACCGCAAGAGCCGCAATTATCATTGAGATCCCTCCGGTCACCAGGGCCAGCATCGTGTTGCCTGAGAAAAGGTGCTTGACCATGCTTCCGAGGATGCTGGCTGCAAGTATCTGCGGGATAACGATGAAGAAGTTGAAGATGCCCATATAGATGCCCATCTTGTTGTGAGGCAGTGATCCCGTCAGTATGGCGTAAGGCATTGACAGGATACTTGCCCATGCCAGTCCGATGCCAAGCATCGGGAGGATCAGCATGCCGGGTGAATTGATCAGGCTGATTGACATCAGGCTCACCCCGCCCACCAGGAGGCAGATGGCATGAGTGACCCTGCGTGATGTGTATTTTGCCAGGACCGGGAGCAGGAAGGCAACCAGTGCTGCAAATCCGTTGTAAACCCCGAAGAGCACTCCCACCCAGTTGGCGCCTTCGTTATAGGCAAGGGAGGCGGTGTCACTCGTGCCGTATATTTTTGAGGTGACAGCCGATGTTGTGTAAATCCACAGGGAGAAGAGGGCAAACCATGTAAAGAACTGCACCACGGCAAGCTGCCCCATGGTGGCGGGCATATGCTTGAGGTCGGTGAGGATGCTGTTCAGCCCGTTGCTGCCCTTGCCGCCGGCCTTCAGGAATCCTGCAATTATCTGGAGCAATCCGAAGAGGGAGATACCTCCGGTAACAACGTAAAGTTCCTTCTCGAGGTTAACCTGCGAGAGGATGATGGTAAGCACCAGGCCTACGGAGAACCATATGATGCCGGGACGGTAAAAATTGATGTCCCTGACTGTTTCTGTCTGCCCTGACACGGTTTTCTCTGCGAGAGGCTCTCCCCTGGCTGTCTTTTCGCCTTTTTCAAACTCCTCGAGTTCGGCAGGTGAGTATTCTTTTGTACGGATTATGGTCCAGAGTACTGCAAGGAGCAACACTGCAGAACCGATGTAGAATGAAAGTTTCAGGTTGAATGGTATCAGCTTGCCCTCGGCGGGAACCTCAGGTACATTGAACCAGTTGGCCAGTATCCAGGGCAGGAAGCTGCCTATTACGGCGCCAACGCCGATGAAGAAGCTCTGCATTGCGAACCCTGATGTTCGCTGTTCCGATGAGAGCATGTCACCCACGAATGCCCGGAACGGTTCCATGGAAATATTTATAGAGGCGTCCATGATCCACAGCATCACAGTGGCAAAAATCCAGGTGGGTGAGTTGGTGATGATGGCCAGTGCGAGAGAGGCAAGAATGGCACCGGTAAGGAAATAAGGACGACGGCGCCCGAGACGGTTCCAGGTACGGTCACTCATGTGACCCACAATTGGCTGTACCAGCAGTCCCGTTACGGGAGCCGCTATCCAGAGTATTGGTATATTGTCAATCTCCGCGCCCAGAGTCTGAAAAATACGACTGACGTTGCCGTTCTGAAGGGCGAAACCAAACTGGATACCCAGGAATCCGAAGCTCATGTTCCAAATCTGCCAGCCTGACAACCGTGGCTTGCGTCTGTAGATCACATTCATAATAGTTTTGCTGTTAGTTTATTACCCTGTTCCGATAACCTATTCAAAATTAGTCGAAAATCCGGTTCGGCAATAGCTTCATCGTGCTTCTAAACGCTGATTTTTCGGGCATTTGCGTTGGTTCAGTTATTTCAAACGTTTTCGGCCTGAGGCATAATTTTTACAGAGTCTGCTTATTTAGACGCGTTATAAATAATATATTTCACTGTTGCCTTCCCGAACCGCCAGTTGGCGGATACGGGATTGATCCGCCTCCTGTGTCAGCGTCTCAACTTGCTCTTGCTATTTGCCTCCTGCGTTCCTATCTTTGATAGAGTAAAGCCCTTAAAAACAAAACAGCCATGGGAGATTTCAACTATGAAAAGCCATTCCAGCACAGCAGGGATGTGACAAAGTATCGCCGCATATCTGTTGATCATGTCAGGATGACCGAATGCTGCGGCAGGAAGATACTGCAGGTTCAGTCCGAAGCTCTCAGGACACTGGCACGGCAGGCATTTGTCGATGTAAATTTTTACCTCCGTACGATGCACCTTGAAAAGCTCGCGATGATTCTTCGTGATCCGGAGGCCACGGACAATGATCGCTTTGTTGCGTGGGTGATGCTTCGGAACTCGGTCATCTCGTCGGAAGGTAAGCTTCCGTGGTGCCAGGACACAGGTACAGCCATTGTGATGGCCTGGAAGGGAGAGGATGTGTATACGGGAATAGATGATGCACTCCATCTCAGCCGTGGCATATGGGAGACCTACAATGAAAAGAATCTGCGCTATTCACAGATAGTTCCCTCTTCGATGTTCGCCGAGAAGAATACCGGAAGCAATCTCCCGGCACAGATTGACATCGCCTCGTGTCCGGGAGATGAGTATCGTTTCCTGTTCATCGCCAAAGGCGGTGGTTCTGCCAACAAGACCTTTTTATACCAGCAGTCGAAGTCGCTGCTGAACGAAGCTTCGCTCAGCAGGTTCATCCGGGAGAAGATTGAGGATCTGGGCACCGCGGCCTGTCCGCCTTATCATCTTGCCATTGTCATCGGCGGCACCTCGGCCGAGATGACTCTCAAGACCGTGAAGCTGGCCTCTGCCGGTTACCTTGATGACCTGCCAACCTCGGGCAATTCTGCCGGCCGCGCATTCCGTGATTTGGAATGGGAGGAGAGGGTTGAGAAGATATGTCAGGAGTATGGTGTGGGTGCACAGTTTGGCGGAAAGTATTTTGTGCATGATGTCAGGGTAATCCGTCTGCCGCGTCATGCCGCATCATGCCCGGTTGGCATAGGAGTCAGTTGCAGCGCCGATCGCAATATCAAGGGGAAAATCACTGCCGAAGGCATCTTCATTGAGCAGCTCGAGACAGAACCCGGGAAATTCCTTCCGGAGAAGGCTCCGGAGCTTGACAAACCGGTGGTGATTAACCTTGAGCGCCCAATGAAGGAGATACTTGCCGAGCTGAGCAAATACCCGGTAAAGACGCGCCTTAGTCTCACCGGTACCCTGATTGTTGCACGCGACATGGCTCATGCGCGTATCAAACAGATGATCGATGAGGGCAAGCCGATGCCCGACTACTTCCAAAACCACCCGGTATACTATGCCGGGCCGGCAAAGACGCCGGAGGGGATGGCCTCAGGCTCATTCGGACCCACGACGGCCGGCCGGATGGATCCGTATGTTGAACTCTTCCAGAGTCTCGGCGGATCAATGATCATGCTTGCCAAGGGGAACCGGTCGAAACAGGTGACCGATGCTTGCAAAAAGTACGGCGGCTTTTACCTTGGTTCTGTCGGAGGTCCGGCCGCAATTCTGGCTGCTGAAAACATAGTATCTGTTGAGGTGGTTGACTTCGAGGAGCTTGGCATGGAGGCTGTCCGGAAGATAGTAGTCAAAAATATGCCTGCTTTCATCCTGACGGATGATAAGGGGAATGATTTTTATTCGGGAATAAAACAATGAGGAATTGCGAATTGCGATTTGCGATTTGGGATTTGGGGTTGCGAATTGCGAGTTGGGAATTGCGACCTGCGATATTGATCTCAACGTTTCCCGGATAAGTATATAAATAATACAAAAAAGCGCAAACAGGTTAAAAAACATTACTAAAACGCCCCGCAAACAACAAAAAACAATTACATTTGCTCCCTTTAACTCATATTTCATTAAATTATGTGTGGTGTTGTTGGTGTTTTTGACCTGAAAATCAGGGCGGGGGAGCTTCGGCAGCAGGTTCTGGGGATGTCCGGTAAACTGAGGCATCGCGGCCCGGACTGGTCAGGTATCTATTGTGGAGAAAAGGCAATAATTGCCCATGAGCGACTTTCAATAGTTGATGTGCAGTCGGGCCGCCAGCCCCTGTACAGCCGGAACCGCAAGCTTATACTCGGAGTAAACGGTGAAATCTATAATCACCGGGAGATCCGGGAGCGATACAGGGACAGTTATGATTTTACAACGAAGTCAGACTGCGAGGTGATTCTCGCACTCTACGCTGACAGGGGCTGTGATTTCCTGGATGAACTTAACGGAATCTTCGCATTTGTGCTATATGACGAGGAGAATGACTGTTACCTGGCAGCCCGTGACCATATTGGCATCATCCCGTTCTATATGGGATGGGACATGTACGGCAACCTGTATTTCGCTTCTGAGTTAAAGGCGCTGGAGGGCGTCTGCAAGAAGATAGAGACTTTCCCGCCGGGCCATTACCTGTACAGCAGGGATGGCGTCATGAAAAAATGGTATAATCGTGACTGGACCTCCTATGATAAAGTGGAAGAGAACAGCACTGACATCGTCGCCCTTCGCGAGGCGCTTGAAAAAGCTGTTCACCGCCAGCTGATGTCGGATGTACCGTATGGTGTGCTGCTGTCGGGCGGGCTTGACAGTTCAGTTATATCCGCTATCGCGAAGAAGTATGCCGCACGGCGCATTGAAACAGATGACCAGGCTGATGCATGGTGGCCGCAATTACACTCCTTCGCCATCGGTCTGGAGGGATCGCCGGACCTGGCAGCGGCACGAAAAGTGGCTGACCATATCGGTACGGTTCACCATGAGATACATATAACGGTCCAGGAGGGCCTGGATGCGGTCCGCGACGTCATATATTACCTTGAGACATATGACGTAACAACCGTCAGGGCCTCAACTCCCATGTACCTCATGGCCAGGGTGATAAAATCCATGGGAGTAAAGATGGTTCTCTCCGGGGAAGGGGCCGATGAGGTCTTCGGCGGGTACCTTTATTTTCACCGGGCGCCGGGCCCGCGCGAGTTCCATGAGGAGACAGTGCGCAAGCTCTCCAGGCTCCATCTCTATGACTGCCTTCGTGCAAACAAGTCGCTTGCTGCCTGGGGAGTGGAGGGGAGAGTGCCATTCCTCGACAAGGAGTTTCTTGACGTGGCTATGAGGCTTAATCCGGCCGACAAGATGGCAGGTAACGGCAGGATGGAAAAATGGATTCTGAGAAAGGCTTTTGAGGATTACCTGCCGGATGATATTGTGTGGCGTCAGAAGGAGCAGTTCTCTGACGGGGTAGGGTACAACTGGATTGATACCCTGAAACAGCTGACCTCCGAAAAGGTCACCGATGAGATGATGTCAACAGCCCGTTACCGGTTCCCCCTGAACACGCCAATGACCAGGGAGGAGTACTTCTACCGGTCGATTTTCACTGAGCATTTCCCGTCTGAAACGGCTGCCCTGACAGTGCCATCTGTGCCCTCGGTGGCATGCAGCACGGCAGAGGCGCTGGCATGGGACGAGGCATTCCGCAACCAGAACGAACCCTCGGGCCGTGCGGTGCGCAACGTGCATATCAAATCGTGGTAACCATCTCCCGTACAGAAATCCCTGTAAACCAGAACGTAACGGCAGGTTTTAGACCTGCCGCCACGTGGTCAAAACATAATTATTTCTTCAATATGGTGTCCAGGATCTTTTGTTTGTCAAGTTTCTTGGTGCAGAAGAACCAGTCGTAGCACTTCATCTCCTCCTTGCTCTCCATGCGCTCTTTGGCAACGCCGCATGAACCGGCTGTGGGAACGATGACATCATCACCCGGCTGCCAGTCGGCGGGCAGAGCCACTGAGAACGCGTCTGCAGTCTGCAGGCCCAGGACCACCCTGTATATCTCCTCGAAATTGCGGCCGAGGCTCAGGGGATAGTAAAGAATGGTGCGGATAACACCCTTGGGATCAATGAAGAAAACGGCGCGGACAGCCTTGGTGCTGCTCTCGCCCGGCATCATCATCCCGTATTTCTGGGCAACTGACATTGTAATATCCTCGATAAGCGGGAATTTCACCTCCACATCCTTCATACCCTTGTACTCAATCTTCTCCTTGATTGTGCGGAGCCATGCAATATGGCTGTAAAGACCGTCAACAGACAGACCCACCAGCTTCGTGTTTGCCTTTTCGAACTTTGCTGCCATGGAGGCAAAGGTCATGAACTCCGAGGTACACACCGGTGTAAAGTCAGCCGGATGGCTGAAGAGGATCACCCAGCTGCCGGAATAGTCAGAAGGGAAATTGATCTCACCCTGTGTGGTTACTGCCTTGAATTCAGGAGCCTTGTCGCCAATACGCGGCATTGAATAAATTTTTTCTTCCATAATAAATTGATGTTTAGTTAATTAATTGTTATTGATAATTTTTATTTTCTTCTCTCAATCATCAGATCAAAGTCCTCCTTCAGTGCAACGAGGTCCTCTTCATGTTCAACCTCATCGGTGAGGATCTGAAGGATGATGTTGTAGGTTATCGGGTCTGCCTCCCTGGTAAGAGCAAGGAGCTTGTTATAAACCCTGATAGCGCACTGTTCTCCCTTGATGTTCTGGTCGAGTACCACTGATACGAAGGGGTCTTCCGGGGCGTCATAGCCGCAATTTGTGATTTTAGTCCACTCGTTGGGTGAAAGCACCGGTGTGCCGCCAAGCTGAATGATCCTGCCAACTAGCAGCTGTGCGTGTGTAAGCTCCTCCGTTGCGTGAAGCTCAAGCTCAGCTATTACCGCATCTTTCATTGGTCCCTTGACAACCTTTGCGCCGATCCAGTACTGGTAGTAGGCCAGCCACTCGTCAGCCAGGGCTTTGTTGAGTAGAGTAAGAAGCTCCTCAACGTCCATCCTTACGATTGATCTTCCGATTTCTGCCATAATTCTTTGAAATTTAAACGTTTAAAAGTTAATGTATTTTCATTGTGTCATTTAGCCCGGGGAAACTTGATGCCGAGACCTTTGGCCACCAGCTGTGCCAGTTCCTTGTCGGCCTTATGAAAGTGCTCAAGCTGCCGCATTAGTATTTCCTTCTTCTTCGGACCGGAAACCCCCTTGAGGGCGCAGACCAGGTTCCCAACGGTGTTGGCTCTCTCCTGGTCGGTCATCACCTTCCTGAAGAGTGCGCCTGCCTGAGAGTAGTGGTCGTTGTCATTTTTATTGCGGTCGAAGTAGTCGGCCACATCAGAATCAAGAGCCATGGCAGCTTCCCTGTAATTCTTGTCAGCCTCGATGTTGTCAAAGCTGTTGGGGAAGTAGTTGGGGCCGGATCCCTGGTTGCCGTCAACCGTCATGTGCCCGTCGCGCTGATGATGGCTTACGGGCGCTATCGGTCTGTTGACCGGGATCTGCTGGTAGTTGGCTCCGAGCCTGTAGCGGTGGGCATCGGGGTATGCGAAGATACGTCCCTGGAGCATCTTGTCAGGCGAGAGGCCTATTCCGTCGACTGTATGCGCAGGGGCGAAGGCTGCCTGTTCCACATCGGCGAAGTAGTTTTCAGGTATCTCATTCAGTTCCATGACGCCTGCCTCGATCAGCGGAAACTCCTTGTGCGGCCATACCTTGGTCACGTCAAACGGGTTCCACTTGAACTTCTTCGCCTGTGCGTCAGTCATCACCTGGATCTTCAGAGTCCATTTCGGATAGTCTTTGCCGGCGATTGCATTTACAAGGTCCCTCTGCGAGTAGTCGGGATCTTTGCCCTTAATCTCCTCTGCCTGCTGGCGGGTGAGGGTTTTGTTGCCCTGCTGTGTCTTGAAGTGGAATTTGACCCAGACCCTTTCATTCTTTTTATTATACATTGAGAATGTATGGCTGCCATAGCCGTTCATGAACCTGTAGCCGTCAGGAGTGCCCCTGTCACTGAAGAGGGTCATTAACTGGTGCAGACTTTCGGGGTTGAGGCTCCAGAAGTCCCACTGCATTGTGTCGCTCTTCAGGTTGGTTTTCGGGTCACGTTTCTGGGTGTGAATGAAGTCGGGGAACTTCTTTGCATCCTTGATGAAGAAGACCGGTGTGTTGTTGCCCACGAGGTCCCAGTTGCCCTCTTCGGTGTAGAACTTGACGGCGAAACCCCTGGGGTCGCGTTCGGTGTCGGCACTGCCCTTCTCACCGCCTACTGTCGAGAAGCGGACGAAGACGCGGCATTTATTGCCCACCTTGCTGAACAGTCTGGCGCGGGTGTATTTCGTTATGTCACCCGTTACGGTGAAAGTGCCGAAAGCACCTGTACCCTTGGCATGCACAACCCTCTCGGGTATGCGCTCACGATTGAAGTGAGCCAGTTTCTCGTGGAGATAATAATCCTGGAGAAGGACCGGTCCCCTCGGACCTGCGGTCATGCTGTCTTCGTTCTCGAAGTACGGCCTGCCGGCTGCTGTTGTAAGCTTCTTCTTTTTCATATTTGCGGAGGTTTTTAATGATTGCTGTCTGCCTTATTATTTCTCTGGCTGAAAAAATACCTTATCTTGAAGATTGTTCCTGTTACTCCGACCGCAATCAGCGCTGTTTTCAGCCATATGTTGCTTACCCAGAGGAAGAAGGTAAGAAGGATCATTGTCCACATGATGGCCATCGCCCATATGCCGGCCTTCTTCTGTGCCCGTGGAGTAACGTAGGCCGATGTGATCCTGCCGTTGACAACCCTGCGGTAGAGTTCAGGGGAGCTCTTGACGTAGAGGCCTGCCGAGAGGAGCACGAAAGGGGTTGTGGGCAGCACGGGGATGAAAATCCCGATGATACCCAGTGCCAGTGATACTGTCCCGGCTGATATGAGCAGGAGCCTTATCATCTCTTCCTGATCGTCTCCCTGTTATCAGTGTATTTTCCGACGATCTGCAGCTTGATATCCTCAATCCTGAAACCGGGAATACGATGGATTTCAAAATAATCATAGAGCATTTTCGTCAGCCCGGCGTCATAGTAATCCTCTATGCGGTCACAGTGGGTGCAGTAAATATGGTGATGCCTGTCGTCAACAGCATCATACCTGAGAAGGCCGCTGTCAGTCTTGACCCTCCTGAGGATGGCTTTTTCAGCCAGTGTCTCAAGAGTTTTATAGATGGTACCCAGTGCTATTTCAGGGTGTTTTTTCCTGATATACTGACTGACCTCCTCGGCGGTGGGATGGTCATGAAGCACATCTACTGCCTCATAAACAGCGAGTCTCTGGGGTGTTACCCTCAGCCCGCTCTCCCTGAGCCTGGTTCCGTAGTCTTCAATTTTCATTAAGTAAGAATAATTCTTAACAAAGAACAAACAAATATAAGCCGGAAAAGTTACAAAACAAAATATTTCTTGCCCCGTTCTGTTTAGAATGTCACTGCAGGGCAGCAATTCATCCGTTAAGCTAAACAGAATATAATTTATCGAGGACGTCCAGAATAATCTCGTCAACATTTTCCCGGTTGTCAATTGCCACGGTCCGGGAAACAGACAGCCCTCCTGTTCATGCTTTAACATTTTTGAAAATTGGTTGTTATGATCAAAGTTAGGCTATCATAAAGGCGATGTCAAGTATCTGATTTATATATTTATCGTTATTTTTGTGGCCTGAAAAAACGAGAGATGGCAAACAGAAAATCACTGGCACTTGCAGCGTTGCTGCTGATACACACGGCGTTCGTCAATGCACAGGTCCTTGAACCGGTGGCGTGGAGCTTCAAAAGCGAGAAGACCGCGGAAAACAATTATGATATTGTCATGACAGCCACCATCGATAATACATGGCATCTTTACGCCATGGACCTCCCCGAGGGAGGGCCGGTCGCCACCAGTTTTACCTTTGAAACGCCCGTGGGCTATACCCTGGAAGGCAAACCTGTAGCTGTCAATCAGCCCGAAGTCAAGTTTGACAACAGTTTCGGGATGGATATAGGGATGCACAGCGGCACAGTTGAGTTCAGACAGAAGATAACCGTCAGTAAGCTGCCGGTAACTGTCAGCGGTTTCGTTACATTCATGTCATGCGATGACACACAGTGCCTCCCCCCGCGCGATGTCGAGTTCTCGGTCAATATAGGGGGTGAGGTTGCAGCATCCGCCGCTTCAGCCGAACAGGCAGCAGGCACCACCGTACCGGCTGACAAACCCCGCAAGGGTTTCCTGAAGTTCTTCCTTCTTTCGATGCTGGCCGGCTTCGCCGGGATACTCACCCCGTGCGTATTCCCGATGATACCCATGACAGTGGCATTCTTCTCACAGGGAACCGGATCAAAGGGTTCCGCTATCGGGAAGGCGCTCATATTCGGACTCTCCATAATACTTCTTTACTCGTCTCTGGGCATAATAGTATCACTCACCAGCGCCGGCGCCGGGTTTGCAAATACTCTCAGCACACACTGGATCCCCAATCTTCTTTTCTTTACACTCTTCCTGGTATTTGCCGCTTCGTTCTTTGGCGCATTCGAGATTGTTCTTCCCTCAAAATGGGTCAGCACATCTGACTCCAAAGTGGACAGGGGAGGCGCACTGGCCGCCTTCTTCCTCGGACTGACAACAGTGCTGGTATCATTCTCATGCACCGGACCGATCGTTGGCGCACTGCTCGTTGAGGCAGCATCTGGTGATGTCCTCCGTCCCACGATAGGGATGTTCGGATTCGGCCTCGCCTTTGCATTGCCTTTCACCCTTTTTGCCCTGTTCCCCTCATGGATGCAGAAGATGCCAAAGTCTGGCGGATGGCTCAACTCGGTTAAGGTGGTGCTTGGATTCATCATGCTGGCCTTCAGCCTCAAGTTCGCATCAACGGTCGATACAGTCTATAACCTTGGCATCCTCTCAAGGGATATCTACCTGGCAATCTGGATCGTGCTGTTCGTGCTGCTTGGCATGTACCTGATGGGTAAAATCAAATTTTCGCATGACAGTGACGTGCCACATATCGGTATCTTCAGGCTGGTGCTTATCATCGCCTCATTCACCTTCGCCCTCTACCTTGTACCCGGTCTTTTCGGTGCACCGCTGACGCGAATCTCTGCTCTTCTTCCCCCCAGGGAGACATCAGGCTTCAACCTGCTCAAGGCCATCGGCGAAAACAGGGGGACAGCCGCACCGGGAGCCCTTGTACCGGGAACCCTGGCGCCGGGGACTCTTGCAACAGCCGGAGCAGCCCTCTGCGAGGAACCAAAATACGGCGATTTCCTTCATTTCGAATACGGCCTGCAGGGCTATTTTGACCTGGAACAGGGTCTCGCATGCGCGAAGAAACTGGGCAAGCCGGTGCTGATCGATTTCAAGGGGCATGCCTGCGCCAACTGCAAGGAGATGGATGCACGGGTATGGTCTGATCCCGGAGTGCAGCAGAGACTGCGCGACAACTTTGTTCTGGTGGCGCTGTATGTCGATGACCGCACTAAATTGCCTGAGAGCGAGGTTTATGTTTCAAAGGTTGACGGCAAGCAAAAAAAGACAATGGGCAAGAAGAACGAGGATATTGAAATCTCAATGTTCAATACCAACACCCTTCCGCTCTATGCCATCGTTGACCCGGACGGTAAGCCGCTCACAGAGACCCGCGGAACCAATTTCGACATCCAGGCTTATATCGACTGGCTCGACAGGGGGGTGAAGGCATTCAGGAATCAATAACCTTATTTTGACATGTAGAAGACCAGGCTGCCGCCGTTCATTATCTCGTCATGGGTTATATAGTGGCGGTCAAGCTTTGTGCCGTTAAGTTCAGCTTTTTTAACGTATATGTTCTTCGACCCCTGGTTCACAGCCGTCACCGTGAATTTCTTTCCGTTCTCAAGTGCTATGGTGGCTTCCTTTACGAGCGGGCTGCCGAGGTCATACCGGTCTGAGCCCGGAGCCACCGGGTAGAAACCCAGTGCGCTGAAGATGTACCACGCGCTCATCTGCCCGCAGTCGTCATTGCCGCTCAGACCGTCCGGTGCCGGCAGGTACTTGGTGTCCATGATCTGTCTCACCCGGTACTGGGTCTTTCGAGGTGCGCCGGCGTGATTGTACAGATAGGGTACATGGTGCGAGGGCTCATTTCCGTGAACATAGTTGCCTATTATTCCCTCGCGGGTGATATCCTCGGTTTCCGCGAAGAAACTGTCAGGCAGGTACATGGTGAAGAGTGAATCGAGATGTTCCGTGAATCTTTTCTTCCCGCCGTGGAGGCGGATCAGCTCTGCCGGGTCATGGGGCACATAGAGGCTGTAGTTCCATGCATTTCCTTCGATGAATCCCTGACCGTGCGTTGACAGCACATCAAAGTCCTTCCTGAAGCTGCCATCTCTCTTCCTGGGGCGCATGAATCCTGTTGCATGATCCCATACGTTCATGTAATTCTGCGACCTCTCCGCGAACTCCCGCCTGAGGTCTTCGCTGCCGGCTATCTGTGCGATGCACCAGTCGTCATAGGCGTACTCCAGGGTGACGGAGACCGATGATCCGGTTCGTTCGTCAGGTACGTATCCCAGTTTCATATAGTCGTCGAGGCCGTCATACCAGCTGTTGCGGGCAGTGGTGACGCAGGCAGCGGCGGCCCTTGCATGATCAAAGCCTCCGATCTTCTTCACGATGGCATCAGCCAGCACCGGCACCGAGTGATATCCGATCATGCACCAGTTCTCATTGGCATGATGTGACCAGACGGGAAGCATGTGATGGACGCTCTGATCATAATGTGCCAGCATCGAATTGATCATGTCAGCCGTGCGTTCCTGCTGGATGATGGTGAAGAGCGGATGCAGCGCCCTGTAGGTATCCCAGAGTGAGAATGTCGTATAGTTGGTGAATCCCTCCGCACGATGGATGTTCTGGTCGAGTCCCCTGTAGCTACCGTCAATATCAGTATAGACGGTCGGAGAGAGGAAAGTATGGTAAAGTGAGGTGTAGAAGCTTGTCATCTGCCCTTCATCCGCCATTTCTGCCTTCACTTTTCCAAGCTCTTTTCTCCATGATGCTTCGGCGCCAATCCTGGCAGCGTCAAAGTCAGCCCGTGGCGCCTCGGCAATCATGTTGGCCATTGCCCCGGCTGAGCTCACCGGCGAGATGGCGACCCTGACAGTGATCTGCTCACCGGGTTCTGCATCGAAATCAAAATGCCCCCTGATGTTGCGTCCTGCTGCTTCGGGAAAATTGGTCCGCTGGTCAAAGCGGCGCCAGAATCCCCTGTACACCCTGGCAGGAGAGTCATCGCGGAAGCCGTATGATGTGAAAGGTTTGGAGAAAGCAATTGCGAAATGGAGCGACCTGGTGCGGGCCCAGCCGCTGGTCTGCCTGTAGCCGGTCACGAGGGTGTCATTCTCCACCCGTATGAATGTCCAGACGTTTTTGCCCGCGTCATTGTAGATGCCGTGGACCATGTCAAGGATGAGGTGTGCATCACCTCCCCTGTTAAAGGTGTAACGGTGGACCCCTGTGCGGGTGGTTGCCGTCAGCTCGGCAAGTATGTCATGGTCTTCCAGAAGAACTGAATAGTAGCCGGGTGAGGCCTTTTCATTGCTGTGGGAAAATAGTGAGCGGTAGCCCTTTTCGGGCGCATCTGCCGTGCCGGGATTCAGCTGCAGCGGCCCTGTGGTGGGCATCAGCAGTATATCACCGAGGTCAGAATGGCCTGTACCGCTGAAATGGGTGTGTGAGAATCCGACGATTGTTTTGTCAGCATACTGGTAACCAGCGCAATACCTGTAAACATCCCTGTTGTAACTGCCGTTAATCTCGTAGGGAAGTGTGTCAGTATCGGGTGAAAGCTGCACCATCCCGAACGGTACTGTGGCGCCGGGGTAGGTATGGCCCATCTTATCGGTGCCGATAAAGGGATTGACATATTTCAGGATGTCTGCATCCTGTCCCTGGCTTATGACGGTTGCCATGCTGATGATCAATGTGGTGAGGAGTCTGCCTTTCATATCTGGTCTGATTGCAGCCGTAAAGGTAAAAATATTGGCTGCAATTCTCAGGCATGAAGGCAGGGGAGGCGGGAGTCTTTACCTCTGTTCCTGGTATTTCAGGACCTCCTCGTTGTATTTCCTGTTTTCGAGGATGCGCACATATCTGAGTCCGTGTTTGTTGCCATAATCTGAATAAGCCTTTTGAGCCCATGATGTTGCAGCATCCAGGTCTCCGTTTATCTCACTGATAATAGCCATGTTATAATGTGCCCTTCCGGCGATCTTCATCTTCGGGTTTGTGGTCTCCACCTGCCACAACTCGGCTGCTTCGTCCCATTTGCCCAGTTGTGCACGCCGTTTTGCGATCTTGAAGCTGCCAGTGCCCTTGACGAAATAGTCACGTGTCACCCGCAGACGGTATGGGATCAGGCGGATGGCATAGATATGACCGGCTTTGCGGCTCACCTCCTTCACTGCTTCCTTGCGGTTGACCATGCCGGCAACGGCTGCCACCGGATTGATCCCCTTTCCTGCAAACACGATTGATTCTCCTACAATGAATTCATCGAGTATTGCGCGGTCTGAGGGAGAATAGATTCTCCAGCCGGTTTTTACAAGGGTTTCCATGGAGGCGATGTGGTTCAGCGCCGGTATCGAGCCGAGCGGAGTCTTGATTTTTGTCGGCTCGGTGGAATAGTTGACTCTTGTGTCGGTATCGTACATTTCGAGGGCGAAGAGTGCCTGTGTTCCGTTCTCGTTACAGATCATCTCAACCTGTTCCCAGGTCAGCGGGACCGGCAGTCCGCCCAGGCTGCTGGTCCTGAACTGCAGTCCGTTGAGAAGCTTAACCTCGTTGAAGCGGTCATTTGCAGCAAGTTCCTCCGTGACGCCTTTGATGGCCTCCCGGGTGCCGATGGAGTCAAGGTCAGTTCCTTCGAGTGACAGCAGTTTGTCGAGGTTGTCGAGTGATTTGGTCTGGTCGGTTGGTGTTGAGCGGTCAATGATCCCTACGGTTTTTATCTCCGGTGCGATGGTTACCGGGGCCGGCTGGGTCACGTTAAGGAAGAGCTCCTGGGTGGCGCATGAGGCCATAGCCGCAGCAAGCAGTGGCAGGATAAGGTACTTCTTCATGACGGACAGTGTTTATTTATCCAAAGGTATACAACATGGAACAATAACAAATATTGCTTATCCGGTGTTCGCAACAGTTCCAAATCCGGCAGCCGTGAGGCTGCCGGGGTGGGAGTGGCCTGCCCCGTCTGCAATACTTTATGTCCTATAGCCCAAATCGCAAATCGCAAATCGCAAATCCACAATGCTTTATGGCCTACAGCCATCTAATCAACAGCCAACTATTTACTCCAGGCTTCCCACTGCCTTCTCCACCTCATGGAGTATCTCGCATGATTTAACGAGCTCCTTCATGGTGGTGTGGTCAGCATATAGAGGACGGTCAATATCGAGGAAATCGACGTGTTTGCGGATCACATCCTTGGCTTTCTGCACCCCGGTTCCGAAGCTGTACTCGCTCTTTCTGAAGTCCAGTGCCTGTGCTGCAGCCATATACTCTATGCCCAGGATGCCGTATGCATTGTCAAGGATCTGGTTGTTCTTAATGGCCGTGTTCATTCCCATGGAGACAAAATCTTCCTGGTCAGCGGCAGCCGGGATTGATTGAATTGATGCGGGTGCTGAGAGTATCCTTTGTTCCACAATCATCATGTCAGCAGTGTACTGGCTGAGCATCAGTCCCGAGAACATACCTGCGCCTTTTGTAAGGAATGCCGGCAGTCCGACGCTGAGGGCGGGATTGTTAAGCCTGTTCATTCTTCTCTCTGACATTACGCTCACCATGGTGACGGAGGCACCTGCCATATCCATCGGTACGGCAACAGGTGATCCCTGGAAGTTGGCACCGGAGAGCTGCAGGTTTTTATCAGGGAAGAATATCGGGTTGTCACCAACGCCATTGAGTTCAATCTCAACCTGGCTGCGTGCATATCCCAGCATATCATGTGCAGCGCCGATAACCTGCGGGGTTGATCTCATTGAGTAGGCATCCTGTACCTTTGACTTGACACGTCCTTCCTTCAGGTCGCCGCCCGAAACGCATTTATTGATTGCATTGGCGCTGCGGATGGCTCCTTTGAAACCGCGTGCCTCATGAAGAAGCGGAGCATATGGTTTCATATTGGCCTTGAGAGCCTCGAGTGACATGGCAGCGGCTATCTCAGCCTGTTTCAGCCAGTTATTGGCATCAACCAGCCAGATGGCGCTCATGGCGGTGAGCATATTCGAGCCGTTGATTGCTGCCAGTCCGTCGCGTGCCAGCAGTCCGGGTACTTTGATACCTGCCCTTTTCATGGCTTCGGCGCCGTCGAGAAGTTCTCCCTTGTAATAGGCTTTGCCTTCGCCCATGAGGAGGAGTGCTATCTGGGACATTGGAGCCAGGTCGCCGCAGGCGCCAACAGATCCTTTCTGGCATGCATACGGTGTGACACCCTTGTTAAGCATCTCCACGTAAGTCTCAGTGATCTCAAGACGGCAGCCCGAGTTGCCGTGGGCGTGCACGTTTATACGACCGAGCATTGCACCGCGGACAACCTCAATCGGAGCCGGGTCACCAATGCCGGCAGCATGGTTATATACGAGATATTTCTGGAAGTCCTTGATCTGGTCATCATTGAGAACTATCTCGGAAAACTCGCCTATGCCGGTGTTAACCCCGTACATGATCTCATGTGCCACGATCTTTTTCTCAAGCATGGCGCGGCATTCGAGAATCTTCTTGCGGGCATCGGGATGAAGTTCCACCTTTTGTCCGTGGCGGGCAACATTGACAACGTCATTGACGGTGAGCCCTGAACCTTTAATGATTAATGTATCCATAGATATAAGATTTTTATTTTTTCAGAATTGATGATTAATGGCTTGTTAAGAAAAAGCAAAGAGGAGCGGCGTCACCGTGGTGTGTCGCTTTGCGGGAGGCATTCAATACAACCCGGAGCGGTTGATTTTGATCTTGTATTCCAGTACCCGGCTGCGTGTCATGATGCAGATTTACAGCACCAAATATATGAAAAGAAATGAATTTGCCATGTGACGTAAGTTACAGGTGTTTTTTTTCTCTCATATATGTCACAATTCTACATTCCGCCTTGATTTTTTTCCTATTTTTTAGGTTTTAATTCTCTGACCTATGAAAAGCAGATTTACCTCAACTCTGCTGCTGGTAATTGTTCCTGCAGCAATACTCCTTACACTGGCCGCCTTTAACATAATCAGATCGCTACCGCAGGAAGATCTGAAGGGAAAGTACCAGTACAAGGATTTCGAGCCGGCTCTCAAGTGCCGCTCATGTCACCCGGGCATCTATGAGCAATGGTCTCAGGCGATGATGTCACAGGCTTACACCCATCACTGGGATGAAATTGAATATTTTGAACTTGCAGTTCCCCATGCAGAAGTTAATCCTGCCCTGAAGGATCCGGTTGACGGCTGCAATGGGTGCCATACACCGATGGCATATATGGTCGGCAAGTTTCCTCCTCCGCGCCCGGGGGAAAAGAGCATGGCCAATGAGTCAGTCTCGTGCGAGGTCTGCCATCTTACGCAGAGGGCACAGGTTGATCCGCCCTTCAATTTCAGCTACTTTATTGAACCCGGGCGGACAAAATACAGCGGTCGGGAGCCTGAAATCCAGTCGCCTGCACACAAGATTGTTCAGAATGATTTCTTCCGGACAACCGAGTTTTGCGGCAACTGTCACAACGAGAAGAATCCTTACGGCATCTGGGTGAAAAGCACGCAGCTGGAGTGGAAGGAGGGACCCTATGCCAAAGAGGGTGTACGGTGTCAGGACTGCCATATGCCAAAGGGTCCGTATATCCTGGCACTGATGGGGAAGGAGCGCGATGATGCCCGCCTCCACCTGTTCCACGGAGCTCATGACCCCGGCAAGGTAAGAGGAACCATTGAGCTACGGATTGAGCCTGACGTACGTCTCGCCGAGCCCGGCGAAAACATAGTCTTTACCGTTGCGCTGTTCAACCAGAAGACGGGACACAAGTTTCCCACCGGATCGGTGGAAGACCGCATAGCCTGGCTCGATGTCGAGGCTACTGATGCTAAGGGTAAAACCTATCACCTTAACGTTGATAAAAAAGGATTTGAAGGCGAGGAGTATACTATCTCTGGTGATTACCTTGCCTACCAGGACATGGCCATACCGCTGAAGCTTACTGATTTCAGGGGAGTGCAGCGCGACGGCATACCATACGGGAACCGGATATTCCGTATGCCCTATTTTGATGAGCAGGGAAATATGACAATCATGCAATGGAACACCTTCTCCCAGGGAGTGGATTACCGTATCGGTCCAAGGGAGACCAAGGTGGAGAAATTCACATTCAAAATACCCTATGAGGCTGCACCCGGAGAGATGAAGGTAAGAGCTGTGCTTAACTACCAGCTCCTTGTGAAGCCGGTGGCTGACTACCTGAAAGTGCCGTCTGATGAGTCAGAGATCATAATGGTCAATGAGCATTCAACCAGAGTCGAGATTCTTCCCTGATAATCAAACCTTAAAGAAATTTATATGAAAACTTCTTTCTATGCCAGGGCTGCCATATTGACCGTAACGATCATTATGCTGCTTCCATATGAACAGGTATCGGCCATACCGGCCTTTGCCCGCAAGTACCAGATCAGCTGCCAGGTGTGTCATTCTCCGGCTGCCCCTACCCTGAAGCCATTCGGCGATGAGTTCGCGGGAGCAGGCTTCAGAATGACTGATTATGAATCGCCACGCTATTTCATACAAACCGGAGACGACAGGCTTTCTTTGTTCAGGGAGCTTCCGCTTGCCATAAGAATTGACGGATTTGCTACATTGAACTTCAATGATGCCGGAACAGTTGATTTCGGGTCGCCGTTTGTGGTGAAGATCCTTTCCGGCGGTGAGCTTTCCGACAAGTTGTCGTACTACTTCTATTTCCTGATGAACGAGCGTGGTCACATAGCCGGTCTCGAGGATGCATTTCTTATGTATTCCGATGTGCTCAATTCAGGCATAAACCTGTTTATAGGCCAGTTTCAGACTTCAGACCCGCTGTTCAAGGGCGAGTTACGCCTTACACTCGAACCGTACAAGATTTACGGCGTCAAACCATCAGAATCTTCGGTTGACCTGAAGTATGACCGGGGAATAATGTTTGACAAAGGCTTTTCCACAGGGACCACCATTGTAGGCGAGATTATCAACGGCTGTGGCATCGGAGAGGCAGGTGAAGGGTATCTCTTTGACAAGGACAAATACAAGAATTTCATGCTCAGACTGAACCAGGCCATCGGCAACAGTGTCTCAATCGGCTTCTTCGGATACACCGGGAAGGAGGTCATAACGGACAACGTGTCTGATCCTTACGTTAGTGAGATGAAGATGTACGGACCTGACCTGTCAGTCGACATAGACGGTAAACTGCTGCTGAATGTACAATATTTGTGGAGGACTGACTCAGATGTGTTTGATGGGGACGGTGAGGTTCACCTGACAGACGTGAAAACACAGGGAGGCTTCGCGGAGGTGATCTATGCGCCTAAAGGCGATATGAGCAAATGGTACTTTACGGGACTTGTCAACTGGGTTGACTCAGACCTTGACCAGCTGGATTACCAGTCAGGGACGATACATGCGGGGTATCTCCTGAGGCGGAATGTAAGGCTTGTGACCGAATACACCAGGATCTTCGGCGGGAATCCCTACGGCAAGCTCAGCGCCGGCTTTGTCTCGGCATTCTGATCATGCCGGAAATATGTAAGGCGCTGGTGTAATGATGCCACGGACCGGCAGCACCACCGAACTTTTACCGTCTTTGGAATGTTAATTTCCAAATACTGAATCTATGAAAAAACTCATGGTAATTGCTGCCGTTGCATTACTTGCGTCATGCACGGTAAAAAAGGAGGTCGACCAGTATACGATTGACCAGTTCTACAAGAATGTAAACACATGGTTTTCGGGTTTTTCCCCGGACGAAACAAAAATCCTGGTATCAAGCAACGAGACAGGAATCTACAATGTATTCGAGATCAGTCTGGGTGACGGGTCAAAGAGACAGGTCACCAGTTCAACCGATGACTCGTATTTTGCTGTCGGGTATGTTCACGGTACGGGACAGATCCTCTATTCAGCGGATAAGGGGGGAAACGAAATCAATCATATATACCTGCTGGGTGAGGACGGCAGCACGGTTGACCTGACTCCGGGAGATGAAGTAAAGGCCTCATTCAACGGATTCAGCCCGGACAAAAAGGTGATGTACTTCTCAACCAACGGTCGTGATCCGCAGTACTTTGATCTATACAGGATGAATGTTGGTGAGTGGAAACCCGAGATAATCTGGGAGAACACCGAAGGATTTGATTATTCCGGGTCAACCAGGGACAGGAACATTCTTGCGCTCGCAAAATCAATTACCACAAGTGAAAACAGGCTCTTTCTTTTTGACAGGGTTACAGGCAGGACCACTGAAATATCAGAGGCAGACAAGCCGGGTTCATATTCCGCATCAGGCTTCTCGAACGATAATGCCAGTTTCTACTACACTACCGATGTTGGAAAGGAATTCGCCTACCTGGTTAAGTATGATATTGCCACAGGAGGACGCGAAGTAGTATACGAGGCGGACTGGGATGTGAGGGGTTGCAGCTTCAGCAGGAATGAAAAATACAGGATGATAATGGTGAATGAAGATGCGCGTATCAAACTTAAGATTACCGACCAGTCTACCGGCCAGGATGTAGTCTGGCCTGATATCCAGGGATCCAATATCGAGGACCTGGCAATATCTGAGAGCGAGAAATATCTCCTGCTCGGACTTGGAACATCACGTACTCCCGGGGACCTGTACCTGTATGAGTTCGGAGGCACCGATATGAAGAAGCTCACTAATAATCTGAATCCGGAGATCAACCCGGCCAACCTCACTGAGGCGGAAGTGGTACGTTATGCCTCCTTTGACGGTCTGGAGATACCTGCAATATATTATAAGCCGCTCACTGCGACAAAGAAGAACAAGGTCCCTGCCATGGTGCTGGTGCACGGCGGCCCGGGCGGACAGGCCATGACTTACTATGACCCGCTGATCCAGTACCTTGTAAATCACGGGTATGCTGTCCTGGATGTCAACAACAGGGGCAGCAGCGGTTACGGAAAGTCATTCTTCAAGATGGATGACAGGAATCACGGCGATAAGGACCTCAAGGACTGTATCTGGGGCAAGAAGTGGTTGCAGACTCTTGAATACATTGACAGCGAGAATATCGGCATCATAGGCGGCAGTTACGGCGGCTTCATGACCATGGCAGCAATGACATCGGCTCCGGATGAATTCAAAGTTGGCGTTAACCTCTTCGGAGTAACCAACTGGCTTCGCACGCTGAAGTCAATACCGCCATGGTGGGGATCATTCCGCGAGTCGTTATACAACGAGATGGGTGATCCGTTCACGGCTGACTCAGTCAGGCTATACAATATTTCACCCGTGTTCCACGGTCAGAATGTGAAGCATCCGGTTATGGTGCTGCAGGGCGCCAATGACCCCAGGGTGCTGCAGGTTGAGTCGGATGAGATGGTTGAGGCCATCAGGTCTGCAGGTGTGCCGGTGGAGTATGTGATATTTCCTGATGAAGGTCACGGCTTCGTAAAGAAGGAGAATGAGATCAAGGCATATTCACAGATCCGGGAATTCCTCGACAAATACCTGAAGGGTACAGGGGAGGAGAGCTGACACCAACCAGGTCTCTTCTGACGGAGTAAATTCCAATGATAACAAGAAAATGGCCGGCGGTCAGACATGATCCCCGGCCTTTTCTTAGCCAGTGCTGCTCCTTGTGTTACAGCAGGTCTGTGGCTTCTGCCTTTCTGCCGGTAAAGGGTTCGGTGGCACGGTTGAATATGCCATGAACCCAGGCTATTGCCATCCCGTAATTTGTAATCGGGATGCTGTGCTTCTTCGGCTCGCGGAGCCTGTTCAGCAGTTGCCGGTGCGTCACCATGCAACCTCCGCATTGAATGACAAGGGCATATTCTTCGATCGGACGCGGGAAATTATCGAGCCCGGCCACATTGTCAAACTCAAGATTCCTGCCGGTAAAGTTCGTCAGCCAGCGCGGGATCTTCACCCTTCCGATGTCGTCACATGAGACGTTATGGGTGCACGACTCCAGCAGCAGCACCCGGTCTCCGTCCTTCAGCTCACCTATTTTCGGCGTACCACGAAGATATTCCGCGAAGTCTCCTTTCTGCCGGGCCAGGATGATGCTGAAACTTGTAAGAGGTATGTCACGCGGGATGGATGCGTCAGCCTTGAGAAAGACCTGGCTGTCAGTTATGGCCAGGGCCGGCCTGATGCCGGTACGGCGGAGAAAAGCATCTACTTCCCTCTCCTTCACGACGATAGCCGTGCAGTCGTTATCAAGTATGTCCCGGATAACCTGCACCTGTGGCAGTATGAGTCTCCCTTCCGGAGCTTCGATGTCTATGGGGGTGATAAGCAGTACGATGTCACCCGGATTCACAAGGTCACCTATCAGCCCGTGGCTTTTAAGCGCTGTGGCGGGCATGGCTTCCCTGATCATCTTCAAAAGTGCCGGATTGTACTTTTCAGGGTGCAATGCGGAGTATTCCGCAACTTCCCGGCCTGTGAGGCTCATGACCTTTTCGCGCAGTTCCGCGGTTACCGCGGTGACATCACTCTTGTTATGGATAACCACGTACGGCATGTCAAGTTTGCGAAACTCCTCAGTCAGCCTGGCTTCGTGATCACCGAACCTGTTATCGGACAGAACAAGGATGGCCAGGTCAATCAGCTTCAGCGATGCCATTGATTTTTTTATTCGAAGCTCACCAAGGTCTCCCGTATCATCAATACCTGCCGTGTCAATAAAAATTAGCGGTCCCAGGCCATGCACCTCGATGCTCTTTTTTACCGGATCAGTTGTTGTGCCGGCTACATCGGAGACTATTGCTATATCCTGCCCGACGAGGGCATTGATGAGCGAGCTCTTGCCAACATTCCTCCGGCCGAATATTCCCACATGGGGTTTTGTATCCCTTCCTTTTGCTGTCATCTTTTTACTCTTCGATATCCTTCAGGCGGTATCCGCCCTGGACAAGGTTTTCAGGCCTGAGTATGTCAGAGAGTTTCTCCGGGCTGACATATCCCAGTTTCTTGTTGGCCTCGGATATGCTTAACCGTTCTTCCTTCATCAACGCGGCCAATGCGGCAGCTTTTTTATACCCTATGAATGGAAGCAGAGCGGTAGTAACGGCCGGACTCGACCTCACCTGTTTCTCTGCCTCGCCTGAATGCACTTCCATCCCTGAAAGCAGGTTTTCAGCCATTGAGTGGTCTGCTGCTATTAGTGTTTTGATGCTTTCCAGCAGGGCATGCCCTGTCAGCGGAAGATAGGCATTCAGTTCCAGGCAGCCCTGTGCTGCCAGCGAGGATACGATCTGGTCATTGCTGTACACCCGGTGTGAGCAGCTGATAACAAACTCGGGGATGACGGGGTTGATTTTGCCCGGCATGACAGAGCTGCCGGCCTGTCTTGCCGGAATCGACACAGACCTTCTGCCGTGCAGGTCAGATGCCAGAATGCGCAGGTCTCCAGCCATTTTCTCCATGGTTACGGCATGGGCTTTTATGATTCCGTGGATTTCCACCAGGGGATCAAGGTTTGAAGTGGCATCAGAGAGATTTTCTCCCCTGGTGACAGGAAGTCCTGTGAGTTGCTGCAACCTGTTAACCACTTCGTTTACATAGAACCTGGGAACAGTGATGGATGTTCCCACCGCCGATCCTCCGAGGTTAACAACCTTGATTCGCTCGAGGCATTTGGATACCCTCCACCAGTCGCGTGAGAGAGCATCGCTGTAGCTGCCCAGGAGCCTGCCCCAGGTGGTGGGTACCGCTTCCTGCATCTGGGTGTAACCTATCCGAAGCACCGAACGGTACTTTTTCTCAAGCTCTTCTATGTTTTTCCGCAGTTCATTTATTGACTCTTCGAACTCCGTGAGCAGGTTCATGGCAGCCACCCGGAGGGCAGTGGGAACCACGTCATTTGTAGACTGGAATATGTTGGCGTCCTCGATAGGGTCAATGAAATCATAATCGCCCGGATCCCTGCCGAGAATCTGAAGAGCCCGGTTGGCGATTATCTCATTCAAGTTCATGTTTATGCTTGTTCCTGCGCCGCCTGATATCGCCGGTACGATGAAATGTCCGAAGTGTTTCCCGGCCATGCACTCCCCGGCAGCTGCGGAGAGTGCACCGAGTTTTTCGGCGGTTATGACTCTGATATTAATTGCAGCAAGGTCATATTCTTTTGCGGCTTCCTTAAAAAATGAGGCGGCCGCAAGATAGCAGGCCTGTTTTGTCACTGCCATTGCCCTGTACCACTCCTCATTGAATCTGCCCTGATCCGGGAAGTTATCCCGTGCCCTGACTGAATGAATGCCATACAGTGCATTTTCATCCAGTTCTTTTTCTCCCAGAAAATCCTTTTCGCGGCGCATGGTCTTATTACTTTTCATCTTCGGAGACAGGAGGTGAAAGTTTCTTCGACTGGGCTTCCGCATCAATTTCCTCACTCTTTTTCTGCAGCTCGTCTATCGAGATGATCTTGGCTCGTTTTTCGGTCGGAGGGTTCAGTTTTTCCGATTTTTCAAATTCGATGACCTGTTTTCGGAGGTCTTCCGGCAGATCTTTCTGGCTTTTAAGGACGATGTCAATAAATTCTTCCGAGAAAAACTGATCGACCTGTATGCGGCGCTTGGCCGTATGGGCGAACTTGCCGATTATCCGGCAGATGCTGTCACGGTCCTCCGGGCTCAGCTTCTCTGCCAGGTCATACTCCTCGATCTTTTTAAGCGACAGTATCACCGGTTCCAGGGCATCCCTGGTGATGACGAATACGTCATAGTCACCCAGCCGGTAAGTCAGCTGCTTTATTTTGTCGATGGTGTTGGTAGGCACAACCAGGAACATCGATTTCTTGACATTATCCTGGCTGGCGTATTTCTTAAGGTTATCGGCCTGGATTTTGATGTAGGTCGGGAAGTTCGAGAGGTCGTCGTTTGCCGGGCTCTTGGCGTCAAAAATGATATACTCGCCGCTGATTTCGATTGTATTGTCTGGATTTCCCCTGAAGGGTACCTTTTCAATGTAGTTCACATGGTTGACATCGCAGATCCGGATGATTGAATTTTTAACGTCAGTCTCATGCTCTGACCACTGCTTTTTCATTGCTTCGAGCCTGTCAGCCACTTCCCTGAGTTTCTCCTCGTTCAGTCTTCGCCGTTCCGCCTCGAGGCTGTCCTTGGTCTGGTTCAGCCGGGCGATGTTCTCGTTATAGGTTTTAACGTTGTCTTCCCGTATGGCTTCGAAACCTGCCACTTTTTTCGTTAGCTCCTGTATGCCGGCTGAGTGTTCCCGCAGGCGTCCGTTGAGCTCCTCGATGTATGCATCCTTGCGTGCCGACTGCACCTCCATCTCACGCACCCTCTGGGAGAGGTTTTCGTTGCGTGCCGACAGTTCCGTGATGCGGTTCTGCAGCCTGCCCGTGGTCTCCCTGACAGCCTCTGTCTCCCTGGCGAGTGCCCGGAACTCCTCGTAGGCATCAAAGCTGAGGTTCCGGACTCTTCTCCAGTGGAAGAGCCTCTGCCAGAAGCTGAGATCCTTTATCCGGTCAAAAAAGAGGTTGAGTTTTTCCATGAAGGCAAAGTTAGCAAATCTGTAATGGTCATGTCTGAAGGCAGACAATTAAGTTGCAACGCAGCAGAGAGCGCTTTTGCCGGTCATCCGGGTTTGCCTGAGCGGTGACAACCCTGTTACCTGAGCAATGCCGCCGCGCACCAGAGCACGGGTGCCTGTCCGTGGAAGTCGCCGGTGTTGCGTTTCCGGTTCATATAGTGGGAGCGGTCATCGCTGGTTCCGGTGCCTTCGCAAACTTCGGTCACATTTCCCTCGGCATCAATATATTTTACCAGGGAGAGCCATGCTTTTCTGGCCGCAGCGCCGTATGTTTTTTCATCGAGCCAGCCGTTCTTCACCCCGGTGATCATTGCGTAGGTGAACATGGCTGTGGATGAGGTTTCCTTCCAGAACTCAGGATCGTCTATTACCTGCCGCCACATCCCGTCCTCTGCCTGGTGAATGAGGAGGGTTGCCATCATTTTCTTATAGCCTTCCATAATCCGCGGCCTGTCTGGGTGATCTACGGGCATGGCGCGAAGGATCTCAGACATGCCGGCGGCCATCCACCCATTACCGCGGCCCCACGTGAAATGGGCGTAGGGAGCATGATAGAAGAGCCCGTTTCCGAGCTGGATGGTATCCAGGTAAAGTATCATTTCCCCGGCAGCGCGGTCAATGTACTTAATGTCACCTGTAGCCCTGTATGCCTGAGACTGCACGGCGGTGACCATGAACATGTCATCAATCCAGATGCGTGTCTGCCAGGTATAGCCAAGGTCAGCATAAGCCTTCTCCTCAGGTCCGGCATCTTCCGGCAGTGTCCATTGTGTGTCTGCATAGTACAGGCCCAGGTCGAGATATTTTTTCTCGCCGTTAATCAAATAGAACTCCAGTGGAACTGATCCGAAGACATTATTGTCAACGTGATTTGGAGGGGGCAGCAGGTTGGTGATGGTGTCAAACAGCGGTTCAAACCGGCTCTGCAGTTTAGTCAGCAGTTCACTGTTGCCGGTGGCCTCTGCAAACCATATGCTGCCGAGCCAGGTGCAGACCTCTGAATAGACTATCTGGGTTGGGGGCTGAAGGGAAGAGACATCTCCGCTGCTCTTGTGCGGGGTGGCCAGGTACCGTTCAGAGAGAAGGAGTCCCACTTTCCCGGGATCAGCGTCAGCCGGCCACCTTTTAAGATCATAATCAGCTGTCTGTGTGCAGGCGGATATTGCCAGAATCATTGACAGACCGAAAGCAGAAAGAACATTTTTCATCGGAGCGGAATCAAAGGTATTTTTTCAGTGAATTGACCGAATCAAACGGAATAACATTGTCAAGGGACATTTTTCCGGCAAGGAGTGCAAGAATTCCGGCAACAAGTATTGTCTGATCCCTGAAGGCGGAGGAGATGCGTTTGAGATAATCCTCCGGCTTGCCAAAGGGCAGGCTTGTCAGCGCACCAGTGACCAGGAAATCAGGATGCCATCGCTCAACGAGATCCTTCAACCCGTTGAAAGGGGTTGACTGGCCGAGGTACAGGACACTGTGACCCGCCTTCCGGATTATGTAGGTGAAGAAGAGGAGCCCCATCTCATGCAATTCACTCTCCGGCAGGAACATTATGAATTTTTTACGGTCAGGCCGCTCCGGAGGAGAGAGGGTATCGATGGCAGAGATCAGCCTTTTCCTGAAGATATTTGAAACGAAATGTTCAGATCCGATATCCACCGAACCCGTATGCCACATAATTCCGACCCTTCTGAGGAAGGGGAAAACCACTTCGGTAAAGGTCTCTTCGAAACCCTTGTTGATGATCGAACGCATGAGTATATCATTGACCCGGTCCTCATCGAGGTCTGACATGGCTACAATCAGCGTGTCGAGCTGTGTTTCCGTGTCGGACGATTCCCTTGTGAGCAGTTTGACCTTTTCTTCAATCTCGTCTCCGCTGAAGGTTGCGATCTTTGATATTTTGACACCCTTCCGGTAGAGGATTGAGATATTGAGTATTCTTTTAAGATCATCATTGTCATACCATCTGCGGTTGGTATCTGTCCGGTGAGGCTTGATAATGTGGTACCGGCGTTCCCAGATCCTGATTGTACCGGCCATGATGCCGGTGAGCTTTTCCAGGTCGCTTATTGTGTAACGGTCCATCTGATGGTATATTCCGAGGTTAAATATAGTTCATTGTCAGTAGTGTTCCATAATCACCTGCAAAAAAAGCGACGCCCTGCCTGAGCGTCGCCATTTTCATCGGGTGATATATTGATGCCTTACGGCAGAAGGACCTGGTCAATCACATGGATGACACCATTGGAGGCCTGCACGTCAGTTGCCACAATTTTAGTGCTTCCGTTGATTGTGGGCACCGGGCTGAGAGCCACGCTGATTGCTCCGTTGAGAGTTTCAACGTTGCCTGCCTGAAGCTGTGTCGAGAGAACGTTTCCGCTGACGACATGATAGGTGAGTATCGGAACCAACTGCTCAGCGGTAAGATCGGCGACACCGGATATTCCAAGGGTTGTGAAGAGAGACTCGAAAGCTGCATTTGTCGGTGCGAAGATCGTGAACGGACCGGAGCCGTTCAGAGTCTCCACCAGGTTGGCTTTCACAACTGCCTGTACAAGTATGCTGAATGAATCATTGTTAAGGGCCTGATCTACAACCGTAGGAGGAAGAAGAACCTTGTCAATAACGTGTATCACACCATTCTTAACATCAACATCGGCGGTAGTGACATTGGCGGTTTTGTTGAGTTTAACGCCGGATGCAACATCGACCTTCAGGCTGAGATTGGAGCCCTGCGCCGGGCTTAACGTTTTATAATATCCGGAAGAGATCATTGATGATTTTGCTTCCGTTCCCAATACATGATAGAGAAGTATAGGGGTGAGGGTTTCCTTGGTGAGAGCGTCAATTCCGCTTATGCCAAGCTGGTTGAAGAGAGAGGTAAAGGCTGCATTCGTGGGTGCAAATACCGTGAAATTGCCTGTACCGTTGAGTATATTTACAAGGTCAGCCTTGGTGAGGGCCTGAACCAGTATCGAGAAGTTCGCGTCAGAACCAGCGTATTCTGCTATTGTCATATCAGATACCGGCTTCATTTCTTCTTCTGCCTTCTCGCAACCTGTAAGTATAAAGATTCCCATCAGGGCAATCATTCCGTAAATAAGTGTCTGCTTTTTCATGATGTTCGGTTTTATTGGTTATTGAATTTTGAACATAGAACATCATGGGATAATTAATGTTCAAGAAAAAATGTAAAATGATATACAAAAATACATACTAATTCTAGAAATGAATCAACTAAAACTGTGATATACAGTAAATTGATAGTGAAATGTTAAAATATGTTAAAAGTATAAGAAAAAGGAAGAATAAGTATACATAATAAAACAATGACCTTCCGGTGACGTTGTGGGTGAGACTATTCTTTGGTCCAGATGCGGGTATTGAGGTTGAGATCATCAACCACTTCCGTAAGCAGCGTCAGGAACCGGAGGGTTTCTTCCAGGAAATCATAGTCGGCCGCAGGCTTGAACGGCCGGAGTTCGAAGAGGTTCCTGTTCATGCTTATGGCAATACAGACCTTCGAGTCGAGGAAAGAGAGGTGTACCTTTGTATTCCACTTCTCCCTGAAGGCAAGTATACGTTCCATCAGGGAAGGTGTGAGGATATACCTTGACTCCACCTGGTCATCGCCGTAGACGCAGAACTCCTTTTCGAACCGGGGGTCTTCCAGGCGAATCAGTTCGCCCCTGCCGAATGAAACAGACTGGAGAGACTGTCCGAATTTGCCGAAGATCTTTTCGGCAGTGTCCGGAAGCACAACAGTATGTGTTTTGAAATTCTTATTGAAATCTGCGATAATGAATATTCCTTTGAATATGGTTGTATACTCATCCCTCTGGTGGCTTCCCGCACCGCTGGTGCTCCGGTGCCTTGCATTGACTTCGGAGAACTCTATCTCAGTCTTGCCTATCCTGCCGCGGAAATAATCCTCTCCGCTGTACTTGTCGCATGACAGTGTGAATATCCTGCTTCTTATGAAATCATCCATGGTGATACAGGCGTCAGGCTGGTATGTAAGTCCTTCGTCTGCATATCCTGCGATGCGTGCTATTATCTTTTCCTTGTACTCCTTCCGGTAGTTTTTGCTGACAATACCGGTAGCAACCAGTCCCGCGAAGGCGGTGATGATTATCGGTGCCGGCTTCGGGAAAGCCGTGTTGCCGGGTATGAGCATCAGCTCTGCCAGCACGGCAGCGGCCGTAATAAGCAGGGCGGTAAGGGCCTTTTTATTGGTTGCCCTGCGTCGCAGATCAATTGATTCGAGGTCGGGGCGCAGTTCCTTTTCGTAAAATTCCCTGAAAGTGCCGTATCTGCTCATCCTTCTTTTGTGTTTTATGCCATATTCACAGGCGGTTTGGAGCTGACCTCTTCCCGTTTTGCTGCGGGGATCTCAAAGAAAGATCTTCTCTTATATTGCATCATGGAGGCAATGATATTTGAGGGGAAGATCTCAATGCTGTTGTTATATATTGTAACGGCAGCATTGAATGCGCGGCGTGATGCTGCAAGCTGCTCCTCCACCTCGTTGAGGGTGCCCTGCAACTGCAGGAAGTTGGTGCTTGCCTTAAGGTCAGGGTAATTCTCCACTGCAACCAGCAGGTCGGTCAGCCTGGCACTGAGGCGGTTTTCCACCTGCACCCTCTCCTCTGCCGTGAGTGTTTGTGGCAGTGCCTTGATCCTCAGTTCGGTAATCTCGGTGAGGAGCTCTCTTTCATAATTCATGTAAGCCTTGACGGTTTCAACGATCTTCGGGATAAGATCATACCTTTTCCTGAGCATGACGTCAATGGAGGCAAATGAATTCTCCACATCGTTCTTTCTCCGGATAAGGGAGTTGAAGATCAGCAATGCCGAAAGCAGCAGTATAAACGCTGCCGCGATAAGTACATATATCATTGCGGGTGTGTTAACAGGTTCAGCATGATTCAGCCCGGTCAATGTGGCGGGCTTGTAAAAATAGCTATTTTAATCTTTTCAGAGGAACAAACCGCACCGGCTCGAGCCGCTGTTCGGTTATCCTGCCCTTTCTTTTGGTCAGCACAATAAGCTCCTGAACTGTTGCCGGGTTTCCGACCGGCATCACCAGCCGTCCTCCCTCTGCCAGTTGTTCCTTCAGGGGACCGGGTATATGGTCAGCCGCGGCAGTCACCAGTATTATGTCAAAGGGCGAGTGTTCAGGCCAACCCTTGTATCCGTCGCCGTACCTGGCAACTATATTGCCGTAACCCAGTATTTTTAGCCGCGAAGCTGCTTCCCTGGCCAGTTCCGGTACAATCTCAACCGTATAGACCGTATCAACAATTTCGGCCAGCACGGCAGCCTGGTACCCCGAGCCTGTTCCTATCTCCAAGGCCTTTTTACCTTTGGCCGGCTTTGACAGTTCAGTCATATAGGCAACAATAAAAGGTTGTGATATGGTCTGGTTGTAACCTATCGGCAGTGGCTGGTCACTGTATGCTGAACCTGCGAGTGCCACAGGCACGAACAGGTGGCGCGGGACCCGTTCCATGGCTCTCAGCGTGGCAGGGTCACTGATGCCGCGTGCGACTATCTGGCTCTTCACCATCTGACTGCGGGCCCGGGTGTTGCGTACCTCTTCCTGGTCCGATGGCAGGAAGATAACGAGGGTTAATATTATCAGCAGGCTCTTCATCTGGTTCCGACTGATACAAGTTACAAAAAAATGTCCGGACAGTGTATGCCCCGGGAAAGTACGGGTCTGATCTGGGCATATCAATACCCTGCTCTCCGGCATATTTTATTTTTCTTCTTTTTCTTAAATTCATGACATGAAAAAACTGGTCATCTTAACAGGAGCCGGAATGAGTGCCGAGAGCGGCATTAAAACATTCCGTGACAGCGGAGGTTTGTGGGAGCAGTACAAGGTTGAGGAGGTGGCATCCATCGAAGGATGGTACCGTAATCCGGACCTGGTTCAAAAGTTTTACAATGATCGCCGGCGCCAGTTGGAGAAGGCTGTTCCGAACGCTGGCCATACGGGCCTGAAAGAGCTTGAAAAGCTGTTTGATGTGCATATTATCACACAGAACGTCGATAACCTCCATGAGAGGGCAGGCAGCAAAAGCGTGCTCCATCTTCACGGTTTGCTGACAGAGGCGCGCAGCAGCAAGAACCCTGACAGTGTAATTGATATTGGCTATCGCGAGATTCTCCCGGGTGAAAAGGCTGCTGACGGGTCATCGCTGCGTCCGAACATAGTCTGGTTTGGTGAGGCTGTTCCTGCCATGGAGGCAGCGGCTGACATCGCCTCACAGGCTGAGCTATTTGCCGTGATTGGCACATCGCTGAATGTTTACCCGGCTGCCGGCCTGATACATTATGTTCCGGCAAGCACACCGGTTTTCCTGATTGATCCGAAGCCGGTTACAGTTTACACGAACCACAAGGTCGATTATATTTCCGAGGGTGCGGGCAAGGGTGTTGCCATTCTGGCCGGAAAACTGATGGTTTTCGCCGCTTAAGGCGGCATGCCGGTCCGGATATAACTTTTTTTAACTATCCGGTATCATAATAAGGTGCTGTTATCCTTCCGTTTCTTAACCTTAATTTATAGTTTGGCGGTACTAAAAATCCAAAAGGAGTGACATGAAAAAACTATTTCTTCCCCTATTGCTGATATTGCTTGCCACAGGAATGCAGGCCCAGCAGAACAAGGTTGTTGACCGGATCATTGAGCTTGGCCAGACAGACAACCGTACGATGCATCATCTTGATGTGCTTTCAAACCGTTTCGGCGGAAGGCTTGTCGGTTCCGATGCATATGAGAATGCAGCTGATTGGTGTGCATCGCAATTCAGAAGCTGGGGCATGGAGGTGATCATGGACGAAGCCGGAACAGTTCCGGTAGGATTCAACCGTGGTCCCTGGTTCGGCAGGATGCTCTCTGACAACGGAATGACACTGCATTTTGCCACTCCTTCATATACAGCCGGAACAAAGGGTGTTCAGCGCGGTCATGTTCTCCTCGAGCCCAAAAGCAAGGATGAGTTTGAAAGGATGAAGGGAGTTCTGAAGGGAGCTTGGGTGCTTATCGGCGGGAAGAATGACGGCTGGCCCATCGACTGGTCGCCCAGGGGCGACAGCATAAGGGCTGCAGCCATGGTTTACAATGACTCCATCTCGAGGCTTAACAGGGAGATCATGCGTGAGAACATGATGAACAGGGAGAATCCCCCGAAGGAACCCCATAAGCTCAGGGAGGTGCCTGCTCTCTTCTACCGTGAGATGTGCGAGGCAGGAATCCTTGGCGTGATTCAGTCTTCGGAAGTACCCATCAGGGCGCTTTATGACAGGAAGAACCTCGACAGGATGACATTTGACAACCTCCCGACGGTTTGCGACATCAAGCTTGATGAGCACCAGTATGATTTAATTGCCCAGATGGCTCGTGAGAGGAGATATTTTCTCCTCGAGTTTGATATAAGAAACCACTTCAAACCCGGACCGGTGAAGTACTACAGTGTGATCGGCGTAATCAAGGGTAAGAAATACCCGAACGAGTATGTGATGATGGGCGGACACCTCGATGCATTTGATGTTGCAACCGGTGGTGTCGACGACGGATCAGGCGCCAGCCCGACCATGGAGGCTGCACGCCTGATAATGGCTGCCGGCGGCAAGCCTGACCGCACCATCCTGGCCTGCCTCTGGGCTGCCGAGGAGTTCGGGCTGGTTGGCTCAAAACACTGGGTTGAAACCAACAAGGACAAACTACCGAAGATCTCCAACTACTTCAACCGTGACGGGGGACCGATGCCAAACACCGGGATTACCGTCACACCGGCCATGTACGATGATTTTGAAAAGATATGCAAACCGCTGAACAGCATCAATCCCGACTTCCCCTTCACACTTAAGAAGCGCACTGATCAGGGCCGGCCCCGTCCGACCTCGGCAGGCGGTTCCGATCATGCATATTTTGCAATGAACGGCGTTCCAACGCTTAATTTCGACGGTCCGGATGTCAAGGGTTACAACTTCAATTACGGAGAGATATGGCATACTGAACGCGACACATATGACAAGAGCATCCCGGAGTACCAGGAACATACTTCAGTGGTAACTGCTGTAGTAGTGTACGGCCTTGCCAATCTTGACCACCTGCTGTCAAGGGAAGGGCTTTACAGGGAAGAGAAATAGTCAATAATTTAAATAAGGGGGGGGTGATGAAGCATGGATTGGCTTTTGCTGCTGTTGCATTGCTTGCTGCAGTGATTGTAGCTTTCGGCCAGGCAAGAAAGGTTGACCAGTCTGTATATGTGCCGGCAGATCCGCAGGTGGTGCAGGATCAGGATGAGATGACCTGGGATGACTACAGGCCGATCCCCGGTATGAACTGGGCTGACCCGTCCCTGAAGCCGGAGCGTGAGTTCCGGATGGCCCTTGTGGCTGTTGACTTTTCTGACCAGCCTTTTGTGATGACCCTGCCCAAAGGATCAGACCCGTTCGGGAATCCGCAGATTGATCCGGTAGACCGAAGTGAGATACCGCAGTTTTATACTGATTTCTGGCTTAAGCCTTCCGCTGTCAATCATGGTCAGACCATTAACGGATACTGGATGGAGCAGTCGAGGGGAAAGTTCGGAATCACGCAGCTTGAAGCCTTCGGCCCATACCGAATGCCAAAGCCGCTGTGGGCTTACGGGCTGAGTGAGTGGGGGCAAAACAATGCCACGCCGGACGGATCCAGTGTGCGTAACCGGATGGAGCACGATATTGACTCTCTCTGGCATGCCGACAAAGGTGACATAAAAGGTAATTATGACGCTATCCTGAGAGTATATGCAGGGTATGATGAGACAGGGGTCTGGCAGGAGTTTGGTGAGATGAAGTTCAACAGCAGGGATGAGATTCCGGCTGAGTGGGGCAATCCAAATCCTGACAAGCCACGCTGGGCTCCCACACGGTATGTTGAATGGACTTCCTGGAAGGCAGGCCAGATGCAATGGGGGCTTTCATCCATCCGGCAGGGTGAGAATTCAGGCACCATCACCCATGAGCTTGGGCATTTTGCCTTCAGCATAGGTGACAATAACAATAATCCGTATGTCAAACCTTACAGGCGAGCCGGATCAGGGCCATGGGATATGATGGACCGCGGTTCATTCAATGGTCCCGGCGGCCCTCATATGAGGTGGGTGGTGCCACCTGTTGCGGGGGCAGCTATGCCGGCAGGTCTGATGCTGCGCAACAGGCTTGTGAACAGGTTCATTACCGAACATGATCTCCTCACCGTGAGCCGGGAAGGACTGGCTTCTTCGGGCCCTGTGGTTGCTCGGATCACGGCACGCGCCGTTAAGCCCCTGCCGGGCGAATATGCCGGCATAATGGTCAGGCTCGACGGTGCTGAGCCTCATGACCGTACACCTGTGACAGATCCGGCTTCAGACCCGCTCTCTCCGGGCAGGCCCAGGTTCAATTACTACTCCCTCGAAGTGGTGCAGCGCATCGGGTATGACTCATTCTGCCCTGATAACGGGGTGTTGCTTGCAATGAACACCGACGGAGAGGGAGGCAATGGCGGACTTAACGGATTCAATTGCTTTAACTGGGTAATTGATGCTCACCCCGAGGATATCAATATGGTGGATTTTGTTAAGCCTGATGGTGAAAAGGTGATGCGTACGGTGGCTGACTACCGGCAGCTTAATGATGCACTTTTCCATGCAGGGCTGAATTCAGGCAGCAAGTTTGAATATGTTGACACCCACAACCGGCTCCATTTCTATGTCATTGACATTCATAGAAATGAACAGGGAATTCTGTCATACACAGCCGGGGTGCGGTCACTTGATTCTGATGTTGTTAAGGAACCGGCCACGGTCTCTGCCGGGAAGGTTGCTCAGAAGATCGCCGGCGAAGGAATTGTTGAGTTCGAGGTTTCAGGAGATGATCTGTGCAGGTTGCACGCCGGTGTCACGGGTGACGGATGGGAGGTGAAACTATTTAATGAGGTTGTTGCCCCCGGTGACGGGAGAACCGTGAAGATTCCCGTTTATGTCAGGGCAAAACAAGGCTGCAGCAGGAGGGCTGAAATCACCCTTTCCGCTGTGTCGGAGAGCGACAGCAAATACAGGTCAGCAGCCTCGAGAAAGGTGATACTGCAATAGCTTACCCGGTTTTTGCGCGGAATTAATTTTTGAACATCCTGATTTGTGGCTTCGTTCAGGTATATTTGATATCTGAAAGGAGTTTGATGTGAACTGTTTGCTGACCGGATCGAACGGATTTATTGGCAGGAGGCTGGTTGAGGAGCTCTCCGCCGGCGGGAATAAGGTGAAGTGCCTGGTGCGGTCACCTGAAAAGTTCAGGGAACTGTCCTCCCTTCCCGGGGTGACTCCGATTGTCGGAGACCTTGATGCAGTGGATGTACTTGAGGAAGCTTCGGCATGTTGTGACACGGTTTTTCACCTTGCTGCGTATGCCAAACCCTGGTCAAAGGACAGGAGCCTTCCGTACAGGATCAATGTTGCCGGAACGGAGAACGTGCTAAGGGCTGCCCGGAAAGCAGGTGTCAGGCGTTTTGTCTTCACCTCTTCGGCTGCGGTGATAGGGCCTTCGCCGGGAACCGAACCCATAGATGAATCATTCCTGCGTACAGTGCCATGGTTCAATGAGTACGAGGAGACCAAGGCAGCTGCCGAAGAGCTGGTGAGGTCATACAACCGCGACGGAATGGAGTGTGTAATTGTAAATCCGACAAGAGTTTACGGTCCGGGACCAATCAATGAGAGCAACTCGGTCACGAAGATGATTTCTCTTTATGCACGGGGGAGATGGCGCATCATTCCGGGTGACGGCAAATGTGTGGGCAACTATGTAATGGTTGATGACGTTGTCAGGGGGCATATACTGGCTGCTCAGAAGGGCAGGCCTGGTGAGCAATACATACTGGGCGGAGAGAACCTGACCTTTGACACGTTTTTTGATACCCTTGCCACCCTTACCGGCAGGCGCCTGTGGTTGGTAAAGATGCCTGTCAGCCTGATGTCGGCAGCAGCCGGGGTGATGGAATGGCAGGCATCATTTACGGGCATACCGCCGCTGATAACTCCGTCATGGATTAAGAAATACCTGAATCACTGGAGCCTTAGCAGCCGTAAGGCGACAGAGGATATGGGCTATCAGCCAAGGCCCTTCGCCGAAGGCGCAAAGATTACAATGGAATGGCTGCAGAGTGGCTTTGAAAGGTAAAATGTTAAGATGAGTCAGTTGAAAGGAGTCATCCCCGGATCCGGGATAACTACCTGATCACAAGTTTTGTGAATGCTGTCTTATGGCCGTTGCCGCATTTGACAATGTAAGTTCCCGGGCGAAGCTTAACATCACTTTTTTGTTCAACACTTGTACTCCTGCTTGTCACTTCCATGATCTTAACCGTGATGCCGGATACGCTGCAGATAGACATCAGGCAAGGCAAATTAATGCATTCCGGTATTTCAACCGTGAAATTGCCGGATGCCGGATTAGGGTATACATTCAATGCCAGGGCTGGTGCATTTATTGACCCGGCTGAAGTACTTCCTGATAATGTCATTTTCCAGAGTTCATCCCCCGTGGAAGGTATTGCTCCATTAAAGACAAATGTTTTGTTTATACGCCTGAATTCAGGCCCCCAGGCGCCTCCGTTCGCAACATTGGTAAATTTTTCAGGTTGTCCGTCCGGACTGAGCAAACGCCATATTTCTCCGTCTGTTCCGTCATTTGCGGAAAAATAAAGTGTGTCTCCTATAATGACCGGGCTGACAACTCCCGAGCCCATTATTCCCGGCCAGATGTCCTTTATAATTTTCGTTCCTGATTCTGTTCCGTCAGAAACCCAGAGTTCGACTCCGGTTGAAGTTACTCCGGCAGAAAATACAAGTTTATTTTTGAATCCCGTGAAAAATCCCCCTGATAAGTTACCGTGACCGTCAGGGTTTATATCCCTCACCATATGAATTCCGTTATCATCATAAACCCATAATTCTCTTCCGTAGGGTGTCTTTTCAGCCTCAAAAAACATTTTGTTGCCGACAACAGTAATATGTCTCGGATCGAATTGTGTTGTTCCGTCAACAATATCAGTAACCCTGATCACGCCGTTTCCGGATACCTTCCAGAGTTGTGACCCTGTTCCGCTTATCTGGTCTTTAGCACGGAAATACATTTCGTCTTTGAATTCCGTGAAATAAGCCTCATCAAGTTGCCCCACCCTGATCTGGTCGGAAATTAGTATCGTACCTCCGGGAGTTCCGTCGGAGAAATAGAGTTTCAGGCTTGACAATCCGTTGAAGTAAAGTCCGCAGCTGCCTGTGGTTATGTACCCGGGTTGCGTCGAAGCAGCACCTTCAGTCAGGTCTTTTACCAGGAGGGTTGTCTCAGTGGTTCCTTCTGTCTTCCACAATTCTGTCCCCGTATCAGGGTGATATGCACTGAAATAAAGAACATTATTCCATTCGATGAGATGTCCCGGTTTACTTCCTGTGCTTCCAGGTGCTATGTCCTTTACCATGATGGTTCCCTCAGTGGTGCCGTTGGTTTTCCATAGTTCTGAACCATGGGTGCCGTCATCGGCGCTGAAATATGCCTCATCCTTATAAACTACCATGCGGCCGATACTGCTTCCGGTTGTGGTTGAAGGGTTTATCTCCTTCAGCAGGAAGGTTCCATCAGTGGTTCCGTCGGTGACCCACAGCTCGTTATTAGTGTTTCTATGGTTGGTTGCCTTGAAAACCACCTTGTCCGGAAGCTGCGTCATATAGATGATAAATGAACTTTCGCTGCCGGCGTTAATATCCTTCAGCAATTCAGCCTGCTGTCCTGCCATGGTGCAAGAGAGAGCAGCCAGGATAAATGGTGATATCACTTTTTTCATGGGATTATCTGTTTTAGTTTATGAGTGCTAAACCTGTCAGAGTGCTTTGAGATCCCATCTGACTATATAATGATAGTCTGTCCCGTCCTTTTCCGGGTCAAAGGGTATTTGCTCATATATGGCCTCGGTCATGTCTGTAATTCTGACACCGGTAGCTTCTTTGGAGGAGCTCCAAGACACGTCCCCGTGCAGATGGTTGATGTCCTTTACCTTAAATCTGGCATCTGCTCCGATAAGGTTGTCGGTGGAGGTTGAGTTGTCCCAGACGCATCCGACATCCTTAACATAGTGTCTTGATCTTGTCTCCGTGGGCACATTCTCGGTGGGTGTGGCAATGTCATACCAGTTTTCCAGTCCGAACTGGCCCAGCTGGTCAGCAACAACTTTATTATCGGTTGGGAACAGGTTTGTTATCAGTATCAGACCCTTTATTGATTCTCGGGGAAAATCTCCTGAGCCAAACTCCTGATCGACCAGTCCGGTGCAATCGCAGTCGCCGCTGCAGTAACGGTCTTCTTTGTGGCTCCAGGTGCCTGTAACTTTGTCGGGTCCGAATATTGTGATTGGCTGGCCCTCCATTCCCTCCATCTGCGGGATTGGCTTGAATATCCCGGTGAAAGAGACTGTTTGCGACCCAGTATATCTTGTCGAACTCTTGCCGTGATCTTTTGTATAGTCCCATCTCTTCGAAACAGTTATGGTTCCCTTGTAGAATCCGCAGAAGATCGGGAAATGCTGATCAACAATAAGTTCATCCGGAGCTGTGGCGGACAACGGGTGTTTATCCTTTGGCAGGATATCGCATGAATTATAAACTCTCAGCCATTCATAACCGTCATCCTTATCTTCAGGAGGCTGGTACTCGACTCTGACCTCACCTTCCCCTACATTAAATACCTTGTAATCAGGCCCATAATCGCTATCAGCGCCATTGAGGATTTTTCCTCTGTAGATGCTGACCACAATCCTGTTGAATTCCCGTGACGGCCTGCCGCCAACGTCTTTAAATCCTGACAGGATAATTATCCCTTTCCCTTGTTCACAGATCTCCTCCTGTTCTGGCACTTCAACGTCAATTGAGACAGGTTTCTTTTCAAATTCTTCGAAGATCGGGTTGAGAGATTTTGGCGTTTTAAGCTTATTAAAGAGTGGCCGTGGATCATTGATTGTATTCTCTGATGACCATTCCTGAATTAGTTCAGGGGTATTTCCGTTATAGTAAAGGCGAAGTTCCATTTTTGCTATTACGGGCTTCTTATAATCCTCTTCATACTCAATAATGCGACCCCCTTTAAGATTTGCCTCGTAACTTCCCTTGAAGATGTATTCCGGCGGCTTGTCTGTTTCGGGGGCATAAAAGATCGGGGACAAAAAATGGAAGCAGGGATTGGTAAATCTTTCACCCATGTAAACTGACATCATTGTAGGGTAGCAATACCATTTTTCAGGCGGATCAAGCGTTTTGCACTTATCAATTGCATCAGTCAGTTCCGGGTTGAGCGAATCTTCTTCCCGGAATTCACGATCTCCAAGCTGCTCTTTCATGCATGCATTCCATTCCTTTAACCTTTGTTCATAGTCCTGGTTATGGGGGTTCAGGAACTCTACAAGCATTCCATGCCTTGCGCATTCTTCACATCTGCGCTGGGCACCTGCCTGGAAGCCGACTATCAGGATCAGCAACGATGTGGTCAGAACCCTTTTTGAATAAGTCAGGGTGGTCATGAATTAAATTCTTTCGAATTCGACGTCTTCCCAGTCGTCGTCTGTATCAGTGTCATTGTTTATGTCACGAACCAGCCACAGGTAGTCATCATCTGCTTCGAACGTGCCTTCAAATGACTCTGACATTCCTAGTGAAAGGTATGCATTATAGGTTGCTGATCCTTTCGGGAACCACTCCGGCGATTCGGTGCAGTTGTCATTTGTGTCTTCAAGGCAGTCTCCTAATGCAGTAAGCCTGAACAGCACTTCGTCGCCATCGACTGTGATATTCCCTTTCAGCCCGAGAAGTGACATAACCGCAGAGCTGTTATCACGTCGGTAGATTACAACCTCCTCAAATGTGCCTTCAGCAAGCTTCAGGGTGTGTGTTATGTTTATTGCAACCTCCCCGGCATATCCCTTTTCAGTGTATTGCCAGGTACCGACATAGTCAGGATCGGTTGTGAACCAATCGCACGAGTGAAAGCAGCTCACCGTGAAAAGAAGGGTCAGTGAGAGCATGATTTTGTTCGACAATATTTTCTTCATGGTATAGTATTTATGGTTTTTATATGATAATAGCCTGGCCTTATCGGCCGGCGCATTTTCAATACAGTTCAGCAGTTGCCTGGATTGTGGTTACCTCAAATCCGGCACTCAGGAATCCGGTTCCAACTCCAAATCCCTCCTCAGTTTCAATTGTTAATTTTCCTTCATCAATTCTGACGTAGACGGCCTCCTCCATGCCCATAAAGTCAACTCCGGCGCCAAGCTGAAATCCGAAACCTGTCTCCGGTTTCCAGGTAACACCTACTTCAATCCCCGCGCCTATATTGAATTCCCACTCATTGTTATCAGTATTCCATTCAATACTGACAATAAAGAGGTCCAGGCTGACGGTATGTTCCACCGGAAACTCAGGTTTCCTGGTGTCTCCGCCCTCCCCGTCAGGACAATAATCCTTGATGTTGAAGCACTCCAGGGGGATCACCATGAAGAGGAGTAAAAAGTCCTGTGGGTCAATGGCATCTATATTCGATTTTGGAAGACCGTATGGGCTGGCTTCGGCGGTCAGCCAGCGGTATGCCTGGTCTACCTGGGATTTATAACAGTAATTTATTGCCTCCTCCAGGGCTTCCTGGTATGCTTCTGCCCTTAATTCTGCCATACTTTCGGCTGTCAATGGCATATCTCTCCAGCTGTTTATCTGCTCATTGGCAGAAATCCTTGCCTGCTGCAGTGCGCATTCCATAAAAAAGGAGCTGTATCCCAGCAGTTCAGATCCCATCTGACGGGTCAGTGATGCCCTTCTGTGCCCGGCCTCCATCATGGAATTAAATGTCAAGCGTGTCGAGGTTCTCATTACTACCGGTATGCCGGATATATACCTGTTCCAGTCTTCAGGCATGTTTTTCCACCTGGGCCAGAAGTCCATTATTACGCCCTCAACTCGCTTTGACAGGGCATCAGAATAACTCTGGGCAATGTTCTGCATCTGTTCGTCATATCTTCTCTCCAGCAATTCAGGAATTGTCCGGGCCTGCTCACAAGGGGACATCTGGTCCCACGGGGTCACCATCTCGTCTTCTGTAAATCCCTCTTCCTGGAGCTCCTTTCTTTCAATCTCGATCTGTTGTTTGAATTCTTCAGGATCAAGTGACTTTTTCACGGGTGGTTCATGAGGTGGTTTTGTTGTATACCAGAACAGCAGTTTTTTTGCGTCGGCGGGATCGAGTTCGGAAGCCTCCCTAAACTCTTCAAATGCTTCTCTCTTCATTCCCATCCGGAGGAGTATGATGCCCAGGTTCATATGATATTGTGCTATTCCGGGCGTGTAGAAGACAGCTTCACGGAAATATTTCAGGGCTTCCTCATTCTGGCCGTGGCGTGCGAATACCCATCCGAGAGAGGTAGCTGTGGGGGCTGATTCGCGGAAGAGGCTCCTGGCGTATGCAAGCAGCAGGAGCGCTTCAGCGTCCCTGTCTGAAACAGCCAGGCAGAATGCAAGGCTGCCGATTGACCCGGCAGATCTTTCATTTGTCTGAAATGCCCTGCCATAGCCCCATGAAGCAGCATCAAGATTCTGCTGGGCCAGGCCTGACATTCCTGCCAGCTGGTACACAAAGACCCTCTCATCAAATGAAAGAATCTTCCCCTGAGGCACTGATCTGAAAGCCTGCTGCTCAATATCAGGAGGCAGGTTCGGGATGGCATGCATCACGCACTCTTCGACAATCTTTCGTACCGTACTGATGCCGGGGGCCTCGGGAACCGAGACCGGGTCAACCGGTTCAAAATCTTCATCATTGACAATCCTGTCGCAACTCCGGTCCATGACAGAAAGTTCAAGGAACAGGGCCAGGGCATCCTCCACATCCTTCCTGTCATCCCCGTTAAGATCGGTTTCAATGTTCAGACCACCCCTGTCAATAAATCCGTCAATATCGCTTCTGTCGAACTGACCGTCCTGGTTTATATCATACTGCCGCCATTGTTTCGTGCCCGGGGCATGAGCACTCCCGGGTTCAGAAGCATATGATAAAGACGCGGCACAGATGGCCTGGACAAGCAGCAGTGCCGCAATATGTCTGCAATTAGTACACATCTGTCAGATCTTTATGAATTTGCTATACACATTCGCTCGGCGCCCGGCAGAGCTTCAGGCAAGCCTGGCTCTGCGTCACCTCTTTACGAATTCGACTCTGCGGTTAGCCGCTTTTCCTTCGGAGGTATTATTGGGCCCGGAGGGCTTGCTTTCACCCCAGCCCCTGCTGGTCATACGTGAGTTGTTGATGCCCATCTTTGCAAGCTGGTCGGCAACTGCCTTCGCCCTGCGTTCGGAAAGGTCCTGATTGAATGCCTCTTCACCGTCGCTGTCAGTGTGCCCCTCGACTGAAAAACTGATTTCAGGATGATCTTTCATCAGTTTGGCTATTTCGTTGATGACACCCATGGACTCCGGTTTTATTGTAGCCTTGTTCACATCGAACCGGATGCCACTGGCAACTATTTTGCCGTCCTGCATCAGCTTGTCATAAAGCCTGACAGCTCCTTCGGCTATCCTGATGTTTTTAATGAACCTGTTATTTCCCTGTGATCCCACGGTGTTCATCGGGTCACAGCATATTGTCAGACCCTCCGGATTGATTCCCAGGTTGGGAACATTGACCACTCTGGCATCATCAAGGTACACCTTCAGTGCCCTTGTATTGAAGCTGATTGCCACATGGCGCCAGTATCCACTGGTGATCTCACCTTTCTCCTCATACCCGGGATAATAACCTTCGCCCACATCATTAATTCCGGCATGATTGGCGTTGATAATCAGCGGATCAATGCTTATCGTGCTTTCACTCTGGTTCTTATGATCCCAGAAGTCGACATAATACTGGCAATATTCATCGGGTTCAAACCAGCAGTCGAACTCCACCGTAAACAGGTCTGGCAGGTTATCTTTTGCCGTTTCCCTGAAAAACGGAATGATGCATGAACCGGCTTCCCTGAAATGGATCACATTCTGGTCACCGAAGGACGCGTTTTCGACATTTCCTCCTCCTGCAAGATCCCACCTGGATGGGAACTCCCCGTTTTCCTCTCCCTCCTGGTTATCCTCGAAGATTATCTTCTCACCCGGGACAAAGTCATACCTGTTCCATTTAAAAGTGAGCTGTGGCTGACCTGATTCCTTTGCTTCAGTGGGGTTTCTCCCGGAAGTATTCCCGGGATCTGCGGATTCTTCTCCTGCTTCCTTTTGAGATGAGTCTTCCTTCGCCTTTTTCTCCTTCTTTTTGAAAATATTTCCAATTCCTTCCTCTATCTTGTCAAACCCGGCGTCAATAACCTCGTCAGTCTTCCGGTTTGCGCGGTTGTCAGTCTCCTCCACAACCTTTTCTTTTACATTGACCCTGACTTTCTGCGGGCTGGCTTCCTGCGGCAGCAGAAAGAGCAATGAAGCCACAAGGGTAAATAACATTGAGTGTTTCATGGCCTTTTGGTTTTTTCAATGAAAGTTAGTCAGGCGGCCGGGGCAAGTCAACACTGAATGAGCAAAGAGGGGTGATGAATGAGTATCCGGGGTATTTGGGATGTGCGATTTGCGATTTGCGATTTGCGAATTGGGATTGCTGATACCGGCTGCCTCAGGATGGAGGGGATGTAAAAAGGGGGGATGCGAAGCTTTATTCGTAAAGGTGATCGTTGAGGGACTGCAGAACCTTTTGCTTCAGGACAGGGGAGACCGGGATGATGGTACCGTCTTTAAGCTGCAGATAACCACCATCATGCCTGTAAAACTTATCGATGTAATTAAGGTTCACTATGTGTGACTGGTGGACCCTGATAAGGCTTGTGCCGCTGAGCATTGCCTCATATTCCTTTATGGTGCGTGAGACAATGATATGCTTTCCGCCTGCAAGGTGAAAGTGTGTGTAATTACTTTCCGCCTCAGCCCTTATTATATCATTTACTGAAATCAGTTGCAGGGCTTCAGCTGTCCTGAGGATGATCCGTTTCAGGACTTTTTTGCCCTGCAGGTTTTCTCTGAGAGCGAGCAGCTTCAGTTGCTCCTCTTCATGGTTAATAATTTCACGTGCCTTTAAGATGGCAGCTCTGAGTTCATCCTCATCAACCGGCTTAAGAATATAATCGAGTGCGCTGACCTTGATTGCATCGAGGGCGTACTCCTGGTGACCGGTGATGAAGATTGTACGGAACCGGACCGGGGAGACCTGTCTGAGCAGTTCAAAGCCGAGACCGTCCGGCAGTTCGATATCCAGGAAGACGATATCAGGCTGATGTTCTGTCACAGCGGCAATACCTTCTGCCACTGACCCTGTGGCAGCGCTGACGGTGATGTCAGGAAAGCTCTCTTTCAGAAGGGTTGCAATAATACTTCTTACCGGGGCTTCATCATCAACAATCACTGCTCTCATGGCATGAAACATTTTATGCGTAAATCTTCTTCCATGGCAGCATCATCACCACCCTGGTGCCTGCGGCATTGCCATCCTCGTACAGGTCAATGATCTCGTAACTTATCTGTTTCTCCTTCAGGATTTTTCTGAAGTGTTCCAGCCTCTTTTCAGTCAGTCTTGTAGAGATGGATTCCTTTTTCATTAAAGGCTTATGCTCTGCCGCCTTTTCCCTGCCTATTCCATTGTCAGCCACTTCCAGCATCATCAGTCCGTTCCTGAGAGAATACCTCACGCTTATCCGGCCGTCTTTCGTGCCGGGCAGAAGTCCGTGTTCGATAGAGTTCTCAACACAGGGCTGCGCAAGCATGGGAGGCACTGAAACATTCTCAGGGTCTATGGCTTCGTCAATTTCAATGCCGTAACTGAATCCGTTTTCAAACCTGAGCTGCTGTACGTCCATGTAAAGTTTAAGAGTCTCTATTTCTTTATCGAGTGCGATATACTCCTCCCGGGTGTTCTCCAGGATACTTCGCATCAGCTGTGCGATCTTGGTAAGAAAAGCATTGGCTTTCTGTGGTTTGTCCTTCAGGATCAGATCCTGGATGGCGCAGAGCGAATTGAAGATGAAGTGGGGATTCATCTGGGCGCGAAGCAGCCTTTGTTCAAGGTCTACCTGTGTATACCTGGCCTTCAGGCGGGCATGCCTGATATAGAGCAATGCCAGGATTGCGATTATTGCCAGCAACAGGACAAGGCCGGAAAGAAGAATCCTCTGTTGCCTGATCTTGGTTTCACTCAAGAACCTTTCCTGCATCCTTTCAAATTCTGCCGCTTTCTCCTTCTTGTCAAAATCATACTGGATCTCCATTCTCGTCACCTGCTTAAGGAACTCGTCATTGCTGATCGAGTCACTTAGCTGCATATGCTCTTTCAGGTACCGGTAGGCCTTATCTTCCATACCTCTTTTGCTGCAGATATCGCTCAGCAGCAGCGTCGCGTCGGAGACAACCAGCGGAAGTTCCTTCTCTTTTCCCAGCCTGTATGCGGTGAGGCTGTTTGAGTAAGCCCTGTCATAGTTGCCCAGAGTTTGCCAGATGTTACCAAGGGTGTTATAAAACTCCGGCGGCACAGGCAGATCTGATGACGATGTAATGTCCATAGCCATTTTCATGTAATTCAGGGCGGAGTCAGGCTGTGAAAGGAGAAGCAGTGTGGATGCCATGTTATGGCAGGCAGAAGCTTCTCCCACCGGAATATGCATCAACCTGTTAAGCACAAGGCTTTTACGCTGATAGACCAGTGCACTGTCAAACGCCTCCCGTGAGTTGTATATCTGAGCAATGGTATTGCATATCTTGCTCACCTCCCATAAGTCCTTCCGCTTTTCTGAGAGCATCAGGTGTTTTCTGCTGAATTCCAGTGCCTTGTCATAATTTTTCTGATAATAATAAGCCAGTCCGATACTTCCGTAAGCTATTGACATTCCTGAGGTGTCCCTCTTTGCTTCCCAGAGTCTGAGAGCTTCAAAATAAGCGTCGATGGCCTGACTGAAGAGGGCCATTTCCTTATAAAGATTACCCAGGTTGTTTGTGGCGTCTGCAAGGGGCAGTGTGTCTTTTACCTGACTTGCTATGGCAATTGCTTTCTCGAGATAACCTTTTGCTGCTTCCAGATCCTGATTCTGCCTGGCCAGGTAAGCCAGCACATTCAGGCTGTTGACCATGCCGCGGTGATCCTTTGATTCTTCGAAGTATTTAAGAGCCAGGTTGATGTAATGTTCGGAAGATGCATGATCACTTCTGAAACTGTAAACATATGACAGACCATAACACGCTCGTGCCTTGCCGGTTATATTACCGGAGGCTTCATAGAGCTCCAATGCCCTTGAGTTATAATAGAGTGCACTGTCACCCGGATTGTATTTTGCGAGGTAAGCCATCCCGAGTGCAAGGGATGCATCAGCCATTCCTTTGATATAATTCAGCTTTCGCGAAGCAGTCAATGCCTGGTGTGATATCATGATTGCGGTGTCAGGATTTCTCCGGGCCATGGTATAAGCCTCTTCGGCAGTTTTAGTTATGGCTGCCGTGTCAGCCAGTTCCTGGGAAAATAAATGACCGGCCGGAATCACCAGCAGTAAAACCAAGAGTCCTGCTAAGGTTTTATAACAAGTTCCAGGTGACATATTGGTACTTCCCGGTTAACACCAGAGAACTAATTTCGTAAAAAAAGCCCTTCAGGTCAACTGTTTCAGAGGGAAATAATATCAATTCTCTGGTCAAGCATGTCTGCCTGCAGCAGGCGGCCGGACAGTATATCGCCGGCACCGGTGATTATCTTGATCACCTCGCATGCCTGCACTGCCCCGATTATGCCGGGAAGGGGGCCCATCACACCCGGAGGACCTGATCTGTCTTCCGTCTTCAGGTGCATCTCCTCGGGGTAGAGATCGCGGTAAGAGGGCCCGCCCATGTAGTTGAATACCGATGCCTGGCCCATGAACTCCCTTACAGCACCGTAAACCATCGGTATGCCCGCCTTCAGGGTAGCGTCACACAGGATATACCGGGTTGAATAATTGTCGCAGCAGTCGACTGCGATATCATATCCGGCAAGTATCCCTCCGGCATTTTCTTCAGTGAACCGCACGGAGTAAGCCAGCGCCTCCGTATGAGGGTTGATCCTTCTGAGCTTTTCCGCGGCGGTTTCGGCCTTGGGTCTGGTCACGTCGCCTGTCTCATAAAGTATCTGCCGCTGGAGGTTGCCGGTACTGATCTCATCAGAATCCACAATGCCTATCCTGCCCACCCCGGCTGCTGCGAGATACATCAGCACCGGTGATCCGAGGCCGCCGGCACCTATCACCACGACGGAAGCCTTCCTGAGCAACTCCTGTCCTTTTTCGCCGATGCCGGCTACCGTCAGTTGCCTCTGGTAGCGGATAAGTTCGTCATTGGTAAGTGCGGTCATTTCTGCGAGGGTTTGTATTTTTCTCAGTCTGAATAGGTTTCGGCTCTTTCAAGCTGTTTGCGGATCATTTCCAGAAATGCCGGAGTGTTGCGTTCAACGGAGAGTTCGGGGAGATTGTCAAAATCAAAAAATCCTGCTTCCGAGGTCTCGATGCTGTCTCGCAGTACGCCGTCAACGAGGTCGCAGAGGACTACAATCTTATAAAAGTGGTACGGCAGGGGCGGAAATCCGTGCCTGTCTGTATCAGCTATTGCCAGCACCCTGTTGAAGCGGACATTGAGGCCGGTCTCCTCGCGGACCTCCTTCACAGCCACTTCTGAGGGAGAGTAATTTATGTCAGCAAAACCACCTGGCATTGAATACCTGCCGTCAATTTTTTCTCTCACCATCAGTAATTTACCTTCTTTCAGCACCACTGACCTTATGTCCACTTTCGGAGTCTGGAATCCGGTTTCGTTGGTAAAAAGATCATGTATTTTCGAAGGCCTGGTGTCACAGACAGTACCGGCAAGTTCAACGCTGAGTCCGCGAAGTTCTTCATACCGCTCCCTGTCAAATTCACTCGCGGCAAAGTGAATTCCTGACTGTGCTATAGCCTGCACTCTTCTTGCTATCCTGAGTATCTCGTTTTCCAATTTCAGAAATGTCGAATGTATGCGCTAACTTATGAAAAAATCATGATATCACCAGTCATTGTCTGCCGGTTGCTGTTGAGGGGCGGTTTTAACCAGAAACGGTACGGTTTTTGTGCGTTTTAACGGTAACCCAGATTATGCAGTCATGAAAAAAGCGATCCCGGGCAGTCTGCTTCTTATCACTGCCATTCCGGTAATATTTGTGTCATGTGACAGGCTAAGGGATGAACCCCGGCCAGGAGTTCCGGATAATTTGCTTTAAGCCTGGCCGGTTTTCCCACGGTCAGACAGACTGAATGACAAAATATTTTTTTGCGAGTGGGGAAACGGGGGAAAAGACTGCTCCGGCCAGTGCCGGGGCAGTCTTGTTATTTGTATGGTATTATATTTGTGCATAAATGTTGTACCTTAACCGGGAAAATAATGAAAAACACATTCTTAAGCCTGGCAATTATTGTGGTTGCCGGCACGACGGGACAGATGACATCATGTGAAGATCAAACGGAAAAATCCCTCCCGGCCGACCCCGTGGAGATAAACCTTTCCCTGAAGCAGAGAGAGGTGGTAGCCTCTGCAAACAGGTTTGGCTTTGACCTGTTCAGGCCGGTGGTGGCCGGGGAGGAGACAGGTACAAACATCATGATCTCTCCTTTCAGTGTCACCAGCGCACTTTCAATGACTCTGAACGGTGCCTCAGGAGAAACATTCAACGCGGTCAGATCGGCTCTGCGCTATGACGGCCAGAGCCTTGAGGAGGTCAATGAGACCTATCGCAGGCTAGTGACAGAAATGGTTCCTGTGGATGAGCGGGTGGTAATGGAAATTGCCAATTCAGTCTGGGCTGAGAACAATTTCCGGGTGAAGAAGGAATTTATGGATGCCCTGAAGGAGTGGTACCTGGCGGAAGCACGGAATTTTGATGTGACCGATCCACGCTCAGTGGATATCATCAATGGCTGGATTGAGGAGAAGACCCACGACAGGATTCAGAATATGCTTTCATCACTTGACCGTGACCTGGTGATGCTGCTTGTCAATGCGGTTTACTTCAATGGCAAGTGGAAGCATCAGTTTGACATTAATAATACTGCAGAACGTCCTTTTTTCGTTACTCCCGGGAACCCCGTCAAGGTGCCGGTGATGTACCAGAAGCAGAAGTTTGCCATGTCTCGTCAGGAGAAGGTGACACTGGTTGAGTTGCCGTACGGGCAGGGCAACTACTCGATGGTGGTGGCTCTTCCTGATGAGGAGATCGCCCCTTCGGAGATTGTCACCGGACTTGATGCCGGGAAATGGGAGGAATGGATGGAAAGCCTGTCATACGGGCCGACTGAGGTTGAGTTGTACATGCCGAAATTCAAGTACGAATACAAGCGTAAGCTGAATGATGATCTGATCAGCCTGGGGATGGATCCGGCTTTTGCCCCGGGCATTGCTGACTTCAGCAGGATAAGCGACGAGGAGATATTCATCTCGTTCGTTCTTCACCAGACATTCATCGAGAACAAGGAAGAGGGCACGGAAGCTGCTGCGGCGACTGTAATAGGGTTCACCCGTACATCACTTCCTCCCGAGCCCGAGGTAATTGACATAAACAGACCGTTCCTTTACTTTATCCGGGAGACGACTACCGGCACGATAGTATTCATGGGGCTGGTTGCTGATCCCACAGGGGAGTGAGGAATTGCGATTTGAGATTTTAGATTTGCGGATTGCGAATAGTCATGCCTGAATTACATTGACTCTTTTCTGAGCGAGAAGTAACTTGCCAGTTCAGACATGGCGTTGCCGTCATTCTGAATGTCACGTATTATGACCCCTTTTTCTATGATGGCTATGCGGGTGCATATCTCTGTTATGTGATTCAGATCATGACTTGAAATTACCATCAGCGTGCCGTTAGCCCGGTTGAAGTCTGACAGGATTCGCTTCAGAACTATCTGGGATGAGGGATCCAGTCCGTTGAACGGTTCATCGAGGATCAGTACACGTGGTTCAGTCACCAATGCCGATGCAATCCCGATCTTCTGGCGGTTTCCCCTGGAGAAATCCCTTATAAATTTTTTCTTCTGACCAAGAACCTCACCATTGAAGAATTCGCTGAAACCGGCAAGCCTGGCTTCGGTCAGCTCCGGTGCCAACCCGTATTCTTCCGCAATAAAGCCGAAAAACTCTTCGGGAGTGAGATAGTTTATCAGGAATGATTCGTCAAGGTAAGAAGCCGTATAATCCTTCCACTTTTCAGACCTTGCAACAACATGAATTTCTGAGGTCACGCTTCCTCTGTCTGGGCTGATCAGGTCGAGCATCAGCCTCAACAGCGTAGTCTTCCCTGCGCCGTTATTGCCTACCAGTCCGAATATTTCTCCGTCATGGATGGTGAGCTCACTGATGTTGAGCACGGTTTTTCGTTTGTAGCTTTTAACCAGGTTGGTTACCTTAATCATATTCTGAAGTTTCAGGCTGAAAGTTTTCTGTATCCTTCCAGCAACTTGTACTTACGTTTCATGAAGGTTGCGACGATGATGTTTTTAAGCCACCATTTGTGAAAGATCACAAACAGTATTCCCAGGGTGGCTAAAACGATTATGCCTCCGGTTTCGCCCGCAACCAGCGATGTCAGTTCGCAGATTGCAATGGGTATTATCACAAAAAAGAATGTCATTATGAACTGGCTTCCCTTTACCCCCTGGTAGTTCATGAAAGTACTTGCTTCAAGGTCAACCTTTCCATCGTTAAGGGTGGCCAGCAACATTGTAAGGCAACTGTTGGGGCCCAGGAGGTAAATCATTAATGCTGTCGTGAGAAGTACGCTTATCCTGCCCGAAATATATGACAGGACAGCTATCGGGATGAAGGTGATAAGAGTCAGTATTGCCTGCAGGTAGTATTTTGCCCTGACATAATTCAGGAAGTCGTTTTTCCTTGCCATTACACCGTCAAAGTACGTGCTCTCCCAGCTGAACAGCAATTGCCCGTATGACATTGCCCCAAGCCCGAGAAACATTGTGGTAAACAGCATATTGATGTATCTCTCCTGCTCGTCGTAAGCAAGGAAAAAGATGAAGGCGTAGACAATAAAGAACAGAACGAAGAACATGGCGTTCCTCGGGCGTTTGTTCCGGAGTATCATTGCCATCTCAAGCGACATATACCTGCCTGTATCGCCGAAACGTGCCAGGCGTCCGGTAAATGCATTTCGGTGCGTCCGGTATGAAGACACTGACGATCCGCGGTCAACACGCAGGTATTGATGCAATAACCGGTTGATAAGGATAACCGCTGCGGTTATAAGGACAGCGGGAATAAAATAAGCAAGGGGTCTACCTTCTGTCAGTGCCATGCCGAGTGAGCGGGAAATGTCGCCGACGGAACCGCCCATCCTGTCAAAAATGAAAAATGCTGTGGCAATTCCAATGGGAATTAACCAGTTGAGCGGATTTATCCTGGTAAGCATCCCGGTCATAAGGGCCAGAATGTTGTTCATTATTACCAGGAGAAAACTGCCTCCAAGAAAAAGCAAGGCTGCCTGGATTCCCTCAAACGGTGCCGTAACCTTAATCACGAAGGGCAGTATAAGAAACAACGGAAGGAAGTTAAAAAGTGAAAATAAGCTCCTGATAATGATGTTGCCTGCAAGCTTACTTCTCCTGATCCGGAATCTCAGGTAGGGTACAACATCCAGCGATGGTACAGGCTGGATGATACACCTCACGAGATAGTCCGCAAGAAGATACCAGACTATCCACTCATGAAATTTACCTGATGCCTCTCTTCCCTCACCGGCAATGGTTGAACTGACATCCAAACCCAACGTCAGGAAAATGAAGATGAAATTTAATCCCACCAGGGCATACAAAAGCCTCGTGATGAGGTTTCTTCTCCAACGCTCATTGCGGATAAATGACTTCCAGATGTGAGAGTAGAGATACGTTCCGGCTTCTTTCACTCAGCTTCCTTTATGCATGCCAAATTACAGATTTTTGTATGCTGTTGTTGTTTCCATCAGAAGTATTTCGGTCCAGAAACGAATAATTTATTGCAGTGTGGGTAAAATGCTTTTTCTTTACATTGATGAACCTGACCTATATCGATTTTCTTGTTAGCGCCGTGCTGGCCACCATCATGTTCGGTGTGGGGCTGTCTATCAATTTCTCCGATCTTCAGAAGATTTACCGGTCGCCGAAGGCATTCATCCTCGGGCTTGTATCACAGATGATACTTCTGCCGCTGATAGTATTCCTGATTATAGGGTTTACTGACCTCCATCCAACCCTGAAGGTCGGTTTTATCATCCTTGCTGCCTGCCCCGGCGGCACGACTTCGGGTTTTGTCACCGTACTGTTCAGGGGTAACGTGGCTCTCTCAGTATCGCTGATTGCCATAAACAGTCTCCTGACCCTGGCAACCATCCCGCTGCTGGTCAATCTTGCCCTGACAGTATTCATGGGGAAACACTCGCCATTTGAACTGCCATTGGTGGCATCATTCCTGCAGATTTTCTTCATTACCCTTCTGCCGGCAATAACCGGAGTACTCCTGAGGTACTTCCGGGAGAAGATCGCCGACAGGATTCAGAAGCCGGTACGGACCGTGATGATAATCCTGTTTGCAGGAGTCTATATTATCATAGCTTTTGCAAAGGAATCGAGCGGTGGTTCAGGGATTACAACAGAGGAACTCTGGAAGATACTTCCGTATGCCGTGCTGATCAATTTTGCCGGATTTGCTGCCGGGATGGCAATGGGGCTGTCCGGTAAATCAGGGCTGAGGACATCATGGACAATAGGCGTTGAGGTGGCCCTGCAGAATACCACCCTGGCGTTGCTGGTGGCCGGCACGCTGATACAGAGCAATGAGATGGTCAAGCCGGCACTGGTATATGCGCTGTTTTCATTCTGGACGGCACTGCTTTACGGTGTGGTTGTCAAGTGGTACGACGGTTCAAAACTGTTCGGGGAGTTCAGAAAGTAAAATGAATTCCGAATTGCTCAATGTGATCAGGGTCACAGGCAGGACAGAATTTTACCCGGGCCCTATTCAACAATAATTTCATCGCAAAAAAGCCACGCCTTGCTTCCCGCACCCGCATGCCACGGCGGACAGGTGATCTCGCCCCTGGCTACCACGCGAACGTACCTGGCCGTCACGACAGGGAAGGATGAAAAATATGTCTCAGTCCTGTTGCCCTGATCGGCAGGGTCAATCTCTGTGATCACTGTGCCCAGGGGAGTATAGTTGCTGCCGTCATCCGAGCATGAGTATTCAACGCTGCGGGGCAGGAAGATCCAGCTTCCGACGGCGGCCATGAAGGATGATGATACGGAGGTGATTCCAGTCTCCTTTCCAAGATCAATCACCACATCCATGTCGGTTCCTTCAAATCCCTGCCAGTGCCCATCGTTGAAGTCGCCGCTGCCGTTTATACCGTTGACCAGAGTGCGATCGCCGTGACCCCTGTATCTGTCAGAGAAGGGAATGTTGTATTGCACCTTCATTCCGGTGGCCCTGTTGATACTGATGTTTTTGGAGCTGATACCTCCTATCATCTTTCCCTCTCTGAAGATAGCAGCTTTTACTTTGGCTTTTTCGGTCATCTTCAATGGCTTGTCATACACTGGCGAGCCGGCAACAGGATCTGACCCGTCAGTAGTATACCTGATCTCGGGCGATGGTTGCTCTGAAGTCATCTCAAGGATAATCCCTGCAGTTGCTTCGTCATATGAAGCAGACATGTCAACGTGGAAGGAGCCCCGGGAATAGTTGATGCCTGCCGCGTCAAACCGTTCCATCATTTTCGGGAGGCGATGGTTGAATCCTTCCCAGTCCCGGCTGCCAGCCGGGGACCAGACAACTTCCGAAAGTGCCGTAAGCCTTGGAAGAATCATATACTCTGCCGTTGCGCCATCAGATATGTATTCAGTCCAGAGGCATCCCTGAGCCCCGATGATCATTTTTGCTTCATCGGCTGTAAGCTCAGGAGGTACAGGCTCAAACGAATAGACCTTTTTAAGTGTCAGTAGTCCGCGGAACGATTCCGGTTCGGTAGCGGGGTCTCCCTGGTAAACGTTCAGATAGCAGTGTGAAACCGGGGCCATGACTGCCCTGTGGCCTGACCTGGCGGCTGCAATGCCTCCTTCGAATCCCTGCCATGACATTACTGTGGCTTCGGGAGCCAGCCCGCCCTGAAGTATCTCATCCCACCCGATAAGCTTGCGGCCTCTCGAGGTCAGAAATGCTTCGATTCGTTTTACAAAATAACTCTGCAGCTCATGTTCGTCCTTTAATCCTTCTTTCCGTATCCGTGCCTGGCAATCGGGGCATTTTTTCCACTCCGTTTTATCGGCCTCATCGCCGCCAATATGGATATATTCTGACGGGAAGAGATCAATCACCTCAGTCAGCACATCCTCAATGAAACTGAATGTCTCGTCCTTTCCGGCGCAGTATATGTCTGTAATGGGCCATACTCCTCCGGGGAGCACGGTGAAGGGCCCTCCGGTGCATGAGTATTCCGGGCAGGCAGCCAGCGCAGACCCGACATGTGCCGGCATCTCTATCTCGGGCACCACAGTGATATGTCTCTCAGCCGCATATACCACTATCTCCCTGATATCGTCCTGGGTGTAGAATCCGCCGTAGGTTGCTTTTTCCCCGGGTTGCTGAGGCTGCCTCGAGTCCCAGGGTTTGTCCTCGCGGTCAACGCGCCATGCCCCGACTTCAGTGAGCCCCGGGTACTTTTTTATCTCTATCCGCCATCCCTGGTCATCTACCAGGTGCCAGTGGAAGACATTAAGCTTATGCATGGCGAGGATGTCAATGTATTTCTTTACGAACTCCTTGTCGAAGAAATGCCTGCTGACATCGAGGTGCATTCCTCTCCACCCGAAGCGCGGGTAGTCTGTTATGCTGACACAGGGGATGGTCCATATCACCTCTTCTTCCTGGCTGTGTGAGAAAGCCTGCGGCGGGAGCAGCTGTCTCAGTGTCTGGATTCCCCTGAAAAGCCCCGCTCCCGATCCGGCAGTGATTGTCACTTTCTTCTTTTCAACCTTTAGCCGGTACTCTTCGGATCTCCACTCGAGGGATACATCAATTAACAGCGAGATATCACCATCAATTCCTTCGTTCACAGCCAGTTCATAACCTGTAGCAGGGCGCAGCTCCGAGGCAAGCTGCCCGGCTGCTGCCAGTGCCTCCTGACTGCCTGACCATGAAATGCGGGTACCGGATGCAAGCCTGAACTGGCCGTGCGACAAGACCATTTCAACAGGTTGCGGCACAAGAGAAGGAGCAGTCTCCTGGTCATTGCTGCATGCGGCCAGCAGCATGAATGCTATCAGAGCGCAGATCAGGACCGGCGGTTTCATAATATTGTTTATTTAATTACTTCAATATCAAATATTTCATGCCTGTCAAACTGCAGCCAGTACTTTATCGAATTCTGCCTGACCAGTTCCCAGTAGATATCGCTGTCGAGACCGTATATAAAGTTAATTTCCTTCAGTTCAGCGGTGACCCTTTCAGCGAGCTCATTTTTAAGTGTGATCCTGACAGTTCTGTCCTTATGTGTGAAGTCGGCAGCCGGAAAGTAAGGCTGTTTCGGACTGACCGTCAGCAGTCCGTGCCCCGGGGTGGCTCCGGTGCTGACCTGGATGCCATCATTCATGCAACTGAGCGGGGGAGTTGATCCGGCATGTGTGGTAACCTCCATCTCATCAACTCCGGTGCAGAAATATTCGCGCGCCCTGATGCCCATCTTTACCCCGATAATTGCAAACACTCCGAGGTGGCGATGCAGTTCGTTGGCTATCACTCCCGAGGTCCACTCATCCTCGCCATATTTGTTTCTTATTCCGGAAACGAAAGGCTGGATGTCAGGCATGTAAAACGATGTGTCCGCGGGCATCCTTTTTATGGTCTGCATTCTTTCCACGGTCTCGCCGCGAAGCATTTTAAGAGCTGCTGTCCGGAGCCCGTTTATGTCCGACGGGGTGCGGTATGTTATCCTCTTATCGCTGCCCTCCTGGCTGAATAGCTCCGGGAAGTGCAGGAGCAGCGGCACCATCTCATCATAAGCGGTATATGCGAAACTGTGAGATGGCATTGAGTTTATGAGGTCACTTACCCTGAATGCATATGGAGAACGGATCATGCTTATGTTGCCCAGAAGCCCACTATCATAAAACCCCTCTCCTCCGCCTCCGGTCACCGTTACCGGAATCTTTCCTGCCAGAACCTTTTCCGCTGATGCGGGATCAGACCTGTAATTGCTTCCATCTTTTCCCGGAAGGCCGCTGTTGCTCCAGTAAATCTGCTTCACTTTGCCGGCGAATGAGGGGGATTGTTCCATTGCCACTGCTGCGGTTTTCAGGCTGCCCATCGCAAGGAATTTGACAGGTGTTGTCTCTGAAGCAAGCATCTTTTCGATGAGAGCTACTGCATCCCCGGGTCCGGCCACAGGGAGGCCTTCATGATAAAGCCCGTCGGCCAGGTCCCTTAGCTTTTCGTACGCCACGGGGGCCTTGTGAAATCCGTCCGAAGCCGTTATTGCCAGAATCCTTACATCCGGTGATGCCATCAGCATGCATATTGCCTTCAGGTCATCAATCCCGCCGTCGCTGTCAATTATGACAAAATGCCTGGGCTTCCAGGGGTGTGCTCCGAGAGAAATAATAACAAGAGAAAGAAGTATGGTTAGTATTGTACGCCTCATTTCATTGCTTTTTGCCAAAAATAGCAAATTAGTGCAGAAAATGCTGAAGGCTGCGGCCTGACTGTGATTCACCGATTGATATCTTCCCTTCTTTCCGGGCGGCTTTGGCCCCTGGTTCCCCCGCCGCAATCTCTTCCTTATCCCACCTGCAGTTGAAGAAAATCTCTTTTTTACTATCTTGACAACCTTAATTTCCGTCATGTGAAGAGGAAGACCCGGATACTGTTTTTTATCGGCCTTGTGGCCGGGATGGTTATCCTTGCCGGATTCGGCAAGGCAGTTGAATATACTTCCACCAATGATTTCTGTGCGGTTTGCCACGTCCATCCGCAGGCAACGACCTCCTGGAAGCAGGGTATCCACTACGCCACTCAGTCGGGCTACCGTACCGGCTGCGCCGAATGTCATCTTCCGCCGAAGGGTGAGGGTTACCTGGTTGAGAAGGCGAAGACAGGAATGCGTGACCTGTGGAGCCACTGGACAAAGGATTCTGCAGATTTTGACTGGGAGGCGGCATCGACACTTGAGAGAGCCTCGAAACACGTTTATAATTCCAGTTGCATCCATTGCCATGAAAATCTCTTCCCGGCAAAGCTGACACGCGATGGATCCGAGGCTCACCTCTACTACAAGCAGATGACTGAAAAGGGAGAGGATTTGCAGTGCATAAGCTGCCACCTCAATGCCGGACATTATATCGAGGGTTATATCCATGGGAGCAACACCGGGTTTGGTGCTTCTGTGGCCAGGGCGGACACACTCTATCAGTACCCGGCCAAGGTGACGGGCTTTAAAGATTTTACCGAGCAGGTGCCGGGTTCGGCAGTTACCTTCAGGATGATTGCGGTGCCTGGAGGTGAGTTCACCATGGGCAGTCCTGAGGGTGAGCCGCTGCGCGGCGAAGATGAGGCTGAGAGGATGGTAAAGGTCGATTCCATTTTCATTGCCGAGGTGGAGGTGACCTGGGATGAGTACATGGAGTTTTACAGGCAGACGGCATCGGAAGGGAGGAGTACCGATACGGAAGGTGCGAGGGCAAAAGCTGCCGGTGTTGACGCCATCAGCGGAGCCACCCCTCCCTATGGCAAACCCGACCAGAACTGGGGTATGGGACAGCGGCCGGCCATCTCGATGAGCTGGCATGCGGCGGAGACCTATTGCAGGTGGCTCTCTAAGGTTACCGGCAAAAACTACAGGCTCCCGACCGAGGCTGAGTGGGAGTACGTCTGCCGTGCAGGGACTACAACGCCATACTTCTTCCCGGGAGACCCTGCTAAGTTTGAAAAAAAGGGCCTTTTCGGAGGCAAACCTGATACGTCGGTGATAAGCACCTTCGTGATCTACCACGGCAACAGTCCTTCAAAAACCCAGGAGCCGTCGGCTGTGAAGCCCAACCCGTGGGGGATAAGGAACATGAGCGGCAACGTTGCTGAGTTCTGTTCCGATATCTATGAGGGAACCAGTGAGCATGTCATCAGGGGCGGATCATTCCGTGACGGGGCTGCTGGTGTCCGCAGCGCTGCCCGTGACCATACCCGCACCGATGAGTGGCTGAAGACCGACCCGCAGATGCCCAAGAGCATATGGTGGTACTCTGATTGTTTTCATGTTGGATTCCGGGTCGTAATGGATTGGAAATAAGGCAGTAGGCAATAGGTGGCAGGCAATAGTGACAACCGAGAACATCGCAAATCGCAGGTCGCAAATCGCAACTCCAGATCGCACATCGCACATCGCAGATCGCAACTCCAAAGACCTTCAGACCTCAGACCTTCAGACCCAGACCTTCAGACCTCAGACCTTCAGACCTCAGACCTTCAGACCTCAGACCTTCAGACCTTCAGACCTCAGACAAAAACATTATCTTTGGCTATCCAACCAATTCATACCATGAAAAAATCATCCATATCCAGAAGAAACTTTCTTGGCACGGCTGCAGCCGCGGGGGCGGCAGGCATCGTTGTGCCGGCATTCATCACATCATGTTCAACCGAAAAACGCGCAAAAGTCGTGCTGCCAACAATGCTTGATGCAGCACCTGACGGTCCGCTCCTCAAGGCAGGCCTGATTGGCTGCGGCGGCAGAGGCACGGGCGCTGCTCTTAACTTTTTACATGCGGGACCAAACCTGACAATAGCTGCCCTCGGTGATGTCTTTGCCGACAGGATCACCGCATGCCGCGAACGCCTGGCCAAAGACGGGGTGGAAATTGCTGATGAAAAATGCTATACAGGTTTCGATGCCTACCAGAAGGTAATTGATTCAGGGGTTGACATTCTAATACTTGCGACACCGCCATACTTCCGCCCGATGCATTTCGAGGCAGCCGTAACGGCTGGCAAGCATGTGTTCATGGAGAAACCCGTTGCCGTCGATCCGGCAGGAGCAAGGCAGATCATGGCCACGGGCGAAAAGGCGAAAGGAATGGAGCTCTGCGTTGTTACCGGAACCCAGCGTCATCACCAGCACGATTATGTGGCAACATGGGGCAAGGTACAGGAGGGAATGATAGGAGACATCGTGGCAGCCAACTGCTACTGGAACCAGAACCAACTCTGGTACCGGGACCCCAATCCCTCATGGTCGGAGATGGAGTATATGATCCGTGACTGGGTCAACTGGTGCTGGCTTTCAGGTGATCATATTGTTGAACAGCATGTCCACAACATAGACGTAATAAACTGGTTCACAGGCAAGAAGCCGGTTTCGGCCGTCTCCTTCGGCGCACGCCACCGTCGCGTCACAGGTGATCAGTATGATTTCTTCAGCACTGATTTCATCTATGACGGCGGCTTCCATGTGCACAGCATGTGCCGCCAGATCAACGGCTGCGAGGGTAACGTCTCGGAGTGGATACAGGGAACGAAGGGCACATCCAACTGCCAGAACACGGTATGGGATCAGGCCGGAACAGAGCTCTGGAAATATGATGGTTACAAGCTTGATGACCAGGGCAAGATGACAGAAGAGCTCATCCGCAGCCCTTATGACCAGGAGCACATTGACTTCGTGACGGCAATCCGTACCGGGAAGCCGCTGAATGAAGCTGAATTTGTCGCAGTGTCGACCATGGCCGGCATCATGGGCAGAGTCTCAGCATATACTGGTAAGAAGGTCACATGGGATGAGATGATGAACTCAGAGCTCAAACTGGGTCCGAAGGTATTTGAAATGGGACCGGTGGATGTATCGAAAACGGTACCGGTGCCAGGGGAATAAAGAATGAGGGTCCGGGCGGGGTACGCTTGATTGTGCCTGTGCCGGGCGAATAGATAATCACACCCCGGCAGATCTGCAGTGCAAAGTCAGATCTGCCGGGCAAACAGATACCTGATTGTATTATGGAATCAAGATCAAGACGCAGTTTTCTCAGGGGGACGGCAGCTGCAGGCGCGGCACTCTTTGCCGCCCCTTCAATTCTTTCCGGAAAGAGCCGTTCAGCAGCTGTTCCTGACGCGGATAAACCGTTCAGGCTGGCCTATGCTCCCTCGATCGGGATGTTCCGTGAGCTGTGCGGAAGTGAAGACCCTCTCGACAATATCCAGTTCCTGGCTGATAAGGGATTCAGGGCGCTGTTTGACAACGGTTTTCCCGGCCGTCCGGTGGAAGAGCAGGAAAGGATATCAACAAAAATCCAGAAAATGGGATTGATGATGGGTCCATGGGTGCTGCATGCCGACTTCGGAAACACTTCGTTTGTGATGCCACACCGCGATGTGCGTGACTTCCTGACAACAAAGATGGAAGAGGGCATTGAGGTGGCCAGGCGTACCGGTTTCAAGACAGCGCTGGTGGTTCCCGGCAGGTATGATGAACGGCTGCACCCTGACATCCAGCTTGCAAATGTAATTGATAATCTCAGGTACTGTGCCGACCTGGTAGGCCCCGAAGGAATGACACTTGTGCTAGAACCGCTGAACACGCTGCATGATCATCCGGGCCTCTGGCTGACGCGCATGCCGCAGGCATACCAGGTGTGCAGGGCGGTGGGCAGCCCGGCAGTTAAAATAGTTGAAGACATGTACCATCAGCAGATCACTGAGGGGAATCTGATTCCGAATATCGAAGCCTGCTGGGATGAGATAAATGCATTCCATGTCGGAGACAATCCGGGCCGCAATGAGCCTACAACGGGGGAGATCAACTACAAGAACATTTTCAGTTACCTGCTCTCACGTGATTATCAGGGTGTGATCTGCATGGAACACGGCCGCAGTGTAAGGGGCCCTGAAGGTGCCCGCCGGGTGATAGAGGCATACCGTGAGTGTGACCCGTTCTGATTGAGTAAGGGAAACTGCACTACATCATTTGACAAGGGACAGGACAGGTATCAGCGATAAGTGGATCAGGGCATCCATTATCGGCACCATATGGGCTGCTGCCGAGATCGTTCTCGGCAGTTTCCTGCATAACCTTCGTGTTCCGTTCAGCGGTAACATGCTTACCGCAATAGCCCTTGTCATACTCATTGCGGTCAGTTACCGCTGGCGCCAGCATGGTCTCTACTGGCGTGCCGGGCTGATATGCGCCCTCATGAAGGCAATGTCGCCTAGCGCAATCATCTTCGGGCCGATGATTGCTATCATCATGGAATCGGTTCTCCTTGAGGTCTCTGTCAGGCTTCTTGGCCGCACTTACCTGGGTTTTATTGTCGGTTCAATGCTTGCCATGTCATGGAACCTGTTCCAGAAGGTGTTCAATATGATCATTTTCTACGGGGGCAATCTCGTGGAGATATATTCAGGCATAACTGCCTGGGCTGAGAAGCAGCTGAGTCTGAATTTCAACGCCTTCTGGGCCCCGCTGGTACTGTTGCTTTCAATCTATGCCCTTTTCGGGGCTGTCACCGCTGTCGCGGGAATCATAACCGGACGCCGGATAGCGTCCCTTCCGCCTGAGGAGTCGCTCCCCGAGCCGGCTGTGATCCGCGCACAGGAGAAGAAGAAAAAAAATTCGTTTGACTATTCGCTTCCATGGCTGGCGGCAGACATTCTGTTGGTTGCCGCGATGCTCGTGGCAGTGAGCACCCTATCATGGGTATGGTGGGTCATAGTTGTGATTCCGGGTGTTTCCGTAATGGCCATGAGGTACAAGAGGGCGATGCGACAGCTGTCGAAGCCCGGCTTCTGGGTCACCTTCGTGGTTATCACCATGCTTTCAGCCCTGGTCTTCACCGCAATCAGCCATGAAAAAAACAGCCTCCGGGAGGCAGTGCTTATTGGTATCCAGATGAACTTCCGGGCTGTGATAATAATTGTAGGCTTTTCAGCGCTGGGCACGGAGCTTTACAACCCGAAAATCCGCACTCTGTTCAGCCGCACACGCTTCAGGCAACTTCCCCTGGCCCTCGAATTGTCAGCCGCCAGCCTGCCAACAATGATCGCTGACATGCCTGACCTGAAGACGGCGGTAAAGACACCGGTTTCCATTCTCAACCGGATGATAACACGTGTCGAAAGGAGGCTGAATGAGGTCAGAAAGGAGCAGGAGGAGGAAAGGAAGGTCTTTATTATAACCGGCGCCATCGGCGAAGGAAAGACGGCCTGGCTGGTCAAACTGACGGGGCTGCTCAGGGAAAGAGGTGTCATGACGGGTGGCATCCTCGCATTGCGAATCATGGAGGAGGGGAAGACTACAGGTTATGATATAACAGATATCCGGACCGGCGACAGGACTCCCTTCCTGAGGCAGACAGGTGATGCTGAGACGGGAGTGGAACGCTTCACAATGGATGAGGCCGGGCACAGAGCCGGACAAAGGGCTCTTGACCCCGCATTGAACAGGTCTGTGGATGTTGTTATTGTGGATGAGGCAGGGCCGCTTGAACTGAGAGGAGAGGGATGGAGCGAAAGGATCACCGGGATTCTTAATGAAACCAGGGCAATAATTATCCTTGCGGTCAGAAAAAATCTCATTCAGGATGTTACTGAAACATTCGGGATAAGCCCGACAGGGATAACGGATGTGGCAAACGGGGATGTCGTCCGCTTCGCGGATGAGATTACCGCGTTGACAATAAAACGGTGATGCAATGAAAGAGGTACTGGAAAAAGTAAGAAAGGAGCTCAGGGAAGCTTCAGATGAAAAGACCCGTCAGACCGGTTTGCGGTATTTTAAAGAAGAAGTGAACCTTTACGGAATAAGATCCAAAACTGTCTCTGAGATCGCAAGAACGAATTATGCCCTGATAAGGAAAGCCGGCAAGGATGAAATTCTCTTGCTGTGCGATTCACTGTGGAAATCAGGCATGATGGAGGAGTCGTTCGTGGCATGTGTATGGTCGGAGAAGATGGCATCGGAGTTTGTATCTGCTGATTTTGCCATCCTTGAGAAGTGGGTTCACAATTATGTCAGTAACTGGGCATCCTGCGACACGCTGTGCAATCACACGGTTGGCGATTTCATCCAGAAATACCCGGAATACCTCGCAGAGCTTAAAAAGTGGGCAAGGTCAGAAAACCGATGGGTAAAAAGGGCTTCCGCTGTTTCACTTATAATACCGGCCCGGAAGGGGAAATTTCTTGATGACATCTTTGAGATTGCCGGTATTCTGCTCCTTGACAGGGATGACATGGTGCAGAAGGGATACGGCTGGATACTGAAGGCTGCCAGCCAGGCGCATCAGGAAGAGGTATTCAACTATGTGATGCAGCATAAGGCAGTTATGCCACGTACGGCACTGAGGTATGCCATTGAGAAGATGCCTCCCGCGCTCCGGACAATGGCCATGGAAAAAAATAAGTGAAGACAGGCGATAATCAGAATCTTGTTCTGAACCAACGGTCATTCCTCATCATGCATATGTAGTTATAAGTCAGGAATTGGCAAACCCTAATGTACAGCATAAGTGTAAACACAGCTAAATGGAATGTTGGTGACGGATACTCCATTAACTATAATGAATTTAACTCCTTTGACTTGATTGTTCAGAAACCTAAAATGTAATGGATTTTTCATATCAGAGATGGCTTCATTATTAAAGTAGATTGTAGGATTATTCTGATAATAGGAATCATCTGAGATTTCATTCTCTTTTGGGGAGTAATCTCCTATTTCAGTTCTGAAAATATTGACAAACCTGCCGTGAAAACTATGGTTATCTGAAATTTTGGTTATGGAAGTTTGATCCAATTTGTTTATGAGGTCCTTGTTTTTGGTGGTTACAAAGACAACACCACCAAGAGCAGCTTCTCCATATTGAGTGAATCCCTGGGTCCCATTCAGAAATGTTACGGATGAGATTTCATAAGCCGGAAGGTTGGCAATCAAATCATAGGACGATGTCCACGCCCGTTCTGACCACAATGGGGAATCATCCAAAATAATAAGGGCAGGAGTTAGTGTGAGAGATCTTGCAGATCTAAAATAGACGAGCTTCTTTTTTGTATCAACCTTGTAGGGATTCATCCTAAAGAGGACATCTTCAAAATTTGCGCTGGACCTGAATTCTTCATTGTTTAAAGTAAATGTCGAGGTGTTCATGTATTGCATTTGATACTTATTAGGTTCAATCTTAGGCGTAACACGTTCGGCGGTTATTGTAACAGCCTCAATCGATATAGCCGTATCCAATACAAGAGTTCCTGAATTCGAAAGATTGTCAAAGGCGGGATAATTATTGACATCGGGGTTAGATTTTGTTTGTGATTTTAGTTCTTTCATGTATTCAGGGCTTTCAGCAAAGTCAACTGAAATGGAAGAATTTCGTGAAAGCTTATCATCAGGAAGGACTAAAATTTGTCTGACATAGGAATCGAGTGTATCAAGAGGAACAATCAACTCGTTACTTTTGAGGTTGAATTTGTAAATATTAGATCCTTCGACCGTAAGAAGCTTTAGTTTTCCGAAACCTTTATTATTGTTCGCTTTACGGTTAATAGTCAAATTATCGAAGTTTTGATATTCCAAGGTTATTCCGGAAACATTTTTACCATGTGATCGCCGGGGTTTCATTAGCATTAAAATCTTATCAGCTTCCTCTATATCAAGGTTATTCAAACCAAAATAACTTGGGGCTGCCGGCAGATTGTGATCTGTACCAGCCAGAAATACATCTTCAATACTGGCAGGGATATCCCCCTGCATTAGTCCTAATGCTGAATCTATTACGGCGATTGATAAAAAGGAGTATGGACATTGCGTTTCGCTGGCACTTAAAATTAGGTCGAAGTCAACCCAGCTGCCAGTAGTATATTCCTGTCTCAGATTTGTAATTTTGGGAAGTAATTTCCTATGCCAGTTAATTAATACAGGTCTCTCACAAACTATTTTTGATTTTTCATCATAAATTCTTATGAATGAGATGCCTTTGGGAAAAGATTGGGTCTTAATAATGAAGTGACAGATTGTATCAAACTGAAATTCAGATGAAAATACTGTAAAATCATTCATAACCACTCTAAGGAAATAGGTAGAGTCTCGTACACCTTTGCCCTGAATTAAAATTTTAACCAGGTTTGTATCGAGATATTCTGCCTTTAATGAAATGCCAGCCTCCGTGGGTGGGTTTAAGGGGAATCTGATATCACTCAGACTAGGTTCCCTGACCTTTACATAATATGATCTGCCCTGTTCTGCTGTCAGCTCAAAGACCCCGTTTCCCTTAATCCCTGATTTGAAGTCAAATAGCTTTGTGTCATCCTCATAGAGCTCACCTGAAAATTCATAAAGAGATCCCTGGAAATAATGTCCGAAATAAGCAACTCTTTGTTTGATCCCGCTGATAAGTGTACCTCCTTCAGGAAGGAATTCCAATTCAAAAGTCCTACTATTATATTTTTCTTCCGACCCGGGAGGTATTGAGGAATCTTTTGTGATAAAGACCTGACGTTTGAAAGCGTAATCAGCACTGAAATTCATCATTTCACTTGTAAAACCAACTATGTAGTGAAGTCCGAATAATTCTGAACTCTTGAATTTCAGCCAGCCTGAGGCAGTGGAGTTTTCAATTCTGAATCTCGCGCTATCTATAGATTGTCCGTTTTTATCAATTAACAGGACAAATAAGGACCTGCTTTTTGTTTCAATTCTACCAGATTCACGGTCCCTTATGTATGCATGAAATCTAATTGTATCTCCGGATGAATAAATATTCCTGTCAATATGAAGAAACAATTGATCATGAGGTGTATAGTCATTTGCCTGAGGTCCTTCATTAATGTAAAAAGAAAATCCGGAAATTATCAGCCAAATGAAACACACGATTAAACTAGTGTTATGTTAATTGTAAATTAACGGATATAATCTTTTTAATTTCACTCTTGCCTGTTTGTTTGTGAACTGCCAATTTATTTTACTTTTTTTGTTATTCCGGCTTATTTCCCATGCCTCTACTTCCTCTTTTATTTTATCCATGGTGGAAATATGTCGGTTAAAACATTGTCCGTTTAATACATGCAACTCTATCTCAGCCATATTAAGCCAGCTACCATGTTTGGGTGTATATACAAATTCAAATCTGTCCCATAACCTTTTGGCTTCTTCCGGTCTGAATGTTTCGTATAAAGCTGATGCTCCGTGAGTATTATAATTATCCATTACTAATGTTATCCGTTTTGAATTGGGGTAAATCACATCTGCAATTTCCTTTATGAACATTGCCCATTCTTTCCTGGTTTTAAATTCAGTGACTTCAACAAAACGTTTCCCTTTCAGTGGTTCATTTGCCATGAATATATTTACTACACCGTTACGTATGTACTCATAATCTACCCTTGCCTCCCGACCTGGTTTCATTCCAATCGGGAGTTGTGCTTCTTCTATTAACTGCTTTGGTGACTCATCCATGCAAACAACAGGATAATCTTTATCATGAGGTCTTTTATAAACATCCAGTACTCGTTCCATATTTGCCACAAACTCACTACTTTGTTCCGGAGGAATAACCCAGCCTTTTATCTTCCAAGGCTTAAGTTCGTTTTTTTTAGTACGCTTCTCACTGTCACGTGAGAAATGCTCTCTACATATTTTAATTCTACCATCTTGTCCGCCAATAATCTCAAGGACCATTTTGAATATCCTTTTGGTGGCTCACTACAACACAGAGTTACCAACTTGGCTTCTATATCTCCATCAGTTTTTCTATCATAAATCCGGCTGGTTGGTCGCCTCTCAAGACTCGCATCCAGACCCTCTTCAATAAATTTCTTTTTAACCCTGTCTATTGTACGCATGCCAACCTTAAGAACTTTGCTCACTTGCTCATTGGTTACTTTTTGGGAATACTTGCCCTCATCACAATTTAATAGAATGTAGGCAGTCCGGAATGTCTGTGAAGTATGTGATCCTTTATTGATTATGCTCATCAGTTCTTCTACTTCGTTTTTTGTCAGTTTAATCTGGTACCTTATCATTTGCATATTTTTCACAAATATACAAATTAATATCAATATTACGTCATATTATATTTAACATAACACTAGAATAAAAATAAGTAACAAAAAAACTAAAGCCTTCTGAATCTTCTTTATATGAGAAACATCAATTTTTGATCTCAGCACCTCAATCATTGTAATCGAATATGTTTAATTAATGATAAAGTACCAATCTAAGCTTCATTATTTGAAGAGTGCTTATCAAATGTAGCATATTTGAGTGAACCACCAAATATTTTTCAATTTAAATTGCCATTTATTTTGAGAAATATACCTAAAATGATTCCCGGGTTTCGATATTTATTTTTCGATCCATTCAGCCACGGAAAGAATGGTTCCGTAACTTTTCAGGGTTGCAAGTGTTGATGCATGGACATCAGCTGCTGCGACCTCCCGGTTACCGAAATTAAGGTTGCGAGTGGCGCAGGCATCATGAAGCAGTATCACGTGGTAGCCGTAGTCATGTGCTGCCCTCACAGCGGCTTCCACGCACATCTGGGTCTGCATCCCGCAGATCACTAAAGCGTCTATAGCAAGGCTGTCAATATACTCCTTCAATCCTGTCCCCAGAAAGCTGTTCACCTCCTCCTTGACAAATATCTTTTCTCCCGGCTGTGGAGCGACAAGTTCATTTATTTCCATGCCCGTTGCAGCCTTGTGCTGAATGAAGATCACAGGGTTACCGGATGCACGGGCTTCCCTGATCGCAACGGCAGCCTTTTCTGCCACTTTTTCAGGTTCAACAAGTTCAGACCTTCCACCCGGGAAATAAAAGTTCTGAACATCAATTACAAGGAGTGCATAATCCTTCTGTGCTGTGGCATAGTGAAATGCCGCAAGGAGTGCGATTGTAAGAATGAATCTCTTCATGATTTCCGGGTTGTTAATAGACCAAAATTAGTAGCTTTAGCCGAACTTTTTGACTTGTATTGTATGAAACTCTCCAAAATCCCCCTGCTTGGCAGGGTAGTAATCGCCATTATCCTTGGAATTATCGTCGGGCTGTTTGCCCCTGTCTGGTTTGCCCGGATTTTTGCAACATTCAACTCGCTGTTCGGCAATTTCCTGTCATTCATTATTCCGCTACTTATCGTCGGGCTCATTACCCCAGCCATTGGTGAATTGGGGAAGGGGGCCGGAAAATTGCTGGCTCTTACGGCGCTGATTGCTTATATCTCGACCCTGTTCTCCGGCTTCTTCACCTTTTTATCGTGCCAGACTATCTTTCCTCACATTCTTTCGGGAGGAATAGATACCGGTGCTCTGACCGGAGTGGAGGAGATCAAAATTGACCCGTTCTTTACAATCGGGATGGCGCCTGTGATGGATGTGATGACAGCACTCATCCTTTCATTCTGCATTGGCCTTGGCATCACTTTCCTGAAAGGCGATACCCTGCAGAAATCGTTCCTGGAATTCAGGGAGATAATAACAATGATTATCAAAAATATTATAATCCCGTTTCTGCCACTCTACATTTTCGGAATGTTCCTATCCATGTCAGTTTCGGGCCAGGTTTACTCAGTAATAGTTCTGTTCCTGAAGGTTATACTTGTAATCTTCATTCTTCACGTATTGCTGCTTATAATACAGTTTCTGGTTGCGGGAGCAATATCGGGGCGGAACCCCATGAAAGCGCTCAAGGGGATGTTACCGGCATATGCCACAGCGCTGGGTACCTCTTCGTCGGCAGCAACAATTCCAGTCACACTTCAGTGTGCAATAAACAATAAAGTCAATCCGGCAATTGCCTCGTTCACTGTTCCCCTGTGTGCCACAATACACCTGGCCGGAAGTACCATGAAAATTACGGGATTCGCCCTGGCGATTCAATACTTTTTCGGGATTCAGATTGATATAGCCGCATTCATCGGTTTTATCTTCATGCTTGGAATAATTATGATTGCTGCTCCCGGCGTGCCGGGAGGCGCCATCATGGCGGCTGTCGGGATTCTGCAGAGCATACTTGGCTTCAATGAGCAGATGATAGGACTGATGATAACGCTTTACATTGCGATTGACAGTTTCGGTACGGCATGCAATGTGACCGGTGATGGTGCAATAGCCCTTATAATGGACAAAATATCAAGGAAAAAACCATCAGTTGCCTGACTTGATTGACAGTGAAAATCAGAAGATCGGTTCCCTCGCAACTTAGCCGATAAAAGATTGTTATTTCTTCAGAAACAAAAACAGCTTAGACCGGATGAGGATTTTCAGAAATATGGCACTGGCGGTTTTTACCGCAATTTTACTTTCATCATGCAGTAACCTCAGAAGTGAGAGAGACAAACCATACGTTGTACTGGTCTCCCTGGATGCCTTTCGCTGGGATTATGACTCGATTCATAGTACTCCGGTGCTTGATGACATCGCCCGTAAAGGGGTGACAGCCACCAGGCTGATACCGTCATTTCCGACAAAGACATTCCCGAACCATTATACAATTGCCACCGGACTTTACCCTGATCATCACGGACTGGTGAACAACAGCTTCTATGCACCTGATCTTGACCTTGTCTACAGGATCGGTGACCGCGCCATGGTATCAAACGGAGCCTTTTACGGTGGCGAACCGGTGTGGGTCACTGCCAGGAAGCAAGGGATGAAGTCTGCCTCGTTCTACTGGGTGGGTTCCGAGGCGCCGGTACAGGGGATTCAACCGGATTACTGGAAACCGTATGATGAGGAGGTACCCTTCGGTGACCGTATTGACACCGTACTGAAGTGGCTATCCCTGCCCAAAAACCAAAGGCCGCACCTGGTGACCCTATATTTCGAGGAGCCGGACGCTGTAAGTCACGGTTACGGCCCTCTTTCGCCGGAAACTGGAGCAATGGTCATGAGCCTCGACAGCCTCCTTGGTGTTCTCCGCACCGGTCTGGCAAAACTGCCCGATGCAGCTGACATCAACCTCATTGTCCTTTCCGATCACGGAATGACAGAGGTTGATGAGTCGCGCTACAACTACATCTTTGATACCCTTCCCCAGAGGATGGTGAAGAGGATCTACGGCGGAAATCCTGTCTGGGCCGTAGAGCCGGCCGAAGGGAAGCCAGACAGTGTGCTTCTCCTGCTTAATATGCAGAAGGGGATGAAAGCCTGGAAAAAGGAGGACCTGCCAGCCCATATGCATTACGGAACTCACCTGCGGATTCCTGAGATAGTCCTGGTTGCCGATCCCGGCTGGACTGCAGGCATAAGGCCTGAGCCAAGAGGCGATACCAGGGGTGATCACGGCTATGACTGGCAGTGCCGTGACATGCACTCGATCTTCTATGCTGAGGGACCTGCCTTTAAGAAGGGCTTCAGCGTTGACACGCTGTATAATGTTGATATATATAACATTGTGACAGGTGCCCTTGGCCTGGTCCCGGCTCCCAACGACGGCAATCCGGAGCGGATAGTGCCATTGTTCAATCGACGAAGGTCTCCTTTATGATGGCTTTGACCTCTTTTATTTCCGATTTGGGGAGCTTTCCGAGATCTTTCAGAATTCTTTGTTTATCGATGGTTCTGATCTGATCAAGTACAATCCATCCGGCTTTATTGTCATGTTGAATTTCAGCCCGGGTAGGATAGTTTTTTGAACTTGTTGTTATTGGCGCTATTACAACAGTCCTTAAATGGTCATTCATCTCGTCAGGTGAAATTACAACACATGGCCTGGTTTTCTTAATCTCACTACCGTTAGTCTGCTCCAGGTTGACCAGGATTATCTGGTATTGTCTTATTTCCATTCTTCAGGTAGTATCTGATCAGAATGTAATAGGATTCAAGTATTAAAAAGTAGTATCAGTTCCGAATAGACCAGGGTTGTAGTCCAATTGCCCGGATTCCGGGGAGTCAGCCTGATCCTTTCAGCCTCTCCCGGCCAACTCACCGGCTAGGGATGCGCAGTTTACATAGCCAGGTACCTGATTGCTCCGGGCCATTAATGATTTGAAAAAATAAATATACAAATTACACTAATGTGATATAAAAAGTGTATTTTTGCAACTGGTATATAATTGAAAAATATTCGATGACGGCAAGGAAGGATAAATATGCGGCAAAGACCATGGAAGTCTTCAGGCAGTACGGCCTCCATATTTCGATAGATGAGCTTGCAGATAAATCAGGAGTTACGAAAAAGACCCTCTATAATCATTTTGAATCAAAGGAGGGGCTCCTGAAGTTCTGCCTGCAGACTTTCGTCCATGATCTGGAGAAAAAGATTTCCATAATGTATTCTGAAGATGTCAATGCAATTGAGGGGTTCAAGTCAGGCATCTGCGGAATGGGGGAGGTCTTTCATTCACTGAGTCCGGTCTTTTTTGATGACCTGAGAAAGATGTTCCCCGAACTCTCAGGCACACAGCACAAAGCCGGATTTGGGTCTTTTCTCGAAGGCATGAAGAGAAACCTGGAAAAGGGGAAAAAGGAAAAGCTGTACAGGCAGGAAATTAATGTTGAAATGATCAGCAGATTCTTCATAAGCTCTGTTGTAAGCTTCTTTATCAGCAGTGTCCTGACCCGCAGTGAATATTCGGCGAGAGACTATTTCAGATCCGTAATAGACTATCACCTTCATGCGGTTGTCACCCCGAAGGGGAAAAGACTGCTTGATAAGGAAAATTTAACCACAAAATATTCTGAGAAATAATGAATAGAGCCAGAACTATTTTAATTGCAGTAATCACCTGCATCAGCGTGAATATAAGCGCACAGCAGGTTTACGATCTACAGAGCTGCCTGAAATTTGCACTGGAGAACAATCATAATATCCGCAAGGCTCAGTTCGACAAAGAGAAATCGGCTGAGGCCAGGCATGAGATCCTTGGTGCATTGTTGCCGCAGATATCAGGCACCGGCAACCTGAATTACAACATTCAGAAATCGAGGTTTATAATGCCGAATTTCATAAATGAATTCCTTCCTCCGAACATGCAGGATCCCAATGCGGCCAAATATATGACCATTGAAATGGGAACCAACTTTTCAGCCGGAATAGGGGCTGCCCTGAACCAGCAGATATTTAACCTCTCACTGTTCAATGCGGTGGATATCGCCAGAACGGCCGAAGAGCTGACATCACTGGCTGCCGACGCTAAGGAGGAAGATGTTATCAGCCAGACTGCCAGCCTGTTCTATGCTGTTCAGGCGACGGAATACGCTGCCGGAATGTTTGGCCGGAGCATCGAAATCATTGACTCTGTCCTGACTTCGATGGAAACAAGTTACGCCAGCGGGCTGATAAGGAAAGTTGACCTTGACAGGTTAAAGGTCACGAGGACGAACATGGCCACACAGAGGGCATCGGTTCTCAATGCCGTGGAAGTGCAGAAAAACCTGCTGAAGCTGCAGATGGGGATGGATATGTCAGGCCGGATTGACATCGAGAAGATCAATCTTGAAGCATTTGAGAACCAGGCAAAACCCGGGAACCAGCAGAATTTCGATCCCAACCTTCAAACTTCGTACAAAATGCTGGCCCGTCAGCATAACCTCCGGCTGCTTCAAAAAAAGGCAGCCATTTATGAAAATTATCCTGTTTTAACGGCGATGATAAACTATAATTACAACGGGGTATCCGATGAGTTTTTCAGGGGTGAAACCAATTACTGGTACGGATCGTCAATGGCAGGCCTGAACCTGCGCATCCCTATTTTCGGAGGGCTTTCGAGAAGCTCGAAGATAAAACAGGCTGACTTTGAAATCCGCAAAATCAAGGAAGACGGAGTCATTCTTGAACAGTCGCTCAACATGGCCTATGAGAATGCGTTGCTAAGGCTTGAAGACAGCCGTAGTGCCATCCAGGTTCAGAAGGGAAATATGGCTCTTGCGGAAGAGGTGTACCGCATCACGGAAAAGAACTATTCGCAGGGCATCGCTTCGATGTCAGACGTACTGAATTCAAACTCTTCGCTGGTACAGGCTCAGATGAGCTACGCAGATGCCCTCAACAATTTCATGAAGGCTTACGTGGAGCTTCATAAGGCCGGCGGTACCATCAGGGAGCTTGTCAGGTAATTCACCAAACAGAAAGGATTAGGAAAATCAAATAATACAGACAACGCGGAACCGGGAGTCCTGACAGGGCAACCAGGAGAGGCAAAATCTTCAAAGTCATGAAAAAATTATTATCAATTCTCGCAGTGATAGGTCTGATAGCGGTAATAGTATTAGTACTGGTGCTCAACAAAAAGCGCAGTTTCGAAAGAACGCAGATTGCCTCGGAGGCATCGGCAGGTGTGACCGTAGGGATAGATGTGGTGAAAGAAGAGCAGGCAAACATGAGCTTTTCATCCAATGGTTCTCTCGAACCGGTCCGCGAGCTATCATTTGTTTCCGATGTATCGGGAAGGGTGCTTGAGGTTTATGCCGATGAGGGAACCAGGGTCAGCAAAGGCCAGCTGTTGGTTCAGGTTGATGAGGAGATGCTGAAAGCTGATTTTACCGCCAGCGAGGCAGCATATAATGCCCTGAAAGCAGACCTCGAGCGGTTTACCAATGCAAACAAGAGCGGCGGGGTGACCGATCAGCAGCTTGAAACCATAAGGACACAGTTCATTGCTGCAGAAAGCAGGTATATCAGCAGCAGGCGCCGTCTTGCCGATGCCAGGATCAAATCGCCCATTTCAGGGACAATTATCAGGCGGTATTTAGAGGTAGGAGCCTATCTCAATCCGGGTGCGAGACTGTTCGACATTATCGATGACTCTCAGCTCAAAGCATGGTGCAATGTCACGGAACGACAGGTGCTCCTCCTTAAGAAGGGACAGGATGTAAGGATTAAATGCGATGCATTTCCCGGAGAGGAATACCCCGGGACAATCACATATGTCGGATCAAAGGCAGACAGGTCACTAAATTATCCGGTTGAAATATCTGTTTCAGGCCGTGACAAGAAGGAGCTGAAAGCCGGAATGTATGTAACTGCAAACTTTGATATCGAGGCTGTTCAGAAAGTAATTATGATCCCCAGGAGTGCTATCACAGGGAGTGTTAAAAATGCGAAGGTTTATACTGTCAATAACGGCAGGGCTTCTGAAAAGGAAGTGACAGTTGGTTCCATGGCAGGTAATAACGTGGAGATAATCAGCGGACTCCAGGCCGGTGACAGCATAGTGGTTTCAGGACTTATCAACGTATCGGACGGGGTGATGGTAAAGAACAAAACAGACCGGTAAACTGCCGTTCCTGAAAGAGTAACGTTCTGACATGACTAAATGAATCACAGATGAAAATATCAGAAATATCAATAAAGCGGCCGATATACGTAATTGTGCTGTTTGCGGCGCTTTCAATCCTCGGCTATATCAGCTACAGTAGCCTGAGCGCCGAACTGATGCCGAAATTTACTCCCCCGGTTATTAATGTCCAGATCCTTTACCCGGGCGCATCACCCACTGAGGTGGAGAATTCTGTCACCCGCAAGGTCGAGGATGCTCTCTCGAGCATGGAGGGCATTGACAAGATACAGTCATATTCGTATGAGAGCATGTCAATGCTGTTTGTCACGTTCAAATATGGTACTGACATAGACAAGTCGATAACCGATGCCCAGAACTATATCGACGCAAAAAGATCGCAGCTGCCGGTTTCTGTTTTGTCTCCGGTAATTTCCAAGGTGACTGTTGATGACAAGGCAATAATAATTCTCTCAGCAACCTCGGATCTTGAAGCGACGCAGTTTTTTGACCTGATGGACAAGCGGATTATCCCGCAACTATCCGGTATAAAAGGCGTTTCGAAAGGGACACTTATCGGAGGATTGCAGAGGGAGATACAGGTAAACCTCGATGCTACCCGGATGCGGGCTCTTGGTGTCACACCTGCCCAGATACAGGGAGTTATAAGATCTTCGAACCTTGATTTCCCGACAGGCAGCATCCGGAATCCGGAGACCCAGACAGCGGTTCGCCTTTCAGGCAGATTTGCAAGCGTTGACGAAATCAGGAATCTTGTGGTTATGACGACTCCGACAGGAGCACAGATAAGGTTACAGGATATAGCGGAAATCACCGATGCAATCAAGGATCCCTCCAGCCTCGCCAGGGTGAACGGGGAAGATGCAATACTTATCAATATCTACAAGCAATCTGATGCCAATGCCGTGGATGTAAGCGATAATATCCGCAAAACAATTGCATCACTCGAAGATGAGTTTTCTGAGAACGGTCTTAAAATGGAGATTGCACAGGACTCTACCGACTTCACCCGTGAGTCTATCTCCTCGGTTCTGAAAGACCTGCTTCTTGCGGTATTGCTGGTCTCACTTGTAATGCTGCTGTTCCTGCACAATTTCAGGAATGCAATAGTTGTGATGATTGTCGTGCCGGTGTCACTGATTTCGACATTCATCGGGATGAGCCTGTTCAATTTCTCGCTTAACCTGATGTCACTGCTTGGCCTCTCGCTTGTTATCGGGGTGCTTGTCGATGATGCAATCGTGGTGATTGAGAACGTGTACCGTCATATAGAGATGGGTAAAAACCGGGTACGGGCTACATGGGATGCAATCAGGGAAATAGGTTTTACAATTATTTCAATTACAATAGTTCTTGTAATCGTTTTCCTGCCGATTGCACTGACGAGTACTCTTGTTTCTGACATCCTGAGGCAGTTCTGCGGCGTGATAATATTCTCGATACTCATCAGTCTTCTTGCCGCTCTTACACTTGTGCCCCTCCTTACTTCCCGGTACGGGAATTTACAGGTGCTGACAGGTAAAAACCTGTATCAGAAGCTCCTGATGTGGTTTGAAAAGCAGATCGAGGCATTCGGACAATGGGTTTCGGGATTATTGAAGTGGGCGCTTTTTCACAAGAGATGGCTTGCACTGATCATTCTTGCAATTACGGTTGCGGTGTTTTCCCTTTTTCCGCTGGGCTTCATCGGGTTTGAGTTCCTGCCTGAAGTAGACAGGGGTGAGTTCATAGTTCAGCTTGAGATGCCGAAAGACATATCACTCGAAGAATCGAATGCCCTTGTCCGTAAGGCCGAAGACTGGTTCCGGGTGAAACCCGAAGTGACCAAGGTTGTAACGATGGTAGGTCTCACGAGCGACAACACCCAGAGTACACAGGGAACGCCGTATCAGGCGGAGCTTAATGTGAAGCTTGTGCCGGCCAGGCAGCGTGAGGAAAATACCAAACTGTACATAGCAAAAGTCAAGAAACCGCTGTCTGATTACCTTGTTGACGCGAAAGTAAAGATCTTCAGTGTTGCCGTGACGGGGCAGGCTGCGAAGGCGGCGGTAGAATACGTTATCACCGGCAACAATGCCGACTCTGTAATGATCTTCGCCGACCAGGCCCTTGAGGTGATGCGGTCAATACCTGGCACAATGCAGCAGGAGCTGTCAGTGGAAAGAGGAACGCCCGAAATAAATGTCTCCGTTGACCGCGACAAGATGTCGGCACTCGGACTGACGCTTGACAATGTAGGTTTTACAATGCAGATGACCTACCAGGGAAACAACTCACTCAAGTATACCGAGAACAATTACGAATATGACATCAATATCAGGGCTGACAAGGCATACCGTGAGCAGGTGGAGGATGTCAGCAACCTTACCTTCATGAACAGCAGGGGAGAGGCAATCCGCCTGTCGCAGTTTGCCGATATCAGTCTGGGAACCGGTCCGAGCCGGCTTGAGAGATTCAACCGGAACAGTTCAGTCACCATCCGTACACAGGTTCTCGGAGCAACTGCCGGAGATGTATCACAGGAATTCCGTGACCGGATAGACAGTATGAAAAAACCGCAGGGGACCAAACTGGTTGTAACAGGTGATATGCAGTCGATGAGTGATTCTATGACAGTCTTGACCGGGGCCCTTCTCCTGTCCATCATACTTATTTACCTGTCCCTGGTTGTGCTGTACAATAACTGGACGGATCCGTTTGCAGTTCTGTTTTCAATCCCGCTTGCCATCCTCGGGGCTATCCTGGCGCTTGCCATGACGAACACTGCACTCAGTGTTTACGGTATGCTGGGACTTGTCATGCTTATCGGCCTCGTCGGGAAGAATGCAATTCTGCTTGTCGACTTTGCCAATGATGCGATAAAGGAAGGAAAGGAGATCAACGACGCCCTAATCCAGGCAGTGCGTATCCGTACCCGCCCGATCCTCATGACAGCGCTTTCTACTATTATCGGGATGCTTCCGGTTGCACTCTCAAAAGGATCAGGGGCTGAACTGAGGAACGGCCTGGCATGGGTTATAATCGGAGGGATGCTGTTATCAACATTCCTGACCCTGATTGTGGTGCCTGTAATGTACAAGATCCTCCATTCCGGTAAAGGCCGGAAAGGCTACAGGCAGAAGCTTGATATTGAAAAGCTGATGGTGGAATAGTAACTGCGGGGAGGCTGGCTGGCGCTGGTTAAGTTGTTGTCAGGTGACCACCCCGGGCCGGGTTGCTTCATCACTGACCGGCACACCGGAGCGGATCTCAGTTCCCTCCAGGTGACCGGTGATCGACGAAATCAATATTTCTGCGGATCTTTTCAAAGCCTGTACGCTTTACAGGTGATGATCTGAAGATTCTTTTAAACTCATCGGGGGTGAGGTTGTGCCACTCTTTTCTTGTCAGGGAGGTGACGGGGAAATCAGGGATCAGCTCCTTATCGGAATAGGGGATTGCTTTTTTGTTCCAGGGACACACCTCCTGGCACCGGTCACAGCCGAAGATTATCCTTTCTGTCTTCCCGCGGAATTCTTCAGGTATGTTGCCATCATGTTCTATGGTGAGGTAGGCAATGCAACGGCGGGCATTTATTGTCCGGTCTTCGCAGATGGCTCCGGTTGGGCAGGCGTCGATACAGAGTGTACAACCACCGCACCGGTCACGGGCTGAGGCATTGTCATATAGAAACTCTGCGGTTGTGACAATTTCGCCCAGGAAAAAGAAAGAGCCTATGTCTTTATTGATTATAAGACTGTGTTTGCCGCGCCATCCCAGTCCGGCGCGGATAGCCCATGCCTTTTCGGTAACAGGACCGGCATCGCAGAACACCCGGCATACCGAATCGGGCACCTCTTTTTTTATGATCTTCTGAACACGGGTCAGTTTTTCTTCTATTACCTGGTGGTAATCCTTAACCCGTGCATAGCGGCTGACGAAATAGTTTTCCTCACCGGCAGGGGATTCATTGCTGTAGTAGCGTATTCCGGCCACTATCACTGAGCGGGCTCCCTCGACCAGTGTGGTAATATCTCCCCTTTTATCGAGATTTCTTTCAAGGAATCCCATGGAGCCGTTTTTCCCGGCTGCAATCCACTCAGCGATGTGGCTGCTGTCTTCATGATGGGCAGCAGCCTGTGCAATGCCATAAATATCAAACCCTTCCATCCGCAGGCTTTCGCGGATTTTCCAGGTGAGGGCTATTTTGCGTGCATCGGTCACGGTACGGATTTAAGAACAGTCTCAGTTCAGTACTCCGGCCAATGCCCGGATCTGAGAATAGTCTCAGTCAGGTGCCTTGGTGAGTGTCCGGATCTAAGAGTACTATTCCTGTACCGGTAAAGTTACATATTTCTAGAGAAGTCCCAGCTCCAGTTTTGCCTCTTCGCTCAGCATGCTGCGATCCCACGGCGGGGTGAATGTGAGCTTGAGGTCGCAATCCTTAACCCCGCGGATACCGGCAACCTTGTAACTGACCTCCTCAACGAGCTCCTCAGCCATAGGGCAGTTAGGGGCAGTAAGCGTCATTGTAACGTGTGCAATCTGCTCCTCGTCAACCCTGACCTCGTAGATGAGGCCGAGGTCATAGATGTTTACCGGTATCTCGGGATCGAATATGCTCTTGAGTACGCCAACAATGCGTGCCTCGGTCTCCTGTATCTCCTGTGTGTTCATGAGTGTTCCTGTTTTGATTTGTATGCAAGGGCGTAGAGACGCATCTGTTTCATCATGGCCAGCAGTCCGTTCGAACGGGTGGGGGATAGGTTCTCCCTCAGGCCGATTTTTTCTATGAAATAGATGTTTGCATCCACAATCTCTGCCGGGGTGCGTCCCGAAAAGACCCGCACCAGCAGTGCCACTATACCCCTGGTGATCAGTGCATCGCTTTCGGCGGAGAAGGTGATGATGCCGTTTTCGAACGACGGGTAAAGCCACACCTTGCTCTGGCAGCCCTCTATCAGGTACTCCGGAGTCTTGTGTTTCTCATCGAACGGGCCAAGTGACCTGCCCAGGTCGATGAGATACTCATACCTCTCCATCCAGTCGCCGAACACGGCGAACTCCTCGATGATCTGATCCTGTATCTCGTTAATATTCATATAAAAATAATCATACAAACATTTCGGTCACCCTCCTTATGCCTTTTACCAGTGCTTCTACCTCATCTTCCGTGTTGTAGAAGGCAATCGAAGCCCTGATATTGCCGGTTATTCCGTACCGTTCCATCAGTGGCTGTGCGCAGTGAGTGCCCGTCCTGACTGCAATACCCATCTTGTCAAGAATCATGCCGGCGTCAAGCTGATGAATCGTACCGGGGAGGAAAGAGATCACCGAGACCTTGTGGGGTGCGGTGCCGTAGATCCGGATACCATCAATGGCTGACAATCCGGCAGTTGCAAGAGCCAGTAGGGACTGTTCCCTTTGGGCAACAGCCTCGCGGCCGAGTGCAGAGAGGTAGTCAAGAGCGGCAGCCAGTCCTATCGCGCCGGTGAAGTTTGTTGTGCCGGCCTCGAATTTAAACGGGAGTACGTTGTAAGTTGTCTTTTCAAATGTGACGTTTGCAACCATGTCTCCTCCGCCCTGGTATGGAGGAAGCTCGTTGAGCATGTCAGCTTTGCCGTAAAGCACCCCGATGCCGTTGGGGCCGTAAACCTTGTGACCGGAGAAAACATAGAAATCGCAGTCCAGGTCCGTTACGTCAACCAGGCCGTGCTGTATCCCCTGTGCACCGTCAACCAGCACGGGTATGCCATGCCGGTGAGCTTCAGCAACAATCTCCTTTACAGGATTGACGGTTCCGAGAACATTGGAGACATGCGTGACGGCAACAATCCGGGTCCTTTCGGTGAGCAGAGTCCGGTATGCTTCAATGTCCAGGACGCCCTCATCCGAGAACGGAATGATCTTTAGCTTTGCCCTCTTGCGTTCGCAGAGCATCTGCCAGGGAACGATGTTTGCATGGTGTTCCATGCCGCTGATCAGTATCTCATCACCCTCCCGGACATATCTCTCTCCGAACGAGAAAGCCACCGCATTGATTGAAGCCGTGGTGCCGGCGGTGAAGATGATCTCCTCCCTGGAACGGGCATTGATGAAGGCCCTGGCGGTCTCCCGGGCTGCTTCGTACCGTTCTGAGACCCTGTCGGAAAGGTAATGGACGCCACGGTGCACGTTGGCATTGGTTGTGCGGTAAAGCTCCTCCATCACGTTGATGACCTGCAGAGGTTTCTGTGTTGTGGCACCATTGTCAAGATATACCAGGGGCTTCCCGTGTGCCATCGTTGAGAGGATGGGGAAGTCTGCTCTTATCTCTTCTATGCTCTTTGCAAGCTGCATCAGTTCGTTCAGTTACACTGTATGGCGCAGGAGGCGCAGCGCGACAGTTCGCCGCGAAGGCGTTGCAGGACCAGGTTGTCTATCCGTTCGCGAAGCGCTTCGATGGGTATATTCTTGATGACATCATGAGCGAAGCCGAACATTAGCATCAGTTTAGCTTCACGTGCATCAATCCCGCGTGAGCGGAGATAAAAGAGGGCGTTCTCATCCAGCTGCCCGACGGTTGCGCCGTGGCTGCACTTCACATCATCAGCATAGATCTCCAGTTGCGGCTTGGTATCCATCCGTGCAGTGTCCGACATAATAATACTGTTGCTGCTCTGGAACGCATTGGTCTTCTGTGCATCCTTATGCACCATGATACGGCCGTTGAAGGCGCCGGAGGCGTTTTCGTCAAGAACTCCCTTGAAGAGCTGGGTGCTGTTGCAGTTGGGTGCAGCGTGGTCAACCTTCACGAAGTTGGCAATGTGCTGGTGTTTGTCAGCGAGGAAGAGACCGTAGCTGTGAGTCTCCGCGTTCTCACCGTTGAGGCGGTGCCATGTTGCATTGCGCACCAGCCCGCCGTGCAGGGTTATATTGTTTGACGACGCGAAGCTGTCACGTTCCTGGTGGATGAAGGTGTGGGTGATCTTTCCCGAGTCATTGTGCTGGTTCTGCACCCTGATGATTTCGAAACGGGCATTACGGCCCACATAAACCTCGGTGACGGTGTTCGTCAGGTAGTGCTGCGGTGAGATTGCATGGTCACATACAAGCAGCGACATCTGGGCGCCATCCTCCACGACCACCAGGTTGCGGTCCTGAGCGAAAATATCCTGTGTGCTGTGAAGCAGGTTGACTATCTGTATGGGTTTTGTATTGACGGTATTCTTTGGCGCGTAAAGGAAGAGGCCGTCGGTTGCCAGCGCGGTGTTGAGCGGCACGAGGCCGTCGTTCTCATTCTGAGCATATTTGTTGTAATGCTTCTCCACCAGCGAGGGGAACTGCCTGGCAGCAGCCTTCATGCTGCCTACCCAGATCCCACCGGGGAGCATCGCCAGTCCTTCGTCACCCCGCGGGAAGAAGCCATTGAGCAGCACCATGTTCCATACATCGAGGTCTTCCACCTCGCAGTGGAACCTCTCTGCCTCCCTGAAATCTCCGGGTTTTGGGGAGAAGTACTGTTCGTACCTGTGGCCGAACGATTTTTCCAGGTTTGTATACTTGTAGGCCTCGTTCTTCCTGTCGGGAATGCCGAGGCGGAGGAACTCGCTGAAGGCTTCGGTGCGGTACCTGTTGTAGATCTCAGGCGAGTCCTTCAGAATTCCAGTCTCTCTCCCTTCCCAGAGCTCGGTGAGCCTGCCTGTCACTTCTGGTCTGTAGTCCATGTCTCTTCGCTGACGTCTGCTTCCTTCTTTATCCAGTCATATCCTCTCTCTTCAAGCGTGAGAGCCAGTTCAGGGCCGCCCGATCTGACGATGCGGCCGTCGTAGAGGACGTGCACATAGTCCGGCACGATGTAGTCAAGCAGTCTCTGGTAATGCGTTATCACGATCACTGATGTGTCGGGTCTGCGGATCTTGTTCACGCCGTTGGCGACGATGCGCAGTGCATCGATATCGAGACCCGAGTCTGTCTCATCGAGGAGTGCCAGCCGCGGTTCGAGCATTGCCATCTGGAAGATTTCGTTCTTTTTCTTTTCACCACCGGAGAACCCTTCGTTGACGCTCCTGTTCGTCAGGGCCGAGTCAATCTCGACGAGTTCCTTTTTCTCGCGCATCTGGCGCAGGAATTCGGAGGCCGACAGCGGTTCGAGGCCGCGGTGCTTGCGCTGCTCGTTGATTGCAGTCTTCATGAAGTTGACCATGCTGACGCCGGGGATCTCTATGGGGTACTGGAATGAGAGGAAGATACCCTCGCGGGCACGTTCTTCAGGTGACATCTCGAGGAGGTTCTTCCCCTCGAAGGTGACTGTTCCGGCAGTGACGGTGGCTATCTCGCGACCGGTAAGCACGTTGGCGAGGGTGCTCTTGCCGCTGCCGTTGGGACCCATGATTGCATGAATCTCTCCGGGTTTCACTTCCAGGTTGAGACCCTTGAGTATCTCCTTATTGTCAATTGAGGCTTTTAAGTCTTTTATCTGTATTAAAAATTCGGTTTGCATATCTTGTCTGCTGTTGATTCTGTTTTGTGCCGCTTATCTTTAAGTTGCTATTATATAATTCTTTATGATGTCAGCCCGATACTGTCCCGGTGATTAACCCACGCTTCCCTCGAGGCTTATCTGCAGCAGTTTCTGTGCTTCCACCGCGAACTCCATCGGGAGCTTGTTTATTACCTCGCGGGCATAGCCGTTGACTATCAGTCCTATGGCATCCTCGGTGGAGATCCCTCTCTGGTTGCAGTAGAAGATCTGGTCTTCGCCGATGCGTGATGTTGTTGCTTCGTGTTCCACTATCGCTGAAGGGTTATCCACCTCGATATAGGGGAATGTGTGTGCCCCGCACTTATCGCCGAGGAGGAGAGAGTCACACTGCGAAAAGTTGCGTGCTCCTTCGGCCTTGCCCAGAACTTTCACCAGTCCGCGGTAGCTGTTCTGGCCGAATCCGGCCGAGATTCCCTTGGAGACTATAGTGCTCTTCGTGTTGCGGCCGATGTGAATCATCTTGGTGCCCGTGTCTGCCTGCTGGTAATTGTTTGTGACGGCTACCGAGTAGAACTCGCCTGTGGAGTTGTTACCGCGCAGGATACATGAAGGGTACTTCCATGTGATTGCTGAGCCGGTCTCCACCTGCGTCCATGATATCTTCGAATCGTCTCCCTTGCAGATTCCGCGTTTGGTGACGAAGTTGAAGATTCCGCCCTTGCCCTCCTTGTCGCCCGGGTACCAGTTCTGAACGGTGCTGTACTTGACCTCGGCGCCACGTTCTGCAACTATCTCAACAACAGCGGCATGGAGCTGATTCTCGTCGCGCATTGGCGCGGTGCAACCCTCGAGGTAACTGACGTATGCATCCTCATCGGCAATCAGGAGTGTACGCTCAAACTGGCCGGTATTGGAAGCGTTGATGCGGAAATATGTTGATAGTTCCATCGGGCATCTGACCCCCTTGGGTATATAGCAGAATGAACCGTCAGAGAAGACTGCCGAGTTCAGTGTGGCGAAGAAGTTGTCGGTATAGGGTACTACTGATGCAAGGTATTTCTGCACCAGTGTGGGGTGTTCTTTTACTGCCTCGGAGAATGAGCAGAAGATAATGCCCATCTCGGCGAGGGTTTCGCGAAATGTGGTTTTCACCGAGACCGAGTCCATGACGGCATCTACTGCCACGCCGGTGAGACGTTTCTGTTCCTCGAGGGGTATGCCGAGTTTGTCAAACGTTTTCAGCAGTTCAGGATCAACGTCGCTGAGGCTGTCCGGGCCCTTTTTCTGTTTCGGCGCTGCGTAGTAGATAATATCCTGGAAGTCTATCTCCGGAATGTTCAGGTGTGCCCATTTCGGCATTTTCATCGTCTGCCAGTGGCGGAATGCTTTCAGGCGGAACTCAAGCATCCATCCGGGCTCTTCCTTTTTGGAGGATATAAGTCTGACAACGTCTTCACTGAGGCCTTTGGGGATAATCTCGGTTTCTATGTCGGTCACGAAACCGTACTTGTATTCTCCCGATGTTACCTCGCCCAGCAGCTTATCCTGGTCTTTTTCCATATGTTTCTCCTTCAACGGTACATTCACTCAACAAGTGGCGCCGTTTAAAGTTTGTGCTCGTTTTTAGAATCGTGCAAAATTAATCAAAAATGGCGAGATGAAGGAGGAATGTAAATGTATGATGAACAGAGGAGCCGGTAATCTCTGAGGGATCATTTCTTATTGTTAATGATCAGGGCGCCGATAACTCCGGGGACCCAGCCGCAGAGGGTGAGGAGGAAGATGATCAGTACTGAGCCGCAGCCCTTGTCTACCACCGCCAGGGGAGGGAAGAGAATGCACAGCAGAACCCGGAGGAGACCCATAGGAATTGCGATTTTCGATTTGCGAATTTCGAATACGAAGATAGGAAATTTCAATATCCTTTTACAATTCCTGATCGTCTGCGACGATCTGACAGCTCTGCCTGAAAAGCCTATCCGCCGCCTGCAGGATCTTCAGCTTCAGGTCTGCCGGGTAATCCGGGTGATCATCGAGAAACTTCTCCACGGTTGCCCGGGCCCCGGGCGACCGATGGCCGGCAATGGTGCCCGAGATCCAGCCTTCCGGGAAGAATATGTCGCCGGTGCTCTTTATCTCCTCCAGCAACTCCAGGGAGGGGAGGATATATTTTTCTGACCTCTCTGCCACAGCCGGGTGGTGCAGATAATCCAGCGCTTCGAGCACCCATGGCTCGCGCTCGCGGTTGACCGGGTCACGGAGGCTCTCAAAAAAGGTATCGCGAACCGTAGCATTGTCAGATACTGCCGGTATGACAAAATCAAACCGCTCCAGTCTCTCTTTCCCTGCAATCCGTTCCCGCTGTTCCGCAATGATCCGGGTGGCGCCGGGGTGACCCTTCAACGCCAGTGTCAGCGCGAGGGTAGATAGCTCATCCTCACTCAGAATGACAGGGCCGGGAAGGGTTCCTTTTTCCCAAAGGCTGGCCAGGTAATCCAAACCTCCTGACGTGATTGTCACATTTCTCAGCGTACCGAACCATGAACGTTTTTCAGCCGGACTTCCAGCTGACTCCATTTTGCCTCTCAGCACCGCTTCGGCATCCGCAGCCCTGGCTGCCCGTTCGGAAGGGGTGAGCCAGTTCCACCATACCGATGAGAACCTGCCCGAAAGGTAGTTACGCAGTTGCAGATCGGTGATGACCTGTAGGTCGCGGAGTGCCGTTTCACAGAAATCATCGGGACTAATTGTTCCGTTGACCACGTTTTCATACAGGTTGATCCAGAGGATCCCTTTCAGCAGGGGATCCTTCAGTCCGGGAAGGTGCTTCGTCAGGTAGTCGGTACTGGTGCTGTCGTGCAGGAATGTGCCGTATGCTCTTCCGGATATATCCGGAATGATGCACAGAGGCTTTTCAGCAGTTGTGACCCAGGAATCGCGTTCTGCCGGTTCAAGCTCAGCGATTACGGTATCGGATGCGGTGATCACCATTGTTTTCATCGTCTGCGGCCAGTGCCTGATTGTGCCTGCCGGATCATCCTCACTGAGCGAGATTCTGTATCCGTCTTCTTCCGTGATGACCGGCGAAATGACCGGCATTCCTGCCTCCCTGATCCACATCCTGCTCCATTCCCCGAGGGGCTTTTGCGATGTTTCCTCCAGTATTCCAACGAGGTCATCCCAGCGTGCGTTGCCCCATGAGTACGCCTTCAGGTAAACCTGCAATCCCTTCTTAAGGTTCTCCTCTCCGGCCAGCTGTTCGAGCTGTCGCATCACTATCGGCGCCTTGAAATAGATTATGTTCCCGTAGAGCGAGCCGGCATCCTTCATGTTCCCCAGTTCCTGTATTATGGGGTTGGTGCCCCGTGTACGATCCACTTCATAGGCAGCCGGATAGCGGGATAGTAGAAACCGCAGATCGTGGTTCATGTCAGGGAAATCAGGCCCGGTAATCTTATCTGACATGTACCCGGCAAAGACCTCTTTAAGCCAGACGTCGTCGAACCACTTCATCGTAACCAGGTCACCGAACCAGATATGCGATGTCTCATGTGCAATCAGCGAGGCCCGCGAAAGCTGTTCGTTAAGGGTGGGGGAGGCTTCGAGCATCAGAGAGGAGGCTCTGTAGAATATCGATCCCGGGTGTTCCATACCGTTGTACTGGAATGGTGGCAGAAGCACAAAACCAAATTTGTCAAAGGGATAAGGAATCTGAGTGTACTCCTCAAGCCACTTCAGCGCACTGTGATGAAGCCGGAAGATCTCATCCACGTTGTTCTCAACATAACCTGGGCGGGTCTCGCGGTGCAGCATCTCCATCTTCACACCGTCAATTTCCCTTTCCACAAGGTCAAAATTGCCTGCGGCGAAGGCAAACAGGTATGTGCTGATCGGCTTTGTCTCGCTGAAGCGAAGGGTGACCCTTCCGCCCGTAGTGTCAGAGGAGATGACGGGATTGTTTGACATCGCCCGGTAAGTTGCCGGGATATCCACCGTCAGTGTGAACCGCCCTTTGATGTCAGGCTGATCAAAGCACGGGAAGGCTGTTGAGGCCCTGTCCGGGACGAACAGGGTATAAAGGTATTCATCGTTTCTGTTAAGGGAGAGATCCCCTGCACGGAAGCTTATCTCCACACGGTTGTAACGGTGCGATAACAGTTTCCTGTCAATGACTATATGGCCGTTAACGAGTCCAGTCTCAGTCGGTTTCCCGTTTACGGCTACTGTTTTGAGGTGATCCCCGGGCACCTTGAAATCCAATACCAGAGGTTCACGGCCAGCCGTTCGTAAGAGCTCAATCACCGCAATTCCTTCCACCGGTGTATTCTTCCCGGTATCGATTCTGAAAGTCAGGCCGTACCTTACATCGCCGATAGTCTCATACCTGTATGTTGCCAACAGTTTTGACACACCCGGGGCAGTGTATTCCGCCCTGTCGACATATTGGCAGGAAATAAGTACGGCAGCGGGAAAAACTACAGTCGGCAGCAGGCGCAGGAAGAAAAATCCGGATTTCATGGTGGCTATAAAGGTTTCTCAAATATAGTCAATCATGCTGAAGAGCCCGTCTTAAGCCATGTTTAAAAGGCATGCTGCCGTAATTTCACACCTGTCAGGCCAACCCGGTGCTGCAAAACATCACAACAGGCAAAACGATATTCCCTATCTTTGGAATAGTACGTGCTAACCCAAATACCATGAAAAAACTGTTATTCATTCTGATGATATCCGCACTTACCGGCAGTGTCAGCGGCCAGGGCCAGTCTGCCTTTCTGTCTGATCCGGCAATAGCACCTGACGGATCAAAAATTGTATTCGTGTATGAGAGCGACCTCTGGATGGCTGACCGCAGCGGTGGTACTGCACACCGGATCACAGCAATGACAGGAGAGGAATCAGTTCCCCGCTTTTCACCTGACGGGAAATGGCTTGCTTTTGCATCAACACAGAACGGTAACGCCGATGTATACATCATGCCGGTGGATGGTGGCGCTCTGCAGCAGCTGACATGGCATGACGGCAATGACTATCCTGACAGCTGGTCATGGGATTCGAAGACAGTCTATTTTACCTCCGACAGGTTCAATACATTTGGCGCCTACACCGTTCCCGCAACGGGAGGCACACCTGCGCGCCTCTTCTCGGATAACTACTTTGATCAGGCTCATCATGTGGTTGAAATCCCGGGAGGCAACGGACAGGAGTGGTATTTTACATCTTCGTGGGAAAGTTACATGTTTGCCCACAGGAAAAGATACAGGGGAGAGAATGACCCTGACATCGAGTACTACAACAAGGGTACAGGTGACTATAAACGGCTGACCGAGTGGGAAGGCAAGGACCTGTGGCCTTCCGTTGACCGCTACGGGAAACTCTGGTTCGCCTCCGACGAGGGCAATGCCGAATACAACCTTTACACTTTTGACAATGGCACAAAGCGACAAATGACAACCTTCCCGACCTCCATCCGTCGTCCGCAGGTGAGCGCAGACGGCAGGTACGTGGTTTTTGCGCGTGACTACAGGATATGGACCTTCGATGTCGCCACCGGCCAGAGTTCGCCCTGCGAGATCAGCGTCTGGTCAAATGAGAACCTGGCTACGGAGATAGGATACAACAGCGCCGGAAAGATCACCGACTTTGATGTGTCAGTTGACGGCAAAAAGATTGCCTTCGTCTCACGCGGGAGGCTCTTTGTCTCGGATATTACCGGGAAATTTATTAAGGAGATGCCCACCGACAGGGGCGAGAGGGTACAGGAGGTCAGATGGATGAAGGATAATGAGTCGCTCATCTATACCCGCACAGTGAAAGGATGGGCTAACCTGTTCACAATCTCCGCATCGGCGCCTGAGGCTGAGAAGCAGGTCACACGATATGAGCGCACCCTGCAGAACCTGCTTGTCAGCCCTGACGGTGAGAAAGCCCTGGTCAACAGCGGCGACAGCTACATCGATCTGATTGACCTTAAGAGCTTTGCAGTGAAAAGCATAATCAAAGACGAGTTCTGGTTCAGCCCAACCCAGCCCCGCTTCTCACCTGACAGCCGGTACATTCTTTATGCCGCAGTCCGGAACTTCGAGCAGGATGTTCTTGTCTACGACACCAGGGAGGAGAAAACGTATACTTTAACCAATAACGGTGTTGATGAGACGGATCCTTACTGGTCACCTGACGGCAGGTACATCTACCTGAGCGCTGACCGTTACAATGCAGGCTTCCCGCGAGGGGCAGGCGTCAGCAAACTCTATCGCATCCCGCTTTACAGATTCAGCGAGTCGCTGCGCACGGAGGAGTATGGAAAGCTCTTCGCGAAGAAAGCTTCAAAGGACAGTCTGAAGGTTGAAATTAAAATTGAGACTGAGGATATTTCTGACCGCTGGGAACAGATCGATGTAAAGGGCAATGACCAGTCATCGCCTCATGTATTCACGGTCCGGGGTAAGACGATGGTGCTCTTCAACAACTCTCCCAATCCGCGCGACAGGGTGATGACGAAGGTGGAGCTCTCTCCGTTTGATCCGCCGAAGAGCGCAGCCATTGGCGAGAGGAGTTTCAGCAGGCTGATAATGGCCGGTGACAAGTTTTACGCACTTATCTCCGGTGATGTCCATGAGGTTAAACCGGCCGAAGGTAAGGCTGACAAGATAGCTCTGTCTGCCACCTTCAGCAAGAACCTGCACGATGAGTTCGTTCAGATGTTTTACGAGAACTGGGCTACCCTGGCGGAACACTTCTATGACCTGAATTATCACGGCGCAGACTGGAAGGCGATGCTCTCGAGGTACGAGCAGTACCTGCCGCTGGTACGTAACCGGGACAACCTGAGGACCATTCAGAATGACATGCTCGGCGAGCTTAACTCATCGCATCTCGGATTCAGCAGCTACGGCGAGGAGGCGAGACCCTTCTACAGACTTCAGACCAACGCTACGGGGATTATCTTCAATAATGATGATCCGTATGTTGTGGATGGATGGGTGAAGCGCTCACCGACTGACCTGACCGACACGCCGCTCCGGCCCGGCGACAGGTTGGTGGCAGTTGACGGAACACCGGTGGTTGTGTCTGCAGATCGTGACAGGTTTTTCACTTTCCCGCGGCTTGAGAAGGAGCTGACACTCCGCTTTGAGCGGAAGGGGAAGGAGTTTGACATGACGGTGGCGCCTGTCAGTTCAGATGCGATGAAGACGCTGCTTTATGACAGCTGGGTGGATGAGAACCGAAGGATTGTCGACAGTTTGTCTGGTGGCAGGGTGGCTTATGTCTATATGAAAGACATGGGGACGCAGAGCCTCGAGAAGTTCCTGATTGACATGACGGGGATAGCCCTCGGCAAGGAGGCGTTGATCCTCGACATCCGCAACAACAGGGGAGGCAACGTCCATGATGATGTAATCAGGTTCCTCTCGCAGAAGCCCTACCTAGAGTGGCAGGCGCGCAACGGGAAGCGGTCGCCGCAGCCCAACTTCGCACCGTCAGGCGGACCAATCATTCTTTTGGTTAATGAGCAGTCGCTGAGCGATGCCGAGATGACCGCTGCTGCTTTCCGGCAGCTTAAGATGGGGACGATAGTGGGTACCGAGACATACAGGTGGATAATATTCACCTCGGGGCGGACACTGGTTGACGGATCCTCAACACGCCTGCCGGCGTGGGGTTGTTATGACCTGGATGGGAATGACCTGGAGAAGACCGGGGTCAAGCCTGATGTTTATGTACGCACCACATTCGGTGACATGCAGAAAGGGGCTGATCCGCAGCTGGTTGCCGCTGTAGAGGAAGCATTGGGAGCACTGCATTAAGATGTTGGCGGAATTCGCAACTCACAAATCGCAACTCCCAAATCGCAAATCCTCAGGTCCTTCAGCACAGTTCCTGGAACTTCTGCCTGAATGTCATCGGGCGGGCTATGTTGTGGAACGTTTCCGTGGTGCCGCCGGTACCGATGATGGTTATGGAGCCGTAGTTGAGAATGCGTCCCATGACCGTCTGGTCCACGTTGACCGTCTCTATCTTCGAGAGATTCATCTCGAAGGTACGCCGTGCAATAAAACCCTCCTTGATGACAATCCGGCGGTTTGTGATGACAAACTCAGATAGCCATCTCTTGAACCAGGCATAGAGAGTTAGCGTGAATATCGATTTCAGTGAAAAGAAAATTACCCAGTGATATTTGGTTTCATAGGCTACTGACTCATCCTTGATGAGGTGCCCGTTGACGTAGCTTCCCATTATTCGGTTTGATTATTTGTCGTAAAATTATCAGTCGGTTACCTTGACAGCCTTGTCTTCGCTCT
>JADFDS010000012.1 GCA_018262715.1 Bacteroidota bacterium
AGTGAAGTCTGAAGGTCTGAAGGTCTCAAGGTCTGAAGTCTGAAGGTCTGAAGTCTGAAGGTCTGAAGTCTGAAGGTCTGAAGTCTGAAGGTCTGAAGGTCTGAAGTCTGAAGGTCTGAGAGTCATAGTCTTGCGGTCCTGCTGCTGTGAGGTTCGGGGTTCAGACGAGGTTTCCGATCAGTGTTGCTGAGGTGGCCCGGGTGACTTTCACCTGAACATATTCACCGGGCCGAACGTCCGATGCCTGGAACACAACTACCTTGTTCCCGGATGTGCGGCCCATCATGGCGCCTATAGGTTTCTTCGCCGGACCTTCGACCAGAACCTCAAGTATCCGGCCGATATCCGCCTTCTTGCTTACAGAAGAAAGCTCATTCTGCAGGGCAATTATCTCATTCAGCCTCCGGGTTTTGACTTCATCAGGCACATCATCTTTCATATGCCGCGAGGCTTTCGTGCCAGGACGCTCAGAGTATTTAAACATATATGCGAAGTCGAATCCCACCTCACGCATAAGGCTGAGGGTCTCCTGATGCTCCTCCTCAGTCTCGCCGCAGAAACCTGCGATGATATCAGTGGAAAGCGCACATCCCGGCAGGATCCGGTTAATGGAAGTAATTCTGTCGAGGTACCACTCCCGTGTATATTTCCTGTTCATGCGCTTAAGCACGCTGCTGCTCCCGCTCTGTACCGGAAGGTGAATGTGCCGGCAGATATTGTCATGACCCGCCATGACCTCAAGCACATCGTCCGACAGATCCTTGGGGTGGGAGGTGGAATAGCGGACGCGCAGCCCCGGATCCACTGACGCCACCATCTCCAGCAGTCCCGCGAAACCAATCGGTGTGCTTCCTGCCCATGAATATGAATTCACATTCTGTCCCAGCAGGGTCACTTCGCGGTAGCCCTGCTCAAAAACTTCACGGGCCTCCTGCACAATTGTCTCCGGATCGCGACTTCGCTCTGCACCGCGCACATAAGGCACCACGCAATATGCGCACATGTTGTTGCAGCCGCGCATGATGGATATGAAAGCGGATACGCCATTGCTCTCTAAGCGCACCGGCGAAATGTCTGCATACGTTTCCTCGCGCGAAAGCAGCACATTGACCGCTGCATGACCCGAAACAGCCGTTTCCACCAGCATAGGGAGATCACGGTAAGCGTCGGGTCCCACAACCATATCCACCATCTTGTCGCTCTCGAGGAGCTTCTCCTTCAGCCGTTCGGCCATACATCCCAGCACGCCCACAATCACCTGCGGGCGTTTCTTTTTCTGAGCCCTGAACAGGTCAAGCCGGCCCCAGACCCTCTGCTCCGCATTCTCTCGTATAGAGCAGGTGTTGACGAGTATGATGTCGGCTTCGCCAATACTTCCGGCCGGTGCATATCCGGCATCGGAAAGGACTGATGCAACAACCTCGCTGTCAGCGACATTCATCTGGCAGCCATAGGTCTCTATATAGTATTTTTTTGGCATATTCGGGGCAAAGGTAGGAAATTTGCTATTTGCGATGTTCGATTTGAGATTTTGGTGAGGAATGTTCCAGTCGGGGCCTCAAAAGTCATCCTGATTGCAGATCGCAGGAATTGTATATTTTTGTGTTCTGTAAAAATTTATCCATATGTCAGGTCACAATAAATGGTCAACCATCAAGCGCAAAAAGGGGGCGGCTGATGCAAAGAGAGGGAAGATCTTTACGAAGATCATAAAGGAAATAATGATCTCAGTTCGTGAGGGTGGCGCTGACCCGGCGGGTAACGCACGCCTGCGACTGGCAATACAGAACGCCAAGGGCGCCAACATGCCCAAGGACAACATCGAGAGAGCTATTAAAAAAGCCGGCGGCTCAGAGGCCGAGGCATACCACGAGATTACCTACGAGGGCTATGGCCCGAACGGCATCGCCGTGTTCGTCGAAGGACTTACTGACAACACCAACCGCACGCTTTCAAGCGTAAGGTTCATCTTTGGCAAGTATAACGGGGCCCTCGGCCCGAACGGTTCCCTGACCTTCCTTTTTGACCGGAAGGGTGTCTTTACAATCAATTCCGAAGATGTCAGCGACAAGGATATGGAAAGCCTCGAGCTTGAACTTATCGATGCCGGCGCTGAGGATATTGAGATTGATGAGGATGTAATAACAGTCACATGCGCTAAAGATGACTTCGGAAGCGTTAACCGCAAGCTGGAAGAACTGGAGATCGAACCCGATGAGGCTATGCTCAAACGCGTGCCGAAGGAGACAAAAACTCTGGATGTGGAATCGGCCCGCAAAGCGATGAGGCTTATTGAGGCTCTTGAGGATGACGATGATGTGCAGGCCGTGTATCATAACCTCGAGATAACCGACGAGCTGGCCGAGGCGTTGGAGGAGTAATTGATTTGAGCTAACCGGTGTCCTGGCCGAAGCGCTGGAGGAGTAAAGACTGCCCCCCTGGTTCTGGAATAATATTTGCATAAGACAACTCGAAAAAACAGTTGTATATTTGCCGCATGAGATCACTGACCAGAGGACCGGTACAATCAATGATGGGAAACCTGATGAGATCACTGCTGCTCGCCACGGTTTTAATACTAATCCTGCCTCTGTCCCTGACAGCGCAGAGAGGCCTTGGCGTTGAGGAGCTTATGAACGACGGACGTCCTCGTTACATGGCCGAGCGCCTCATCGTAGTACAGGATCCCGCAATAGACACCCTTGTCAGCCGCCACATCCTCATGAACGCCTCAAAAAACGGCGTTGACGGATGGCGCATACAGATCTACCGCGGCGGCCACCGCACGGCAAACGAAGACTCCAACAGGATCCGCGCACGCTTCATGGAAGATTATCCTGAAATCCCGACTTACCGAACATTTGACCGTCCCAACTGGTTTAAGGTGAAAGTCGGCGATTTCCGCACCCGTGAGGAGGCCGCAAGGGTATTCTTCGACATTCAGGGCAAGTACCCAGATGCGTACCTGATCAGGGATGTGATCGCATTCAAAACACCGGTTAAGTAAAATGAGCGACAGCATAAAGCACGAATGCGGGATAGCACTGATGAGACTGCTGCGCCCCGCAGGATACTACATTGATAAATACGGATCATGGGACTACAGCCTGCGCAAGATGTATCTCATGATGGAGAAGCAGCACAACCGCGGCCAGGACGGAGCCGGCCTGGCGGGGATACGCATCGGCGCGAAGCCTGGAACGCGGTACATCCACCGTCAGCGCTCCAACTCCGCGAACCCGATAAAGGATGTCTTCAGCCGCATCTACCCTGAGATTAAGGAGGATCCATGTGATGTGTGGCTCGGACACCTGCGCTACGGCACCTACGGAAACTACAACATCGATGTAGTTCATCCCGTCACCCGCGAGAACAACTGGCGGTCGCGAAGCCTGGTGATGGCCGGCAACTTCAACCTGACAAACATTGAGGTGATCTTCAACCACCTCCTCGAGATAGGGCAGAACCCGGTCGATTTCTCTGATACAATCACTATCCTTGAGAATGTCGGCCATTTCCTTGACCAGGAGGTCGAACGCCTCTATCGTCTTCACAAGGAGCAGGGCCTTACCAAACGAGAAATCTCACCAATCATTGAGCAGGAGCTCGATGTGGCTGGTGTTTTGCGCAGTGCCGCGAAGCGATGGGATGGCGGATACGTGATGGCCGGGATGCTCGGGCACGGCGACGCCTTCGTTTTACGTGACCCTGCCGGGATACGACCCGCTTTCTGGTATGCCGATGACGAAGTGGTGGTGGCTGCCTCGGAACGACCGGTCATCCAGACGGTGTTTGACATCAGGACTGACAAGGTCAATGAACTCGACCCGGGTAAGGCGCTTATCATCAAGGCCTCAGGCGAGCACTCACTTCAGGAGGTGCTCCCAGCAACCACACCGGCCAAATGCTCATTTGAAAGGATATATTTCTCGCGTGGTACCGACAAGCACATCTATCGCGAGCGCAAGAAACTCGGCGAGACTCTCACCGAGCCGGTACTGGCTGCGGTGAACCATGATGTCAGGAATACTGTGTTTTCATACATCCCGAATACCGCCGAAAGCGCATTCTACGGGCTGATCGAAGGGGTCGACAAATGGCTCAACAACCGGAAAAGGCAATCAATCCTGAAGAAGGGCGATGCCATTACGGTAGCCGATTTTGAGAGGATAATGGATGTGAGGCCTCGCATAGAAAAGATTGCCGTAAAAGACATCAAGCTGCGTACTTTCATTACTGAGGACCGCAGCCGCGATGACCTTGTTGCGCACGTTTATGACGTGACTTACGGAATAATAAGGCGCGGGAAGGACAGCCTGGTAGTGATTGACGATTCAATTGTCCGCGGCACCACGCTGAAAGAGAGCATTATACGAATACTCGACAGGCTGGATCCGGCAAAAATTGTGATCGTTTCCTCCTCGCCGCAGATTCGCTACCCTGATTGTTACGGCATCGACATGTCTAGACTGGGCGATTTCATCGCCTTCCGTGCGGCACTCGAACTGCTGAAACTCACAGGCCGTGAGCAGCTGATAACCGATGTTTACGGGCGCGCAAAGGAAGAGCTGAAGAAACCTGATGCGGAGATGGTCAACCTGGTGCAGGAAATTTATGCACCATTCACTGACCAGGAGATCTCGAACCAGATTGCAGTGATGCTGAAAACATCTGAGATTAAGGCGGATCTGGAGATCGTTTTTCAGTCGGTTGAAGGACTCCACAAGGCCTGCCCGGGTCACACCGGCGACTGGTATTTCACAGGCAACTATCCCACACCCGGGGGCAACCGTGTGGTCAACAGGGCGTTTGTCAACTATATCGAAGGTCGCGGGGGAAGAGCGTATTAGGAGTCGGCAGTCAGCAGTACCAGTCAGCAGTGCCTGTCAGCAGTACCAATCAGCAGTACCAGTCGGTAGTAGAAGTCGGTAGTTGGCAGTAGAAGTCAGCGATTTGAGCCTCTGTCACGGGAGTATTGTCAATCCTGTATAAATGGACCTGGGACCTTCAGACCTTACTGCGAAATATCAAAATCCTCCCTGTACGATGCCAGGTGCCGGTTGATCTTCTCGATGTAAATATCCCGCACAGTGATCATGATTCCAGTCTCCTCGACATTCCCGAAATGGTGGTTGATGAAAGTCCCGAAACATTTCATTGTGGGAGAGAGGTTCATATATGCATTGATCAGCGGAGGAATGTTTTCACCCAGTCTGCGCACCTCCTGGCCAAGGATCTTCAGGTCATCCCTGATATGTTTCCCCACAAAAATCCTCTCCATCTCCTCTTTGTTCATATCAATGACGATAGGATCATCAGGCACCGCCAGCTTATCAGGATCGGGGAAGTATTTCAGCATGAAATACAAGATCATGTTCCGTGCCTGCACATTGTAATGGGTATACATCGTCACTTTCCCGAACAGGTACCGTATCTGCCTGTTATCTATGATTATAGCCCCCAGCCCGTCCCAGAGGTTGTCAAGGGAAAAGAGACTCTTGCGGCCCATCGCGGCGCTCTGGTACTCCGGTCTGACGAACGAGCGTCCCAGCTCCATGGTGTGCGGAAGGTATTTTTTAATGAATTTTCGCGAAAAAGTGAAGTAGGATGACGAAGCAAAACGGTCAACAGTAAAATCCTTCTCCCTGTGCTCCGGGAAGATGAAACGGTATCCGCCTATTATTTCGCGGTTGTCCGGGTCCCATATCATCAGTTGTTTCTGCGGATGGTCCGGATCGAGGTCATACTCGTCAAGATCCAGGGCTTTACCGGTACCTCCTCCGGCGTGCCGGAAAGTCAGTTCGCGTATTCGGCCTATCTCGTGCATAAGCAATGGCGAGCTCCGGTGGTCGAAGATGTATACCTCGTTATTGGCGTTGTTCGTCTTTCTCAGGTAGCCAATCCTGGCCAGTTCCGCTGCCAGGTCTTCCACGGGCACCGCCTCGCCCAGGGGCTCCGCATTGCCATTTTCCAGTTCCTTATCCACGGAGAGATAAAATTGAGGACTAAAAGTAAGAAATAATCGTCAACTGCTTTTAAATCTTTCCGGCAAATTATATGTTTTCTCACGCACCATATCAGCCCACTCCTGCGGTTTCCTCGACTTGTCGAATGTCTGCCATGGTATCGGATCCCCGAAATAGACATCAATGTCCTTGCCGTTCTGCCTGAACATCTCGTCAACCAGGTAGAGCATCTCAAGGTTCATTTTCAGCCCTATAAATGTTCTGAAGTTGGCGAGGTTATAGAAGAATGAGCTGTTGCGTCCCGCGAAGTAGCACGGTACAATATCCCGCTGGTGCTGTACAGCCTTGACGATGAAGCTTTTCTGCCATGGCAGGTCAGTGATCACGCCCTTGATTTTCCTGGAGCATATCCCTGCGGGGAAGTTAAGGAGCTGATAGTCTGAGGCATAAGCCTCATCCATCAGTTTGGCCGCATCACGGCCGAAGGTGCCAACCTTGTTCACCGGGAGGAAAATGTCACCGTAATTCTCGATGTAAAGCAGGATATCGTTTACCGGGAATTTTATTGCAGGGAAATGCTTGGTGAGTTCGCTCATGAAGACCATGCCGTCGAGGCCGCCCAGGGGATGGTTTGAAACGAAGATATTCCTTCCCCCTTTGGGGAGATTCTCCACACCGTGGGCGCGGTATGTAATGCCCATGTATCCGAGGGCTGCGTCGTTAAAGGCGGCTCCGCGAAGATTCGCGAAATTGCGCAGGATGTCGTTTATGCCATCCTGGTGCGCAATTCGTTTGAGGTAACGGATCACGAAGCCGGGGAGCACCCTGTGGATCTTCGGGTTCTTGTCAGCGAGAATCTTCTCGACGTCCAGTTGAAGAGGTTTTACAGACTGTTCCATTTTGTCACCTTATGCGTTCGCAAAGATAGCATTCAGCATTGTCCCGCTCAACAATTTGGAATTTTATGATGTTATATTTACCCGCACAAACAGCGATGTCATGAATCTTGAACTGAGAGACAAATTCCTTGAAAGATGGAGCAAATATTTCGGCAAGGCCGAGCTGCCGGTCACTTTCTATTACACGCTTTCCGATACCGCCGCAGAATGGGCGGATAAACCGAAAGGATGGAGTTGTATCATCTGCGAACTTGCTAAAGTCCGGAAGGGGAGATCGCTTATGTATAACGCAGAGCGAATCAAATGCGGCGGCGGGAAAAGATATCTGGGCTACACCGATAAAATGCGACCCGGATTCGAGCATTTCCTGTCATGCGGTAACAGCGATATCGAAGGCGAGAGATACCTCCGCTCCCCTGAACTCGTCAGGGAATTCATGAAATCACAGAAAACACTTGCCGTTTCCGGGATGAACCTGGTTTTTAAGAGATGGGACAAACTCGAAAAAGAAGATGAACCTGATGTTGTTATCTTCTTTGCCACCCCCGATGTTCTCGCCGGACTTTTCACCCTCGCCAACTTCGATCAGTCGGAGCCTAACGGCACATTCACCCCGTTCGGTTCCGGGTGCAGCACAATCATTCATTATCCGTTCCTCGAAACGGTGACGGAACGGCAGAGGGCCGTGATAGGAATGTTTGATCCATCCGCCCGCAAGTGCGTGAATGACAATGAGATTTCGTTTGCGGTACCAATGACACGGTTCGAGAAAATGATCGATTACATGGATGAGAGTTTCCTGATCACAGATGCCTGGTCAACGGTAAGGAAGCGGATATGAATTGATCCGAAAACCGGGGACGGGCAGGGGAGGTGGCGTGTGCATGTCCGTTTTACAATGCCTGAAGGTCTGCGACTTCTCTAATCAACTACAGTTCTGGCTACCACACATATATCGCGAATTGTTCCACGAAGCGGATAAATAATTGTAGATGACTGCGACCACCGAATATTAGTGTGGGCGGGGCATTCATCTGCAACGCTGAATCGCCTATGGTGGACTATTCCGCGTAGCGGATCAGGCGTTGTAGAATGCGCATAAAAAACTGCATTTTGCCCGTAGGGCATAAAGCATTGTATTACAGCATGTAGCAAACCCCAAATTTTTCCGTTATCACACACAATTTTCCCTCCGAAAACAAAGTTTTCAACAATAGTGAAGAAAAATGGAGGAAAGTGGAGTAAAGTGGGAAATTTATTTCTACTTTAGCCCTTCGAAACAACAACTGTGATGGCCACATTTATCGGCGATTATTCATGCAGGCTTGACGCCAAGGGAAGAGTAATCCTCCCCTCCGCGTTCAAGAAACAGATGCCACCGGCAGCTGAAGATCGTTTTGTGGTCAGAAAAGACATCTTCGAAGGGTGCCTTGTCATGTACTCGATTGACGACTGGAACAGGCAGCTCGAGAAGATCCGCAGCAGGATCAACCCATACAACAGGGAGCACAATATCTTTCTCCGCAATTTCTTCAAGGGTACCGCCGAAGTAGCACTGGACAGCAGCAACAGGCTGCTCATCCCGAAGCGTCTCCTTGACCTTGCCGGAATACAAAAAGATGTTGTTCTGGCCGGGCAGGACGGTCGCATCGAAATGTGGGCTGAGGAGGTATATGCCCGTATCGACATGCCTTCCGACGACTTTGCCAACCTGGCGGAGAAACTGCTTGGCACTCCCGATACCGGCTCAGCATAATGGCAGTATATCATCTCCCGGCGCTGCTGAACGAAAGCATTGCAGGGCTCAACCTCAGGCCCGACGGGATTTATGTCGACGTAACATTTGGCGGCGGTGGACACTCACGTGCCATTCTCAAGCAGCTCACCACAGGAAGGTTAATTGCTTTTGACCAGGATACTGACGCAGCCGCGAATGTCATAAATGACGAACGGTTCACCCTCCTCTGCCAGAACTTCAGGTACCTGAAGAATAACCTTCGCTACCACGGTGTCAGCACCATCGACGGACTGTTAGCCGACCTGGGTGTATCATTTCACCAGTTCGATGAGCAGGAGCGGGGATTCTCGTTTCGCGGCGAAGCCGAACTTGATATGCGGATGAACAGGCAGTCGCCGGTGAAGGCCTCCGACATCCTCAGGACCTGCGAGGAGGAGAAGCTGGCCGATATTTTCTACAACTACGGTGAGCTGACCACATCGCGGAGACTGGCAGCGGCCATTGTAAAGGCCAGGGCCGCGAAACCGGTGACAACTGTCAGCGATCTTACCGCAGCGCTCAGCGGACTGGTTCCTCCGCGGGAGGAAAACAAGTTCTGGGCACGGCTGTTCCAGTCGCTTCGCATCGAAGTGAACGGAGAGCTTGATGCACTGAAAGAGATGTTAACGCAGGCTATGCAGTTGCTGAAGCCTGGCGGAAGGCTGGCAGTGATCACCTATCACTCCCTTGAAGACAGGCTGGTGAAAAACTTTTTCCGCAGCGGCAATTTCGGGGGTGAGAGTGAGAAGGATTTTTACGGGAATGTAAGTGCGCCTCTCAGGGCGGTGAACCGCAAGGTGATTGTCCCGACAGAGCAAGAGATAATGAACAACAGCCGTGCGCGCAGCGCCAGGCTGAGGATAGCAGAGAAGATATGAACGAGAGTCAGCAGTTCAAAGGCGGCGAAGAGCAGACATCCGGTCCGTCTGCACAGACGAAAGCTTCGTCCGGTAAGGGCAAGGCCGGATTCCTGAAGGGCCTGATCAGCGGCACCGTCATCTCTGACAGTATCATCCTCAAGGATGTGAGATACTCTGCGATGATAGCGCTGCTGGCTATAATTTTCATTGCCAACAGGTTCAACGCAGAACGTGTGGAGCGAGAGATAGCTGTCCTTGAGCAGGAGGTGAGGGACCTTCGCGCGGAGTCGCTCTCCGTTTCAGCCGACCTTGGGAGCGTGAGCCGCCAGAGTGAGATAACCGACCTGGTGAAGGAACGGGGCCTCGGCCTCGAGGAACTCCGCGAACCGCCATACAGAATTGTGGTGAGTGAATAACCAGCAAGAGAATATAGGGCTATAAACAGAAACAAAAGCAGAAAACGAAGAAATTACCAAAACAAGCAGACCGCCGCAACAGGCACAACCACACTAACCTGACCAATGAAGAAGACGAACAAACCGAAAGACCAGATCCTTGCCCGTACCGGGGTTATTTACGGTATCGTGGCAGTGATGGCTGTCGCCGTCTTCATCCGCATTATCATCCTGCAGTTTGTGCAGTCGGACAAGTGGGCCGCCATGGCTGACAAGGTTGTGTTTCGCAGGCAGGTCGACATGGCTGCCAGGGGCGATATCCTCTCTGACGACGGCCGCATCCTGGCAAGCTCGGTCCCGTACTACACCGTCTACATGGACACCCGCAGCTCGGGCATGGCTGACACCACCTGGGCCAACGGCATCAACGGCCTCTGCCGCGGTCTCTCGAAATATGTAGGAGGCAACACACCCGAGGGATGGAAGAACGCCCTCACCAATGCGCGCAGGCGCGGAGACAGGTATTACCTCATCAAGAGACATGTGAGCTACGAGACGCTCAAGCATCTGAAGGAACTCCCGATCTTCCGTCACGGCAAATTCCGCGGCGGTCTGCTCTACCAGCCTGAGAACAGGCGCATTATGCCCAACGGACTTCTCGCAAAGCGAACAATAGGATACATCACGGAGGACACACTCGCGAACATCGTCGGCATTGAGGGATCATTCAATAACTACCTCGCCGGGAAGGACGGGCTGAAGGTGCAGCAGCGCCTGACAGGAGGAGCATGGATCGATGTCGATAACCTCGAGACGGTACACGCCCGCCCCGGAGACGATATTGTCACCACCATCGATCTTGACCTGCAGGATGCGACAGAGAACGCTTTGTACAAGCAGCTCTCGAAACACAAAGCCCATCACGGTTGCGCTGTGGTGATGGAGGTGAAGACCGGCGACATCAAGGCCATCGCAAACCTCGAGATAGGATCTGACGGACTGTACCATGAGACCTACAACTACGCAGTAGGCGAAAGCACGGAGCCCGGCTCCACCTTCAAGCTGATGTCGATGATCGTTGCACTGGAAGATGGCGTCATCGGTCTTCATGATACAATCAACACCGGCGACGGCACCGTAAAGTACTATGACAAGGTGATCCGCGACCATGAGGATGAGGGGCTGGGCAAAATCACTGCCCGCGAGGTATTTGAGCACTCCTCCAACGTAGGAACCGCCAAAATCATCTACGAAAACTACAAGGACAATCCCCGCCGCTACGTCGACCGCCTCTATTCGATGAAGATCAACAAGCCTCTCGACCTTCAGATCAAGGGCGAGGGCAAGCCCGTCATCCGTGCCCCCGGCGACAAGCTCTGGTCAGGCATCTCGCTGCCAATGATGTCACACGGTTACGAGGTGCAGATGACTCCGCTGCAGATACTTACCTTCTACAATGCGGTGGCCAACGGTGGCAAGATGGTAAAACCCAGGTTCGTCACCGAGGTCAGAGACGGCAACCGGGTAGTGAAATCGTTTGACACCGAGGTGATCACTAACGCCATCTGCTCCCGCTCCACCATCCGCAAGGCGCAGTCGCTGCTCGAGGGTGTTGTTGAGGAAGGCACCGCAAAGAACCTGAAGAACAGCAATTACAAGATCGCAGGTAAGACCGGTACGGCGCAGATAGCAAATGCCCGGCACGGTTACCGCTCCGGTGCCAGGATTTCATACCAGGCATCGTTCGTGGGGTATTTCCCTGCTGATGATCCGCTCTACTCTTGTATTGTGGTTGTCAACGCCCCTTCCAACTGGGTTTATTACGGGAACGTGGTCTCGGGCCCTGTCTTTAAGGAGATTGCAGACAAGGTATATGCAAGCAGTTTTTACCGTGATCTCCATGCACTTAACCCGGAGGGTGATGAAAAGGTCACCCTGCGCGAAGCTTCGAGTGAAGTGGGAAAGAATGATCTCACGGTTGCCGGAGGGGTTATGCCGAATGTGGTGGGAATGGGTTTGCGTGATGCGATTTACATGCTTGAGAACAGCGGGCTGAGGGTGCATTACACCGGTCGCGGAAGGGTGGTGAAGCAGTCGCCCCAGCCAGGCGTCAGGGTATCCAGGGGCGCCACGGTGGCAGTCGAGCTGAGGTTGAGATGAGTGTCGGGCCGGCAGACAGGTGCAGATGAACTGAAAAGAAGTGATGAAAGAGTTAAAACATATACTGAAGGAGCTGAGTGTTACCTACATCTACGGAGATGAGGCAAAGCTTATCACCGGTGTTACGGCTGACTCGCGCGAAGTTAAGGCGGGCAGCCTTTTCATAGCTGTCAGGGGCACAAAGAGCGATGGCCACGCATTCATTGGCAAAGCCGTGGAAGCAGGGGCTGCCGCTGTTATCTGTGAGCAGCTTCCCGATGCCCTTCATGAGGGTGTGACCATGATCATTGTTGATGACACTGCCGCCGCAACCGGCATGGCAGCCTCGGCATTCTATGACTATCCCTCGCGCAAGCTGAGACTGACGGGCGTCACCGGCACCAACGGCAAGACCACCATCGCCACACTCCTTTATAATATGTTCGATGCGCTCGGTTACAAGTGCGGTCTTCTCTCCACGGTCTGCAACTATGTCTTCCGCACTCGGCGCGATGCCTCCCACACCACCCCGGATCCGGTCAGGCTCAATGCCCTCCTTGCCGAAATGGTTGACCAGGGGTGCGAGTATGCCTTCATGGAGGTGAGCTCGCATGCCGTTGAGCAGAAGCGTATTGCCGGGCTCCATTTTGCCGGCGGCATTTTTACCAACCTGACGCATGACCACCTCGACTATCACAAGACATTTGACAATTACCTGGCAGCCAAGAAGAAGTTCTTTGACGGGCTCACGCCCGAAGCTTTTTCACTTGTCAACAACGATGACCGCAACGGGAGCGTCATGGTGCAGAACTGCAGGGCCTCGAAGCATACCTTCAGCATGCGCGGCATGGCTGACTTCCGGTGCAACATCATCGAGCAGGGATTCGAGGGAATGCTCCTGAAGGTCAACGGCACCGAGGTATGGACCCATTTCATCGGCGACTACAACGCATCAAACCTGCTGGCAGTTTATGGCGGCGCCATACTGCTGGGCGCAAATAAAGAGGAGGTGCTGTCGGTACTCAGCAACCTTCGTCCCGTTGACGGCCGCATGGAGGTTATCCGCTCTGACAACGGAATTACCGGTATCGTTGACTATGCACACACCCCTGACGCGGTAGAGAACGTGATAGAAGCCATTAACAGGCTGCGGCAGGGTGCAGGCAAGCTGATTGTGGTGGTTGGAGCGGGAGGCGACCGTGACCGGACGAAGCGGCCGGTGATGGCACGTATTGCCGCTGCGGGTGCCGACAGGCTGATACTGACTTCGGACAATCCCCGCAGCGAGGACCCTGACAGCATTATTGATGATATGCAGGCTGGCCTTACACCAGACGTTGTTCCGAAGATGATCCGCATCACCGGCCGCGCAGATGCCATAAGGGCTGCAGTGATGCTGGCCACGCCGGGAGACATCGTGCTGGTTGCAGGCAAGGGGCATGAAACCTACCAGGAGGTCAAGGGTGTGAGACACCACTTCGACGACAGGGAAGAACTACGCAAAGCATTTAAAATGAGTTGATATGCTGTACTATCTCTTCAGATATCTTGACACTTTGGGTGTCCCCGGCGCAGGGGTTTTCAACTACCTCTCATTCAGGTCTGCCGCTGCGGTCATTACCTCCCTGCTGATTGCCATGCTGATCGGCAAGAAGATCATTTATTTCCTGCAGCGCAAACAGATAGGGGAGACAATCCGCAACCTCGATCTCGAGGGGCAGTACCGCAAGCAGGGCACCCCATCGATGGGCGGCCTCATCATAATTGCATCCATCCTCGTGCCGGTGCTTCTCTTCGCCAGGCTCGACAACGTCTATATCATCCTGATGATCATAACCACAATCTGGGTGGGATTCATCGGGTTCATGGATGATTACATCAAGATATTCAAAAAGAACAAAGAAGGGCTGGCCGGCAGGTTCAAGATCCTCGGACAGATCGGGCTTGGCCTGATAGTAGCCCTGACCCTCTATTTAAGTGACGATGTTGTTGTGCGTGTCAATGTCGCTCCGCCGGCAGGAGTCACCGTGGCTTCGGCGGATGCTGCGTATGATGATCCGGCCGTGACTGCAGAAAACAGAACCGTTGTACTCCAGCAACAGTCCACAGCCGTCAACGTTAAGTCGACCAAGACCACCATCCCTTTCGTAAAGAACAATGAGTTCGACTATGCGTGGCTTGTCCCCTTCGCCAGGGGCGAAACTAAGCAACTGCTGGGGTGGCTGGTCTTTATGGCCATGGTGGTATTCGTGGTTGTTGCTGTCTCGAACGGGGTTAACCTGACCGATGGCCTTGACGGGCTGGCGACGGGTACAAGTGCCGTGGCGGGAGTGACGCTCGGGATTCTGGCATATGTATCAGGTAACATCATCTATGCCAACTACCTTAAAATAATGTACCTGCCGAACATCGGCGAGCTGGTGATCTTTGCCGCAGCCTTCGCGGGAGCCCTTGTGGGATTCTTATGGTACAACTCGTACCCGGCACAGGTATTCATGGGCGACACCGGCAGCCTGACCCTCGGGGGGATCATTGCCGTGTTCGCCATTGTGATCAGAAAAGAGCTTCTGATACCCATCCTGTGCGGCATCTTCTTCGTGGAGAGCCTCTCGGTGATGCTGCAGGTAAGCTGGTTTAAAAGAACCAAACGGAAATATGGCGAGGGGAGGCGCATATTCCTGATGGCGCCGCTGCACCATCACTATCAGAAGAAGGGATATGCTGAACCAAAGATAGTTACACGTTTCTGGATAGTCGCAATCATACTGGCGGTGATCAGCGTGGTGACACTGAAAACAAGATAAAAAACGAACCAGGCCGGGGGGCATTGAAGATACGGCTGAGAATGAACCAGGCGTGGTAAGACTGAAGATAAGACAGAATGAACAAAAGAATTGTAATACTGGGTGCGGGAGAGAGCGGTGCGGGATCGGCTGTGCTGGCTCAACAGAAGGGATTTGACGTTTTCGTGAGCGACAGCGGCTCGGTAAAGGACAAGTACCGTGAGATACTGGTCTCCCACAACATCGCTTTTGAAGAGGGGAAGCACACCCCTGAGCTGATTATGAACGCCGGCGAGGTGATCAAGAGTCCCGGCCTGCACGAGGATAATCCACTTGTTGTGGCCATACGTGAAAAGGGCATCCCGGTGATTTCCGAGATCGAGTTTGCCGGCCGTTACACAGATGCCGTCAAGATATGCGTGACGGGAAGCAACGGCAAGACCACCACCACGAACCTGATCTATCACATGATGAAGAAGGCCGGGCTCAACGTAGCCATGACCGGCAATGTGGGGAACAGTTTCGCAATGGCAGTGGCACAGGGCGGATATGATTACTATGTGATTGAACTCAGCAGCTTCCAGCTCGACGGAATGTATGACTTCAGGGCTGAGATAGCAATACTTATGAATATCACCCCCGACCATCTCGACAGGTATGACCACGAGATGCAAAACTACGTCGACTCCAAGATGAGGGTGATCCGGAACCAGACCGGAGCCGACCATTTCATCTGGTGTGCCGACGATCCCATTACTGCCAGGGAAGTGGCCGCGCGTATCATTGACGCTCATTCCCTTCCATTCTCCATTGACAGGCGGGAGGGGATGGCTGCATCCATTGAAAACGAAAACCTGATTCTAAACATAACCGAAAAAACCAGCCTTATGACCATTCACGACCTGGCGCTGAAAGGACGCCACAATACCTACAACTCGATGGCCGCGGCCATCGCCGGAAAGGTTCTCAACATCCGCAAGGAGACGATACGCGAGAGTCTGGCAGACTTCCAGGGAGTGGAGCACCGGCTCGAGTCCGTCATCATGGTGGCGGGTATCAACTTCATCAATGACTCGAAGGCGACCAACGTCAACTCCACCTGGTATGCCCTCGAGTGCATGAAGACCGATGTGGTGTGGATCGCCGGCGGCATTGACAAGGGGAATGACTACAGCGAGCTTAACACCGTGGTGAAGGAGAAGGTGAAGGCTATCGTTTGCCTGGGCAAGGATAACTCGAAGATCATCAGCGCCTTTGGCGATATGGTCCCCACCATCGTCGAGACAGGCTCGATGGAGGAGGCAGTCAAATCGGCTTATTATCTCGCCCACAAGGGCGATACGGTGCTGCTTTCACCGGCGTGCGCCAGCTTCGACCTGTTCCGGAATTACGAGGACCGCGGGCGGCAGTTTAAAATGTGTGTCAGAAATCTGTAGGGGAGTATGGCAGATGTTACGATAAAAAGGTTTTTCAGGGGCGACAGGTACCTGTGGGGACTCATCGCCTTCTTCATGCTGCTGTCGCTGCTGTCGGTCTACAGCTCGTCGGTCAGCGTGGCCTATTCGTCGCATCACGGAAACACTTTCTATTTTCTCCGCACCCAGTTCATCATGCTGATGCTGGGTCTGCTGATCATTGTTGTCACCCACTGGATACCTTATATTAAATATATGCAGTTTGCCACCATCGGGCTGGTTGTGGCGGTACTGCTTCTTTTGGTTACGCTTTTCGCAGGGGTGAGCATCAACTCGGCCACCCGCTGGCTCGAGATACCTGTGATCGGGTTGAGGCTGCAGACATCTGACCTGGCCAAGGTGGCGCTTGTGATTTACCTGGCGCGGGGGCTGACGGTGTACCAGCATGAGTTGAACAACTTCAGCGTGGTGACCATGAAGCTGGTGGTGCCTATCGGAATTGTCTGCGTGCTGATCATGTCGGAGAATCTCTCCACTGCTGTCATGATATTCATGATCAGCATGATCATACTGTTTATCGGCCGTGTGCCGATTAAGTTCCTGCTGACCTATGCAGGGCTGGGACTGGCAGGGGTGATTTTGTTTGCCTCGCTGCTGCTTATCTTCAAGAAGGATGACAACCGTGTGCAGGTGTGGAAAAACCGTATTGAGGCATACTTCAGCGGTGAGAGCTCACCGGATGCCGATTACCAGGCAAACCAGGCCAAAATAGCCATTTCCACGGGCAAGATCTTCGGCAAGCTTCCGGGGAAGAGCACCCAGCGCAACCTCCTGCCGCAGTCGAACTCCGACTTCATTTTTGCTATTATCGTTGAGGAGTACGGGTTGTTTGGAGCGGTGATAGTGATTATGGCCTATCTGGCGCTGATGTACCGGGGGGTGCAGATAGCGCGGAAATGTGATTATGCGTTCCCGGCCCTGATGGTGCTGGGGCTGACGGTTATGATAGTATTCCAGGCGTTCCTGAACATGCTGGTGGCGGTGGGGCTCTTCCCGGTGACGGGCCAGACGCTTCCGATGATAAGCTGGGGGCGTACCTCGGTGATGGTCATCAGCTTCGCACTGGGTGCGATACTCAGCGTATCGAGGGTGATGAATGCGCGGGAGCGGCAGGAGAGACTCTCCGAGGTTGAACAGACAGACAAAGTGCCGGTGTGAGAGGCAATGGAAGAAATGTTGAAGCAGATAAAAAAGAGAATGAAGATTTAGCAATAACCGACGACTAAAGAGACTGATAAGGAAGACAAGAAAAGCAGGGATAAAGGGAAGAGTGACAGGGAGATCATGGTAACGGAATGAGTGAAGAGAGCAGAAATATAAGGATCATCATCAGCGGGGGCGGCACCGGCGGCCACCTGTTCCCGGCTGTTGCCATTGCCAATGCGCTGCGGAGGATTGAACCCGACATGAAGATACTGTTTGTGGGTGCCGAGGGGAAGATGGAGATGCAGAAGGTGCCCGAGGCCGGTTATGAGATTGTGGGTCTGCCGGTGGCCGGGCTGATCAGGGGTGGCAGCATCAGGAATATCAGCGTCGCCTACAGGCTTTTCCGCAGCATGCTAAGGGCAGGGCAGATAATCAAAAAGTTCGCTCCTGATGTCGTTGTAGGGGTGGGCGGATATGCCTCCGGACCTGTCCTGAAACAGGCACAACAGCGTCATATACCTACTCTGATACAGGAGCAGAACAGCTATGCAGGTGTAACAAACAAGCTGCTGGCGAAGAAAGCCGTCCGTATCTGCGTGGCATATGAGGGGATGGAGAAGTATTTCCCGGAGGAAAAGATAATGCTGACTGGTAATCCGGTCAGGCAGGCATATGACAACCTGGCCTCGCTGCGCGGGGAGGCTCTGAAGCATTTTAAGCTGGAGCCGGGGATGCCGGTGACACTGGTTCTTGGCGGGTCGCTCGGCGCCGGCACGGTGAATGACAGTGTGGGCGGCAGCATAGGCCTTATAGAGACTTCGGGGGTGCAGATGATCTGGCAGACCGGCAGCCATTATTATGACCGCATGCGCGACTTGGCTGAGGCTCAGGGTGTAGGCCGCATCAGGGTCACCGGCTTCATCAATCGCATGGACCTGGCCTATGCCGCCGCCGATGTAATCATCTCGCGTGCCGGCGCCGGAACAATCTCCGAGCTTGCACTGGTGGGCAAGCCGGTAATACTGGTCCCCTCGCCGAACGTGGCAGAAGACCACCAGACGCACAACGCGATGGCGCTGGTGAACCGGGGGGCGGCACTGCTGGTGCGCGATGCGGATGCACAGGATGCACTTGTTAAAACAGCCATTGACCTGGTAAATGACACCGCAAAACGAAACTCACTGTCTGAGAACATCAGGAAGATGGCAATCCGGGATGCGGATGAGGTGATTGCCAGGGAAGTATTGAAAATGGTGAAAAGATAATACGATGCTTCCCGGAGAGTAAGAAATGATAGTCGGACCGAAAAATGGGAAAAGCGATAAAAGGGGATAATAAAACAGGGAACAACCAGAGAGAAAACGAGACAAAAGAAAACTGACGGATAGGTAACATTACAGAATAGCTGATGAGGGGACTGACGAACATAGAAGGGATTTATTTCCTGGGAATAGGAGGGATCGGGATGAGTGCGCTGGCACGCTATTTCCTGTCGCAGGATTACATCGTCTGCGGATATGACCGCACCGAGAGCCCGCTGACAGATACCCTCGCAGAGGAGGGGTGTTCAATTACCTATGAAGACAGCATCGACTCATTACCGGTGCTATTCTCGGAACCTTCCGAGAATGACCGGGTGCTGATAGTCTACACCCCGGCCATCCCGAAGGAGAGCATTCTCCTTAACTTCTTCAGGGACAACGGATATACTATTTATAAGCGCGCTGAGATCCTTGGTGTCATCTCACGTGACACCGATGCCATCGCCGTTGCCGGGACACATGGCAAGACTACTGTGAGCACCATGACCGCCCATATTCTCAGCTCATCACCCATTGACTGCTCAGCATTCCTCGGAGGCATCTCGAAGAATTACGACACCAATCTGCTTCTCTCGGAAAGCCGCTTTACGGTGATGGAGGCAGATGAGTTCGACAGGTCTTTCCTGCATCTTTCACCGCTCATCTCGGTGGTCACCGCAATTGATCCCGATCACCTTGATATCTACGGCACGGCCGAATCGATGGTTGAAGCTTACGGTGAGTTCTGTCACCGGGTTCGTCCCGGAGGGACACTCATCCTCAATGAGAACATTGCATCGTCGCTCTCCCTTCCGGGTGACGCTACAATCTATACTTACGGAACCGGAGAGAAAGCCTCATTCAGGGCTGCATCCATCAAAAAGGAGGAGGGGAGCTACACATTTGACATAATGACCCCGGGTGAACCGGTCAGGAATATCCGGATTCATCTTCCAGGTATGGTGAATATACTTAATGCCACCGCAGCCGCATCGGCAGCATGGTGCGCCGGTGTATCGCCTGAGATCATCCGGAGCGCTGTCGGCTCTTACCAGGGAGTACGCCGCCGGTTTGACGTCAGGTACTCCGGCAGGGAGATCATCTATGTTGATGATTACGCCCACCACCCCCAGGAGATCAATGCGCTCGTCAGCGCCGTGCGTGATTTCTGGCCAGGGAAGCATGTCACCGGCATCTTCCAGCCGCACCTCTACACCCGCACGCGCGATTTCGCCGGAGGCTTCGCGGATGCGCTTGACAAACTCGATGAAATACTGCTGCTGACACTGTATCCCGCGAGGGAAAAACCAATCGCCGGCGTCTCCTCGGATATGATCGCAGGAATGATGAAAAACCGCAATGTGAAGGTTTTGACGAAGGAAGAATTGCTGCCGGCTTTGAATAATGTGAAAAAGGGTCTGTTGCTGACTATCGGTGCAGGCGATATAGACAGATTTATTGAACCGATAACGGAAATGCTTAAGAACAGAAACGCCTGAGGATGAGGAAGAAAGGATGAGTATTTTAATGAAAATAGTGACCATTATTATGGGAGCAGCGCTGTTCCTTACCCCTGTGTTCATCAGCACCATGACGGCTGATGCAACATGCGAGGGGGTGGTCATTAACGTTGCTGACTCGTCAAAGCACCAGTTCGTTACCAATAATGACATCATGAATGCACTGAGAGCCACGGGCATTCGTGTTACTGGCCAGAAGATCAGTGAGATACCATTGTCGGAGCTTGAAGAGAGGGTGAAGGCATTCAAGGAGCTGAAGGTGGCGGAGGTCTATATCTCCGAAGACAGGAAGCTTCATGTTTACGGTAACCAGCGCGAGCCGGTGATGAGGGTGGTGGCATCGTATGGAGGAGATTTCTTCATTGACCGCGAGGGCGTCATCATGCGGAGGCACAATTTGTACACGCCCAACCTGCACATCCTGGAGATTGACATGGTCTTTAATTCCGAGCAGATGACCGGCACTAGCATATTTGAGTCGGAGAAAACGGAAAACCTTGCGAAAGCCTTTGAGCTGGTGAATTATATCCGGGGCGACAGCTTCTGGAATGAGACGATTGACCAGCTCAGCATGACCCGTGACGGCCGGGTGACGTTGGTGCCCCATGTGGGCAACCACACCGTGAAACTGGGGCGGGTTGAAAATTATGAAGAGAAACTGCATAACCTCCTTGTTTTTTACCGCCAGGCGATGCCCGTCGCAGGGTGGGACAGGTACAGGGTGGTAAATGTCGAATACAGGGGGCAGGTTGTCTGCCAGAGAAGATAAATAATGGGAAATCCGGCGCAGAGAAAAAGACCAGGAGAGACGAAGGCGGATGAACAGTTGGAGATGAAGAATGAATATAAAGAGAAGCAGAACCGGCAGAAGAGGCTATTTGCTGATAATGAGCCGGATGCAAAAAAGAAATGATAATTGTTGAACAACCATATAAGTGAACTATGAACAGTAAAGATCAGTTAGTAGCAGCCATTGACATCGGCACGACGAAGATCGTCGCCATTGTCGGGCGCAGCGACGGCAACGGGGGCATTGAGATCCTCGGACTCAGCAACACACCCTCTACAGGGGTCAAGCGCGGTGTGGTGCTTAACATTGAAGAGACGGTGAAGGCCATCCGAACCACCGTCGATGACCTCGAAGAAAGAACAGGCCTCGTCCTTACCGACGTGTTTGTCGGTATCGCCGGCAGGCACATCAAGAGCAAGATGGCGCGCGGTTACATCACGCGCGACTCCCATGAGACAGAGATAGACGCCGGCGACATCCGCCGTCTTACGGCCGACATGTTCAAGCTTCCTATTGATGTGGGTGAGGAGATTATTCATGTCATACCGCAGACCTATATCGTTGACAACGAGTCGGGTATCACAAATCCCGTCGGCATCTGCGGCAAGAGGCTTGAGGCCAACTTCCACATCGTGATAGGGCAGATCTCCTCGGCAAAAAACACCGAGAGGTGCATCAACAAGGCCGGGATGAACCTGATGAGCCTGGTGCTTGAGCCCCTGGCATCATCAGAAGCCGTGCTTACCGATGAGGAGAAGGAAGCCGGTGTGGTACTGGTTGACATCGGCGGCGGAACCACCGATGTGGCCATCTACTATGACAACGTCATCAGGCACACGGCCGTTATACCATTTGGCGGCAATATGGTTACTGCTGACATCCGCGAGGGTTGCTCCATCCTGCAGAAACAGGCTGAGGACCTGAAGGTCAAGTTCGGCTATGCCATCGGCGACATCGCCCCTGAGAACAAGGTAGTTTCAATTCCCGGCATCGCCGGACGTGAGCCCAAGGAAATTTCCTTCAAGAACCTTGCATACATCATCCAGAGCCGCATGGAGGAGATCCTCGATGCGGTCAACTTTGAGATACAGAATTCCGGCTTCGCCGAAAAGCTTACCGCAGGAGTGGTTATCACCGGCGGCGGTGCGATGCTGAAGAACCTTCCGCAGCTGGTCAAATACAAAACCGCGATGGATGTGCGCATCGGTCATCCCAACGTGCATCTCACCGGCAAGGGCAAGGATGAGATCAACCAGCCGATGTACGCTACCAGCGTGGGTCTGATACTCAAGGGACTTGAATACCTGGAGGAGAACAAAACCTTCGCACGCTTCGGAGAGAAGAAACAGGAGCCGGTGGCACAGCAACCGCAGCACCAGCAGGCGCCGTATGCACAGCACCAGCAGCAGCCTATGCACACACCTCCGCCTGTGAAGGAGGAACCTGTTGAGGTGGAGCAGGATGACCCGTTCTACGAAGGGCGTCCGCCGGCCAGCAGGTCATTCGGTGACAAGCTGCGGGGTATCTGGGATAAGATCATTGAGGCTACTGACGAGAAACTTGATGATACACCTTCAAAATAAGATTAAGCCATGTCAGATGATCTGATGAATTTTGACCTGCCGGTTGACAGGTCGTCAATAATAAAGGTCCTGGGCATAGGCGGCGGCGGAGGCAATGCCGTCAACCACATGTACCGGAAGGGCATCAAGGATGTCAACTTCATCGTTTGCAACACTGACCTTCAGGCTCTTATGAAGAGCCCGGTACCGGTCAGGGTGCAGATAGGAGAGACCACAACAGAGGGTCTCGGTGCGGGAAGTCAGCCTGAGAGAGGTCGTGCTTCCGCTATAGAGAACATTGAGGATGTCATGAAAGCGCTTTCAGGCAACACCAAGATGGTCTTCATCACAGCAGGCATGGGAGGAGGCACCGGCACCGGTGCAACTCCCGTGATAGCACAGGCCTGCAAGGATGCAGGATTCCTCACCGTTGCCGTGGTCACCATCCCGTTCCGCTCGGAGCTGAACCAACGTATCAAGCTGGCAGTAAGCGGCATAGGCGAACTCAGGGATAAAGTCGATTCGCTCATTGTAATAAATAATGAACGGTTGAGGCAGATATATGGCGATGAGGGTGTCTCGGCCGCGTTTGCGCGGGCTGATGATGTGCTTGCAAACGCCGTGAAGGGAATCGCCGAGATAATTACCTGCACAGGTTATATAAACGTCGATTTTGCCGATGTTGACACGGTGATGCGTGATTCAGGGGTGGCGCTAATGGGTATAGGTAATGCCTCCGGCGAGGACCGTGCCACCAGGGCCATCGAGGCTGCGCTTACCTCTCCGCTGCTGAGCTCCAATGACATCACCGGGGCACGAAGCATACTTCTGAACATCAAGTCGGGCACCGGCGCAAACGAGATCACCATGGATGAGCTTGGTGAGCTGACTGATTACGTATATGAAACAGTCTCTGATGACGCGCTTATAATCAGGGGATTGTCAACTGATGAGGAGTTGGGTGATGCCATCAGTGTCACTGTTGTTGCAACCGGTTTCGAGGCGAGCGCTGACCTGGAGGGGTTCAAGTCCAAAGGCAGGAAGGAAGTTGTCAGCCTGAATACCGCGCAGCAACAGCCGGGCCATGCTGACGGCGCCTCCGAGAATGACGGTCAGTATATAGTGCGGGCCACCCGTGCCTCTGACAGGGCCATTCCCCCTCACGGCGCCCCTGTCAACCAGGGAGTGATTGATTTCGAGCTTGACGGTGACATTAACATTTCGCCCGCTCCTGCCCGCCCCGCCACCCCGCCTCCTGACAGGAACGAGGGGACGCTGCGCAAGCTGAAACACATGCAGAATGTAATCAAGAACGAAGGGCTCTCCACACAGTCGATGAGTGACAATATCGAGGATTTCGAGGAGGTGCCAGCCTATGTGAGGAAGAAGATTGCCATCCACAATGCCAGCAAGGCGGCAGGGAGCAAGGTGTCGAAGTTCACCCTCACCCTCGACGAGGATAACCAGCCTGTCATCAGGGAAAACAATGCATACCTGAATGACAATGTAGACTGATTTTGTTTTTTGCCATTATATGGTTGTTGTTCACCGGGCCGGGCAGATCTTTTCTGTCCGGCCCACTTTATTTGGGTGGGTCACGGCCCTGCTGCAAAGCTTCAAGCGCTGCACGTTAAAAATTTTCAGTTCCCGAATAGAGTTTTTTTTTTACACTATTGCCAATTGCCTAATGCCTCTTGCCTCTGTTATCTTGCCTTCTCCACTTTTTGAGTAAATTTGCCGGTGATGCGCAAAGTGCCGCTGTATATCGCTTTTTTCCTTTTGTTCCTCCCGCTTACGCTGGCAGGACAGGAGCCTGACACCCTCAGGGCTGTCAGGAGCGACACCGCTGCAGTAATCCGGCGCGATACAACCAGGTCCTACAAAGAGCGCGCACTGGCCAGGGTACGCCCCGCAGTCACCGGTGCCCTGTCTGCCGGCCCGGACACGGAGACTGACACCACATTCACCACCGCTTCCCGCCAGTGGACCCTGTCATCCGATTTCACCACCGAGATCCCGGTGACGCTTGACACCGCCTTCTCCCTCTTTCACCGATACAGGGTGGCAGACAGGTACTCTGCTTTCAACGCTTACACCGGCAACTACGGTCTCCCGCTGTACCAGATCAATTTCTTTGACCGTGAATGGAAGCCTGACAGGTTTCTCTATGCCCATTACCTGCCCTTCATGTTCACCCCCTCAAACACTCTCTTCATAAATACCCGCGTTCCTTTCACCGAGCTGAAGTGGTCAAACGGCGGGGCGAGGAGCGTGGCCGAGCAGACCTTCAGGATCAGGCACTCGCAGAATGTCAACAGGAGGCTCAACTTCGGCCTTATCTATGACATAGTATACAATATCGGCCAGTATAACCTGCAAAAGGCCATAGACAAGAACTTCCTGCTGCATGGCTCCTACAATGCAAATGCTTATAATGCATATGTTTCCGCAGGCCTCAACAACCACGAGTCCGAGGAGAGCGGCGGCATCATTTCAAAGGATGACCTGAGCCTGTATGATCCTGAGGGTGTTCCATTCAATCTCAGTGATCTCAACAGCGCAAAGAGCACCCTTAATAACCGCTACCTGATGCTGGTACAGCGGTATGCCCCCGGCGGCAAGCGTGACACAGTCACCGGTGAGGTCCTGAAAAGCGGTCCCATCACCTTCTCACACATCGGCATACTTGAGTGGAACAAAAGACGTTACATCGACAAATTTCCAGCCTCTGACTTCTATGACACCATAATGATAAGCAAGAGTGTCACTGCCGATTCTCTTCAGGAGCGTATTCTCTCCAATACCCTGCGTGTTGATTTCGCCGCAGGGCGAACCGACCGTTTCAGGATAGGAGCCGGTGCCGGGATAAGGAGTGAACTCCGCTCATTCGGCCAGATCATGCCCGGAGATACCCTTACGAGACCCGATACTGTCAGGAGGAAGATGAGCTCCCTCGTCCTGACAGGGAAAGTTTTCAACAACATCGGCAGCAGGTTTGGCTGGTCGGCCTCCGGTGATCTCTGGTTCCAGGGCTACCGGGCAGGTGATTTCATTGTTGACGGCCGCATATACAAGGAGTTTGAGACACGCCGGCGAGGTATGATCACCTGGGATGCCACAGGCACAATTGCCAGTTATACCCCATCATTCTGGTATTATTCATGGGGCTCGAACAACTTTGCCTGGCAGCTTGACCATAAACGTGAGTTCAGGCTCATGGCAGGCTCATCTCTGCTGTGGCCGGAGCTGAAACTCAGCCTGAAATTCAACTATGCCATTGTTGATAACTTTACGGGTATGGGAACAGGCGCTGTCCCTTACCAGCATGAGGGAGGCCTCTCTGTTCTTGCGCTCACCGCGAAGAAGGAATTTGTATTATGGAAGCTGCACCTTGACAACACCCTGTTGCTGCAGCAGAGCACCAATACTGATGTTCTTGATCTTCCGCTTGTTACTGCGCGCAGCGCCTTCTTCTTCGACCATGTTTTCAGGTTTAAATCCACCGGAGGGGAGCTAAGCTTCCAGCTGGGGGCCGAGGCAATGATCCATACTCTCTATAATGCAATGAGTTACATGCCCGCGACGGGCAGATATTTTAGCCAGAATGACGGGCAAACAGGCAATTATCCTTTTGTGAACGCCTTTATCAATCTGAAGATAAAAAGGACCAGGATTTTCGTTATGGCTGATCATGTGAATTCGGGCCTGACCGGGTATGAATATTTCCTCGTTCCGGGTTATCCTCTGAATATCAGGATGATAAAATACGGCCTGGCATGGACTTTCTATGATTAAAATAATTATATTATCTTTGCGGCGTAAACAATTCCTGTAAAGGGTTGTTGAATTGTCGGACTAATTGTTTAGGTATTGAGGAAGTTTATTTCGTTCTTGTTTATTGTTTTTTTGTCAGTCATCTCCTGTGAAAAGGAGAACCGAATGGTTTACACAGAGACTGTTCCGCCGAGGGATCTTGACGCAATACTCGCCGACGGCAAGATCAGGGCGGTGACGAATGTAAATCAAACGAGCTACTTCATCTATAAGGGAGAGCCGATGGGCTTTCATTTCGAATTACTCAAAAAGTTTGCAGATCACCTGGAACTTGAGCTTGAGATAATAACGAGCAATGATATAGATGAAGCCCTTGGGTACCTTCAGTCGGGTGACGCCGATCTCGTAGCTATCGGGCTCAGTGTCAGTGCAGACCGGAAGGAAATGATGCAGTTTACCGAGCCCCTGATGCAGTCGAGCCAGGTGCTGGTGCAGCGCAAGCCCAACGGGTGGGAAAGGATGACAGAAAAGACAGCCGCAGAGAAGCTGGTCAGAAACCAGCTTGACCTCGCGGGAAAGACTATCTACGTACAGAAAGGATCTTCGTATGCTCAGCGTCTCTACAATCTTGAGCGTGAGTCAGGTATGGATATAGGTGTCATTGAGGTACCTTATGACGCCGAGGAACTTGCACGTCAGGTTTCAAGGGGAGAGATTGAATACACCATATGTGACGACTATATGTCGAACATCATTGGCACGCTCTTTCCCGGGCTTGACATGTCAACTCCCGTGAGTTTTCCGCTCAATATAGCATGGAGTGTAAGGAAAGACGGGACTGATGCCCTGATCAGCGAGCTTAATGGTTGGATCACCGGGTTCAAGACCACTCGTGAGTATGCAAGACTTGAGAGGAAGTATTTCAGCGGAATGCGGCCGGCATCCATAGCCGGATCGGAATATTTCGCCACCAACTCCGACGGAAAGGTGTCGCCTTTTGATGACATCATCAAGAATTACGCTGACACCATCGGTTGGGACTGGCGTCTTGTTGCAGCCCTGATCTATCAGGAGTCGAGGTTTAACCCGTCAGTCACTTCGCCCCGCGGGGCATACGGCCTGATGCAGGTGATGCCTTCCACCGGGCTGCACTTCGGGTATGACGTGACGAGATCGGTTGAAAATAACATCCGCGCCGGTATAAGCTATATCAGGATGCTTGACAGGCTCTTCAGCCAGTGGGTGACTGATCCCGACGAGAGGGTCAAGTTCATTCTTGCCAGTTACAATGCCGGTCATGGCCATGTAATTGATGCTATCAGGCTTGCCGAGAAGAACGGGCTTGATCCGGGCAGGTGGGACGACAATGTGTCGCTTTTCCTGGAGCGGAAGGCTGATCCGGCGTTTTATGATGACCCGGTGGTGAGGAACGGCAGACTTAGGCAGGGTGTGCAAGTCAACGCTTATGTGGCGGATATCCTGAAGCGGTACGAACACTACAGGAACCTCAAATAGATTTGCGAATTGCGAATTGCGAATTGCAAATTGCGATTTGCGACAACAACAAAATGTGAATTGCGAGTTGGGTCCCGATATGCCGGCTGGCGGATGCGGGATTGATACTGCTCCTGCGTCGCATGCTCAAATTTGCGGGTTGCGAGTCGTGAATTACCGGGGTAAAACATTATTAGTCGTACAGGAGGTATTTTGACCTGATGGTTTTGAACGCCTCCAGCCCCTCCTTCCATGAAGCCCTTATTTCCGCAGCACTCATGCCACTGATAATCTGTTCGCGGAGCGTGCTGCTCCCGGCCAGGGTGTTAAAATAACCGGTGAAGAAGTTCTCCTTGTCAGGGTACGCCCTGTACATGTCAATGATCCAGTCGAGGTTTATCTCAGGTTTCGGGACCAGTCCGTCACCCGTCGCATTGCGAAGGTCAATGCCGTAACAGGTCAATCCGTTATGTTTGGGGTTGGATGAGCCGAATGAGGGCTGCGGGGTGAAGCTGAATCCTGTATCCGGCATCCCCGGAGCTCCAAGCACCTGGAAAGCAAAACCGGTACCCCTTCCGCATGACAGAACTGTTCCCTCCGAGAAGCAGAGCGACGGGTACAGGTATATGGAGTTCATGTTTGGAAGGTTAGGTGACGGTATCACCGGCAGCTGGTACATCGTAGAGTGAGTGTAGGCGGTGCAGCCGATCACCTTCAGATCGCACCTGATGCCTCCTGCCAGCCATCCCTCGCCGTTCGTCATGCCGGCATACTCGCCGAAGGTCATTCCGTGCACCACGGGTATGGGATGAATTCCTACAAAGGAGCGGTAACCGGCGGTGTCAAGTATCGGTCCGTCGACATAATAACCATTCGGGTTCGGCCTGTCAAGCACTATGAACTGCTTCCCGTTTTCGGCGCATGCCTCCATAACGTAACACATGGTGGTCAGGTATGTGTAAAACCTGGTCCCCACATCCTGGATGTCAAATACAACAACATCTATGTCAGCGAGATCTTCCGGTGCCGGCTTCTTTTTCGAGGAATAGAGGCTTATGACTTCGATGCCCGTCACAGGGTCGGTTCCCGAGGTGATCACCGCACCATCGTCGGCCAGGTCCCTGAAGCCATGTTCCGGAGCAAAGATCAGCCGGACGTTGACGCCTTCAGATAGCAGAGTATCAATCAGATGGGTTTTGCCAACCATAGAGGTCTGGTTTGCCACAACCGCCACCCTTTTTCCCTTGAGCAGCGGCAGGTACTCACCGGTTCTCTCGGCCCCTGTCATCAGGGTTGTGTTTTTATTTCCGGCCGCACAGGCCGCAATGACCACAGTTACAATGATCAGCGGGATGACAAATTTTTTCATTTCAGTCAGGTTTAGCGTAAAGATAAGAAAAGAGGCAACAAACGGATTCTTCGCTCTTAATTCTTAATTTTGTCGCAATGTCAATCGGAACCTTCATAGCCAGTCGCCTTATAAAGGACCGCAACCGTGGCACTGCCTTTTCGCGTCCAATAAATGTAATAGCCATAATAGGCATTGCCCTGGGACTGGCGGTGATGATCCTCGCGGTGTCAATCCTCACCGGCTTCAAGCAGCAGATCCGTGACAAGGTGGCGGGCTTCGGGGCTCATATCCAGGTGGTTAATTTCGACGCCAATCTTTCGTATGAGACCGTGCCTGTCAGCTCAAACCAGCCCTTCGTCTCCAAAATCAGGGAGCACCGGGGAATCAGGAACGTGCAGGTCTTCGCCACGAAGGCGGGAATCATCAAGACTGACGAAAACATTCAGGGAGTTGTTCTAAAGGGGATTGGCAGTGATTATGACTGGAGTTTCTTCAGATCGAACATGGTGGAGGGAGAGACGTTGGTCCTCAGTGACACGGCACGAAGCAATGATGTGGTTATCTCGAAGAAGGTGGCTGACATGCTGGGTCTCAAGCTGGGGGACTCGTTTTCGATGTTTTTCGTTCAGGATCCGCCCCGGATGCGCAAGTTCACCATTCTCGGCATCTATGAGACCAGCCTCGAGGAGTTTGACAAGACCTACCTCTTCTGCGACATCAACCACATCAGGAGCCTGAACGGCTGGAGCGATGACCAGGTAAGCGGTTTTGAGATTTACATAAATGACTTCGAAGAGCTTGATTACATGACGGATGTTGTCCGTGATGCAATAGGCTACCGGGTCGCCGAGGAAGAGGAGCAGCTCAAGGTAACCAACATCAGGGGGCGTTACCCGCAGATATTCGACTGGCTGGGATTCCAGGACACCAACGTGATAATCATCCTGGTGCTTATGATCCTTGTAGCCGGGTTCAACATGATTTCCGGTCTGCTCATTCTGATACTTGAGAAGACCAACATGATAGGGGTGCTGAAGGCTCTTGGCGCGGGCAACAAGGTTATCCGCAGCGTCTTTCTTTACCAGGCTGCCTGGCTGACGGCCAGGGGCCTTTTCTGGGGCAACGTAATAGGCATCGGGCTGGCACTGCTTCAGCTCAAAACAGAGATGATTTCGCTGGACCCATCCTCATATTATCTCAGGAGCGTTCCGATCAATCTTGATCCCGTTCATGTCATCCTGCTTAACATCGGGACGATGATTGCCATCATCCTGATGCTTCTTATACCTTCTCAGCTTATTGCCCGCATTACACCCGTCAAGGCAATTCGCTACGACTGATAATCAGGTCGCTACGCGCTTAATATTATTAAGTGGATCCCGTTTTAATGCAAATGTCAATTTTTTTCCGCAGGGTTTAATTTTTAAATCCCCGCCCTTTGATTTCGACATAATTTTAATTGTCCGGCATTGAAACATGTTATAGCAGAAAGTTACGCAAACTTTCTTTAAATGGGCACTTCCAATATTCCGCGCTTCTGCGTAAATTGCAGAGGCAATGTCTTAAGGTATGTCAATAATTGATCCGCGGAAAAACTACGAAGAAACCAGGGAGGAGATCGGGTATGTCACCCGTAAGGAGGCGACGCTTAATGATTATAAGCGGATCGGCTTCAAATCGGGCCTCGAGGTGCACCAGCAGCTGAGGACGAAGAGCAAGCTCTTTTGCCGTTGTCCGGCCGGTATTTACCATGATGACAATGATTTTGACGCGGAGGTGATCCGTCACATGAGACCGACTCTCAGTGAGATGGGAGTTTATGACGGCACTGCACTCATGGAATTCAGGACCAGGAAGGAGATCACTTACCGTATTAACAATGAAACGGCATGCACCTACGAGGTTGATGACACCCCCCCGTTCCCCGTTGACCGGGAGGCGCTGGAGATTGCCATAAGCATTGCACTGGCTGCCAGGATGAACATCGTGGGTGAGGTGCATATCACCCGTAAGCAGTATCTTGACGGAAGCATACCCACCGGGTTCCAGCGCTCTGCCATCATCAGCGTTGAGGGAGAGCTTCAGCTGAAAAACAAGAGGGTAAGGCTCATCCAGCTCAGCCTGGAGGAGGACTCATGCCGCGAAGTATCAGACATAGGGCACAAACGGATATACAAGACTGACCGCCTTGGCATGCCGCTGATAGAGACTGTGACCTATCCTGATTGCCTCACCCCTGACGAGCTGGCCGAGGCGGCCGAATATATCAGGTTCCTTAACCGCAGTACCGGCAAGGTACGCACGGGCATGGGCGCTGCGCGCGAAGACGTGAACGTCAGCTGCGAGGGCGGAAGCCGGGCTGAGATCAAGGGGGTGGCACATATCAGGTGGATCCCGGAGCTGTCACACAACGAGGCATTCAGGCAGTACGCGCTGCTTAACATCCGCTCGAAACTGCACAAGAACATAGAAGACCCGGCTGCATGGTCGGCTAAAACAAAGGAGATCACAGAAAGGGAACAGGAGTTTCATTTCGCACCGGTCAGGTCGGCTCTCGACCGAGGAGATCGGGTCATTGCCCTGAATCTCCCGGGGTGCAGAGGTATACTTTCGCATTTTACCCAGCCCGGAAGGATCTTTGCCGATGAGATAAGTGACAGGCTTAAAGTGATAGCCTGCATCGAGAAGCCCAACATGACCCATTCGGAGGAGATCGCCGGGGGCAACTTCAACAATCTCTTCCCGGAACTGGCCATATGGCTTTCGGCTGATGCCGGTGATGCACAGATAATACTCTGGGGCCCTGGTGAAGACATCCCCACTGCCATTGAAACAGTCGAGGAACGGATCCGCCTCGCTTTCGCGGGCGTGCCCAATGAAACCCGCAAGGCGTTTGAGGATGGCACAACCATGTTTGAGAGGGTTCTTCCCGGGCGTGACCGCATGTACCCTGACACCGATTCACAGCCCATAGCTGTCACGACGGAGATGCTTGAAAAACTTGGCAGAAACATGCCGGTTGACGTTGCAAAAAGGTTCCTCCAGATGAAGGAATGGAACCTTCCCGAAGACACCTGGCATTACCTGCTGAGCAAGAACCTGGTGGTACTGGTAGAGCGGATCAGCAATGATCTTGGCTTTGATCCCAGGGAGGTCGGAATAATGATAGGCCACCGTTTCCGCAGCCTCGAGGGGCGGGGCAGGGTGGCAGCAGGGTTCAGCTATGAAAGACTCTATGACCTCTTTGCCTTCCTGAAGAATGAGAAGCTTCTCGCGCCGGTGGCGCGAATATTGCTTCCTGCCGCAGTTGCAGAAGCATCACCTGATTTTAAGAGCATACTGGCCGGAACCGGGCTTCACCGTGCCACGATGAATGAAATCAGGGATGAGGCAAAAAACCTTGCCGCAAGGTTCCCGGAAGTCTGCTACAACGGTAATATGGCGGGGATGGAAGAGTGGATGATGGGACAATTGCATATGAAAGCCCTCGGGACTGTGAGGTTGTCGGAAGTGAGAAATGCGGTGTCAGAATTACTTGAGGTTAGAGATTGACTGTTATGGCTGAAGATTTTTTCCAGGGATACAAAGGCGAGGCGCTTGCGGTGCTGAAGAAGTTTAATGTCCGCGTCTGGGGTCAGGCTGACATCGAGACTACCAGGGGACTGTTCAAGGGGACCATCCTGCCGCGTTCAGAGAATAATGACGATCTCCACATCGTGATCAAGATCGAGACCGGTTATAATATCGGGATCGACATTGCTACCATAATCAGGATGACGGAGACCGGTTACAACAAGGCCAATTACAAGATTCCCGAAAAGGAATTTCCCTATTCTGATGACAAGCCCAATGTGAAGTTGTTTGGCACAGGGGGAACCATTGCCTCGAGGCTTGATTACCGCACGGGTGCAGTCATTCCGGCATTTTCGCCGGGTGAGCTCTACGGTGCCGTGCCCGAGCTGGCTGACGTATGCAACATACGCACGGAGAAGCTCTTCGCCGTATTCAGCGAGAACATGGGCCCCGACCAGTACAAGATACTTGCAAAGGCCATAGGTGACGAGATTTCAAACGGAATTGACGGCATCATGATCGGTCATGGCACTGACACCCTGCATCACACGGCTGCAGCGCTCTCGTTCATGGTACAGAACTCGCCCGTGCCGATAGTGCTGGTAGGATCGCAGAGGTCATCTGACCGGCCGTCGTCAGACGCTGCCCTCAACCTGATACATGCCTCAACGGCCGCCGGGCATGGTGACATCGCCGAGGTGATGGTCTGCATGTTCGGTCCCACCAGTGATGAGTACGGTTTCCTGCACCGCGGCACCAGGGTGCGTAAGATGCACAGTTCGTACAGGTCCACTTTCCGGACAATCGGTGACATACCCGTGGCAACGGTGAAGAGGGGAGAGGTGAAGCCGATCCAGAAGATATACAATCCGCGGCGCACTGACCGCAATGTGAAGATCATGCCATATTTCAACGAGAATGTGACAATGATCTATTTCTATCCGCATATGAAGGCGGATATGATCCATTCACTCATTGACAACGGTTACAAGGGGATTATCATAGTGGGAACAGGCCTCGGGCACGTGAACAGGGAGCTCTACCCGGCCCTTGAGAGAGCCCGGCGCGAGAATGTGGCGGTATACATGACGCTGCAGACCATCTGGGGTTATGTTCATATGTTTGTATATGAGACCGGTCGTGACATGATGGCGAAGGGTGTGATACCGCTTGGCAACATGCTGCCAGAGGTGGCGTGGGTTAAACTGGGCTGGGCGCTGGGGCAGACCGATGACCTGGAGGAGGTGAAGCGGATCATGCTGACTCCCGTCAATGGCGAGATCACCGAGCGGGAGCCGTATAACGGTTACCTGGTGTACCAGGGCGGCGTTCCGGAGGTGGAGGAATTCATCCGCCGCGTACACAAATAGGATTTGCGATTATTGATTTGCGATGTGCGAATTAAGTAACATCGCAAATCGCAATTCGCAAATCGCAAATCCTATTTGGTTCTGCCGGGATAGACCTTCAGTGCCTCTGCCAGGGTTTCCATGGCGTTGCGCAGGTCATCTATCTTCAGGACGTATGCGACACGCACCTCGTTCTTGCCGGCGCCGGGGGTGAAGTAGAATCCCGTTGCGGGAGCCACCATCACCGTCTGGTTCTTGTAGGTGAAATCTTCAAGCAGCCACTTCGCGAACCTGTCGGAGTCATCGATAGGCAGCTTCACCACCGTGTAGAATGCACCGCGGGGCAGCGGGCAGTAGACACCCGGCATCCGGTTCAGAGCATTCACCATGAAATCGCGACGGGCGATATACTCATCGTAAACCTCTTTGAAATACTCCTTGGGCGTGTCTATGGCAGCCTCGGCCACCAGCTGGCCCAGCTCAGGCGGGCAGAGTCTTGCCTGGCCAAACTTAAGTGCTGCTGCAAGGATCTCTTTATTGTGAGTGATAAGGGCTCCTATACGTACCCCGCACATGCTGTAACGTTTTGATACTGAATCAAGCAGCACGACATTGTCCCTGATGCCGTCAAGCTGCATTGCCGAGAAATGCTCTGCACCATAGCAGAACTCCCTGTATACCTCGTCGGAGAAGAGGAACAGGTCGTGTTTCTTCACTATTTCGCCCAGTTGCATCAGCTCTTCCTTTGAATAGAGAGCTCCCGTCGGGTTATTGGGGTTGCATATCAGGATGGCTTTCGTCTTGGGAGTTATCTTATTCTCGATCTCGGCAATCGAAGGGAGTGCAAATTCGTCCTCTATGAATGACCTGACCGGCACAATCTTAACGCCGGCCGTGGTGGCGAATCCGTTGTAGTTGGCATAGAAAGGTTCAAAGGTAATCACCTCTTCGCCCGGATTCAGGCATGACATGAAAGCAAAGAGGACAGCCTCTGATCCGCCTGTGGTAACAATGATCTCAGTGTGGTTGATGTCGATCCCGATCTTCTGATAGCTCACGGCCAGTTTACGGCGGTATGACTCGTTACCGGCGGAATGGGTGTACTCAATGACCCTGAGATCCATATTCTTCAGAGCCCTGAGAGCTGCTTCGGGAGTGTGGATGTCGGGTTGTCCGATGTTGAGGTGGTAAACCTTTACTCCCCTTCGTTTTGCCTCCTCGGCAAATGGTACGAGCTTGCGGATCGGTGATGCCGGCATCATCCCGGCCTTTTCTGAAATCTTTGGCATGACTGTAAATTTTTAAAGCACTGATAACTTACCGTCCCAAATGTATTCAAATTCAGGTAACGTGAAAATGATTTTACGCATAAGCCCGGCCACTTTTTCCATAATGGCTACAAAATGTTAATTTTGTGCCCTTACATATTGAATTACCGGTCAATAAACCGAAAATCACAAATCGCACTCGCAAATCGCAAATCGCAATTCCCATGACTGATATTCCTTCAAAATATGATCCGGCTTCCGCAGAGGGGAAATGGTACAGTTACTGGATGGAAAAGGGATTTTTCCGCAGCAGGCCTGACAAACGCGAACCATACACCATTATCATTCCTCCGCCGAATGTCACCGGGGTGCTTCACATGGGGCACATGCTCAACAACACCACCCAGGATGTGCTTATCAGGCGTGCGCGGATGCTTGGTCTTAACGCCTGCTGGGTTCCGGGCACCGATCATGCAAGCATTGCCACCGAGGCCAAGGTTGTTGCCAAGCTGCGCAGTGAGGGAATAGAGAAGAGATCCATCTCCCGCGAGCAGTTTGTGGATCATGCCTGGGAGTGGACACACAAGCACGGAGGCATCATTCTTGAGCAGCTGAAGAGGCTCGGGGCGTCATGTGACTGGGACCGCACCCTGTTCACCATGGATGAACCCCGTTACATATCGGTGATAAAGGTCTTTGTCGATCTTTATAACAAAGGGTTGATCTACCGCGGAGTACGCATGGTCAACTGGGATCCGCAGGCTCTCACGGCCGTCTCGGACGAAGAGGTTGTCTACACCGAAGAAAAGTCGAAACTTTATTATGTGCGCTACAGGATAGTTGGTGAGGACAATTATATCATGGTGGCAACCACCAGACCTGAGACAATCCTTGGTGACATGGCTGTATGCGCTAACCCGAATGATGAGCGCTATGCACACATGAAGGGGAAGAAGGTCATTGTACCCATGGCCAACCGGGAGGTTCCGTTCATCTTCGATGAATATGTTGACATGGAGTTTGGGACGGGGTGTCTGAAGATCACCCCGGCTCACGACATAAACGACTATGAGATCGGCCTGAAGTATAACCTGAAGAGTATTGACATTTTCAATGATAACGGCACCATCTCAGAAGCGGCAGGCATGTTCACAGGCAAAGACCGTTTCGAGGCCCGCGTCCTTGCTGATGAGGAGCTTCGCCGTACCGGCGCTCTTGTAAAAGTTGAAGATTACATAAATAAAATCGGGAGGTCAGAGCGCACCCATGCGGTGATTGAACCGAAGCTCTCACTGCAGTGGTTCCTTAAAATGAAGGATATCTCCAAACCGGCCCTCGACGCGGTGATGGATGATACCGTCAGGCTTTACCCTGACAAGTTCAGAAATGTTTACAGGCACTGGATGGAAAATGTGCACGACTGGTGCATCAGCAGGCAGCTGTGGTGGGGTCAGCGGATCCCGGCATGGTATTACAACAATAATGAGTTTGTTGTTGCCGTGACTGAAGATGAGGCGCTGGAAAAGGCCCGCAACATCACCGGCAGGGCAGACCTGACCATGAATGACCTTCGCCAGGATGATGATGTGCTTGACACATGGTTCTCATCATGGCTATGGCCCATAACCTGCTTTGACGGGATTAATAACCCTGATAACGAAGACATTAAGTACTATTATCCCTCCAATGTCCTTGTGACCGCTCCGGACATACTTTTCTTCTGGGTTGCCAGGATGATCATCGCTGGGTATGAGTACCGCGGTCGCGAACCATTTGGTGATGTATACCTTACCGGCATGGTACGCGACAAGCAGAAGCGCAAGATGTCGAAATCGCTCGGCAACTCTCCCGATCCCATCGGGCTCATAGACAGGTACGGGGCTGACGGTGTGAGAGTTGGCATGCTTCTCTGTTCCCCTGCGGGGAATGACCTGCTGTATGACGACAGCCTTCCGGAGCAGGGGCGCAACTTTGCCAACAAGATATGGAATGCCTTCCGGCTTGTGATGTCAATGAGTCCTGATGACAGCGTTGAACAGCCGGCGGCTTCGAAGGCGGCTGTCACCTGGATGCGCAATACCATAGACAAAACCCTTGCGGAGATCGAGGACAACTTTGTACGCTACCGCATCTCCGATGCACTGATGCAGGCTTACAAACTCTTCTGGGATGATTTCTCCGGCTGGTATCTTGAAATCATCAAGCCCGCCTTCGGCAAGCCCATTGACGGAGAGACCCGCCGTGAGACGCTGGCCATCTTCGGTGACCTGATGAAGATTCTGCATCCCTTCATGCCCTTTATCACCGAGGAGATATGGCAGAGGCTGGCTGCCAGGCCCGAAGGAAGCAGCATCATGGTTGAACATATGCCGCTGCCTGCACCTTACGAGGCCGGAATGCTGATGCGTTTTGACACGGTACGCGAGATAGTCAGCGCCGTACGCGCGGTAAGGAAGGAAAAGAATATCCCGGTGCGCGAATCCCTTGTTCTATGCGCTTCTCCCGGTGCAACCGGAAATGAGTTTGATCCGGTCATAATCCGCATGTGCAACCTTTCAGAGATCAGGGTTGTCGAAGGCAAGGTCGAGGGAGCAGCCTCATTCAGGATTGGCACATCTGAGTTCTTTGTCCCCCTGAGTGAGGGTATTGATCATGAAGATGAGATCCGCAAGCTGAAGGAGGAGCTGGTCTACCAGGAGGGGTTCCTGGCCTCCGTTCTCAAGAAGCTCTCAAATGAGAAGTTTGTTTCGAATGCTCCTCCGAAAGTGCTTGATACTGAGCGGAAGAAAGAAGCTGACTCACGGGCCCGGATAGCCACTATCAAGGAGAGCCTGGCCCACCTGCAGAAATAATAACCTTATTTACTGTCTGGTGATTGTGTAGTTGCCATTATCCAGTTTTGCCGACTGCCATCCGTCGTTGAGTACCAGGTGCCATCCGTCACCGGACATATGGTTTCTTTCAACCAGCAGGTCCTTTGCGCTCACCCTCAGTGTGTGCAGGTCATTTGTGATAAGCGCACCTCCCTTGTCAACTGCCAGCTTTCCCCAGTTGTCCGATACGCGGAGCTTCTCATAAAGAGTACCGAGCGTATCGAGGTAATCAATATCCTCCGGCTCAAAGCTGAAGTTGGGGCTCTCCATGGTTATTGTCACCACCGGCTTTTCGTTGAATGTTGTCACAATCCGGCGGGTATACTCGTTTATCATCGACTCGCGCTGGCTCTCTTCGGCGCGAATGGCCTGGATATCATAATTGAATGCAAGTGAACCTGCCACGTCGCGGCAGACAGCCGGCAGAGTCACTCCGTATTCGTCGAGAACGGCTTTGCCGAGGTCAAAGTCCTGGGTCCGGATCTGCTTAAAATCGAAATCCTTGTCATTCAGCAGTACGGCATACAGTGCTCCGTTAACGAATCCGTAGCCGAATGCATAGGAGTTGTTCTGGTAGATCCTGTCGAGGTACTCGAGTATCCTTGTTCTTATCTCTTCGGGTCCTGAGGTGCACAGCTTGACATATGTGTATGTCGTCAGTCCTTCAAAGTTCTCAAACTTGTTTTCATCTGTTATTGCCGTGGGAAAAAGTTCACGCCTCGCTCCGCGGAAGACCAGGGCATCACGGATAGCCTGGTCACGCCTCTCGCCTGAAGAGGTGATTGCGTTTGTAAGGGCTTTCCATTCAAGTTTGAGGTAAAGCCTGGCGTTTTTCTCGTTGAGGTGCCTGGTACTGAAGGTGGAAGGCTTCAGGCCATGTCTGTCCTGGAAGCAATGGAAGAGGCTGTGGATGGTCCTGGTGACCAGGCGGTACCTGTCTTCCTTTTCGGGAAGGGGTACCATCGCATATTTCACACCGCCAAGCTCTATGACATTGTTTGTTATAATTCTCTCCTTTGGGAGGATCCCGGTGTAAACTCCGTCTTTTTCCCTTAGCAGGCCTTCTTTATCGGGGAAGTTTGCGTAGAGGGTCCTGCTGTGACCATCGACATACATTACGGGTCCGAAAAGGTTTTCACCCCAAAGTTTCCCATTGTCAGTGTTGCAGATTTCCTCAACGGCGCTGAAATATTCCATTGCCCTGGCGGCATTGAACCAGAAAGTGTTCTCCTCATGCCGGCATGCAGTAAGAATCAACAGGGCAGATATGAATACAACTTTCCTCATCCGTTTGGAAACTTAAGGATCAAAAATAGTAAAAATAGATTAACCCGGACTGCCGGGATTCTTCTGCATGTATTCATTCATGATTTTGTACCTGTATTTTGCATCTAAAAAATTTTACATTTGCCCATTACCAAAAAAAACAAATAATGAACAATGACATACTTATGAGCCGCAATGAGCTTGTGCAGTTTCTCAGGAAGCCTGCTGACCAGTTCACTTCAGAAGACATTGTCCGTTTTATTGAGGCCAAGGGCATCAGGATGGTCAACTTCAGGTATGCAGCAGGTGACGGCAAGCTCAAGTCGCTTAATTTTGTTCCCTACAGTCGTGAGCATCTGGCGCTTATAATGACAGCCGGTGAGCGCGTCGACGGATCAAGCCTCTTCTCATTCATTGAGGCCGGCTCGAGTGACCTGTATGTCATGCCACGTTACCGTACCGCTTTCGTGAATCCATTCACCCAGACTCCGACTCTTGAGATACTCTGTTCATTCTATAACTCGGAAGGCAAGCCGCTGGAGAGTTCACCGGAATATATTCTCCGCAAAGCGATAAAGAGGTTTACTGCCTCCACCGGATATACAATCAGGGCTCTCGGTGAGCTGGAATATTATGTCAGATCGACAAGTGAAACCCTGTATCCTCTCTTCGACCAGAAAGGTTATCATCAGTCGAAGCCATTCGCCAAGTTCGAGGATCTGCGCGTGGAAGCGCTTGAGCTGTGTGCAAGGGCCGGTTGCCACATCAAGTACGGCCATTCTGAAGTAGGCAGTTTCTCAAAGGATGGCGATGACTATGAGCAGCACGAGATCGAATTCCTGCATGTACCCCTGGATGAGGCAGTTGAACAGCTGCTGATAGCCAAATGGATACTCAGGATGCTTGGCTATAAGTATGGGGTCGAAGTAAGTTTTGCACCGAAAATCACCGTAGGCAAGGCCGGTTCCGGGATGCATATCCACCTGATGCTTGAAAAGGACGGCAACAACATTATGGTTGACAACGGCAAGCTGAGTGACACTGCCAGGAAGATGATCGCAGGCATTCTTGACCTGAGCAAGGGTCTTACTGCGTTCGGAAATACAATACCGACATCATATCTGAGGCTTGTTCCTCACCAGGAGGCTCCCACGAACATATGCTGGGGCGATCGCAACAGGTCGGTGCTTGTGAGGGTTCCTCTCGGGTGGCTTGGTGCATCGCAGATGATACATGATGCGAATCCTGCAGAACCGTCGGGCAAGGCTGACAAGGTTTCGAGGCAGACTGTCGAGCTGCGTTCACCTGACGGCTCGGCCGATATTTACCTTCTCATGGCGGGCATAGCCGTTGCCATACAGCATGGTCTTGAGATGCCCGGAGCATTGGAGATGGCGGAGAGGCTTTATGTCAATTACAACATCTTCAGGGAAAAAGATAAGGCTGAGGCGAAGAATCTTGAATCGCTTCCTGCTTCCTGCTGGGATTCAGCCGAAGCGCTTCTGAGCCTTCGAAAACACTTTGAGAAGGATGGTATTTTCCCGGCCGGTGTCATCGATGCACTTGCTGTGAAGCTGAAGTCATATAAGGACAAGAACCTGAGTGAGGAGCTTTACGGCAACAATGAAGCTATTGCTAAGCTCGTGAAGGAATACCTGCATTGCGGGTAGGTCATTCCCTTTTCTGCAGCTTGTTGCAGGTGGCAGCCCTGATACTGACATTCAGCTCAAAGCCCACAAGCAGAGCCACTGAATTCAGATACAGCCAGATAAGGATAACGATAAGTGTCCCGATGGACCCGTACAACTTGTTGTACTGGCCGAAGTTATTGACATAGGCAGAGAACGCCAGTGAGGTAATGATAAACAGGCTGGTGGCGAGGATTGACCCCGGGGAGATATACCGGAAGTCCTTTCTGCGGGCAGGGACAAGATAATAGAGAGTGGAGATGGCAAAAAACAGCATCACAATTATAAGAAGCCACTTGAAGGCCATTACGATATAGAACACCAGGTTCATCTCCAGCACCCCGATATCAACGAGCCTGTTAACCACCAGGCGGCTAAGGATTATCAGGCCGCCTGCAGCAGAAAACATAATAAGGATAAAAACGAGCAGGAAGACTGCAATCTTCCTCTGCTGTATCCATGACCGGCTTGCAAAGTCATGCATCGAAACGTTGAAGGCGTGCATCAGCGCGTGAATGCCATTGGTTGAGAATATGATGGTTGCGATGAACATCACTATAAGCAGGGTGCCGCTTCTGTTTGTGATGACATCAATAATGGTCGTTTCGAGAAGGTCATATGCTGCCACAGGGAGGAAGTTCTCAAACAGCTTTACAAGTTCAGCCTGGAAGTTTGGAACAGGAATGAACGGTATGAGTGTGAAGAGGAAGATTGATGCGGGGAGCAGTGCCATCAGCATGTTGAAGGCGATGGATGAGGCTCTGGTTACGAGCACTCCGCGTCCGAACAGTCCCTTGACAATAAGTTTCACTACCAGGTCAAGCGGTGCGCCGTCAAAGCCGGGCAGAACAGCTTTCCTTACTCTGTTGGTTTTTGCGATCAGCGTTTCCCTGGCGCTCATACAAGGTTATCAATAGGCTTTCAGGCTCATGTCAAGGCTTTTTATATGGTGGGTCAGAGCCCCTATTGAAATGTAATCCACGCCGCAGAGGGCATAATCCCTCACGTTTTCCAGGGTGATGCCTCCCGATGATTCGGTCTCAGTTCTCCCGGCGATCAGAGCCACGGCTTTTCTGGTTTCAGGAATACTGAAATTGTCAAGCATGATCCGGTCAACGCCTCCCGTTTCAAGTATTTCCGTAACCTCCCTGATGTTCCGTGCTTCCACTTCGATCCTCAGGTTGAGTCCGTGTGCTGACAAATACTCCTGTGTCCGCCTGATTGCTGCGGTGATACCCCCGGCATAGTCGATATGGTTATCCTTCAGCATGATCATATCATAGAGGCCCATTCGGTGGTTGACTCCTCCTCCGGTACGTACTGCCTCCTTTTCGAGGGCGCGCATACCCGGGGTTGTTTTGCGGGTGTCAGTGATTTTTGCTTGTGTGTCACTGACTTTTTCGGTATAGAGGGCGGTGGCGGTGGCTATGCCACTCATTCTCTGCATAATGTTAAGCACCAGTCTCTCTGAGCGCAGGATAGACTGAGCCTTGCCTGACACGGTAAGAGCTATGTCGCCGTATTGAACCCTGTCACCGTCCCGAAGGAGTATCTCTGCCTGCAGTGACGGATCTGCAATGCTGAAAACTTCGCGTGCAACGCGAAGCCCGGAGATGATGCCGCTTTCCTTTACTATAAGCCTGGCACGGCCTGCGGCGGTGTCAGGGATGGATGCAAGTGAGCTGTGATCGCCGTCGCCGGTGTCTTCGGCGAAGGCATTGATTATAAATGACCGCAGCTGGTTATCACTCATTGTCAGCCTCGATCCTAATCTGGTGTATCAGGGGGTTGCCGTCAACTTTCTTCAGCAGGAAATAAACCCGGAACTTGCCCTTATCGGTTTCCAGGTTCGCTATTGCATACTGGGCGTCGCCCCTGGCCCCCTGGTGCTTGATGACAAATTCGCGTGAGCGGTAGCGGGTGAAGAAATCCTTCAGTATTGTCTCGGCTACACTCTTACTGTAAAAATCCTCCTTCCCCGGCAGAACCAGCTCAACTGTCTTGTTGAGGTATTCGGAGAGCCCCGAAGCGCTTCCTGTACGGAAGGCGATTGCGATACCTGCAGGTATCCTGGGCTGATCCTGGGCAGCAAGCAGAAATGCAAAGGTGAGAAGCACACCTGCCGTTGCCATAATCTTCTTTCTCATTTTGTTTCCTTTATGCTTTACACGTAAGGACAAAGCAAATTTAACCAAATATATCAAAAACCGAACCACTTTTAATTATCAGGAAGACGCACCCGCAATAAAGGGCTTAATTGCTATATTTGCCATACTCAACAGAAACCGGGGAGAGTAATGAAGATGGTGTTCCTGCTGACTGGAAAAACTGATCAGTCATGGATAAGGGACGGGGTGGCGGAATATGAGAAGAGGATCTCAAAGTACGGCCGTCTCGAAACAATAACCCTTCCCGATGTCCGGAACCCGGGTAACCGCCCGGCAGAATGGGTAAAGGCCAGGGAGGCAGATAAGATGCTGGCGCAACTCCGGAATGATGATCACGTGGTCTTGCTTGATGAACGCGGGAAGGGTTATTCAACGCTGGAACTTGCTGACTGGATGCGCCGGACGGTGATGCTGCCGGTAAAAAGGATTGTGTTCGTGGTTGGAGGGCCCTATGGGTTCGATACCTCGGTAACTGCAAGGGCAGATCATATGCTCTCGCTTTCAAGGCTCACGTTCTCACACCAGGTGGTACGATTATTGTTCGCGGAACAACTATACAGGGTACTTTCGGTCATTGCCGGGGATCCCTATCATCATGAATAGCCTTATGGCTGAGAAACTGAAGAACATCAGGATAGTAGGAGTCGCCCTTCTCATCGCTGTTGCCCTGGCCGCAGTTGCTGACCTTCTCTATTTCAGCGACCTGGAGTGGCGATACCGTACATCATGCGTTGACGCCAGGCTAACATCACTTGAGAATGATGCTGAAAAACTGCTCAGGACAGCTGAAAAGCAGATCTCTGATGCGGGTGATCCTTCATCCCTGTTCCACAGTACTCTCGGCAGCAACGCCCTTAAGAAGGGGATCACACTGCTGGTTTACCGTGAGGGACGCATAGTCTACTGGTCAGACAACAGCATTGCCTTCCCCGTGATCTATGAGCAGCATTTTGATGAGCATAAGCCGGTCTTCTACAGCAACGGCTGGTTCGTACCGGTGCACCTGGAAAACAGTGAATATGAGATGCTGGCACTGATCAAGGTGTACAGGCAGTACCCGATTGTGAACAATATTCTTCAGACAGGCTTTCCCGAGACGTTTTCTCTTCCTGATGAGGTCCGTATCACCTTTGACCCTTCCGCCTCGGGCTTCAGGATATGGGGATCGGAGGAGGAATTTCACTTCGGCCTTCTTTTCCCCGAGACGAAGACCAACACCATATTCCTGGCCATTCCGGCACTGCTCTGGCTTATAGTCCTTTTCCTGCTGGTAAGGCTGGTGATCCTTGTTGCCCTTTACATTGACAGGAAATCCAGGGCGTCGTCAGGTGTTGCCATTGCCTTTATTGCGCTTCTGGCGGCATACGGAGTCCTTCTTCTGACGGGATTGCCGCGTTCGGTTACTTCGACAGAGCTGTTTTCACCGTTCAACTGGTCAGCCGGCCGGCTGATGCCGACGGTAGGCCACGTCCTGCTTCTCGGCATTCTGATCCTTTCCGGTATCCGGTTCACATTCAGGAGCGGCAGGTTCAGCAAGCCATGGACGGGGCAGGGAATATTCAGGTACCTGGTCCCGGGAGTAATGCTGGCAACGGGATTTGTCATCTTCCTCCTGGTTGAGGCCTATTTCAGGGACCTGGTGGTGAATTCGGCAATCAGTTTTGAGGCCTACCGGATTCTTGACATGACCTTCATGAGCCTGGCCGGCATAGTCTCTGTGATGCTGTTGCTGACCATTCCCGTGATACTTATCATGCGCACATTCAGGATGATGAACGGGTGGCCCCTGCGTGAGATCCTTGCGGTTGCCGGCGGAACCGTGCTGCTGCTCCCTCTGGCATGCCTGTCCGGTACCGGCTGCAACGGCTGGAGCATCCTGTGGGTACTGGTGATGGTCACCACGATTTTTATTTGGCAGAGGAAATCCTACTCCGAGGTATCACTCGCAATCATCTTTTCAGTAATAACGGCCCTGCTCTCCACCGCACTTATTATCAAATACTCAATCATCAGGGAGGAGAGAAACATGAAGGTCATGGCCATCTCCCTTGCCAGCGACAATGATATGGTGGCAGAAGGGATGATCATTGACATGTGGACGGCGCTGGAGGGAGACACCGTGCTTGCACGGATGGTCAAAAAGGAAATAATCACTCCGGGAGACATCAATTCTGTCTACAGGTATCTTGAGGATGGCTACTTCTACGGTTACTGGGAAAACTATGATATCAGCATTGTTATCTGCCGCAATGACTCACCCCTCAGCCTGGGTTCCACGGGCACAGAAGTGGCCAACTGCTTCGACTGGTTTGACAACCGTATAAGGAATGAGGGTGACACCATCACGAATACCGGTTTTTACTTCATGCGCAACCGTACCGGAAGGGCCTGGTACATGTCAAAGCTCCTGTATGAGCTATCGCCGGGTGTGACCAACGGAATCTTCATTGAGCTGGTCAGCCATATAGAGACGTTCCTGGCAGGCTACCCTGAGTTGCTTCTCGACGGGGGGCATCAGAGATTTCCAATGCTTAAGGACATCTCATACGCGAAATACAACAAGGGGGCGCTGGTCCTGAGGTCAGGCGAATATCCGTACGATGCTTCCATTGCCGGAGGGCAGTCGGAGAGGGAGGAGTTCCGGTTTGAAGATACCAGGGATTACAGGCACCTGTACTATACACTGGGTGACATGACCCTTTTAGTCACCGCAGCCAGGGTAAAGCTGCTTGACCGGATAATCACTTTTGCCTATCTCTTCATTGCCACCCTTATCTACGTTTTAATATTGCTTGTCATCTTCACTCTGAGACCTGCCGAGCTCCTGAAAACGGATACATTTCGCCGGCGCCTGCAGCTGTCATTTGCAGCCGTTCTTACCGTGGTCTTCATTATTGTGATCACCGGTGCGCTTATGTTAAGCACCAGGCAGTTCCGCAGTAATCATACCAGGATCATAATTGAAAAAGCGACATCGCTCTCGATAGAGCTGGAGCACAAGCTCTCCTCTGAGAAGACGCTTGAGGGAGGGTGGCAGACACCAGACTATCCCACGCTTAACCATCTGCTGGTGAAGTTCTCAAATGTATTCTTCACTGACATCAATCTCTATTCACCTTCCGGGAGGCTCATAGCAACATCGAGGCCCGAGGTTTTTTCGCGCAAGCTTGAAGGCAGCATGATTGATCCTGTAGCTTTCGGTATGCTTACATCCGGAGGCAGGGATGAGTACATTGGTATTGAGAGCATTGGCAGCATGAGTTTCCTCTCAGCCTATCTGTCATTCTACAATGAGGACAACGAGCTCCTGGCATATCTCAACATACCCTATTTTGCCATGCAGAACCTCCTGGCAAAAGAGACTTCTAACCTGATTGTCACCCTTGTAAACTTTGCACTGCTCTTCCTGCTGATTATGATGTGGGTGGCAGTTTTTTTGAGTGAAAGGATTACCAGGCCGCTCAGTATGCTTCAGGAGGCAATGGCTTCGGTTGCCTACGGGAGGAAGAACGAACATATAAGCTATAACAGTCGCGATGAGGTTGGCGAGCTTGTGAGACAATACAACAGGATGACTGATGAGCTGGAAGAGAGTGCCGGCAAGCTTGCGCGCACCGAGCGCGAGATGGCCTGGCGGGAGATGGCCAGGCAGATAGCCCATGAGATCAAGAACCCTCTCACCCCGATGAAGCTCAATGTGCAGCAACTGTTAAAGTCCTGGAATGACAGGGTTCCTGATTTCGAGAAGAGAATCGAGAGCTTTACAGTAAATCAGATTGAATTTATCGATAACCTTTCCAACATTGCCTCAGCCTTCTCATCATTTGCCAAGATGCCGGTGGCAGAACCTGCCGAGGTAGACGTCCTGGCCCAGCTGAACACCACTCTTGCCATGTTCGGCCATGCCGATGATACAACCATCACCCTGGAAAGCGGTAAAATCACCAGGGCAGTCGTGATGGCTGACAGGGAACATCTGAACAGCGTCTTTTCCAACCTGCTGAAGAACGCGATACAGTCTATACCTCCCGGGAGAAAGGGAGAAATCAGGATAGTGCTTTCTGCTGATGAAAACCATGTAAGGGTTAGATTCATTGACAACGGCACCGGTATTTCAGATGAGCTGATCCCCAAAATGTTCACTCCTAATTTTACCACAAAATCGTCCGGAATGGGGCTTGGTTTATCAATCGTAAAACGACATGTTGAGGGAGCCGGCGGAAAGATCTGGTTTACAACGGAACAGGACAAGGGGACAGTTTTCACCGTTGAGTTTCCCCTGCTCTTCGCTGTTTAGCCTCATTAAACACGGGGCTCCTAAAATAATCTGCGGTTTTCTCAGTTTTAATAACGTAGATTAGCAAACCAGTTCCTCAAGATGCCCCTTAGTTTCCGTAACATAGCCAGGAGTTATCTTCTGATAATTGTGCTGATGATAACCTTCGGTTCTGTATTGGTGTCAGGGCAGACACCCCTTCTTACCGGCCAGGTCAACAGGTATGCGAAGGTCACTGCCGTTGGTGCCAGTTTTGTCATTGTGGATGATGCCGGTGACTTTGCTGTCAGTGATACCGTTATGGTGATGCAGATGAACGGGGTGGAGATCAATGCGGGCACAGCCCTGGAGGGGAATTATCAGAACACGATAGGAACTCCCGGCAAGTATGAAATAATAATTGTGTCATCAGTCAATACGGGCACTCGCAGGATTGATTTCACCCGGGTGCTGATGAATGCCTATGATCCTGCAGCAAGTGTACAGCTCGTTAAGGTAAGGACTTACCGTGATGCTGTTGTCAACACCCAGCTTTCATGCCAGGCATGGGATTCAGCCTCAGTCACCGGAGGGGTTCTGGTGTTCATGGTAAAGGGAGTTCTGACACTCAATGCAGATATAAATGTTTCCGGGTCCGGATTCAGGGGAGGAATCGTATCACAGGGCATAGGCTGGTGTCAGAACACATATGACAGTCTCAGGTGGGAATCATACAGCATATGGTCACCTGTCGCAGGGTACAAAGGTGAAGGTCTTGGCATCCGGACTGCCCTTGGCCAGCCTCTTTATCCTTACTTCATGAAGGGTAAGGGTGCGAATATGACCGGTGGTGGCGGTGGCAACGGTCACTTCTCGGGCGGCGGCGGCGGTTCCAGCTACGGTTCCGGCAGTGTAGGGGACCAGGAGATGGCTCCCGATACCTGCGGTTTCCTCAGGCCAGGCGGCCGGCCGGGATTCACGGTTGCCAGTTATCCCACACTGAACACAGGAGTTTATATGGGTGGCGGCGGCGGCGCTTCTGTATATCTGACTACCCCCACCACCTCTGCCGGGGCAAATGGTGGCGGAATTGTGATCATTCATGCTGACACCATTGTGGGTAACGGCAGAATCATCACTGCAAGCGGCGCAGCGGCAAATAACAATTCTGCTGCAGATGCCGGTGCCGGCGGCGGCGGAGCAGGAGGCTCCGTGATAATAAGCACAAGACATTTCCTCTCAGCCCCGGTACTCTCTGCCGATGGCGGCAAGGGAGGCAATAACGTAAACCAGAATGGTGCGGGTGGCGGTGGCGGCGGCGGGCTGATATGGACTGCCGGGGTCTTCCCCGGAACGGCAACGGTTGCCGGCGGGCAGGGAGGCATACACAGCAGCGGCGATCCTAACCGTGACGGTTTACCCGGCCTTGTACGCAGTAACCTTAACCTGCCGCTTAACGGATTCCTCTTCAATGAGATATACATAGCCTACAACCAGCACCAGCTTGACTCAATCTGCGAAGGGATGGTTCCTCCGAAGATTACCGGCACGAGGCCGGCAGGAGGGAGCGGGACATACACTTACCAGTGGCAGAGAAGCTATGACAACAATAACTGGTCAGACGTGACCGGTTCTTCCATCGAATACACGCCCACAGGAATCGAATCAGCCACTGTCTGGTTCAGGAGGGTGGTCAGTGACGGTGCCGGCATCATAGACCGGAGCCTGCCTGTACAGATTATCGTTCACCCTCGCATAACCGGAAATATCATAGGCAGTGACACCACGCTATGCTACAACATGGATCCTGAGGAGCTCTACCCGCTGAACTCAGGTCCGGCAGGAGGAAATGGCCTCTACTTTTACCAGTGGGAGCAGAGCGCTGACAACGTTACATGGGGAAGCGCTGCCGGCATTGGCACTGCAGCGACATATAATCCTCAGGCCCTGACTGCCACTATGCACTATCAAAGGAGAGTCAGTTCGGGAGCCTGCTTCGATATAAGCTCACCTGTCACCGTAACGATATTACCTGTCATCACCAATAACAGCGTAACGGCTGACCAGACCATCTGCGAAGGGACTCTCTTCAGTAACCTGTCAGGCAGCGCCCCCGCCGGCGGAGCGGCTCCCTCATTTACTTACCGGTGGATGAGCAGCACCGACAACACCAACTGGGCTCCGGCACCTGGAGCAGCCACTGCATCCGGCTACGATGTGACGAATGATTCACCAGGTACAACCTGGTACAGGAGGGTGGTTTACAGCGGCCCGCTTAACACATGCCAGTCAACCAGCAACAGTGTCACCCTGATCTGCCACCCGGCGATAACCAACAATACCATATCTGCTGACCAGACAATCTGTGAAGGCACTGCACCCGCAACCATTGACGGTACCGTTCCTGCCAGCGGAGCCGGCACCTACGGCTACCAGTGGATGAGCAGCCCCACCGGGGTATCATTCAGCAATATCAGCGGCGCTACCACTGAAGACCTGCCGGGCACCACTCTTACTGCGGGTATCTGGTACAGGCGTGTGGTGACCTCATCAGCCTGCACCAGCACCAGCAACAATGTTCATATCACGGTTGATCCGCGTATTACCGGATTTGACATTAGCCTCCCGGCACAGGGGCATGATACAATATGTACAGGAACCGCGCCGGGCCTCCTCTCGGGGACTCCCGCCGGCGGGCTGGGCACATTCACATACGCATGGGCCTCATCTGCAGACAACAGTAACTTCACGCCACTCGCTGAGACAGGTCACTCGTACCAGCATGGCAACCTTACGGCAACAACATGGTTCCGCAGGACTGTCACCTCCGGCGCATGCACAGAGAGTTCAGTTTTCCGGATCACCGTTCTGCCGCAGATAACCGGAAATGTCATCACTGCTGATCAGACGGTATGCAACACTCATATCCCGGCGGCCCTCACCGGCGGCACACTCTCAGGCGGTGACGGCAAGTTCAGGTACCTGTGGGAAGGGAAAGAGTCACAGTCACCTGGCTGGACAGCTGCGCCAGGCACGAACAATGCCGCAACCTATCAGCCTGCGATGCTTGGCGAAACAACCCAGTTCAGGAGGAGTGTCTTCTCCGGTGAGAACAACTGTTGTGTTTCAGTATCAGATCCGGTCACAGTGAATGTTGACATCATGCCCGTCAATATCAATGCGGGTGCTGACCGCACACTTCTTCCCTACCAGTTCGCAGCTGTTCTGCAGGGAAGTTTTGACGGCGAGGGAACCTCAGCCTGGAGTTATGATTTCAGCAGCGGGAACGCAGAGCCGGTCTTTACAACGCCCCTCGAAAAGATCACCGAGGTAAGGAAGCTGGAGTTCGGAGACAACACTTTTATCTTCGCCGTCGCAAACGGTGCATGCATAGCGCCTGAGATGACTGTGACACTTACAGTGCCTGATCTTACCATACCCCAGGGGGTAACGCCAAACAATGATGGCATAAATGACTACTTCAACGTTGAGGGGCTGGAGTTTACACGTAATGAGCTTGTTATTATCAACACGGCAGGTGCTGTTGTGTTTCGGGCTGCGGATTACCGCAGCAATGATCCGATTGGCGCCTGGACAGGGCTTGACCTGAACGGACGGGAGGTTCCCGATGGCACCTATTATTACCTGTTGACCATAAAGGGAGCGCAGGACCTTGATGTTCCTGAATACTCGGCTCATATCAGTGGATTTATCATTCTCAGGAGATAAGATGAAGAGAGGTTTGCACATATCAGTTCTCCTTGCATTGGTGCTTGCGCTGCCGGTGGATGGGCAGCAGGTGCCTGTGACCAGCCAGTATCTTACCAACGGCCTTGTTATCAATCCGGCTTATGCAGGTACCCGCGAGGCGCTGAGCGCCAATCTCTCGTACCGCAAGCAGTGGGCACGAATAAGCGGTGCCCCGCAGTTCCAGACACTTTCACTGCACAGCCCGGTAAACAAGAAGGAAAAAGTATCACTCGGACTGATGGCTGACTATCTCACATACGGTGTGACAAAGGATGTGGGTATATATGCTTTTTACGCTTACAGCGTAAGGTTAGGTCATGGAAGGCTTTCGATGGGACTTAAGGGCGGCTTTGACCTCAGCAACACCAATTACAACCGTCTGCAGTTCCCTGACGGCAACCCGGCTGATCCTCTCCTCACGGGAGACATGAAGTACACCCTTCCAAATATGGGAGTCGGATTCTATTATTATACTGACAAATACTTCGCCGGATTGTCAGTACCATCTCTGCTGACTTATAAAAGAGACGAGGCTGACCAGTTCAGGGTGAGTCCTGACTATTCCCTGTTCAGGACATATCTCACAGCAGGAACACTGATAAGGTTTGCAGATGTGTTTAAGGTCAAGCCTTCGGTACTTGTGAGGTATTCAATGCACGAGCCACTGGAAGTTGACCTGAATGCCAACCTGATTTTTGCCGACATGCTATGGGTCGGAGGTTCATACAGAATTTCAGAGAAGGCAGCGGTTGCCCTCCTTGACCTGCAGGTAACACCTCAGCTTAAGGTTGGGTATTCCTTTGATTACCAGCTTGGCCATCTGAATAATTATACATCCGGGACACATGAGGTGTCACTGAGGTATGAGTTTGCATTTGCCGTAAGCGCAACATCGCCAAGGTATTTCTGAAAATATGAGGAGAATTCTGAAACATATTGCAGCAGCGGGGCTTTTCCTCTTCGTCAGTATCGCTATCATGAGCGGACAGGCGAAGGGAACCTTTGAGGTCATGCATATCTCAAAGATCAGCTCCTCTTCCGATGAGATGGCTCCGGTGATAATGAGTGACGGAATCCTGTTCTGTTCGAACAGGAAGACCAATCCTTTCCTTACGAAGAAAAACCTTGAGGGAGTCAGGCTTTATGAGCTTTATTTTGCCCCTTTCGGTGAGGAGGGTGAGCCTGCCTCACCTGTCCGGTTCGCACCAGGTCTTGTCAGGGATGCAAACATTGGCCCGGCCTCTGTGGCAACTGACGGAAACACCCTGTGGTTCACGCGCAATACCAGCGATGGCCGCCGGCTCGGGAAGAAACAGCCCAACAGGCTCGGCATCTTTACGGCCAGACGTTCCGGGTCACAATGGACTGATATCACCCCCTTTGAATACAATAACCCTGAGTACAATCTGTCCTTCCCATATGTTTCAGCAGACAACAGGTATCTGTTTTTCTGTTCTGACATGCCGGGAGGACTGGGCAGGTATGATATCTATATGTGCGAGAATATTGACGGACGATGGACCAAACCGGAAAATCTTGGTCCGGAGGTCAACAGCAGCGATGCAGAGATACATCCGTTCCTTCACAGTTCCGGCAGGCTCTATTTCGCTTCCGACAGGCCCGGGGGAAAGGGGGGGCTTGATATCTGGTTTTCAAACCTGGTTTTCGGCTCATGGACAAAGCCTGTGGCAATGGATGAACCGGTGAACTCGACAGCAGACGACTTTGCCTTTTATGCTGCGCAGGGCGGCATGCAGGGCTATTTTGCCTCAAACCGCCGCAATTTCAATGATGATATTTACAGTTTCACATCAACCATTATCAGATGGTCAACCTGCGATTCACTTCAGAAAAACAGCTACTGTTACGAGTTCATAGAGGAGAACGCGCTTAAACAGGATACCCTCAAGAAAGGTTTCAGGTGGGAGTGGGACTTCGGTGACGGGTCAAGAGCCTCAGGCATAACTGCGGAACACTGTTTCAGCGGTCCGGGAATATATGATATCAGCCTTGATATTGTGAACCTTATTACCGGGGGCATTGAGAAACGACAGGCATCCTATGAGCTTGAAATTACAGATATCGAGCAGCCGGTTATCACCGGCCCGGATACTATCGCAGCCGGGGAAACGTTGATCCTTAATGCAGGTGACACTTACCTGCCCGGGATGAAGATAGACCGCTACTACTGGAATTTCGGAGATGAGACTGTTGCAACCGGACTGGAAGTATCGAAGGTATTTGCCCTTCCGGGAAGATATAATATTCAGCTGATAGTCAGTTCAGCACCTGACGCCGGGGGAGTTGTGCGTGAGGTCTGTGTCTGCAAGGACATTGAAGTATCAGCTGGTGTAAAATGATTATTGAAGGAGGAAGATGAGAGTAACCCGCTTAATACTGCCGCTTTTTGCACTTGTTCTTTCAGCTGCCCCTGTGGGGCTGAGAGCCCAGGAAGTACCGGGCCCTGACGAGAACATCCCGTTCCTGATAACCTTTGGCAGGGATGGAGGTGTCACTTCATGGGGAGATGATGACTTTTCACAGACATTCTTCTTCGCCCTGCCGAAGGATTACAAGGATCCGTTCTATATAAGGGTGTATGATCCTGATATCGGCGGGAAGACAGATGAGCTAAATAATTTCTGGAACACCCGGATGGTTTACTCAATCTACGGTGGCAGGGGCTGCTATACGCATCAGGAAGCAAACGGCATTGACCCGAAAGGCAATTACAAGAGCGGAACGATGCTGGCCACCCGCACATTCGGGATGGACAACAAGCTTGACGAACGGTGGTTTACCTTCGGACCTTTCAACCCGGCTGACGGTGAGTATTACCCGAAGTTCCTGAGCAATATCTTCAAGATCATTTGCGACGGTGTTTCAGGTGATGATGGCAACCTTTACAGGTACGCCATCTCGAGGAGACCTGACGCGAACGTGCCAATTGACGGCGCAAATGCCTTCACCTATGAATACACATTCAGGATGTGGAACAACAATGACACATCATTGGTCTCCCACATCTATCCGTTCATTGACAGTGGCTGTATCTGGGTACAGCAGAGTAACTTCGACTGGGACAATGACGGGAATTCCATGGTGGTATCCGTTGAGAGGAAGGGGCAGATAATCCCGCTTTCAGGCGAAGATGAATGGGCGACATCGAAAATACAAATCTACGAGGGAGAGATAGGAAAGTCGCTCGACTTCCGCTTTTACAAGAGGAAGGGAGAACTGGTCAAAAACAACAATGTGGTGGTATCAGTACAGAACCAGTACGGCGAGAATCTCCCGTTCTTCAGCGCACCGATCGGAGGAGTTCCCGTATATAAGCCACGGATAAAGGTAGTACCCAAGAAGTAATCATGCCCGGAAGATTCAGATATTCAATTGCAGCAATATGTATTGTTTGTCTAAATGTGCTGCATCCGTTTGTTTCGTCTGCACAGACGTACAGTTTTCGTACCTATGATGAGTATACCGGCCTTCCGGGACCCTGGCTGAGTGTGATAGCGCAGGACAGGAGCGGCCTTCTCTGGATGGGAGTTGACACCGGCCTTTACCGTTATGACGGTTTCTCATTTCATCATATGCCTTTTCCTGACACCCTGCCGCGGGGTAACGTGAGCGCCCTGTTCTGTGACCGGAAGGGAACAATGTGGGTGGGAATGAATGATGGCTCGCTCTTCACCTGGAACATGACAGGAGGATTGGAGAGAATGACGCTGGAGGAATCTGACAGAATCAACCGGATCACCGGCAGCCCTGACGGCAAGGTTTGGATAGTCACGCAGACCAGCGGGATTTTCATTGCCGGTTCCAGAGGTGATGAGAAGATCACCAGGATGAAGATGCCCGATGATATGACTCTGTTTGACATCGCCTTTGCCGGAGAAGGAATATTCCTAGCAGCAACGCAGAATAATCTCCATCTCTGTGATGCTGAAGGCGATAAGGCAGTCAGCAGGCTCACCTTCCCTGAACTGGACTATACATGGATTCAGACAGTTGTCCGGATGGATGATGACACCTGGTTCGCCGGTACCGACAACACGGGCCTGTGGATGATCCGTCGGAGCGGTGACTCAATAAATGCCAGGGCTGTGGGTGACACCCTCTTCATGAACATGAATATCCCGGCACTTAATGCGGGGCCGGAAAGGACACTGACCATTGCCACAAAGGATTCGGGGGCAGTAAAGGTTGCGTTCAGCACTGACTATAGCAAGATGATCATCACCGGGAGATATGATGTCAGGTCAGGTCTCCCTGACAATAACGTCCGTACCATTTTTACCGACCGGGAAGAGAACCTTTGGATGGGTCTCTATACCAGTGGCCTGGCTGCTGTCACAACTAACGCCTTCGCCTTTTACAGGCCGGAGACTGACAAGGAAATTACATACATCGGCCGGGCCGGCACACAGGTGGTTGCAGGCACCAGGAGCGGGCTTTTTGACTTCGATCCGCTTACCGGCAGCTTTACACGGTTCCGTAATCTTTCTGTAAGAACAGGCGGGTCAGGCATCACCTCATGGTCTGCTGATGACCACGGAAACATATGGATAGGCACTGCGGGAGACGGTTTATGGCTGATGAAGCCCGACGGGAGCCTGAAACAGGTCTTTCGTTCCGGCAATCCGGGCCAGAACCACATCAATTCAGTGGCCGTGGAGGGTGACAATACCTGGCTCGGAACCAGCGACGGGGTGGTTCTGCTTGACAGGGAGACAGGCAGGCAGAAAGCTGTATATACGACGATGGAATTGCTGCCGCACAACTATATCTCACAGGTTGTTGTCAACCGCGATGGAGAGGTGCTGGTAGCCACAAAGAGCGACAGGCTGTGCTACATACATGTGACCGGCGGGGTACGTACGGAGAACGAGGTCATGGAGGGCAGACTGGTAAACGATATTCTCAGCATCTCTGTTGCTCCTGACCGTTCCGTATGTGCAGGAACAAAGGGCAACGGGCTCTTTCTCTTTGCTGCTGACACACTTCTGAATTATACCGAGGATGACGGGTTGCTGAACAATTTCTGCTACAGCGCAATGATTGCCTCTGACGGAAGGATATGGACCGGCCACCAGAAAGGCTTTTCAATCACCAATCCGGCAACCGGCTCGGTAAGGTCCTACAGCGCGGACTTCGGGGTGCGTGGAGATTGTCTGCCCAATGCGCTTACCCAACTCCCTGACGGAACCGTATGTATCGGAACAACAGAAGGGATAGTTGTATACAATCCTTCACTCGAGCCTGACTCGGCAGTAGCCCCTCAGGCAGGGATCATTTCTGTGGTTATCAACAATGTTGTTTATCCCTACAGGGAGAGTTACAACCTCCCCTACAGGAAGTCCTACACTGTGAAGGTAAATTATGCCGGTATTTTTCTTCGTGATCCGCTTAACGTCGTCTACCGCACCAGGCTTGGCAAGGACGAACAGTGGAGTGAAATGACCGGTGACAGGTCTGTGACCTACAACAGTCTGCGTGACGGGCACTACCGGTTCAGTGTGGAAGCCCTGACCAGGGATGACCCCGGCAGCGCAACCAGTGCATCATTCGATCTGATAATACAGAAACCTGTTACAGACAGATGGTGGTTCTTCCTCTCGATGCTGGCTCTGATTGCCGGTGTGGTTTACATCATTGTGAGACTTCGTGAGAGGGCCCACAGGAAACAGCGCGAATATCTCGAGAGTGAGCTGCAGAAGCGTACGGCCGAAGTTTACGAACAGAAAGAGGAACTTGCACAGAAAAACCAGGACATCACTGAAAGCATCAAGTATGCCAAGCGTATCCAGAGCAGCGTGCTCCCGGACACCGCGCGCCTCAACAATGTCTTCAGGGATGCATTCGTCTTCTTCCAGCCGCGTGATATCGTCAGTGGCGACTTCTACTGGTTTGACTGGGTAGACAAGGACCGGTTCATTGTTGTCTGCTCTGACTCCACCGGACACGGGGTGCCGGGTGCATTCATGTCAATGATCGGCACGGCGCTGCTTCAGGATATCATAACTGTCAAAAAGATAACCAGACCCTCACAGATTCTGCATGAGCTTGACAGGCAGATATTCTCCACCCTGAACCAGAACCAGGAGCTGGAAGCATCAAATGACGGCATGGACATTGTGGTATGCGAATTCAACATGACCACCAGGCAGTTGGTATTCTCATCAGCGATGAGACCGGTAATACTGGTCATTGACGGGGTCCAGCACTATGTAAGGGGAAACAGGTCATCAGTAGGTGGCGAATCGGTTACCGAAAAATTCTATGATGACCAGGAATATCATCTCAGAGAAGGAGATCTGGTCTTCCTGTTCACCGACGGTTACTGTGACCAGTTCGGAGGAACAGGAGGCAAGAAGATGAAAATCAGCCGTCTCAAGACTCTGATAGATGACATCACCCCGCTGAGCGCAGTCGACCAGCAGAGGGAGATTAAGGACTTCTTCTTCGAATGGATGGGCAAAGGTGAACAGGTTGATGATGTCCTATTTATGGGGATGAGAGTCTGATCACTCAGGAAGGCAGGTGCCGTTTTCACCCAGGACGACTATGCAGGTGGTTGCGGTGTTGCTCTCATTGCCGCTCCTGTCCTTTATCCAGAAATCGTAATAAAGTGTGTCATCCGGATTGTAAATCAGGTAGATAAGAGTAACGTCTATCGTACCCTTGGTTATCTTGTTCTGCCCTTCAGCATCAATATAAGGTATGCGGTATTCTGAGGGGTAAAGCGGGTCTGAAGGTGCGGCAAGTTCGAAAGTGCCGTTCGTTTTGCGGTATAGCCTGAAAAAGAGATTGCTCGAAGGGTCAACACCCGGGGTCACCGGTGGATCGAGTCCGAGGTCCCCGTCGCCATCCTCGAAGTAAAATGTAATTTTCCCGGCTTTGGCGGGATTGCCGAGCATGTCTGTCGTATCATAAAGAGAGAACGCCCGGAACTCAATCGACGGCTCCGGTGGCAGCGTCTCAATGGGCCCGCAGGAAGCCATCATCAGACCACCCATGATAACCGTTATGATAATTGCATTCTTCATATGCGGGCAACACACCCTCGCATCAAAAATCACACCAAATGTATTTATTTTTTTCTGAAATAAATCCTGACCGGCGCTCCGGTAAGCTGGAAGTTCTCCCTGAGCCTGTTCTCGACGAACCTTTTGTAGGGGTCCCTGATGTACTGTGGCAGGTTGCAGAAAAAGGCGAATGCCGGATATTCTGCCGGGAGCTGGGTCACGTACTTTATACGTATATGTTTTCCCTTTGTCGAAGGCGGAGGAGTTTCGCCGATAATATTAAGCATCACCTCATTCAGTTTCGAAGTGGTAATCTTCCTGCTCCTGTTTTCATATACGCTCATAATCAGCTCAAGCACCTTGTGGATCCTCTGCTTTGTGATTGCCGAGATGAAAAGTACAGGGTAATCGGTAAAAGGCGCGGTCTTTCTCCTGATCTCTTCCTCGAACTGCTTTGCCGTGGTCTGGTCTTTCCCGATCAGGTCCCACTTGTTAACCAGGATGATGACTCCCTTGTTGTTTTTCTGAATGATGCCGAGGATGCTCATATCCTGTGCCTCTAGGCCGCGGGTGGCATCTATCAGAAGCAGGCAGAGGTCGCTCTCCTCGATGGCTCTCACAGACCTCAGGATTGAGTAGAACTCGATATCCTCATCCACCTTTGCTTTTTTTCGCAGGCCGGCAGTGTCTATCAGCAGGAAGCGATGGTTGAATTTATTGTAAAGACTGTGTATTGAGTCACGTGTTGTGCCTGCCACAGGGGTTACAATGTTTCTCTCCTCACCCAGCAGGGTGTTTGCGAGTGATGACTTGCCTACGTTCGGGCGGCCTACCACGGCCACCTTTGGTATATCCTCCCCGGCTTCTTCGGGTGTGTCGGGAAGGTGCTTCACGATCTCGTCGAGTAACTCTCCGGTACCGCTGCCGTTGACCGAGCTTACCGGGAAGTAGTCTCCCAGCCCCAGTCCGTAGAACTCTGCCGCATCAAGAAGGCGCTTGTTGTTGTCAACCTTGTTGACTACAGTGATCACCTTCTTCTGAACCTTTCTGAGCATTGCCGCCACTGCCTTGTCAAGCTCATGGATGCCTGTCTCCACGTCAACCATGAAGAGTATCACGTCGGCCTCGCTGATGGCAAGCTTCACCTGCCTGTTAATCTCGCTCTCGAAGACGTCGTCAGAGTCTTCCACAAAGCCTCCCGTGTCAACCACTGAAAACTCCACCCCGTTCCAGATGGCTCTTCCGTAGTGCCTGTCGCGGGTGACGCCGCTCTCCTCATTAACTATGGCCTTGCGGCTCTCCGTAAGACGGTTGAAGAGGGTTGACTTGCCCACATTGGGCCTTCCGACAATTGCTGCTATCTTGCTCATAAACAATAAAATCTACAGGTATCCGAATTTTTTCAGCATGCGGGGATTGTCACGCCATTCATGAGCCACCCTTACATACAGCTCAAGGAAGACTTTCTTTCCGAGGAACTCTTCCATCTCCTTTCTGGCAGCCGTGCCGACACGCTTGAGCATTGAGCCTTTATGGCCGATTATAATCCCCTTCTGGCTGTCGCGGGCAACATGGATGACTGCGGCTATCCGGTTAATCTCAGGTTCCTCGCGGTAGCTCTCGATCTCCACTTCCACTGAATAGGGAATCTCCTTCTGGTATGTCTCGAAGATCTTTCCCCTGATGATTTCGGTGACAAAGAAACGATCATAACGGTCAGAGAGCTGATCTTCGGGGAAGTATGGAGGGCCCTCAGGGAGGCGGCTGATAATCTCCTTCAGCAAAAGGTCAGTATTGAATCTGTTAACAGCTGACACAGGCAGCACCGGTACGCCTGGAGCTGTCCCGGTCCACTTTTCCACGAGCTTTTCCAGGTCGGCCTGGTTTGTAAGGTCAACCTTGTTGATTACTATGATTTTCCGGACGGGGGAGGCAAGTATGCGGTTGAGGTGTTCACTGTGCTTTGATGCAGTCTCAATCACATCTGTTACATAGAGTATCAGGTCTGCGTCATCGAGGGCTGATTCCACCGACTTCATCATGGCTGACTGCAGCTTGTATTTCGGGTTTAGGATGCCGGGAGTGTCAGAGTAGACAACCTGGTACCCGTCGCCGTTAAGGATGCCCATGATCCTGTGGCGGGTGGTCTGCGCCTTCGGGGTGGTCACCGAGAGCTTCTGACCGACGAGTACGTTCATCAGCGTCGATTTCCCTACGTTAGGATTGCCGAGGATATTTACAAAACCTGACCTGTATTCCATAACGGGCAGTTATTTGCGTATGCCCCGCTTGAGCATGCTCACTTCCTTTGGTGTAAGGTGTCTCCAGTGACCGCGTTGCAGGTTCTTTTTTGTGAGTCCTGCGAAACTGACGCGGTCAAGTTTTCTGACTTTATAGCCAAGTTTTTCAAAGATGCGCCTCACCACCCTGTTCTGTCCGGAGTGAATTTCGATGCCCACCTGCGTACGGTCTTCAGAGTCAGCGTAAGAGATGGCATCCGCGCTGACCTTTCCCTCCTCAAACTCAACTCCGCTGACGATTGTTTCCATGTCATTTTTGGTGACTTCCCGGTCGAGGAAGACATGATAAACTTTTCCTGCGCCGTATGAAGGGTGTGTCAGCTTTCCGGCCAGGTCACCGTCATTGGTCAGCAGCAGTACGCCTGTTGTTGCCTTGTCAAGCCTGCCTACGGGGTAGATTCGTTCTGTGGTGGCATCCTTCACAAGGTCGAGGACTGTGCTTTCGGCATGAGGATCCCTGACGGTTGTGACATAGCCCTTCGGCTTGTTGATCAGTATATAAACCTTTTTGCCGGGTTTCAGCAAACGGCCTCTGTACTCCACTTTATCGGCTGGCGTTACCTTTATTCCCATATCGGTCACTTTCTTCCCGTTGACCGAGATATATCCCTGTTTTATCAGTTCATCGGCTTCGCGCCTTGCGCATACTCCGCTATTTGCAATGTATTTATTGAGCCTGACAGGTTCGGCCTTTGGCTTCGGGGTGCCTTTGCCTTTTTTATACTCTTTCCGTGGCCCGGCCGTCTTTTTTTCCATCCTCTGACTTTTTCAGGATGCAAATTTACAACTATTTACCGGTTTTATCCCCGTTCTTTTTTGCACCTTTGCATTTTACTTCAACCTGGAATTTATGGCTCTGATAAAATCAATCTCGGGAATAAGGGGAACCATTGGCGGGAAACCCGGTGACTCTCTCACACCTATAGATATAGTGAAATTTGCATCTGCATACGGTACCTGGTTAAGGAGGCGGGGCAGGGGTCCGCTGCGCGTTGTCACCGGCCGTGATGCACGTGTCTCCGGCCCGATGGTCGCCGCCCTGGTCAACTCATCACTCCGGAGCGTTGGAATAGATGTAATTGATGCCGGACTGGCAACCACCCCTACAGTTGAGGTTGCGGTGACGGGTCTTGGAGCAGGAGGAGGCATCATACTGACTGCAAGCCATAACCCCGCACAGTGGAACGCGCTCAAGCTGCTCAATGAAGACGGAGAGTTCCTCAGTGATGCTGATGGCAGGGAGGTTCTGGCCCTGGCCGAAGCAGAGGACTTTGACTATGTGACCTATGACAGACTGGGTACTGAAACGGGTGATGACAGCTGGACTGAAAAGCATATCAGGATGGTAACCGGGATGACACTGACTGACTGTGACGCTATCCGGAAGGCCGGGTTTACCGTTGCCGTTGATGCTGTCAGCTCGGTGGGAGGAATAGCCATTCCTGCACTTCTGAGAGCCCTGGGCGTCAGAAAGGTGATTGAGCTTTACTGTGAGCCTACCGGCCTCTTTCCGCACAACCCCGAACCATTGCCGGAGCATCTGTCAGATATCTCCCGGACAGTGAAGGAGAGCGGTGCACATCTCGGGTTTGTGGTTGACCCTGATGTTGACAGGCTGGCCATTATATGCGAAGACGGATCAATGTTCGGAGAAGAGTATACCCTGGTATCAGTTGCAGACTATGTTCTGAGCCATGTCAAGGGCCCCACGGTATCCAACATGTCATCAACCAGGGCGCTGAGGGATGTGACTGAAAGTCATGGCTGCAGCTATACCTCAGCACCGGTGGGTGAGGTTAACGTGGTTGCGGAGATGAAGCGCACAGGAGCCGTCATAGGCGGAGAAGGCAACGGAGGAGTCATATACCCGGCGTTGCATTACGGACGTGATGCCCTGGCGGGAATAGCCCTCTTCCTGACACACCTGGCAAAACAGGGTGTCAGATGCAGTGAATTGCGGAAGAAATATCCCGATTATTATATTGCCAAGAAGAAGATAGATCTTCCGGGCCGTATTGAGATGGAAGAGCTTCGCGAAAAGCTGTTCATGGCATACCCGGAGGCTGACTGTGACACCCGCGACGGGATAAAACTCGACCTTCCGACGGGGTGGGTACAGATCCGGAAATCCAACACCGAACCTATCATGCGTATTTATGCCGAGGAGAGAACAATGGAACAGGCTGAAAAACTGGCAGCTGATGTTACTGTCATTGTTAAAAATCTATAAATCTGGCTCTCCGGAGCAGACTTCAGATCTTTTTTGAACAGTTTTTGTTCTCAATCAACGGGCAGAAGTTAATGAAAGTTAATGTTTCCTTAAAAAGAACACAGTAAGCCTAAATTTATAATAATTTCACGGCTTTAATAATACAAACAGATAATTCAGCAGATGAAAAGGACTATTATCATTACCTCAATCATTGTAGCGGTGGCTGTTATTGCCATGATCGTCATAAGCAAGCTGACGGGCAAGAAAGACATGAGCACACTGTTTACCGAGGTTCGTCAGGGTGATTTCGAGGTGGTTGTCACCACTACCGGTGAGCTGCAGGCAGAGGTTTCGACTGATATTAAAGGACCGGAGGGTCTTAACAGCCGCAACATGCGGTTCGGATCAATCAAAATCTCTGACCTGGTGCCTGAAGGTACCGAGGTGAAGGCCGGTGATTATGTCGCCACGCTTGACCGCTCGAGTGTTGACAACAGCCTCAAGGATGAGCTTGACAGGCTGGAGTCTTATGAAACCGACCTGCTGAAGAAACAGCTTGATACCACAATTTCTCTCGGCAACCTGAGAGATGAGCTCCTGAATCTCAAGTTCAATATGGATGAAGCTGAGATTACCCTGGAGCAGTCAAAATATGAGCCTCCGACTACAATCAGGCAGGCCAGGATATCACTTGACAAAGCCCAGCGTTCTTATGAGCAGGCGGTCAGCAACTATGACCTTAAGGTAAGGCAGGCAAAGGCTGACATCTGGGATACGGAACTTCAGGTTTCAAAGCAGCGGAGAAAGGTTACCGAGATGCAGGCCATCATCCAGCAATTTGTCATATCAGCTCCGTCTGACGGGATGGTCATCTACAAGAGAGAGTGGAGCGGTGCCAAGCGCAAGGTAGGTTCGGAAATATCCGGTTGGGATCCGGTAGTGGCAACTCTTCCCGACCTCACATCGATGATATCCAAGACATATGTCAACGAGATTGATGTCAGCAAGGTAAAGGCCGGTCAGCGTGTCAGGTTAACCGTTGACGCCTTCCCCGAGAAGACATACACAGGTACGGTGATCAGTGTTGCCAACATCGGCGAACAGCTGCCCAACACTGATGCCAAGGTATTTGAGGTAATAACGAAAATTGACGGATCTGATCCCATATTGAGGCCCTCAATGACCACGGGCAACCAGATAATTACCAAGACATTCAATGACGTTACCTTTATTCCGCTGGAGACAGTGTTTGCCACGGCTGACAGTATCCCCTTTGTCTATAAGAAAGACGGATCACGCCAGGTGGTGGTGCTCGGTGAGTCGAACGAGAATGATGTGATAGTGGAGCAGGGCCTGAAGGAGGGAGACAAGTTATACCTGACGATTCCGGAAGATGCCGACAGGTTCAAGCTCCAGGGTGATGATCTGATTGCAGTCATCAAGGAGAGAAAGAAGCAGGCGGCCGAGGAGGAAGCCAAGCGTCAGCAGAACGGCAACCGGCCTCAGGGTATGATGCCCGGAAGCATGACCCCGGAGCAGATGCGTGAGTTCATGCAGAATCTGACCCCCGAGCAGCGTGAAGCCATGCGTCAGCAGAGCGGTGCCGGACGCCCCGGCCAGATGCAGGGCAGACCGGCTGGCAGCGGCAGCGATACCACCGTCAGGGTGCAGCGGGTAAGAACTCCCAACCAGTAGCAGGAATACAGGATTCTGAGGCAAACAAACATGGAATAACATGTTCAAAAGATACGGACACGACATACGCATCGCCCTTGAGTCAATTCTTTCCAACAAGCTCAAGTCGATACTGACCGCCCTCGGGATCATCTTCGGGGTGGCGGCTGTGATCAGCATGCTGGCGATAGGCAAGGGCGCACAGCAGGAAATCCTTGACCAGATCAAGATGGTGGGGGTGAACAATATACTCATCAGCCCTATCGTGCAGCAAAAAGATGCCGGAGAGGAGGAGGGAGAGAAACAGCTGAACAAATTCTCAAGAGGGCTGACACTTCTTGACGTTGAGGCAATACGCAGCACTATCCCCGCAGTTAAGAGAATTAGCCCCGAGATATCATTCAACTCCACAATAGTACTCAGCGGTATGCGCTATACTGCCAAGCTGGTAGGGGTATCGAATGACTATTTTGAGCTTTACAATCTCCCCCTTTCGCAGGGTGTCTTCTTCAATGACTACCAGGAAGAATACGGAATCCAGGTTTGCATCATAGGTGCCAATATCAGGGCCAAGTTCTTCAGCCAGGTTGACCCTATCGGCCAGTATCTCAAGTTTGACAACGTTTGGCTGAAGGTGATAGGTGTGCTTGAAAAGACCAACGTTTCCCTGACAGGATTCGAGGAACAGGGAGTAAACGTTTACAATGACAACGTTTATATCCCTATCAAGACAATGCTTATGCGTTACCAGAACAGGGCACTTGTTAACACCAAGCTGGCAACCGAGGCAACATCGGTCCAGGTCTTCGGCGGAGGAGGAATGCGTGGGAGGGTGCTTGTCAACAGCGCCAGCGCCTCCACTGCCAGCACCGAGACCAACTATAACCAGCTCGACAAGATTGTGGTTCAGGTTGCTGAGACCGAACAGCTTACGCCTACCACTGAAGTACTGAGCAGAATGATGCTCAGACGGCACTCAGGCGTGAAGGACTTCGAGATCACGGTTCCTGAGTTGTTGCTGAAGCAGCAGCAGAGAACAAAGGACATTTTCAACATTGTGCTGGGTGCCATTGCCAGTATCTCCCTCATCGTAGGGGGGATCGGCATCATGAACATCATGTTTGCCTCGGTGATGGAAAGGATCAAGGAGATAGGAACAAGGATGGCCATTGGTGCCAAAAAGATGGATATTGTTGTGCAGTTCCTGTCAGAGGCTGTCCTGATCAGTGTCTCCGGTGGTTTCATCGGTGTGTTCCTCGGAATAATACTTGCGGTTCTGATTCAGAAGATAGCGGGTATAACCACAATTGTGTCGTTATTTTCCGTTGTGGTGGCCTTCGGCGTTTCTGCCGCCGTTGGGGTCATTTTCGGCTATTCGCCGGCAAAGAGGGCCTCTGAAAGAGACCCGATTGAGTCACTTCGTTATGAATAATAAGATTATATGAAAAGCATAAAAGCACTTTCACTGGCAGTTTTATTTTCAGCATTCATTGCCCTGCCGGCGATGCCACAGGAGGTCATGCGCCTTACACTTGATGAGGTTGTCAAGCTTGCATCGGAACAGTCACCACAGGCTTATATGGCAAAGCACCGCTTCCGTTCCAGCTACTGGCAGTACAGGACCTTTGTGGCGGATTACCGCCCGATACTATCACTGACCGGAAACATGCCTGATTACAGTACTGCCTACAACAGGGTCTGGAACTCAACCGCCCAGCAATGGGAATATGCATCTACAAACGTATTGCAAACAACTGGTAACCTGTCGCTTGCGCAGAACATCGGTTTGACGGGCGGGTCAATCTCACTCTTCTCTGACCTGACCTATGAGAAGAACTTCGAAGATGACGGGGAGAAGTACATCACCTCACCCCTGAACATCAGGCTAATCCAGCCCATCTTCCGGTACAATGAACTGAGATGGCAGAAGAAGATTGAACCTCTCAAGTACGAGCAGGCTCGTAAAACCTACCTGAGTGATGTTGAGAACGTGCATGCTATGGCCGTCCAGTACTTCTTTAACCTGGCGCTGGCTCAGATCAACAGGGAGATTGCAGAGACCAACATGCAGAATGCAGACACCCTGTACCGCATAGCTGTCGGACGGTATAACCTCGGAACCATTGCCGAGGACGAGTTGCTTCAGATGGAACTCTCATACCTTAATGCCGGTACAGAGATCAACTCCTCCGAAATGAACCTCCGCGACAGGGAACTGAAATTGCGGTCATTTCTCGGCTTTAACCAGTCTGTCAGGCTGGAGCTGATCATTCCCAGTGAGATACCTGATCTGGAGGTAGACGTCAATGAGGTGCTGAAGCTTGCTGAAGCGAATAATCCGAAGCTTATTGAGCTTGAGCGGCAGCTTGTGGAGGCTCAGAGTTCTGTGGCACAGGCAAAGGCAGAGAAAGGTCTCAACGTCAACCTTACGGCATCATACGGTTTGCGTGACCAGGATCCGATGCTTGATATGGCATATAACCAACCCAACCAGCAACAGACAATCAGACTTGGATTCTCTCTCCCGATACTTGACTGGGGTCAGGGAAGGGGACGTTACAAGATGGCCAAATCAAGCGAAGAGCTGACCCGCGTTTCGGTGGAGCAGGAGCGTATAGACTTTGAACAGAGCCTGCTTCTTGACGTGCAGCAGTTCAATATGCAGGATGACCAGGTAAGGATAGCCGCCAAGTCGGATACCGTTGCAGCAAAGATGTTCGAGGTTACCAAGCAACGCTTCCTTATCGGTAAGATTGATGTACTGGATCTGAACAATGCTGATACGAAGAAGGACCAGAACAAGCGCAGCTACATCCAGGCTCTGAACAATTACTGGACCTATTATTACAACATGAGGGCGCTTACCCTGTTTGATTTCATAACCCGCAAACCGCTTGAGACCGACTACGAAAAACTGGTCGAATAAATTAAAAAGGATAATGTGAGACTGCCGGTTTACGCCGGCAGTTTTGCTTATTAATCATATGGTTTAAGAAAATAAAGTTTTATATTTGCGCCTCGTAAATAATTAAGCGTTTCACATACAATCATAATTTTAAAAGCGGATACAGATGCAGAACAAAGGATTAATTTCAGCTCTGGCTATTGCCCTGACCCTTGTTTGCATTTACCAGCTTTCCTTCACAGTGGCTTCATACAAGGTCAAGAAGGAGGCGAGGGAATATGCAGCAGGTGATCTGAACAAGGAGGTGGCATACATTGACTCGGTTGCCTCCCTGCCAAAGGATCAGTGGGGATTCCTAGGCAATACCTACAAGGAGGTGCAGACCAAGGAGATCAACCTGGGTCTTGACCTCAAGGGCGGAATGAACGTGGTGCTTGAGATTTCAGTTGAGGACATAGTCAGGGCTCTTTCAAACTACAGTACGGACAAGACATTCAATGAAGCCATTGCGTCAGCAAAGCAGAAACAGCTTGGCGGAAGCAACGAAGACTTCATAACACTGTTTGTACGCTCCTTTGAAGAGCTTGACCCGAATGCCAGGCTCGCCGGCGTCTTTGGAACCGTCGAACTGAAAGACCGCATCAATTTCAATTCAAGCAATGCTGATGTACAGAAGGTTCTGGAGACAGAGATCAACTCAGCCATAGACAACGCATTCAACGTGCTCAGGAACAGGATTGACCGTTTTGGCGTCGTACAGCCCAACATCTCACAACTTCAGCCACGTGGCCGTATCCTTGTTGAATTGCCGGGAGTAAAAGATCCGGAGAGGGTACGTGACCTTCTGCAGGGAACAGCTAACCTCGAGTTCTGGGAAACGTATGAGAATCCCGAGGTAATCGGTTACCTGATGCAGGCAAATGACTTTCTAAGGTCAATAATGCCAGCTGATGCAATTGCTGCTGCAACTGACAGTGTAGCTGCTGCAGCTGTCACAGGTGCTGTGCAGGACACAACCGCCACCGGTGAAAAATCACTTCTTGACATGGTCAGCAGTGACACTGCTTCTGCTGCCGAGGCATCCTCTCTCGAGGAGTTCACCCGCCAGAATCCCCTCTTCGGGTTGCTGAGACCGAACGTAACACCTGACGGACAGGCCGAACCAAGCAGTATAGTGGGCTTCGCCGCAGGCAAGGACACCGCCAGGGTCAATAACTACCTGGCGATGAACCAGATCAAATCACTGTTTCCCAGGGAGCTGAAGTTCTACTGGAGTCAGAACCCGCATAAATGGGATCCGACAAATACCCTTTACGAGCTTCACGCCATCAAGATCACCACACGTGACGGCCGTGCTCCTCTGACTGGTGACGTTGTCACTTCCGCACGTCCTTCAACCGGCGTTACAGGCTCTGATATCAAGGTTGATTTTTCAATGAATGCCGAGGGCGCGAAGATATGGCAGCGCATGACGCGTGACAACATCAACCGGTGCATTGCAGTGGTACTTGATGACTATGTAAGGTCATACCCGCGTGTACAGAATGAGATTGCAGGCGGTAACACCGAGATTACAGGTGACTTCACCCTTGAGGAGGCTGAAGACCTTGCAAACATTCTCAAGTCAGGAAAGATGCCTGCGCCAGCACGTATCATCCAGGACACTGTTGTTGGCCCTTCGCTTGGAAAGGAAGCAATCAACAGCGGTATGAAGTCGTTCATTATCGCCTTCATTATCGTGCTTTTGTACATGATCTTCTACTACAGCCGTTCAGCAGGTACAGTGGCAGACATTGCCATGACTGTCAACCTCTTCTTCATGATGGGCGTTCTGGTATCACTGAATGCTGTTCTGACACTTCCGGGTATTGCCGGTATTGTGCTGACAATCGGTATGTCAGTTGACGCCAACGTGCTCATCTTCGAGAGGATAAAGGAGGAACTCCGGGGAGGCAAGGGGATCAAACAGGCCATTGCTGACGGTTACAAGGGAGCTTCTTCTGCCATCATTGACAGTAACCTTACAACACTGGTTACCGGTGTGATTCTGTATTACTTCGGCACAGGTCCTATCAAAGGTTTTGCCTCAACACTGGTTATCGGTATCATCACGTCACTGTTCTCTGCAGTGCTTATCTCACGCCTGATCTATGAATTCCTGCTGAAGCGAAATGTCCACCTCAAATTCTCTGCTCCTTATACCGAGCATTTCCTGGAGAATATGCATATCGACTTCGTTGGTTTAAGGAAATACGGTTATATTTTTTCAATTACACTTACAATCCTTGCAATTGTAAGTCTGTCAACCAAGGGACTCAGCAAGGGAATTGACTTCACCGGAGGCCGTACCTATGTGGTAAGGTTCGAGCAGCCTGTCAATACCGGTCAGATTGCTGACCTTCTCTCAGACGAGCTTGGCGGCGATCCTGTGGTTGTGACCTTCGGTTCAGAAAACCAGGTGAAGATCAGCACCAAGTACAAGGTTGAAGACCCGGCTGCCACTGATGAGGTCAACGGTTTGATCTACAATGGCCTGAAGGAGCTTATCCCCGGAGTTGACCAGCAGACGTTTGTCAGAGACTATATTGCCAGTTCAGAGACCGTGGGGCCGACAATTGCAAAGGACCAGGCTTCGAAGGCAATCTGGGCGATACTGCTTGCACTTGTGGGTATGTTCCTCTATATCTTCATCAGGTTCCGCAAATGGCAGTACGGTGTCGGATCTGTGGTTGCACTTGCGCATGACGTGATCATTGTGCTTGGCCTCTATTCGATCCTTCAGGGTATCATGCCGTTCTCAATGGACATTGACCAGTCGTTTATTGCAGCTATACTTACAGTGGTTGGTTATTCGCTGAACGATACCGTGGTTATCTTCGACAGGATCAGGGAGTATCTGCCTATCTACCGGAAGAGATCCAAGAAAGAGATTTACAACCTGGCTCTCAACAGTACGCTGGCGCGAACCCTTAACACCGGTATGGCGACGATCTTCGTGCTGATTGTGATCTTCATATTCGGAGGGGAGGTGATCAGAGGATTTATCTTTGCCCTGCTCTTCGGTATTGTCTTCGGAACCTATTCATCGCTCTTCGTTTCAACACCTGTTCTCTATGAAACAACCAAGGGGAAAGATGATGAAGCTGAGGCTCATCCCGGTGAGACCGAAAAGAAAAAGATAGCCGGTTAACGGCACCGGGGAGCGGATCTTCACCGCGATTACCAGAGTAAAAAAACATATAGCCGGTTAACGGCTCCTGCACTGAGGCTGCCCCGAAAGGCAGCCTCAGTCATTTATTGCAGTCACCTCTGATTTTTTGTTATTCTTTAGTAACTTTGCCGGGCATCAACGGCACCCCGATGGGAATATTTCTCTTCATAAGCGGACAGGAGATAATTATCATTATGATAGTTATACTGCTGCTCTTTGGTGCAGACAAGCTTCCTGAGATTGCCAGGACCATGGGCAAGGGGATGCGCGAGGTACGCAAGGCCACCGATGAGATTAAGAAGGAGTTCGACGAAAGTACCCAGGATATCAGGAAGGATATCAATGACGTTACCAGTTCGGTAAGGCGTGATATAACCGATGTGACTGACAGTGTCACGAAGGACTTCAATGACGTGACTGACAGCGTGAGGAAAGACTTTGAAGATGCCGGCAAGCCTCTCTCTGATGAGCTCAATGATACGGCCCGCGACTTAAACAACGAGATCAGATGATAAGGGCAACCGGTATTGTGAAGTCATACGGCGATCTGAAGGTGCTGAAGGGCATAGACCTGTCGGTTGCTGAGAAGGAGGTGGTTGCAATAGTCGGGGCCAGCGGTGCAGGCAAGACGACACTGCTTCAGATCATCGGTACCCTTGACAGGGCTGACTCCGGATCTGTACTGATTAACGGTCAGGATCCCGGGCAGTTATCCCAGAGGGCGCTGGCTTCATTCAGAAACAAGAACATCGGGTTTGTATTCCAGTTTCACCAGTTGCTACCCGAGTTCACCGCACTGGAGAATGTCTGTATTCCGGCGCTGATAGCAGGAAAATCACGTTCCGAGGCTGCTGCAAGGGCTTCCGGACTGCTCGATTTCCTGGGGATGAGCGACAGGCTTGATCACAAGCCTTCACAGCTCAGCGGCGGGGAGCAACAGCGGGTGGCTGTGGCACGTGCCATCGTTAACAGTCCTTCACTGATCCTGGCCGATGAGCCATCCGGGAATCTCGATACAGAAAACAAGACTGAGCTTCATAAACTGTTCTTCAGGCTGCGTGACACCTTCGGGCACACATTCATAATAGTGACCCATGATCCGCAGCTTGCCTCGATGTCAGACCGTACCATCAGGATAAAGGACGGACTGATTACTCAATGACTTTCGCCATTAAGACCAAAAGAGGATCAGTCAGAAGATGATTTCCCGCACCGGCGTCGGCATGATGAACAGCGAGGAGCTGAAGGAGTTTCTTGATCAGCGGGTTGACCTTTACAACAGGCCGTCGTTCATAGGGGTTGATCCGATAAGCATTCCCCATCGGTTTACGCGTAAGGAAGATATTGAGATTGCCGGGTTTCTTGCGGCTGCAATTGCCTGGGGCAACCGTGTGGCTATCCTCAGGAGCGCCGACAGGATGCTTGCTTACATGGGCGGTACTCCCTATGATTTTGTAATAAACCACCGTGATCGGGATCTGAAGGGCATTGACGGCTGTATTCACCGCACCTATTTTGCAGAGGATTTCATTTATTTTATTGAAGCACTTAAGTATATCTATCTTGAAAAGGGAGGGATTGAGGCTGTTTTTGCCAGGTATCAGAATGACGTCTCGCTTCAGCCGGCCATTCACGAATTTGGAAAAATCTTCTTTGAGCTGCCGCATAACCAACGGACCCGGAGGCACCTCTCTGATCCGTACAAGGGGTCTGCTGCCAAGCGGATCAACATGTTTAGTCGGATAATTAATGTAGCCATTAATCAAAATATATTAATTCGGTTGGATTGAGTTTTATTATATCAGTAGAGCCACCACCACCTGCTGCGAATCCAACAAAATCCTTCGGCAGTTTTGTCGACTTACCTGCTGATTTCAATAAATACCTTGCCAGTTCCTTGTCTTCTTTCAAGTCTTCTTCCGTGATTGCTCTCGACCTGTAATACGACAAACAGTACCAGTTTAATGCCTGCCAGTTGGTCATGAAGATGCTTTGCTCATCGAAACCACGATATTCAATTTTCACAAGAAAATTGCCAC
>JADFDS010000013.1 GCA_018262715.1 Bacteroidota bacterium
ATTTCAATCTCAGTGGACCTACGACCCTCCCGACACTTGCGTGTCGGGACGCTCTGAACCAACTGAGCTAATCGCCCTATTTCAATCTCAGTGGACCTACGACCCTCCCGACACTTGCGTGTCGGGACGCTCTGAACCAACTGAGCTAATCGCCCGGAAAGAGAGTGCAAATATAAATTCAATTTTTTATTCCGCAATAGCGGTTTTAAAAATAAAACACCCTTCCGGAACAAATCAAAATCGTCTTCGTACAACCATAGGGCCACACTGTGAATCATTTTATTAACCCTGTTAATTATACGCTTTACCCACATGATTCCGTTTATAGGAATATATTTATATTAGCTTTTGGTACTTTTTGACCATAAATGAGTTGCAATCCGGGGGTAAGTGCTTAAAGATTGCAGACTCAACTGTTTGATAAGTAGTTTGATATGTTGCCTGAACGCTGATCCTGACCGATATGAAACAAATACACCTGTCAACCCTGGTGCTTGCACTTCTTCTCGCCCTGCCTCCGCAGTCCGCCGATGCGCAGGTTGGCCCGGGCGGAGTAGGCACACTGACCAATACACAACTCTGGCTCAGGTCAGACAGCCTGATTGCGATACAGCCTCTGTACTATGTCACCAGCTGGCTTGATCTTTCAGGCCATATGCGCGACTTCGGGGCGGTGATCATGGGCCAGACCGTGCCTACACTTTCGCTGAATACCATTAACGGTTATCCGGCTGTCACATTCTCTGATCAGGGCGGTGTCGGGGGCGATTTTCTGGGCTACAACGGATCCATCGGCATTTCAGGATCAGACGGAGCCACAGTTGTGATCGTTGCCCGGAATACCACTGCTGCCGATGAGCAGAACGGAGGTCTGTACATGGGCCAGAAGAATGCCGGTGGCATAAATGCAGTAAGAAGCTACGGACTTGAACATGCTGATGCTGTCAGATTCAACGGCCAGAACCAGGTCTTCAATGACGGGCATACGGCAGGCAACTGGAAAATAATCTACTATTCCAACCCTGCGGGGGCGTCTGTCTCTGCCTACGGTGCGTTTCTCAACGGTACTCAACTGACTGGTAACTCTGCCTCAGCCTTTGTTCCTTCACTTGTTTCCAACTTCGCTCTTGTGGGAGCAACCCAGATGAACGGCACCTATAACCCGGCCGGTTATTTCAACGGTGACATGACAGAGATAGCCGTCTTCTCAGGCCAGCTGAACGATGCTGAAAGGGTTGTGCTTCAGAATAACCTGGGCGCAAAATACCTGCTTCCGATAGCAGATGACCATTATGCCTGGGAAACAACCCATTCTCATGATGTGTCAGGTATTGCAGCTTTCAATGGCACTACCTTCACCAATGCCTGGTCAACAGGTATGCTTTCAGTTACTTCTCCTTCCGGCCTCAGTGAAGGCGAATACCTCTTTTTCGGACATAACAAAGCCGGAGCTAAGACATGGACAACCACAGAGGTGCCTGCTCCCGGTACTTACCGGCTGCCCAGGGAATGGCGGTTTGACGAGACTTCAGATGTCGGCACGGTGACAATCAGCGTCCCGGCATCCTCACTGCCGGTATTGCCATCAGGCTATGCGACAGTTGGCATACTTATCGATAATGACGGCGACTTCACTTCCGGAGCCACAATGTACCGCCCAACCCTGTCAGGAGGTAATTACACTCTTGACGTGAATATAACTGACGGCCAGTACCTGACAATAATTGCATTCCGCCCGGAGGTGAATTTCACCGTGCCGGCAGGATCAGGACTTGAAAATGTTACTCCCGCAAGTGTACAGGTTTCCCTCAACTATCCTCACACGTCTGATGTCACCGTCAGCTATGCCGCAACCGGCGGAACTGCAACAGCAGGAACTGACTATACACTTGTTCCCGGTCCCGTGACAATTCCGGCAGGATCTCTTACTGCCACTTTTGCAATCAATGTCATAAATGATGCCATTGTTGAGCCTTCAGAAACAGTCATTACAGGTCTCTCCAATCCTTCCCCGGGGGTATCTGTAGGAATGCAGAACAGTCATACATACACCATCCTTAATGATGACACCGTTTACGCTGCATTTTCATCGGCCACTGCTTCAGGTCCTGAGGGTAATGGCCCCGCACCGGTCTCATCGCTCAGGATAGTGGTCAGCGGAGGAATTACCACCGTTCCGGGAAGTGTTATCGTGATAGTTTCAAACGGTACGGCCTCATCGGCCGACTGGTCTCAGACCGGCAATATGATTACCATACCTGCAGGCGATTATACAACACCGGTTTCATTGCCGATACCAGGAGCTGTCCTGACCATTCAGGGAGATCTCACGGTGGAACCTGATGAGACCGTTAACGTCAGCATGAATACATTTGTGACTGTTGCTGCAGGTCCTGTTGTCAGTTCCGTATACACCATACTCAACGATGATAACTCGACAGCAAGCGTCAATGCCGCAACAACAGTCATTCCTGAAGGCGGACCCGGTGCGGCAGGAACAGGCACCTTTGCATTTGCTTTCAGCAATCCTGTTTCAAATGCAAGGACAGTATCGTACACTGTGACCGGAACAGCAACATCCGGTACCGACTTTGTTGCCCTTCCGGGATCCTTTGTGATGCCTGCAGGCGCACTGTCATACAATCTTGTGCTGACTTCCGTTGCTGACCTGCTTATCGAGGGAGATGAAACTGTGAGGGTCACCATCACGGGAGTCTCAGGAGCTCCGGCGGTTACTGTTAACACCACACCGGCTGTTATTACAATCGATGATGATGACCTTCCTGTCATTCTGTTCTCCCCGGTAGCAGTAAACATGGCTGAAGGGTCAACGGCTACCATCGAGGTCTGGCTACAAAATGCGCCCGCCGGCCCGGTGACAATCAACGTCTCCACCATGATGGCAGGGCTGCTGAATATCAGTCCGGCTTCACTTACATTCAATTCGTCGAATTTTTCCACTCACCAGGTGATTACCCTGCAGGCGATTGAGAATGCATTCCTGGGCGATCAGACTGACAATGTAATACTGGCAGTGAATGACGCTCTTTCGTTTGATCCCTTTGATCCCTTGCCTGATATTATTATTCCGGTCACCATTGTCAACAATGATGTAGCGTCTATAGTGGCTAATCCCACGAGTGTAATGGTTGCTGAAAACGGAACGGCAACCTTCACCGTTACTCTTTCAGCCGCACCTCCATCCGGCGACGTCGTGGTTGATCTGGTCAGCAATAACACCGGGGTAGCTACAATCAATATTGCACAGCTCACCTTCTCAGCGGCAAATTATAATGTTCCACGGACCATCACTGTATCCGGCGTAAACAACAACACGGTGCCGGATGCATCAACCACTATCTCCCTTGCCGTAAACAATGCACTGTCATATGACGGGTATGACGGAGTGACCGCCACCGTCAATGTCAACGTCACGAATGATGACCTGGCAGGGTTTACGGTCACGCCTCTCACGCTGACCATCAATGAGGGAGGCCCTGCCGGCCAGTTCACTGTTGTGCTGAATGCCCAGCCGCTGACTGACGTGGTTTTTAACCTCGTCAATGCTGCGCCGGTTAACGTCACCCATGTTTCGCAGGTGACCTTTACACCGGCGGACTGGAATGTGCCGGTTGTGGTTATGGTCACTGCAACAGAGGATCTCCTGGATGCTGACCGTACTGATGTCATTGCAGTCACAGTCAACCAGGCTTTGTCCGACAACAGCTTCGATGCACTGTCATCACAGAATGTCACCGTCAATATCGAAGACAATGATCCGCCGGTTATTACCGGTTGTCCGGGCAATTTATCGGTCAATACATCCCCGGGCGCATGTTCAGCCACAGTCAGCTGGACGCCTCCCGTGTCAACAGCACCTATGACATCCACCCACCTTCCGGGTTCGGTCTTTGCTTCAGGTGTGACTACTGTGACCTATACGTCGACGGATGCTGACGGAATGGTTTCGACCTGCAGTTTCACGGTAACCGTGACTGATGCCGAAATGCCAGTTGTGAATTGCAAAAACATAACGGTTAATCTCGATGCTTCCGGTAATGCAACAATTGCCCCGTCAGACGTGTTGGTGTCCGCTCCCGCGGACAACTGCGCGATTGCCGGTGTCACGCTCAGCCGTTCAGCCTTCACCTGTGCAGACCTGGGACCTGTTACCGTAACGGTAACTGCAACTGACGCAAGCGGCAATGCGGCATCTTGCGATGCAGTCGTTACCATTGCAGATCCGTTTGTCACATCGCTGAATGCCGGTCCTGATGCGGAAATATGCACTACGCAACCGTCCTATACCATCACCGGGGCATCAGTCTCCAATATGACCCTGTCATGGAGCACATCGGGCAGTGGTACATTCAGTGACCCGGCAGCGCTCAATCCGGTTTATACCAGAGGTGCAACCGATCTTACAGAGGTGACTCTGACACTGACCGGGACGAAGCTGAATGGGTGTCCTGAGACGCTGACTGACGCCATGACGCTGACCTTTGCCGGGGTACCGGCAGCCGGTGCGGGAGCCGACAAGGACCTCTGCAGCGGAACCGCCACTGTTGCCCTTTCAGATGCAACGGCAACAAACGGAACGATATCCTGGACCACATCGGGCAATGGTACCTTCAGTGATCCGTCCATTGTCACTCCGGTTTACACTTTCGGGAGTTCTGACACCGGCCCTGTCACTCTTACCATGACGGTCACAAGCGCCTCATGCGGGACAGTGAGTGACAATCTTACAATAACCTTCACCCCTGAGCCTGTAGCAGAAGCCGGTCCGGGTGGATCAGTATGCCGCACCGAGGCCGGATTCCAGGTAGCCGGTGCTTCCCATGCCGGAGGCACTGTGACATGGAGCACCAGCGGGAACGGCACCTTCAGTGACAATACTGCAGACAACCCCTACTATACATTCGGCACGGCGGACTATGCCTCAGGATCAGCAACCCTCACAATGACAGTTACAGGTGGCGGAACCTGCGGCACGGTAACTTCTTCAGCCACTGTTGCAATCAACGCTCTTCCTGTGCCTGAGGTAACCAGCCAACAGCAGATTACCTGTAACGGTCTGACTGACGGCGCAGTGCAACTGGCCGGATCCGGCGGACTTGCTCCGTATACATACAGCATAAATGGAGGACCATTCCAGGCTTCCGGTGATTTCACAGGCCTGGCTGCAGGAACCTATGGGTTCGAAGTGATGGACGCCAATGGCTGCATTGCCGGAACCACTGTGGACATTACTGAACCAATGCCGTTCACGGCTGTGATTGACGGTACTGATGATGTAACATGTCATGGCAGCTCTGACGGTGCAATCTACGCAACGCTGTCCGGAGGAACTGAACCTTACAGTATCAGCTGGGCCGGACCGGACGGATATACGGCTTCCACCGCAACCATTACCGGCCTGGAGGCAGGGACCTACACACTTACTGTCTCAGACAGATATAACTGCATAACACTCAGCTTTATAGAGGTGATTACCCAGCCTGATGCAATTAAGATCATCTCTGCTGATATTTCAGATAACAATGGTTACGGAGTTACCTGCCCCGGGTCTGCAGACGGTTCAATAACCGTGGTAGTTCAGGGAGGAACGCCTCCGCTTGTTCTGGAATGGACAGGTCCTGCCGGATTCACATCTGACCAACCTTCGATCTCCATGCTCGGTGCTGGCGAGTACATGCTGACAATTTCGGATGCGGCAGGGTGCATCCTCACTGCAGACTATACACTTACCGCGCCCGAAGCATTGGATATTTCGGCCGTAACGGCCGATGCCTCCTGTCCTGATACGCCTGACGGCGACATTGACCTCACGGTATCAGGCGGTTCGGGAACACTCGCCTTCCTCTGGAATGACGGTGCCACTGTTGCTGACAGGACAGATATTCTGTCGGGAGACTATTCCGTCGATGTGACTGATGTCAGCGGATGCACCACAACCTTTGAGATCACCGTTGGGGTCAGGGGACTCGACTGTCTGAGGATATATGAGATAATAACACCAAACGGTGATGGCAGGAATGATACATGGCAGCTGCGCAATGCATGGCTCTACCCGGATGCCGAGGTCTTTGTTTATACCCGCTGGGGCAAGCTGGTCTATCACTCAGGGAATGCCACTGACGAATGGGACGGCACTTTCAACGGAGAGCTCCTCCCCAATGACTCTTACCACTATGTGATTCACCTGAACGACGGCTCTGAGCCGCGGACGGGAATAATCTCGATCATAAGCAAGTAACCAGATAACCGGAAGGAGATATGAAAATTTTAAAAATAGCAGCAGTGGTTGGCCTTCTGGCGGTTATGCCTGTCATCAGAGCGCAGCAGTTCCCGATGTACAGCCAGTACATGATGAACGGCTTCCTGCTTAACCCATCGTATGCCGGAAGTGACTATTACACCACATTCGGCCTGACAGTCCGCGAGCAGTGGCTTAACCTCCCCCACGCGCCAAGCACCTACGCTGCAGCCTTTCAGACCAGGTTGCTGAATGACAGTTACATCACGAAGTCGACTGCAGTCAGGAAGAAGATCAGCAGGCCCACCAAGGGTGGAAGGGTAGGAGTAGGAGGTTATCTCTTCTCAGATCATAACGGCATCATGCACAGGACAGGCATTCAGCTGGCATATGCGTATCATCTCCCCGTAGGGGATGAGCAACAGCTTTCTCTCGGGCTGTCACTCAGCGCATACCAGTATTTTGTTGATATCAGGGGGGCCGTGATGCCTGATGACGTGCAGGATGAGCTGCTGAACAACTATGATCAGGTGGTTTATATCCCCGATGCCAATTTCGGGGTCAGTTATACCACAAGGAGATACTATGCAGGTTTTGCAATGACCAACCTTTTCAGGGGTACGCTGATGTTAGGCAATGGAGGTGAAAACAGCCGCTCCGAGCTTGGCCATTTCTTCCTGACCGGAGGTATGAGATTCTACCCCGGAGCCGACTGGATCATCGAACCGTCTGTTATGCTCAAGTCGTCGGACATGGTGTTCAAATCGTTCCAGGTTGACCTGACGGGAAGGGTTTATTACAAGGAGGATTACTGGCTTGGGCTCTCATACAGGACCGGCGACGCGGTGATCATGATGGCCGGTGTGAAGGTTGACAGGTTCTACCTGGGTTATGCATTTGACTTTACTCTTTCAGAGATCCGCAGCTATACTTACGGGACACATGAGCTGACCCTGCTTGCCCGCTTTGGAGACAACCCGAGGCGGTACAGGTGGATCAACAAATACTGATGAGGTACGCCATACCATTCTTACTTATTGCCGCAGCCTGCATAAGCTGTGACCCGCTTGCCAATCCTGTCAGCGGCCGTCTGTCCTTCTCATCAGATACCATTTCATTTGACACCGTCTTTTCCGGATATGGCTCGGCCACCCTTGAACTACGGGTCAAAAACCTTGAAGATGACCCTCTCCTTATTGACCGCATCTGGCTTGGCGGAGGCTCCGGTTCACCATTCAGGATAAACATTGACGGCCAGCCTGCAACCGAGGCTCAAAACGTAACACTCGCCAGGGATGACAGCCTCTTCATCTTTGTCATTGTGACAATTGATCCGACAGGAGCTGACCTGCCTCTGGCCGTTACTGATTCTGTGAACTTTATTTCAGGAAGCCATTCCGGGAGAGTTATCCTTGAGGCCTGGGGTCAGGATGTACGGCTTGTTGACGAGGATATTCTTACCCCGGCGGTATGGACCGAGGGTAAGCCTTATGTGATCAGGGACCACTTGCTGGTTGACACCCTCGCGACCCTGACACTGGAACCGGGAACAAGAGTCTACATGCACCATGGGACTATGGTGACGGTGGCCGGATCACTCGTGGCGGCCGGTACGGCTGAAAAAAGAATAACAATTGCAACTGACCGCCTGGAAAAGGAGTACAGGGATGTGCCAGGACGGTGGAAAGGGCTCAGGTTCCAAAGCTGCAGTCATGGTAATATACTGAATCATACTGACATACGCAATGCTGAGATTGCAGTAAGAATTGATGGTCTGCCATCGTCAGTCCCTGATCTCAGCATGAACAGCACAACCCTGATGCACAACACTGTTGCCTCACTTGCAGCCAAGCATGCGGATCTGTTTGCGGTCAACTCCCTTTTTGCCCATTCCGGTTTCAGTACTGTCTCACTGGCTGAAGGCGGCAGTTACGAGTTCATCCATTGCACAATCAGCAACAGCTGGGAATACAGTTTCCGCTCTGAGCCGGCGCTTCTTATCAGACAGGGCACCGGGGTGATGGCGACCGTCTCGGTGATAAATTCAGTTGTCAGTGGGAGCCTGGGTGACGAGCTCATGATACAAGCTCCGGTATCGGCTGTTGCTGCTGCCTTCAGGGCTGACAGCTCACTAATAAAGGTTGACACCCTGGCTGCTGACTGGTATTCAACGGCTTTGTTCACGAGGGTGATCACCACCCGGCCTCCCCTTTTCATTGATGAGAATGCCTGGGATTTCAGGCCTGATACGCTCTCGCCCCTCCTTGACCGTGCCGGGAAGACTGAGATGAAGTTATGGCCGGCCGATATCAGAAACAAGCCGCGGCCAGCCTTCGATGGTCCCGATATAGGGGCGTTTGAGAGGCAGGGAGGAGAAAAGCGGAAAGAGGAAGAAACCGGCATGGCCGGCATGCGGGTCAGGCATTGACAAATCTGACTATTAGCTGTATATTTGTCCTGCTGCTATTTTAATCTGTGCTTTATTCATCGTGTGATGAGGGTGACACTCTCAATTATGGCATTACTTGCAACGATGCTGTCGCAGGCATCCGGGCAGGATTTCACCGTGATGTTTTATAACGTCGAAAACCTGTTTGATACTGTCGATGATACCGCAAAGAATGATGAGGAGTTTCTCCCCGGGGGATCAAGGAGGTGGACAGCATCGAGGTACCACAGGAAGCTCAATGCTGTTGCGAGAGCTGTGGCAGTTGCCGGGGAGTGGGAACTCCCTTCCCTGGTTGGTCTCTGCGAGGTGGAAAACGGAGAGGTGCTGAGAGATCTTGCTTACGGTACTCTCCTCTCAGCCGGCAATTACGGAATTGCCCACAGGGAGTCACCCGACCCCAGGGGAATTGACCTGGCGCTTCTTTACCGGCGTGACTGTTTTTCAGTTGCACATACTGATGCATGGCTACCGGCAGATGCAGACAGCATGCCAGTACTGACGCGGAATATTCTCTATGTGAAGCTCACCGCAGGAGCTGACACGCTTCATATTGTTATCTGTCACCTGCCGTCGCGGAGAGGAGGCGTGCTGGCGGCAGGTGATCTGAGGGAAAGAATGGTCAGTCTGGCAGGCGCCGGGATTGACTCCATCATGAGCGCCTCAGGAGGGAGGGCAGCGGTAATAGTCATGGGCGACTTCAACACCTCTCCACGAGAGCCGTTCCTGGAAGGATTTGCCCGGGAGGCCGGTCTGGTCAACCTCTCGGCTGAGATGGCAGGGCAGGGCAGGGGCTCCTACAGGTACCATGGAACCTGGGAGATGATTGACCAGCTTCTTGTTTCAGTGCCGATGACAGACAGCACAGGGGTCTTTTATGCATTGCCCGGCAGTTTCCGTGTAGTGGATGCCCCCTTTCTCCTGACAGCTGACGAGACTTACCCGGGCAAAAAGCCCTACCCGACCTATGGGGGTTACAGGTATTCAGGAGGGTATTCCGATCACCTTCCGGTGACTGTCAGGGTATCCGTAAGGTGACCTTCATGCCGGCTCCAGTCCCATCTCCCGTCCTTTACGGATCATGAATTCACGGGCGGCGTCGTGATCATTGGGTATGATGCCGTCGAGTATGGCCTCCTTGATGGCAGCTTTAATGACTCCCACCAGCGGGCCCGGAGGTATTTTGAATGTGGCAATTATCTCTTCGCCATGGACCGGAGGCTGGAATGTCCGCACGGCATCTTTCTCCTCTATTTCCTTTAGTTTGCGGCGCACCAGCGCGAAGTTCTGACGATGCTTCAGCACCTTCATCCTGTTGCCGGAGGTGATGTCGGCCTCGCATAGCAACATGAGATCGTCGATGTCCTCGCCTGCTTCGAAGAGGAGCCTTCTTACGGCCGAGTCAGTTACTTCTTCCTGGACGAGTGAGATAGGTCTCAGGTGCAGGCCCACGAGCTTCTGCACATATTTCATCCTGTCATTGAGCGGAAGTCTGAGGCGTTTGAAGATTTCCGGGACCATCTTGGCCCCGATGAATTCATGTCCGTGAAACGTCCACCCCGTGCCCTGCACGAACTTCTTGGTGGCAGGCTTTGCCACATCGTGAAGAAGGGCTGCCCAGCGCAGCCACAGGTCCTCACTTTTCTCCGCCAGGTTGTCAAGAACTTTTATTGTATGGTGGAAGTTGTCCTTATGCCCTTTTCCTTCCTTGTCCTCAACACCCTTGAGCCTTGCAATCTCCGGCAGGATCAGTTCGAGCAGACCGGTTTGATCCAGCAGCAGAAAGCCGGCTGACGGCCTGGCCGCAGCCATAATTTTGTTAAGCTCCGTTGTTATCCTTTCTCCTGAGACGATTTTGATCCTTTCCGTATTGCGGGCGATGGAGGCCAGTGTCTCTCCATCAATCCGAAAACCTAACTGGGCCGCGAACCTGACAGCCCTCATCATTCTGAGCGGATCATCGCTGAAAGTGGTGTCAGGGTCAAGCGGAGTGCGGATGATGCCGTTGCGTATGTCGTCAATCCCCCCGAACGGATCTAGTACTTCGCCCGGATTATCCCTGTTCAGGCTGATGGCAAGGGCATTGATTGTAAAGTCGCGCCTGTTCTGGTCGTCTTTAAGAGTCCCCGGCGTGACAGACGGCTTGCGGGAGTCGGCTGAGTATGACTCTTTCCTGGCGCCAACGAACTCGATATCAGAGTTCCGGTACCTGAACATAGCCGTACCGAAGGTCTTGAATACAGTCACCTTAATGTTGCGGCTGATCTCACGGGCAACAGCGCGGGCCATAGCTGGCCCGTCGCCAAGAACCACAATGTCAATATCCCTGTCGGGGTTAACCCTGCCCATTATATGATCACGTACAAAACCGCCGATGACATACGCTTCCACGTTTTCTCTGTCAGCAACGCGGGCGACTATCTCAAAGATGGCGTCATCAGGGAAAATCTTCATAATACGTATGACATTATAGCCGAATCCGGTGACAAAATTACAATTTATACCCTAACTTGAAGAAAAATTGATCTCCTGAGCCTCCCGGCATGCCAATTGCAAGGACTGAACATTACCCGTAAAAATCTGTTAAACAATTAAAACAATAAATATGGCAGAACATTTGACAAAAGATACTTTTCTCGAGAAAGTATTCAATTATGAACAGAACAAGGAGTGGAAATACAGTGGCGACAAACCATGTATTATTGACTTTTATGCCGACTGGTGCGGGCCATGCAAGATGGTTGCGCCCATCCTTGAGGAGCTTTCAAAGGAGTATGATGGCAAGCTTTATGTGTATAAGATTGATACAGAGGCAGAACAGGAGCTTGCATCAGTATTCGGAATAAGGAGTATTCCCTCACTTTTGTTCGTTCCGATGGAGGGTCAGCCTCAGATGGCAATGGGTGCCCTGCCCAAGGAAGTGTTTGAAAAAGCCTTCAAGGATATATTTGGAATAGAAAAAAACTAGTTTGTTAATAAATATTTTACTTTTTTCACAGATTTGGAAAACAATTTCGTAACTTAATCGTTCTATTTACTGAAGGTAGTTTTCTAACAGAAGAGTTAGTTTTCTGGAATTTAGGTTAGGGTTTCGAGTTGAAGCCCCGCTGCGGCGGGGCTTCCTTGATTTTATGCCCCCGGGAATGGCAGGGCAGAGCGGAGTGCCGGCCGCAGGAATTACCTGAGTTCTTCCATTATCCCGTCAATTTTTTCACCGGTTTCGCGCAGGCGGCGCCGGCATATCTTTATGAGTTCAGCGGCCTTCCTGACATCCTCTGACAATCTGTCGATATCAGGTTCACCTTCTTCGATATTTTTAAGTATCTGTTCAATACCATTCATGGCTTCATTGAACCCAATTTCTTTTTTTGCCATTGTTATTTCTTGTTGTTTATCTGTTTAACAGTGCTCTTTACCGTACCCTTTTCAAAATGGGTGGTAATGTTGTCACCCTCCTCAAGCTCAGCGGCTGAACGTATTATGATGCTGTTCCTGGAGGTCAGCGTAAACCCTCTCTTTAGAACTCCTGCCGGGTCAAGGTGGCGCAGTGACTGCTCGAGTCTGCCGGTTTTGTCTACGGCCTTTTGAAGTACATTCCTGGCCGAGCGGCGGAGTGTCTCGGTGTGGTATCCCAGTCTGTCATGGTTGACCCTGACAACCAGCCTTGCGGTGGCGGCAGTACGGTTCTGAAATGATGAGAGTTGTTCACCGGCTGCATCGAGAGCCCCTGTTACCGCTGATGCCATATCGCCTGCCATGCTGATTATCCTGTTTTCACATTCAAGTGTTCTGTCGACCAGGAATCCTGCTACGGCAGTGGGAGTCTTCAGGGCTTTCCATGCAACCATGTCAGTGACTGACTGGTCCTTTTCATGCCCGATGCCTGTCAGTACAGGCAGGGGGAACTGGGTCACATGAAATGCTATCGCATAGTTGTCAAACCAGCTCAGGTCAGTGGTGGATCCGCCTCCCCTTATTATTGCCACCGCGTCAAATTTCCCTGTTTTCTCTGAAATTCTGTCAAGGGCTCCGATGACAGATGCCTCAGTTTCCTCACCCTGCATTACTGCCTCGAAAAGAGTGGCTTTAAAAACATATCTGTAAGGATTGTTCAGCAGGTGATCGGCGAAGTCCTGGTACCCGGCAGCCTTTGATGAAGAGACAACGGCAATATTCCGCGGGTATAAGGCAAGGGGAAGCCCTGAGTTCATGGAGAGCACGCCTTCAGCGGTAAGCCTTCTTATTACCGCCTCACGGCGAAGCGCCATATCACCTGCGGTGTATGCAGGATCAATGTCAGTAATGTTCAGGCTGAGTCCGTATAGCTCATGGTATTCCACTGTCGCCCTGAAGAGGATGGTTATCCCGGCGCGGAGGGGTATGCCGGTGCTGGCATTGAAGAGCGTGTTGAGTGACCTGTATTTTGATACCCAGATGGTAGCTCTGACCCTGGAGGTGATTCTTCCGCCGGGTGTGTCGCTGCCGGTGAGTTCAAGGTAGCAGTGCCCTGCAGTATTGACCTTCATCTCGGCTATCTCGGCAACAACCCAGAATGCTTCCGGCAGGGCTTCGTATATCTTGTCGCGGACCAGCCCCAGCAGTTCTGTCAGTGATATTTTTGCATCGCGGTTCACCTGTCTGTGTGGATCATTTTAAAGACCTTTTTTCCCTGGTCTGTTACTGTTCTGACCAGGTAAATTCCCTCTGCAAGGCTGCGGAGTCCGTCAAGCCTGAATGAGCGTGCGGCAAAGGTCGGGAAGTGCTTTTCCAGCATCGTGGTGCCATTTGTTCCCGTTATGGTCACAGTCAGTGAACCCGGGGGCTCATGGAACCAGAAGAGTATCTCGTCAGTGAAAGGATTGGGGCCGGCGCTCATAATCACTTCGGGTCTGAAGGTGTGTTCCTCCTCGAGCAGCCTGAGTGTTTTCAGGAAGTCAGGCAATCCGTATCCGTAGAGTGAATCGGGCCTGGTGTACCTGTCGCTGCTCTCGTGGAGCGCATTGATAAGTTCAAGAGGTGAGGCATCCGGAACAGCCTGCATCAGTGAGGCTGAAAGACCGCTGATGACAGGGCATGAGAAAGATGTACCGCTGCCACTGTGCCACTCTCCGGGCTCAAATTGAATGGGTATCAGAACACCCGGTGCCACCACGTCAGGTTTGACCTGGCCATCTGATGAGTAACCGGCCGATGAAAAGTCGGATATGGTGAGGTCGTAGTTCACCGCGCCCACGCACAGTACGCTATCGCCGTCAGAAGGGGCAATTATCCGGAGCCATACATTATTTCGTTCATTTCCGGCACTGTTGACAACGAGTATCCCCTTTGAGAAGGCCATGTCAGCACCCCTGGTAATAAAAGGTCTGTCTCCGTCCATATCGCTGAACGAATAATCCATCGACGGATCGTCAAATTCAAAGTAACCGAGGGACGAGGTGATGATATCAGCTCCTGCGCTGTCAGCATATTCCGCGGCGGCAATCCAGTAATCTTCCTCCACGGGAAACTCGGAGAAATCATCTTCGGTGCGGAGAAGCATATAGTCTGCTCCCGGGGCAGTGCCGCTGATGATTCCCGGCAGTGATCCTGCAAGGATTGAAAGCACTGATGTACCATGGGTGTGGTAATCATAAACAAAGCTGCTGCCGGTTATGAAATCACGGGTGGCGATTATACCGCCCCGCTTCCTTAGCGGTTCAAGGGCTTCAATTTTATCAGCATTGACGAATCCGGCATCAAGAACCGCAATGGTTATGTTGCGTCCTGTAAATCCTGATTCATGAAGCACATTTCCGTTGAGAGGAAGACGCGGGTCAAAGATTTCAGTGGTCGTGCGCAGTTCGGTTTTGCCGTATTTGCTGTAGTTCGTTTTGACAGGATCAACCGGATGCTTTACCAGCTGAATGCTGTCGATAAAGGGATACTCCCCGGACATGTCAGTGTCTTTGGACCCGGTAGTGGTAAAGAGAGCGGTATTAAGCCATTTTGACGTGCACCTTAACCTGAAGCCTTCCCCGGCAAGGGTCTGGATATGCTGACTGCTGACGGGGATGTCGCTTTCTGTAACCAGGGGGATGCCGTACTTTTCCCTCCTGGTGATTGCGGCAGGTGAAAGCAGTTCCTCAGGTGAGTATTCACTGATGCTGTTTGTCTTGTCGCTGAACCAGACCCGGTAAAACCACAGGTCGTCATAGCCGGGATATACCTGCTGAGCTTTCGCCGGTATGATGCCTGCGATAACAAAAAGCAACGGTGCAAGGGCAGCTGAGGCTCTGTTCATTTTATTACTGATCCCGTGATGTCTGTCACCTCTATTTTTCCCTTGTTCTTTTCAAGATCATCGAGGAATTTCGTTTCCTGGTCTGCCAGTTTCGGGTCAGATGGGACGCCCTCCCTGTAGGTGATGATCTGTTTCAGGGCTCCATCTTCATTGAAAACCATCCAGTCGCCTGTCCTGTGATCCTCTTTATAGCGCCCTTCGTACTGCAGATTGCCGTTGGGGTGGTAGTAGGAGAAGGGGCCTTCAAGCCTGCCTGCCACGAATTCAGCTCTGAGGCATATTGCCCCGTCAGGGTAGTACTGCAGCCATTCTCCGGTGCGGTTGCCCATATCCCATGCCACCTTCTCTGCCAGGGTGCTGTCAGGGTAGAACTTTTGTGACAGTCCGTGCCTGGTATCGTTGTGATAATACTCCTCGCAGATAAGATAGTGCGGTTGGGTGGCCGACCAGAATTTCCAGAGTCCTTCCCTGGCACGTGCGACGTATTTGCCCTCCGCAGCCTTAAGCCCGCCGGGGTAGTAAAATACTGCAGATGCTTCATCTCTGCCTGGGGTGTATGTCAGTTCCGAAAGAAGCACCCCTTCTTCGGTATATCTTTTAAACAGTCCGACCGGTTTGTCATTCACGAAGGTACCCTCGTACATGATTTTGCCGTTGGGGTATTTTTTAACCCATGGGCCCTGTTTTTTCCCCGCGGCATCAGTCACATTCTGAGGCAGGACGGTTAAGGAGAGCAGCAGCAGTGAAAGTATGATAATTAATTTGTTTTCCATGGTTTACTTATCTGTTACAAAGATATAACCAAATAGTTCGCCCTGTTCGTATCCGGGGCACCAGAAAAAGGAAAGCCGCAGCAACTTTTGCTGCCGCGGCTTTCACTGATGGTTTATATAGTGATTACTTGACTTCCTCGAAGTCGACGTCAGTTACCTGCTCGTCTCCGCCCTTGCCGCCGGTTGTTCCTCCGGTGGGGCCTGACTGCGGGCCTGCGTCAGGACCTGCCTGCGGGCCGGGACCTCCCTGGGCCTGTTTGTACATATCCTCGGAGGCAGCCTGCCATGCGGCGTTGATCTCCGCAAGTGCACGGTCGATGGCCGTGATATCCCTGTTTTTATGTGCTTCGCGAAGCTGGCCGAGGGCATTCTCGATGCGTCCCTTCTTGTCTGAAGGAATCTTGTCACCGTACTCCTTGATCTGTTTCTCAGTCTGGAAGATCATGCTGTCAGCAGCGTTGACCTTGTCGGCCATTTCTCTTGCTGCCTTATCAGCCGCTTCGTTGGCCCTGGCCTCGTCACGCATACGGCGGATCTCATCCTCCTTAAGGCCAGATGAAGCCTCTATCCGTATCCTCTGTTCCCTTCCGGTGCCTTTATCCTTGGCCGAGACATGAAGAATGCCGTTGGCGTCTATGTCAAAGGTGACCTCGATCTGCGGGATTCCGCGCGGGGCAGGCGGGATGCCGTCGAGATGGAAGCGGCCGATGGTCTTGTTGCCGGCGGCCATCGGGCGTTCACCCTGCAGCACGTGTATCTCAACCGAAGGCTGGCTGTCGCTTGCCGTCGTGAATGTCTCGGTCTTGCGTGTGGGGATGGTGGTGTTTGATTCGATGAGTCTGGTCATCACACCGCCCATGGTCTCAATGCCAAGTGACAGCGGGGTGACGTCGAGAAGAAGCACATCCTTCACTTCCCCGGTGAGGACACCGCCCTGAATGGCAGCGCCCACTGCAACCACTTCGTCGGGATTGACACCCTTTGAAGGAGTCTTGCCGAAGAACTTCTCAACTATCTGCTGGATGGCAGGTATGCGGGTTGAACCGCCGACGAGCAGCACCTCATCGATATCCGATGTCTTCATGCCGGCGTCATCAAGCGCCTTCTGGCAAGGACCGATGACTGCATTGATGAGCTTGTCGGTAAGCTTTTCAAACTGTGCCCTTGTAAGTGACTTTACCAGGTGTTTGGGAATACCGTTAACAGGCATTATATACGGGAGGTTGATCTCCGTGGTCGAGGTGCTTGAAAGCTCTATCTTGGCTTTCTCGGAAGCTTCCTTCAGTCTCTGGAGAGCCATCGGGTCTTTGCGGAGGTCAATTCCTTCCTCTCTCTGGAACTCATCTGCAAGCCAGTCGATTATCAGGTGGTCAAAGTCATCACCGCCGAGGTGGGTATCACCGTTAGTCGACTTGACCTCGAAGACCCCGTCGCCGAGCTCAAGAATTGAGATATCGAATGTGCCGCCGCCAAGGTCGAACACTGCGATCTTAAGATCATGGGCCTTTTTGTCAAGGCCGTAGGCCAGTGACGCTGCCGTAGGCTCGTTGATGATACGCTTGACCTTCAGTCCTGCGATCTCACCGGCTTCCTTGGTAGCCTGGCGCTGTGAGTCGTTAAAGTATGCCGGAACGGTAATGACAGCCTCAGTGACTTCCTGGCCGAGGTAATCCTCAGCGGTTTTCTTCATTTTCTGGAGCACGATAGCCGAGATCTCCTGCGGAGAATAGTTGCGGTCATCAATCTTGACCCTCGGGGTGTTGTTGTCACCGCGGATGACCTCATAGGTCATCTTTTTCATCTCGTTGGTAACCTCGTCAAAACTTCTTCCCATGAAGCGTTTGATTGATGAAACGGTTTTACGCGGATTGGTGATTGCCTGCCTCTTGGCCGGGTCACCCACCTTGCGTTCACCGTTCTCAAGAAAAGCAACTACCGAAGGGGTAGTACGCTTGCCTTCACTGTTGGGTATTACCACAGGCTCGTTGCCTTCCATCACTGAAACGCAGGAGTTGGTGGTTCCCAGGTCAATACCGATAATTTTTCCCATTGTTATACTGATTTATATGCTAAGTTTCTTTTTAATACTCCTCAGAAGTGACAATGATTGTGCCATTGCCCTCAGGCCGGAGTTATTATGAAATTATGTCATGGCAACGCGAATCCGCCGGCAGTCAAATATTTCACGTGAATGACAAAACGGCAGAACCGGCCAAAAGAATCTGGTTTAATGGCATTCAACCTTCTTATTTTGTAGCTTTGCAGGTGACAATAAAATGCGAAGAGATGTCAGTACAGAAGACCGTTAAGATAGTGACCACCCATGTGCTTTATGAGATGAAGCTGAAGGGTGAGAAGATATCGATGCTTACAGCATATGATTATTCAATGGCAAGGATACTCGACGAGGCAGGCATTGATGTGATCCTGGTGGGAGACTCAGCGTCAAATGTGATGGCAGGCTTTGACACAACATTGCCAATCACTCTTGACAACATGATTTATCATGCCGCTTCGGTGGTCAGGGGGGTTAAGCGAGCCCTGGTTGTGGTAGACCTGCCATTCGGCACCTACCAGGGTAATTCGCGCGAAGCGCTGGCTTCAGCCATAAGGATCATGAAGGAGACAGGCGCCAGTGCCGTGAAGCTGGAGGGCGGCCGTGAGATAGTGGAGTCGATTGAGCGGATCATGTCAGCGGGCATACCTGTGATGGGTCACCTGGGCCTGACGCCGCAGTCGATTCACAAGTTCGGCACCTACGTTGTCAGGGCCCGCGATGAGGAAGAGGCCAGGAAACTGAAGGAGGATGCAAAAATAATTGAAAAGGCAGGTTGTTTTGCCATCGTGCTTGAGAAGATCCCTGCCGCACTGGCAGGTGAGGTGGCAGAGTCACTGAAGGTGCCGGTGATAGGGATTGGTGCCGGGCCGCAGGTAGACGGACAGGTACTGGTGCTGCATGACATGCTGGGCATCAATATGGAGTTTTCACCGAGATTCCTGAGGAGATACCATAATCTTTACGATGAGATCAAGGGGGCGGTACACCATTATATCGCTGATGTGAGGTCAGGCAATTTTCCCAACGAGAAAGAACAGTATTAAAGGATTTGCGAATTGCGAATTGCGATTTGAAGGCTAAAAGAATTTAAATAATCAGGAAGAAAAAGATGCGAGAGGGATTTCCGGAAGTACTATACGAAGACAATCACATAATCATAGTCAACAAGCGTTCATCGGACCTGGTGCAGGGTGACGGCACAGGGGATGAGTCACTGGATAATATAGTAAGAGGATACATTAAGGAGAAATACGGCAAACCCGGGGATGTGTTCCTGGGTGTGGTGCACCGTCTTGACAGGCCGGTCAGCGGCTGTGTGGTCTACGCCCGCACGTCGAAGGCTCTCACCCGCCTCAGCGAGCTCTTCAGGACCCGTGATGTAAAGAAGAGTTACTGGGCCATTGTCACAGACCGGCCGCCCGCCGAAGAGGGTTCGCTTCAAAACTACCTGAAGAAGAATGAGAAGCAGAACAAGTCATATGTGTATGAAAAGGAGGTAAAGGGCTCTAAAAGCGCTGAACTATCGTATAAGATACTGTCACGTTCTGAGAGGTACTACCTGCTTGAGATCGATCTTCTCACCGGCAGGCACCATCAGATCAGGGCGCAGCTGGCTGCCGCGGGGTGCCCCGTCAGGGGAGACCTGAAATACGGTGCCAGGCGTTCCAACGAGGGTGGCGGCATATCTCTTCATTCCAGGCGAGTCTCTTTCATTCACCCGGTAAGGAATGAGGAGATAAATGTTGTGGCACCTTTGCCAGATGACCGCATCTGGAAGCTCTTTAAAAACGTCTGATTAAAGATGGAATGGAGGGCTATGCCTCCCCGGTTAGAAAACATGCCCGGATACATAAAAGATGAAGAGGCGCCTCTGCCGCGCCTCTTCCCAACTTAACCTAAAACTAACCTAAATCAACCACCTGATGATTGTCCGGGCCCTGGCGGGACCGTAAGAAATGCTCATTTCTTCATCAGTATCTTTTTTACCTCACTCAGTATCTTGTCAGCCTCATCTGCCTTTTCTTTGGGGGCTCTTATACTTACAACAACTCCATCCAGGGAAATGTTGTAAAAAACTCCTTCTTTTTCCTCCTGCATCCGGATCATGGCCCTGCCGGGCGCTGCTCCGGCAGCCTCCCCGCGTTCCGGAAAATCTGCTGTCGTGGCAGTCCATACCATCCTGCTCCCTTTACCGGGTTTCCGGATGATTCTTTTCCCTTCACCCGTTTCGATAATCAGGTTGCCACCCTCATACCGGATGGTGTCACCTTCAATTACTGCTGAGTCCTTTACTATACTGTCTTCTTCCACAGTGACCACAATCACCTTCTTCTCGACATTCTTTGTCTCCTGTGCGGATAGTGTAGTTGTTCCGGCAAAGATGGCTGCCACTATTCCTATAACCGTTGAGAGTGCTTTTGTCATTGCCTGTGTTTATTCTTTCTGACAGTACAAAAATAGCCCATATAATCCGGGGAGGGGTTAAAGTGAGGTTAAAACTGGTTAACAAAAAGTTAAAACGGATTTCGACATTATTTATATGTATAATTTTGCGCCATGAACATGAGGAAATTCACCGGTCTGATAGTGCTGATGGTGGTATCTGTGGTTGCTATCGTATGGGTTCAGGTGACATGGATCAGCAATTCGGTCAAGGCCCAGAACGAGCAGTTTGATTTCTTCGTGATCAACAGTCTTCGTAACACCGCGCACTCCATGGAGACAAACCGAAGAATGAATTTCCTCAATGAGATGTTCATCAGGGGATATTCGGCACTTCCTCAGACAATTGAGCGAACAGCTTCACAGGGTCTCACGACCGGAAGGTACTCCATCCAGAGCCAGATCACCTCCGACAGTGATTCCGTGGAAATAATCGTCTCTGAAAATGAGAACCCGCCGGTCAGGATGAAGGTTACCCGGCAGGAGGCCAGTGAAAAGATGGGCAGCAGCATTGTTGTGGGATCTGATGAATATATGCGTTGGATGCAGCAGCAGGCAATCGAGTTCCAGTCGATGAGCAACCAGCTGGCATCCGAGATGTTCGTCTGGGAAAGAAACAAGGAAATAAACAAGGAAGAGTTGCTTCAGACCCTGAAGGGTGAGCTGGCTGCCTCAGGCATCAATACGCCGTTTGAGTTTGCAGTCATCCGGAGTGACTCCATAATCGACGGAGTCTTTGACAAGGCAAAAAGAAGAGATTTTCTCGATAGCCCGTACAGGGTCAGCCTGTTTACCCAGGGATTGTTCAGAAGAGGAGAATCGCTTTCCGTGGTCTTTCCCAGGAAGACTAACTATGTGCTTGGAACCATGGGGCTTATGCTTGGCGGATTTGGTCTTTTTCTCCTGATAATCCTCTCAACCTTTGCTCTGAGTCTATGGTTCATTATCAGACAAAAGAAGACCTCAGAAATGCAGGCTGACTTCATCAACAACATGACGCATGAGTTTAAAACGCCGATCGCCACTATCTCGCTGGCAGCGGATACCATTGCAAACAGCCGGGTTATAACTGATGAGAACAGGGTTCGTCATTTCATCAGCATGATCAAGAAGGAGAACTCCCGGATGAACAGGCAGGTGGAGTCTATTCTTCAGATAGCAACCCTTGACAAGCATGAGATGGATTTCAGATTTGCCCCGACCGATTTGCATGAAGTGATCCGCCAGGCCATCGACACCATTGAGATCCAGGTGACCGACAGGGGAGGTGTGGTTCACCGGCATCTCGATGCGGAAAACAGCATTATTAACGGTGACACCGAACACCTGCGCAACCTGGTGCATAACCTGCTTGACAATGCCAACAAATACTCCGAGAAAGCGCCTGACATCACAGTGAATACAAGCAGCAATGACAGCGGAATTTTCCTTCAGGTGGCTGACAGGGGCATAGGGATGAGCAAATCAGTGCAGAACCGGGTCTTCGAACGCTTTTACCGTGAAACTACAGGCAATATTCACAATGTCAAGGGCTTTGGGCTGGGACTCAACTATGTAAAAGCCATTACCGAAGCTCACGGGGGAACAGTCACCGTAGAAAGCGAACAGGGTGAAGGGAGTGTTTTTACAGTATTTTTACCATTCAGCAATGAGACCAGGGCATGAGCAGGAAAAACGCAAGGATATTTCTGGTTGAGGATGATATCAGTTTCGGATCGGTGCTGAAATCATATCTCGAGATAAATGATTTCGAGGTAGACCTCGTCGATGACGGGAAAGCGGCAGTGGAGACATTCCGTAAGGGAGTTTATGATCTCTGCATACTTGACGTTATGCTGCCGCATGTGGATGGTTTCACAATTGCCTCGGAGATCAGGATCATGAATTCGGTCATCCCCATTATCTTCCTTACCGCTAAGAAGCTTAAGGAGGACCTGTTAAAGGGTTATGGCGTAGGGGCTGACGATTATATTACAAAACCGTTTGACACTGATATCCTGCTGTGCAAGATCAGGGCTATCATTGCGAGGAGGGACATTCAGGACGGAACGCGCGACATATATGAGATCGGTAAATATATTTTCAATTCGCGGTTGCGCACACTTACCCTGGGCGACCAGGAGCGGCAGCTGTCGCCCAAGGAGGGACAGTTGCTTGAAATGCTTGCCATTTCACCCAATGCCCTGGTCAGCAGGGAGGCAGCCCTGAGGAAGATATGGGGCGCCGATGATTATTTCACTGCCCGGAGCATGGATGTTTATGTCACCAAGCTCAGGAAATACCTGAGTGATGATCCGCAGATCCTCCTGAAGAACATTCATGGAAGCGGGTTTCAACTGGTTGTAGGAGAATAAAAGTCTGAAGGTCTGAAAGTCAAAAGGTCTGAAGGTCAGACGTCTATGATCTTGCTGTCTTGCAGTCCTGCAGTTTGTGAGTGAAAATCGACAATCGCAAATCTCAAATGGCAAATTATTTCCCAAGGTTTCTCCCGGTGAAACTGAGTGGCATCAGCCCCTGGCTGTTTTCAAGGACATAAATGGCTGATTTTCCTGCCAGGATGACCTTTATCGGGCTACTGCTCCTCTGTTCTTCCTCAATCAGCATTTGCCGGCAGTTGCCGCAAGGCGGTACCGGTTCCTCAGTCAGCGAGCCATCAGTCAGGGCAGCGATTGCTATCGCCACCACTTTCTTATCACTGAAATTGGCAACCGAATATGACAGTGCGGTTTTCTCTGCGCAACTTCCTGAGGGGTAGGCGGCATTTTCAACATTGGCTCCCCTCACAATCTCTCCGCTGTCAAGAAGCAGGGCTGCTCCAACCATGAAATGCGAATAGGGAGAATAAGCTCCCGATGCTGCCCTGACAGCCTCTCCAACAAGCGCCTTTTCCATTGCCGGCAACTCATCCTCGCTGTTGTATTCAAGGAAAGAGATAGTTGTTTCTCTCTTATTCATAGACATTATCAGTGAATTACAGTGCCATAAATGTAATAATATTTTGACCTCCTGAGGCACAATTTGTCAGGGCTGCCGACATTTTCTTATTTTTGCCAAAAGGCTTCGGATGAAAAACCTGTTTTTATATATAGTTCTTGTATCTGTCCTGCTGTTTAGTTCCTGCAGCCCGGCAAGAAGGGCAGCCAGGAGCACGGTCTCCACAGGTCCGGCCTCGGAATATGCACGGGAGTATATCCTCAATTACAGCAATCTGGCTGTAAGCGAGATGAAACGATCCGGAGTACCTGCCAGCATCACGCTGGCCCAGGGAATGCTGGAGTCGAACTACGGACGCAGCCGGCTGGCCACGCAGGGCAACAACCATTTTGGCATCAAGTGTCACAGCGACTGGTCGGGAAAAAGGATATATCACGATGACAATCGCAGGGGTGAGTGTTTCAGGTCTTACGCCTCACCCGAAGAGTCATACAGGGACCATTCTGACTTTCTCGTGAATGGCTCGCGTTACCGCGACCTTTTCAAACTGGGCGCCACGGACTACAAAGGCTGGGCGCACGGATTGAAGAAGGCTGGTTATGCCACCGATCCGAAGTATCCCGAATTACTTATACGCAAGATCGAAGAGTATAGCCTGTGGGCATATGATACAGGAGGGACCTCGCCAATTGTTCCGCAGCAGGCAACAGCCTCACAGCCGGTGAAAAGTGATACAGCTACTGCAGTGGCAATACCCGCAAGGACCACCGTGACATCCCGGCCGGCAGTGAAAGAAACCGGCACCGGACAGGTGCAGCCGGTGGTGAAAGAGGCCGGCACCGGGCAGGTGCAGCCGGCGTCTGACAAAAAATCAACCGTAAGGGAAGAAGAGGAGCCGATCAAGGTGATCAGCATCTCAACTGGAGAGAAGACGCTCGAGAACAACAATGTGGAATACATCATTGTCGGAGAGGGAGATACCTATGAATTGCTAGCTGAACGGCATCAGCTTCTTTCATGGGAGATAACCCGCTACAACGACCTCGCAGCAGGCGCGCCGCTGATACCCGGACAGGTGGTGTATCTTCAGCCCAAGCGCACCAGGGCGGCCCAGGGATTATCGGTTCATACGGTGGAAGCTGGTGAGACCATGTACAGCATCTCACAGAAATATGCCATTAAACTTTCGTCGCTGTATAAGATGAACCTGATGGATGAGGGTACCGAATGCCGCCCGGGGCAGAAGCTCAGGTTAAGATAGCCAATGTCAGTCCATTTCCCATCCTGACGGATCGAAGCCCCGAAGGAACTCCGCAGCGCTCATCTTCTTTCGTCCCTCAGGGACGAGTGAAAGTATCTCGAGGGTACCCTGACCGCAGGCGACCATGAGCCTCGATTTCTCCTTCACAATAAGCGTTCCGGGTATGTTGCCGGTGATGTCATTGCTGATGGTGCTGCCCAGTATTTTCAATCTGAGACCTGCGCTCTCCTTCCTGAGCATGGTGGTTGCACCCGGGCAGGGTGAAAGGCCTCTTACCAGGTTATGAATCTTTTCTGCCTTTTCTTCCCATCTGATAACAGTATCGGCAGGAAATATCTTTGGTGCCGCTTTCAGCTTTGCGTCATGTGTCTTTTTCTGGGGTACCGGTTTGAGACTTCTGGCAGCCAATCCCCTGGCAGTTTCAACCACAAGTGAGGCGCCCGTCACCATGAGGCGGTCATGGAGGCTGCCTGCGGTCTCGTCAGGTGATATCCCTGTCTCCCTCGAGAGCAGGATCATGCCCGTATCTATCTCTTTGTCAATGAGGAATGTGGTAACGCCTGTTCTGGTCTCGCCGTTGATGATCGCATGGTTTATGGGTGCGGCGCCCCTGTACTGCGGAAGCAGCGAGGCATGAAGGTTGAATGTCCCGAGCGGAGGCATGCTCCAAGCTTCCTTTGGAAGCATCCGGAAGGCCACCACCACAAAGAGATCAGCATTAATATCCCTCAGGGCGGAAATGAATTCCGGATCACGCAGTTTCTCAGGCTGAAAGAGTGCAAGCCTATGTTCCAGGGCATACTCTTTCACAGGGCTGAAGGTGATCTTGCGGCCGCGACCGGCAGGCCTGTCCGGAACAGTGACCACTGCAGCGATGTCAAACCCCGTTTCATGCAGGGCTTTCAGGCTCGCAACAGCAAACTCCGGCGTCCCCATGAATACTATGCGCAGCGTTGACTCAGTCATTTTCGCCTTTTGTTGGTGTCTTGTAGCAAGTAATGCTGTGCCCCATTTTGGTGGCCTTGGTCTCCAGGTAAAACGAGTTGTACTGGTTGGGAGGAATGATCAGGGGTATGGTCTCGACAATTGAGATACCGTATCCTTCCAGTCCTGCCCGCTTTACCGGGTTGTTCGAGATAAGCCTGACTTTTCCAAGCCCTATGCCCCTCATGATATTGGCTCCGATACCGTAGTCGCGTTCATCTTCACGGAAGCCCAGTTCGATATTTGCCTCAACCGTGTCGCGTCCCTGCTCCTGCAGTTTGTATGTCCGTATTTTGTTAATCAGGCCGATACCCCTTCCTTCCTGGCTGAGATATATAATTGCCCCTTTCCCTTCGGCTTCGACCATCTGCATGGCCATATGAAGCTGCGGCCCGCAGTCACACCTCTTCGATGCAAAGATGTCACCGGTGAAGCATGAGGAATGCACGCGCACCAGGACAGGTTCATCCTTGGTCCAGTGCCCTTTTACCAGGGCGGCATGTTCAAGGCCGTTACTGACCTGCCTGAATGGGATGAAATCGAAGTCGCCATACTCGGTAGGCAGTTTGACCTGTTCTCCCATCTCCACTATCGATTCAATTCCGAGGCGGTACCGTATAAGGTCCCTGATTGAAATTATCCTGATGCCGAACTTGTCAGACAGTTTGATCAGGTCAGGCAGACGTGCCATGGTTCCGTCCTCGTTCATTATCTCCACCAGTGCACCGCCCGGATTCAGCCCTGCGAGCCTGGTCAGGTCAACGGCAGCCTCTGTGTGCCCTGCTCTCCGGAGAACGCCTTTGGTACGGGCCTTGAGGGGGAAAATATGCCCGGGCCTTCCAAGCTGGTAGGGTTTTGTGGATGGATCTACCAGCGCCTTGATAGTAAGTGCCCTGTCTTTGGCCGATATGCCTGTAGTTGTCTCGGGACTGAGCAGGTCGACAGACACTGTGAACGGTGTTTCGTGAAGAGATGTATTGTGGCCTACCATCATGTTAAGCTCCAGTTCCTCGCATCTCTCTTCGGGTAGTGGCACGCAGATCAGACCGCGTCCGTGCGTTGCCATGAAATTCACTATCTCCGGTGTGATCAGTTCAGCCGCACAGATGAAATCACCTTCGTTCTCCCTGTCTTCATCATCCACGACAATAACCACCCGGCCTTCCCTGATCTCCCCGATGGCTTCATTGATTGTATTCAGCTTTGTCTCATCTGTCATTTTAAACACGTTTGGTGGGTTCCCATATCCCGTTTTCAATCCCTATTACTACCTTCACAAACCCTGCTGTCAGCGCTGCATTCATTAACAGGAACTGAGTCACATAACGCTGAAGGAGCAGCTTTTTTCCCCTCCTGTCAAGCGCGATGTCAAGCGCTGACAAAATTATGAAAATCAGCTGAATTGCTGTAAGACAAAAATAGAAATCAGACCGGCCTGAAAGAATGACCGTTGTCATGAAAAACAGCACCAGCAGCAGGGGGGTTAACCACCTCATTATCTTATGTGAAAGAAAAGCAAAGACAACCCCCGGTCTTCCTGAGATGAAGGGTCCGAATCGGAACAGGTTCTGGAATGATCCGGCAGCAATCCTTGTCCGCCGGCGGAACTGCTCAATCATGTCAGGCTGGGTGTCTTCATAAACCACTGCTTCCGCGATGTTGAAAGCCCTGTAGTTCTGTTTCAGCACGGACAGGCCCACAAAGAGGTCATCAACCAGGGTGTTATCCGGCAGCCGGGGGAAGAGGCTCCGGCGCACCGCATAGCAGCCTCCGTAAGGCCCGGGCATTGCTCCCCAGAGATTGCCCTCAGCTCTCTTCAGTGCTGTTTCAAAACGGCTGTACATGATCTCCTGCCGCGTTATTCCCATGTCAGCAGCAGATAAAGTACGGACGGTGGCATCACATAATCCGGTACGCGGGTCCGCAAATCCATCTGCCATCTGTCTGACGACGGAAGGAGTGAACATCACATTGGCATCAGTTACAACCAGGATATCTCCTTTTGCCTTCGAGGCGAGTTCGTTGAGCATGGCTGCCTTTCCTTTTCTTTCAGCGTTGATGATGAGCTGAATATGCGGGTTAGTGGCTGCCACAGCGGTTATAACGGCGCCGGTGCCATCGTCAGAACCGTCTGAACCAATAATGAAGTCCAGCTTTTCGGCCGGATATTCCGAGGCCAGCATGCTGCGAATCTTTTTTTCTGCCACTTCCTTCTCGTTATGCAGCGACATCACCACGGTTACTGTTGGAAGGGATGCTGAGACCACGGCCGGGGAAGGTGCCCGCCTCTTCTTTACGTTTGCTGCCAGGATTACTGCTGCCGGATAGATGAGATAGGACCATGCCAGCAATGCAGCTGTGATAACCAGGATTGTTTCAGCTGCCATATTTCAGCTTTTTGTAGAATTCAAGCAGTCGTGCCGTGACGGAGGCGTTATCATATCTCTCCTTTACCAGGCTTAAGGCTGCCCTCCCTGTTGAGGCCCTCAGGCCGGGATTTTCAAGCATCCTGATAATGGCAGCGGTGAATGACGCCGGGTCTGAGGCAACTGCCAGTTCCCGGCCGTTTTCCACGGGCAGTCCGGCCACAGCCGCAGGGGTGGCTACCACAGGCCTTCCTGTGCTCATGGCCTCAATGATTTTTATCCTGATGCCGCTTCCTGCAAAGAGCGGGGCTACCATCACATGGTTTGAAGCTATGAATTCCAGGGCGTTGTCCGGTTCTCCCTCGTTAAAAATATTGTGCCCGGAGGGCAGGAAGGCCCCCTTGCTAAGTCCTTTTCCGGCAATATGCAGGGTGGCTGAAGGGATCTTTCTTATGACTCCGGGCCACACTTCGGAAATGAACCAATTTATTCCGTCTGCATTGGGTTGCCAGTTCATCGCACCGATGAATCCAACGCGCGGGCTTTCCGGTGGAGGCTCCGGGAGCATAAGAGCTTCGTTTGTTCCGGTCTCCGAAAGGAACACCGGTTTATTTCCGGCCACTGATCTGAACCAGGCGGCGTCAGACTCGCTGATGGGCACCACGGCGTCAAACTGCCCCGCTGCCTTTGTTTCTGTCTTCTTCAGCCTCCGTGAGAGGACGGACAGGTAATATTTACGGAGTGGACTGCAGGCTGTGGCGGCCATCATTTCCCTGATCGTATGTTCGAGGTTATGAGCCCTGAGGACCACAGGGGAGGTGGTCAGGTTTCTGATCTCGTTCAGGTAGAGGGTAAGGGGCAGGCCTTCACAATGGATTATGTCGAAATGACTTCCGGTGAGTATGCTGCGAAGTGTTTTGGAGTATTCCGCTGACCTGAACCTTGCGAGGTCATAAGGTTCACCGGAGAAGAGCAGGTTCAGGATCATCGGGAGAGGCCTGATCGCTGTATTTACCGGAACAGTGAAGTAATCGATGAGATAATCCGGTTTCGCGCCGAAGGCGGAAATTCCGGAAGTCAGGTGCTTTTCTGTCACCATTGAAAGCACCGTCACGTCTGCTCCGGTGGCAGAGAGGCCTCTGACACAGTGAACTGATGCCACCGTTCCGCCGTCATGCACCGGCCAAAGGGGTCTAGGCGCCAGTACCAGTATCTTCATCATCCTTTTCGGGCTTAATGCCGGTAAGGAAGGCTCCTATCTTCCTGAAGAAGAGGATATAAGTTTCGGCATTCATTATGGCCGCATCGGTAGTGGCCTTATAGGTCAGGAATGCGCCTATCGGGAGAAGGATAATAGTGGAGGCAAGCATGCCCAGGGGTATGCTTATAATCAGTTCCTTGGCAAACTTCTCACCGGAGAGGGTGATCACATAGTAAATTACGAAGAAGAGTACGGAGATCACTGCAGGGGTTCCTAGGCCGCCTTTCCGGATGATAGCTCCCAGGGGTGCCCCGATAAAGAAGAAAACCAGGCAGGCAAAGGGAAGGGTAAATCTCTTGTACCTTTCAGCTTCGTATTTGCGGAGGTTTTTTGCTTCCGCCACGAGAGCCTCGCTCTTTTCGATCATGAATGAGGTGCCCTCCCGGGCGAAGCTCAGTGCTCTGCTGATGGTGGTGCCCCTGTCGTTGTAGCTCAGGGTGTCGAAAGCAGCCCGAGCATTGAACTTCTGTGTCTTCCATGGAGCAAGGGAATCTTCTACGTGTTTTACACCAGGTAAGCTGAAATGTGAGGTTGTGAGGAGCCTTGTCTGGTTGAACTCCGAGTAGTAGGCATCGGTCCTTGACCTGAACCTGGTGGAGAGTGAGTCAATAAAGTATGTAAGGTCAGCGGTATTCAGCATCGCGTAGTTGGAGCGGTAGATATCCATCCCTGACCGGTTCAGGCCGAAACCTTCCAGTTCCACCACCATTGTCTGTTCGGTGAACCTGTCACGTCTGAAGGGGTATTTTCGTTTCTCCTGCGGGACATTTTTCTCTTCTATATCCTTGTATACATGTCCGTTATACAGCGTCAGTATGAGGCCGCTTTCGTCGGCTGTCACATTCATGTAACCGCTGTCTGCATAAATGACCGCAGTGTTTCCTATTCCGTCCCTGTGGTCATAGACGTAGATCCCGTCGAGGCGGTTAGTTTCGGGGTCCTTGTCGGTTATCTTGATGCTGAAGCCGTCGATGCCATTATAGAAGGTTCCTGCCTGGATATTGAGTTCTGGCCGCATACGGCGAATGTCAGTCAGCAGTGTCCTTGCTTTCCGTGTTGAGATGGGAAGGATGTAATCAGCGAACAGGAATGATCCGATTGCGAGGAGGGAGGAGAAGACAAAGATAGGCATCATGATTCTCTGGAGAGGCACGCCGGAAGATTTAAGGGCTGTCAGTTCGAGGAACTCGCCGAGGTTGCCGAAAGTCATCAGAGAGGCAAGGAGTATTGCCAGCGGGAGTGACAGGGGAACGAATGTAAGTGAGAACTGGAAGAGTAGTTCGCCGAGGACCTTGAGTTCAAGGCCTTTTCCGGCGAGGTCATCGACATACATCCAGAGGAACTGGAGAATGAAGATAATGAGCACGATGAAGAATGTCAGGACCAGCGGTCCGATAAACGATCTTATCATAAACAGATCGATCTTCTTCATTGTCTCGGGTGTGGTGCAAACGTACGTTATTTTTGAGAAAGATGCAAAGCTCTCTCACTCGGTGACGCCGAGGACTTTTTTCAGGTATGAGATCTGGGTGTCCCAGAGGTCTCTGGCATCTTCGATTTCATCCTCTTCTGCATGGTCGGTAATGATAAGTGCAGTATCATTGGTGAGTTCATGGATAATTATTCTGAATTCGAAGAAGTTTGATTCGGTGTCGGCGAAGTCGAGCCAGTCGAATCTGACGGCTTTATTTTCCCTTGCGTAGATGAGCCGGGCTCTTGCCTCTGTCTTATCCCAGTGGAAGGTGAAGACATCGCCGTCGACAGTGACATTGTCAGCGAACCATTCTGACAGTCCTTCCGGGGTGCTCAGCCTGTCGTAAAGAACTCTTACCGGTGTATTCAGGGTGTATTCAATTTCAAATCTGGCTCTCATTTCAGGGAAGGACTGTCATGCAATATAAAAATAATAGATGAAAAGAAAAAGTTTGTTCGGCAAAATGAAAAAATATTTATATTTGCAGCCTTGAAAAACCCGCCTTTTAGCGGTAAGAAATCTCAGATGGTCAGAGCGTCCCGCATCCGACATCAGGAGGATCGGGAAGGTTGAGAGTTCAGTGAAATAGTTATATGGCGACCCCGACAGGTCGGGGTCAGATGGTCAGAGCGTCCCGTATCCGACTTCAGGAGGATCGGGAAGGTCGAGAGTTCATTAAAATATTTGGCGAGATAGCTCAGATGGTTAGAGCGCATGATTCATAATCATGAGGTCCCGAGTTCAATTCTCGGTCTCGCTACAACGGAAAGCACCGGTAATCTGCAGAAGGCAGATTACCGGCCTTTTTGTTTTATGACTGAGCTGAAAACTTGTTTTCGGGCGACAGAATAAAACGAAAAGGCCATGGCAGCGCTTTGCGTTGCGGTGCTTTCCGTTGTTAAGCCCCCTTCCTGAGAATCACGACCCGCCGGCAGCGGGTCGTAATTCTCTCTCTCGCTACAGACAGTCCGGTCTTTACAGATCGGACTTTTTTTGTAAATTAGTTTTGTGAAATATTATGTCTATATCATTTACAGTCAGTTAAAGAACCGTTATTATACCGGTTATTCCAGCGACCCGGCAGAACGGCTCATTGAACACAATCTTGGAGCTACGCCTTCAACAAGACCCGGCAGGCCATGGACATTAATCTATACTGAAGAATTCGAGGACAAGACCGCAGCCATCAGGCGTGAAAATGAGATCAAGAAGATGAAAAGCCGTAAGTACGTTGAAAGGCTTGCAGGCATCAATTGACTGTCAGTTGGTATTCCTGGGAAAATCTAACCGCCGGCATCGGGCGGCAATTTTGCCTGGATGAAGAGAGTCCCCGTTATTTTTTTCTGATATAGTTTGAAGGAGTTAAGAAAAGTTAGTAAATTTAACTGTAGTAAAATTGTTCCGACTCCGACCATTCACTAAAACTATCCTTCCAAATGAAAAAGCTGCTCTTCGCATCAGTGATGCTGATCATGTTGTGTGCATCGTTTCTTACGGCACAGAAAAAGGTAATCTTCAGTGCCACACCGTCTGACGCGGGAATCTATCTTGAAAAAAACAATGAATTCACCCTTCTGGGACAGGGATCCTATGAACTGAAAATAGGGTCAGATGAGGTTTATACCATAAAGATATGGAAGGAGGGATTCGAGCCTTTTGTGAAATCCTACACCAGGACGAACAATGGGACACTGACAGAGAATGTTGAACTCCAAAACCGGGTGGTGAAAGTCGTGGCCTCTCCCAATACCACCGAGGTTTATGCTGATAATGTTTATGTTGGCAAGGGAGGGGAGGAGCTTGAGGTTGTGGTACGGTATAACAACATGGTCAATCTGGAGGTCAGGGGAGAGGGGTATCAGACTGTAAGGCGCTCGTATTATAACATGGAAAATACAGAGATCCCGCCGCTGAAGGAGAACATTGAGCTGGCAGAAAGACTTGTAAAGATTCTGGCCAGCCCTCCCGGATGCCTTATATCTGTTGACGGGAAGCCTGTCGGAGAGACCTCGGCCGAGGTTGTTGTCCCCAAAGGATCATGCATAACGCTCAAGGTGGTCAAGGATGGGTATGCCCCCTTTGAAAAGTCATATTGCAACAAGCCCGAAGTAGCCCTTCCGCCGATATCCGAGGAAATTATTCTGAAGGACAGAATCGTGCAAATAAATACCACTCCCGAGGATGCAGCTATCAGGGTTGATGGCAGGGCAGTGGGTAAAGGGAACTATTCGTTGCTGGTAAAACGTGATCAGTGTGCTGAGATCGAGGTGATGAAAGACGGCTTTGACACAAACAAGAAGTCATATTGCAACAAGGCAAACATGAGTGAACCCCCGGTAACGGATCACATCAGGCTTGCCGAGGATGAGGCGTGGCTTTCATCAATCAGAAGCGATCAGGCCAATGTCAACTTTTCAATACCTGTTAATTCCAGCCTTGGTAATGATGCTGCATGGAAAATTATCGGACAGATTGTTATGGAGAAGTTCGATGTGATCGAAATCAGTGATCCAGTTACGGGTTACCTGAGGACTGCGTGGAATGTGAAGCTTTTCGGGAACGGTAAGACCATCCGGACCCGTTGCATAGTTAAGCTGGGAAATTCGAATCCATTGCGTTACGTGATCAAGATCGTCAGCGAGGAGAGTATTGTTCCGGGCACCAGTGTGAAGGAAGACGAAAACTTCAAGGAATGGGACAGGATACTGAATACCTATAAAGACATAATAGGAGAAATTCAGGCGAGAATCAGCTGAGATCCGGTGTGGCAATCCCGTATCTCTCCGGTACTAAAAAATAATCTTAATCCCCGCTGTCACGGGAGTGATGGCAATTGTCAGGCTTGGACCAGATGCAATACCGGCAGACGAATGTGAATTATAGAGGTTAATTGACCTGACAAACTGGGCATTGCCTTTAAGCAGGAAGGGAATGCCCGCCAGTGCCATGCCGCAACCTATCAGAAAAGGACCTGTGTTGGCGCCGGATACATCAAGGCTGCCACTGTTAAGTGTCTCAAGATCATTAAGGGTGCTGATCAGTGAGGATGCTCCTATCACCAGACAACCACCGCCAAGGAGACCGAGACCAATACCGGAATTCCTGGATGATTTTTTCAATTCATCGGCTGATCCAGTATAGCCTGACAGAACGGTTCGTATTTCCTTCCGGTCAAGACGCTGGCCGTTCTGAAAATACTGGATGGCCAACCCCTTTTTCTCAGTGGTTATCGGACCTGGTTGCTGCGCTGCGGCCGACATGCACGAAATGGTGCAGATTACGGCAATTATGACACTTCTTATCATACGGATTCGTTTTTAAAACATTGATAACAGGTATTATTTATGACGAAAAGTTAGGTAATATTATTAAATATTTAATATATTAGCCTGAAAACAAAATAATATTAATCCTGAGCTGTTTTTGGCAGGGCCGGAGAGAAAGAGTTTAATTATTAGCTGAAGTGTTCAGGTGAAGTTTCTCCTGAACCTGGTTTAATGCGGAGTAAACAAAAAGCTATAGTCCTTTTCAAATAACTAAAATGTCAGCAGGATGAGAACAAAGAATTATTTAATTGGCCTTGTCATTGGGGTGTTGATCTTCTCTGTTTCAACTCTGGAAACCAATGCTCAGAGTCAGTATGCCGCTTGGCGTGACCGCAGTGATGAGCTGCCCGGGATGATCAGTGACGGTGAAATGTTGCTGATTGCGGGTGGAGCAGTACTGGTTATCGGAGGTGTGATAACATATATTATTATCAAAAAGAAGCAGGACAACAAGCTTGAGGCAATGTTGCCCGACTGCTGTGGTATGACAGGAACTGAAAGGATTGTTTCTGGCCGGACACAGGGCAGCTCACTTGGATCACTTTACAATGACATCTCCAGGGCCACGGACCAGGCATCAGTGCTGATCTTCTCAAGGCTGGACAAGATACCTAATCCGGGTCAGGGACAGAACAATGTTCTTTCAATGGGGGTATTGATTAAGTTTTAGCGGTTATTTGGATAGGACTGGGTGCATCTCTGTAAAAAAAAAGACGCCCGTTCAGGGCGTCCTATGGAATTCCGATACAAAGATCAGGCTAACTATTGACATTTGAGGTTTGTCCTCTGTGCCTTTGCTGCCTCTGCAAACGGACCGTAGAGTGCATTCTTGAATGACTCGCATGCGGCAGCGGTGTCACCCTTGCCCACCTGTGCAACGGCGAGCTGATAATAGAACATTGCCTTGGCTTCTGCGTCACCTGTCTCCAGATCCAGCCCTTTCTGTGCATACTCGGCACCTTCGGTGAAGCTGTTTTTCTTGTTATAGACATCGGCAAAGAAATAGAACATGGTCTTGTCGTCACCATACTTTGCTGCTCTGTTCAGCAGAGCCAGCGCTTCGTCGAGTTTATTGGCACTGTTGGCTTTTGATCCTGCTGCGCGAAAATACTCAAGTGCGGCGCCTTTAGCCTGTACGGCCTTGTCGGCATCCTTCGCGGGATCAAGCTTAGCCAGGAACTGGTCGATGGTCTGCTCGAAGAGATCAGCCTCATCACGGTTCTTATAAATAAGAGCCTTGTTATAAATAGAGGCAATGTGATCAGGATTCAGCGTCAGCACACTGTCAAATGCGAGCATCGCATTGTCATAGTCATCGGCAGAGAAGAATTCGGTTGCCATCTTGTAGTAACCGTTGACAAGGATCTTTTTTGAATTCTCTCCGTGGGTTTTGCTCCCGTACTTTTCAGCCATGGCACCTGCAAGTTTCGAGGCTGCGATTATCTCGGCAGCAGGTTTCTTTTCGTTGTAAGCAGTGGCAGCAAGCTTATAGTATAGTCCGGGTAGTACCTGTACGGCCTTCTGTTTCAGATCATTGGTAGTTTCACCAACCTTGTCGGACAGTTCAATCACCTTCTCGAAAGCAGTTATCGCTGTCGGAACATCAGTCTGGATCGCCTTGGCGCCTTCATTGTAAACTGCTATAACCTCATTACGGTCCTGTGCATTCAGGCCGGAGGCAAAGAATGCTGAAAAAGCCAGCACACAAGCTATTGAACATAAAAGTTTCATCTTCATTTTCAGTTTATTTTACGAATTATCAAAAATCAGGCCTTTTATTAGCCCGTAAATATAAAAAATATGATGAATTATTCAGGATACATGTAAAATTCACAATAAAAAAACGGATCGTGAAGATTGAAATTTACGGATTGCAGCGTAAAACCGGTCATGTGAAGAAACAGTTTGAACTCAATGTTAAATAAACATCCGGAATAAAATGTATTTTTAAACCTCTCAAAAATCTGCGGGACATGCCAGAAAGCTTCGGGAAAAAGCCTGAAAAAGGAAATGTGGTCAGGGTTGCATGGGCGGCTCACAGAGGTGCTCCGGCATCGACTGCTGCTGAAGCGGAAATGCAGATACGGCATTTTTTGGCGCCTGATGATTTTATAATAACCGGCACCCGCCCTGACATAATTCTTTTCATGAGCGGCGGATCGGAGAGAAGGGCCATTGAACTGGCAGATCAGGGGAAGCCTGTGCTGCTGCTGAGCATTTGTGGCAACAACGCCTATGCTTCAGCCACCGAGGTGATGGCATGGATGGTGAACAACAACAGGATGGCCATTTTATCCGACCTGTCCGAGGCGGCAGAGTCAGGCCTTTTAAACCGGTGGTGCAGGCTGGCAGGCGCATGGGAGAGGCTTGACGGAGCCAGGGCAGGATTGATAGGTGCCGTCTCCGAATGGCTGGTGGCTTCCGGTGTTTCCGCACAAACCTTACTGAGCAGATTCGGGATCAGCCTGACAGAAATTCCGTGGTCCGGATCGCCTGATTACACTTCATCACAGCCTGACCAGGCCCTGATGAACAGGTTCGGGGGCCATAGCCCTGAGGGTCTTGATGAGGCTGCGAGGGTGCTGACACTCCTCCGGAAGGTAATAGATGAGAACCGCCTGGATGCCGTTGGTGTTGAGTGCTTCAGCCTGGTGCAGGAGCGGAAGGTTACGGCCTGCCTCGCCCTGGCTCAGCTTAACACAGAAGGAACCGTGGCAGCCTGCGAAGGAGACCTTGCATCGATGGCCGGCATGATGGCCGGGAAGGCCCTGACCGGACGCGTTCCATGGATGGCCAACACTACCCGCCTGACCGGAAAATCAGTGATTCTTTCACACTGTACCGCACCATTCGATCTTGTGAGTGATGTGCAGTTGCTGTCTCACTACGAGACGAGATTGTCACTTGCTGTGGATGGCAAAATCAGAGAAACTGAGGTAACCTTATTCCGGTTCTCGGACATGCTTGACAGGGCTTTTGTAGCCGATGGCAGAATTATCAGCCATCCGAGGATCGCAAATGCCTGCCGCACTCAGGTGGAGACAGAGATTGACAAAAAAGCCCTGCAATTGCTGAAGGAGAAACCTCTGGGCAATCATTTGCTATTGCTCCCCGGCAATCATTCAGATTTCCTGCGACTTGCATGCAGGTACAAAGGGATTGAAACAATAAGTTAGCTGGTCTTATGGAACATATGTTCCTGTGAGTTGGATATTAATATGGGAGAATAAATATGATAGTCACATGCGTTCACGTTCATGTAGTCCCTGAAAGAGTAGCTGATTTCAAGGATGCCCTTAAATTAAACTACCTTGGGACGGTGGGTGAGCCCGGCAACATCAGGTTTGATGTGTTGCAGCAGGCCGATGATCCTTGCTGGTTCATGATCTACGAGGTCTTTGAATCAGAGGAGGCTGTCAGGCATCATAAGGAGACTCCGCATTATCTCCGGTGGAGGGATAAGGTGGAGCAGTGGATGGCCGAACCACGAAAGGGCATAAAATACAACATTCTTGAACCTTCAGACAGGTCGTTGTGGTGAAACCGTTCAGGCTTGCCAGGATCCCTCAGGTTTTGTTCAGAAGCGGTGCAATCAGTGACCTGCCGGACATTACCAAAGGCTATGGTAGAAACACTGTCCTGGTCACCGGGGCCAGGTCATTTGTATCATCCCGCCGCGCTGACCGCCTGTTTGAGCAGCTCAGGGCCGGGGGACTAAATGTCTATCATGTAACTGTCGCCGGGGAACCGTCGCCTGAGCTGGTTGACGATGCTGTCAGCCGGTTGAAGGGAGCCGGTATCTCACTCGTTGTGAGCATAGGCGGGGGCAGCGTCATGGATGCCGGGAAAGCCATATCGGCCATGATGACAACTGACGGGTCAGTTACTGACTACCTTGAGGTGGTCGGCAGCCGTGAACACCCCGGGACAAAAGTCCCGTTCATTGCAGTTCCGACAACCTCGGGTACCGGCAGCGAGGCCACGAAAAATGCGGTCATTTCGCAGGTGGGGGAAGAGGGCTTCAAGCGCTCGCTGCGTCATGACAATTTTGTGCCTGACCTGGTGATCATTGATCCGGAACTTACCCTTGAATGCCCGCCCGACATAACTGCTGCTGCGGGGATGGACTGTTTTACACAGCTTACGGAGGCATATCTTTCCGATAAGGGCAGCCCCATAACCGATGCCCTTGCCATTGAGGGGCTGAAGGCGGTCAGCCGGTCGCTCCTGAGATCATATACAAACGGTGATGATATTGAGGCAAGGTCCGGTATGTCATATGCAGCCCTTTTGTCCGGCATCTGCCTGGCCAATGCAGGGCTGGGGGCAGTTCACGGACTGGCCGGAACCATCGGAGCGCTTTTCAATATTCCGCACGGCGCAGTCTGCGGCACCCTTATGGCTGCCGCCAATGATTTGAATGTGAGTGAGCTGCTCAAAATAATCCGGTACGGTTCCTCCACGGGAGACATTGCAGTCACAAACGCAAATACAGCTCTTGGAAAATACTCAGCCCTGGGCAGGATTTTCGCGGACGCCACCGGGAAGAGTGACAGCTATTACATCGGTTTTTTCATAGACTATCTGCATGCAATCACCTACAGGTTTAACCTGCCACGGCTGGGCAGCTACGGCCTGGTATACAGTGACCTGGAGGCAATAAGTTCACAGTCAGACGTGAAAAACAATCCTGTGAGACTCTCCTCTGCCCGGTTACTTGAGATACTTGGACAGAGGCTGTAACAGCGAATACGTGTGTCTTGCAGACAAGGCTGTGCCTGCAGGTACCGTCCCGGCATAATTTTATAGTTCTATGCAGCGGGAATGCCTGGCCAGCGTCTTTACCAAGAGAATAAAAGATAAACCCGACCTGCAATGTTAAGGAATCTGATCAAGTACAGCGTACGCTCTTTCAAGCGTCAGAGGTCATATATAATCATAAATATACTGGGCCTTTCAATAGGGATAGCATGCAGTCTGCTCATTGCAATTTTTGTACTTAACGAAGCAAGTTATGATAAGTACAATGAGAAGAAGGACAGAATTTTCAGGCTCGTACTTAACGGTAAGATAGGCGGTCAGGAGATTGTTGGCGCATTCACTCCATCAGTCATGGGTCCTACAATGGCTGAGGAATTCCCCGAGGTGGAGGATTTTCTCCGGATGACCGGTTCGGGTCCGACAGTTGTTGAATACGATGCGCATATTTTTACAGAAGACAATCTCATACAGGCAGATTCATCATTTCTTGACTTTTTTACAATTCCGGTTATCACGGGAGACCCTGACCAGATGCTTAACGCCCCTCACAAGGCTGTCCTGACAGAGTCAACTGCAAAAAAGATTTTCGGTGAGGAATCTCCGATTGACAAGGCGTTGAAGATCGGTTCTGATTCTGTCCGTTATATAGTCACGGGAGTTATTGGTGATATTCCTGAGAATTCCCATTTTGATGCAAACATTATAACCTCTTTCATGACGAATCCCCGGTCAAAGGCACCTGACTGGATGAGTAACAGCTTCAGTACCTACCTTCTTCTCAATCCCAATGCAAGTGCTTCGGCTGTTGAGACGAAGATCACGGATTTACTTGTCAAGTATGTTGGTCCTGAGCTGCAAAAATACATGGGAATAACTATTGACGAGTTCATTGGCCAGGGCAACAGATACGAGTATTTCCTTCAAAACCTGGAGGAGATACATCTTGATCCCTCCGTACAGCAGGAATTCAAGGCGGCCAGTGACCCGAAGTATCTGATTATCTTCGGAAGCGTTGCAATATTAATCGTGCTTGTTGCAGCAGTTAATTTTATGAACCTGTCCACCGCCCAGGCTTCGAGGAGAGCCAAGGAAGTAGGAATCAAAAAAGTAGGAGGATCGACGCGGGGAATGCTTGTCACCCAGTTCCTGGCGGAATCTTTTATTCTTTCATTCGTATCACTGTTGCTCGCGCTTGTAATTATCAAGCTAAGCCTGCCATATTTCAGCAATCTCCTGGGAACGCAGATGGAGCTTAAGCTGCTGTCCTGCTGGTATACAATACCGGCGATGCTGCTGTTCACGGTTGTGGTTGCACTGCTTGCCGGCAGCTATCCCGCCATGTTCCTTTCTTCATTCAATCCGTACGAGGTTCTCAAGGGAAGCATCTCCGGCAGCATGAAGAACGGCAGGATGAGGAGGGTTCTTGTCGTATTCCAGTTCGCGGTCTCAATATTACTTATAGTCGGAACAGTTGTGATGTACAGGCAGATTAACTTTATGCTCAACAAAGACGTAGGTTTCAACAAGGAACAGCTGATTGTTATTGAAAGGGCACATGTGCTGGGACCGCGCTGGAAGGCATTCAAGGATGCAGCCAGGGAGATCCCGGGCGTTGTGAATATCGCAAGTTCAACAGCTGTTCCGGGCAGGAACAACAATAACAACGGTTACCTTATTGAGGGGAGGAACGACGAGTCATTCCTGATGGTAACCAACTGGGTTGACCCTGATTACCTTGATACTTACGGTATGAAGATTGCCTCAGGCAGGTTCTTCAGTGAAGCCTTCACGACAGACAGTGAGGCATGCCTTGTTAACGAAAGTGCTGTAAGAGAGTTCGGACTGGAGCAACCTGATCAGACACGGATCATCAGACCGGGCGATGAAGGCGACCAGCTTCACATGCCGGTAATCGGGGTTGTAAAGAACTTTAACCATGAATCCCTGCGAAATCCGATCCAGCCATATGTCTTCTGCTTCAAAGGAGACAATCAGTCGTGGGGCTACCTGACTGTCAGGCTGGAGGCACAGAATTATTCAGCTACTATAGCTGGTATTGAAAATCTCTGGAAAGAGTTCACAGCCAATAATCCTTTGCAATATTATTTTGTTGACGATGACTTTGAAAATATGTACAGGCAGGAGAAACAGAATGCACAGATGGCAGTCATCTTCTCGATTCTGGCCCTGTTCATAGCAGCCCTGGGTCTTTTCGGACTGACCTCATATACAGTCGAACAACGCACCAAGGAGATCGGGGTCAGAAAGGCTATGGGATCTTCAGTGGCAGGAATCTATGTCGTGATATCGAGGGAGGTTATCATACTGGTCTCCATATCAGCCCTCCTGGCATGGCCTCTGATATGGTACTTTGCCGGAAAATGGCTTGAAAGCTTCCACTACAGGATTGAACTGGGAGTGCCTGTACTGCTGGCCGGGTTTGTCGTTGCACTTGTAATAGCGCTGATGACTATCAGCTACCGTATAATCAGGGCTGCCAGGGTCAATCCTGCACAGTCACTGAAGTATGAGTAAATGAAATCGTGCGGGGGATAATCCGCAATCAGTACATCCTGTTGATCAGCTTCCCGATCTCATCCCTCTCCCTGAGAGGGAATGAGTGGTTTCGGCCGTCTCTTGTAACTATCTGCAAACCTCTGGCTGCAAATATCCCCTTGCCATAGAATATGACTTCCAGGATATTGTCGAATAATATCTCAAAATTGAATTTCTCTGTCTCATCTGAGAGGGTTTTGAAATATATCCTCTGGTTTGTAAGAATAAGTTTACCGTTGATCTTAATGTTTTCAATCAGCTGATTTGTATCACCTGCCTTGATCACAACTTCATTGGGGTATAGTTTAACTGTCATAGCGCCCTGGTTTTTCAGTTTTGTCTGTCAGTCCGTCCGGTCAGGCTGACATACAAAAGACTCAGGCAAAGCCGCGGATGCTGCATGCAGTAACCCGGTGGCAGTTCATTTTCTCCTGAAAAAATGTCCATTAAATTGACACATTCCCGAATATGTGCCGTCTTTAGAGAAACCGCATCCATGGTAAACGGTAAAATACTCATAGTTGACAGGGATAAAGACTCACTCCGGGCAATGGTGAGGACCCTGCAGGGCGAATTTGAAAAGGTTATCCCTGTTCAGTCTGCTGACCGTATCCGGGACACTTTCCGGCAGACGGAGGTTGATGTTGTACTGCTGGATTCAAACTTCAAATCATCAGTACACAACGGAAATGAGGGACTTTTCTGGATGAGAGAGGTTCTTAACCATGACAGGAATATAAGTGTAGTGATAGTTACCTCCTCAGATGAAAGTGACCTTCCAGTAAGGGCAATCAGGGAAGGGGCCTTTGATTTCCTTCGCAAGCCCTGGGAGGAGGCAAGGCTGCTTGCAACTGTGAATGCAGCATGGCAGCTCAGGCATTCGAAGCTGGAAGCATCATCACTCAGGAAGGATAATATCCAGTTGAAGGAGGTTATAAACAGCGGGAGTGAGAAGATAATCAGGGGTGCTTCGCCAACGATGATAAGGGTAATGGACACCGTGAAGAAGGTTGCCGCCACCGATGCCAATGTCCTTATAACAGGAGAGAATGGGACGGGTAAAGAGTTGGTTGCCAAAGAGATACACAGATTGTCAGGACGGTCCGGGGAGTTGATGGTCAGTGTAGACATGGGGTCAGTCACTGAGTCACTCATTGAGAGTGAACTCTTTGGCCATGTAAGAGGTTCTTTCACAGATGCCAGGGAGGAGAGGGTAGGGAAGTTCGAAGCCGCCAACCACAGCACCCTGTTCCTGGATGAGATAGGAAATCTGTCACTTCAGGCCCAGTCAAAGATTCTGCGGGTGTTGCAGTCCCGCTCTGTCTGCAGGGTCGGATCCAACCGGCAGATCAAAGTTGACATTAGGCTTATCACCGCAACGAACTGTGATATAATGAAGATGGTAAAAGAGGGTCGCTTTCGCGAGGATCTACTTTACCGGATCAATACTATAATGATTGAGGTTCCTCCATTGCGTGACAGGGTTGATGATATTCCAATCCTGGCGAAGCATTTTCTGCGCAACTACAGCTCCAGGTATGGCAGGGGCAATATGAGGATCAGCATTCAGGGCCTTGAAAAGCTGACTACCCACGACTGGCCTGGCAATGTAAGAGAGTTGCAGCATGCAATTGAAAAAGCTGTTATACTTAGCGACTCTCCTGTGCTCAAACCGTCTGATTTTATTTTCACCCCCTCTCCTGCAAGGTCATCCCATGCAGAGATGACGCTGGAGGAGATGGAGAAAAGATTCATTGCTGAGAGCCTGAGGAGGCACAACGGTAACATAACCGCAACAGCCGGTAAACTGGGTATAACAAGGCAGACGCTCTATAACAAGATGAATTCCTACGGGTTGTAGTGAGCCGGACCTCCGGCACACTGGCCCATGGATCCTCTGTTCCTCATGCTCTCAGGATCCAGGGCTAAAAGGCTCCCGGCCGGAATGAGCAGATTCCAGTCTAAACAGTAACCACCTGTCCGTCAAACAGATTTACAATCCTGTGGGCATAGCCCGCATCCCTGTCAGAGTGTGTCACCATTATGATTGTCGTACCTTCCTTGTTCAGTTCGGATAAGAGGTTAATAACCTCAATACCGTTTTTTGAATCCAGGTTGCCCGTAGGCTCATCCGCCAGGATCAGCCGGGGGTTGGCAACCACAGCCCTTGCAATTGCCACCCTCTGCTGCTGGCCTCCCGACAGCTGCTGCGGAAAGTGTTTGGCACGGTGAGTGATCTTCATTCTTTCAAGCGCATCCTCAACCTTCTTTTTCCTCTCGCCGGTCTTCATCTTCAGATAGATCAGCGGTAATTCGACATTCTCCCAGACATTCAGTTCGTCTATCAGGTTAAAGCTCTGGAAGACAAACCCGATGTTTCCCTTCCTGAAGATTGTACGGTCACGCTCGCGCAGGTTTGCCACCTCCGTTCCGTTAAATAGATAGCTTCCGGATGTGGGATTGTCAAGCAGACCAAGGATATTCAGAAGAGTTGATTTGCCGCATCCGGAAGGACCCATAACGGCCACATATTCACCCTCTTTCACTTCCAGGCAGACTTTGTTGAGCGCTGTCGTCTCCACCTCTTCCGTACGGAAGACCTTTGTCAAATCATTTGTCTTTATCATGATTTTAATATTGGTTATTATTTGCTGTTTTTAAATACCAGTTTTTCATTATTCCCGAAGGTCTCATATCCTGAGATTATGACCTTTTCTCCCGGCTGCAGTCCTTCAAGGACCTCATAGTACTTTGGATTTTTTCTTCCTGTTGAGATATCTCTCCGGGTTGCATATGATTCTGAAGGATCAACGACGTATATCCACTGCCCTCCGGTTTCCTGGAAGAAGCCGCCAATAGGTACAAGTATGGCTGTTTTGGGTTGTCCCAGCTGAAGACTTGTATAATAGGTCTGGCCGGTACGGATGTTCCCCGGCACAGTGTCAGTGAACACCATATCTATCTTAAAGGTTCCGTTTCGCACTTCGGGGTACACCCTGCGCACCGTCAGGTTAAAGGCATTGCCCTGCCTGTCGAGGGTTGCTGTGAGACCGGTACGGATTCTGTCAATATAGTGTTCATCTATCTGGGCGGTCACCTTAAAGGATGTAAGCACATTGATCTGGCCCATATTTGAGCCCCTGGAGATTGACTGACCGATTTCGGGCACAAGCAATCCAAGCTGGCCGTCAACAGTTGCCCGCACATTCAGGTTCTCCATCCGGTCCCTGACAAGCGCCAGGTTTTTACGCATGTTATCGAGGTTATTCTTCAGGTTGTCAACCTGAACCGAGCGGAAGACCGAATCCTGTTTCTGCCTTTCAACGAAAAGCTCCTCTGACTGAATTGCCATGTCCAGATCCTCCTTTGAGCGGATGAACTCCTCCACAGAGATGAGGCTGTCATGCATAAGCATCCGGTTCTGGTCGTAGTTCCTTTTCTTTCTCTCGATGTCGTACTTTAGATTCAGCAGTTCGCGCTTGATCTGCAATCTGTCCTGCTCCATGGCTATCTGTGTGTTTCTCAGGAAGTTTTCCTTTTCAGCCAGTTGTGCCTCGCTGTCGAGTATGTTCAGATAAAGGTCAGGGTTTGAGAGTTTCAGGATGATGTCTCCCTCACTGACCATTGATCCCTCTTCTATGAGTATTTCCTCGACGCGGCCCCCTTCCTGTGCATCGAGGAATATCGTGCTGATTGGTTCCACAGTGCCGGGAACGGTTATGTAATCATTGAATACGTTCTCCGTAACGGTCTCAATTATAAGCTTATCCTTCTCCACCCTGAAGGTTGAGGTTCGTTTTGCGAAGAATGCCATATACATAAGCACTATGAATGCTATGGCACCGGCAATCCACGCGATGTGTTTTCCCCTTATGCCCTTCTTCTTCTCAATGGGTTTGTCCATTCTTTCAAGCGGCTTGTCCATTCTGTTTTATTTTGAGTTTAGTTTATTGCAGGATTTTCATACTCACCTGTCAGGAAGAACCGGATGGTCAGTTCACGTATCACCAGTTGCAGTTTGGTCCTGAGAGCCTCTGTCTCCGCCGAGAACAGGGTAGTTCTGGCAGCAGAGTAATCAGTAACGTCTACAAGTCCCGATTCAAACTTCTTTTCAACGGCATTGTAAGACTTCCTGTTGAATTCCAGGTTGGCTTCAGCAGCGAGGTACTCCTGCTTTCCGCGATTGTAACTCAGACAGGCATTTTCTATCTCAGTATAGAGGTTGTTCTTCTCCAGTTCGAGCCGGAGTTCAGTGTCACTCTTGCGGATCCTTGCCAGTTTGATATTCCTGGTGGCGGAATACCTGTTGAATATGGGGATATTCAGCGAGAGGTACACAGCCTGGCTGTTGTTGTTCTTCAGCTGGCTGGCAAAGGAGGCCTGATCTTCCGTATTCTCACCAAGCACCTTATAGTAACCTGTATAGATGGCTCCTCCTGCAGAGAGGCCGGGAGCCAGCTGACCCTTAGCCGCAGCAAGCTGTCTTTCCGCTGCTTCGAGTTCGTACTCTATGGCCCTGAGCCTGGGGAGAACACGGGCTGCCACATTGTATACGCTGTCTGTTTCGTATCCGGTATTGCTGATCATTATCAAATCAAGGTCAGGGAGTTGAATGTCAAACTCCACACCTGACTGCAACTGAAGCATTTGTTTCAGCTGTGTCACCGCCTGGCTGGCGTTGTTCCGGGCTATTGTCCAGGTAAGCCTGTCGCCTGACGCCTGGCTCTCCATTTCATATTTCTTTGAAACCGATTCTTTTCCGGTCTCCACCATCCTTGTGATCCTGAAAAGCTGTCTCTCCGACAGCTCCATCTGCATCTTCGCGGCTGCCTCCAGCCCTTTGGCGTAGGTGACCTGGTAATACTGCCCCATAATATCAACTATAAGTGTATTGCGGGCAACCTTTTCCGACTCCAGCCCTGCCTTCAGCATGAATTTGCCTGCGGCGATTGTGTTCAGGGTTGTGAACCCGTTGAAGAGTTCAACCGACGAGTTCAGGGAGTATGAGTTGCTGACATTCTGCTTGAATGTGATCAGGTTGGTTACAGGGTCTATTGATCTCCCGAATCCTACCCTTGCATCGGAGCCCAGGTTGAGATCGGGAAGCAGATCCATCTTTGACTTTGTCAGGTTCACAGCCGCAGTCTCAGTAAGTAAAACCTGTCTCTGCAGCCCTGCATTATTCTCAAGTGCATAGGTTATGCAGTCACTCAGAGTCCATTTTGTTTCCTGGGCACTCAGTTCCCGGGGAAAAAAAGCTGCCATAACCAAAGCCATGCATATCAGATACTTCATCTCAGTCCAAATTTTCGATGTTTTTAATCAAAGAGTGTGCCGCACTCGTAATAGGCATATAATCAATAAGATGTAATTGCTGCTATTGTGGAAAGTGTAAAATAATCATACGGAGAGTGTAAAAGAATCATACAATTCACCGGTTTTGGCAGGGTTAATATTCTGTTAATCAAGTAATAAATTGAAATTCTAAAGCATCCGGTTATTCCATTAGGTTTATTTTTATGACTAAAACAGAAAAGTATGATCAGGAACCTTATCAAGACAGCTGTCAGGCACATTCTGAAACACCCCGGCTATAGTTTTCTTAATGTTCTCGGGCTGACGCTCGGCATTACAAGCGCGCTTTTTCTTCTGATATATGTCTCGGATGAGGTGAGTTATGACCGTTATCACGAGAAGGCCGACAGGATATACCGTGTTTCATCGAGGATAACGGAGACTGATGATCAGTTCACATGGATTGTTGCCCAGATACCCTTCGGGCCCCAGGTAGCGCAGGATTACCCCGAGGTGGAGGCATATGTCAGGTTCTTCAATATGCCTCGTGCACTTTATGAATACGAAGACAAGGAGTTTGTTGAGGAGGACTTTTTCTATGCTGACTCAGCCCTGTTTGATATTTTTACGTACAGGGTGATTCGCGGAGACGCCCGGAGAGCGCTCCTGGAACCGAACAAGATTGTCCTTACGGAAACAGTTGCCGCGAGGTATTTCGGGGACGGTGATCCGGTCGGCAGGACGCTTACTTCCGGTAACTCTGCATACGAGGTCACAGGGGTGATAGAAGATGTTCCTTCCAATTCCCACTTCAGGTTTGGAGCCCTCGCATCAAGAACAAATCTGCCGGAGCAGATTGGTTCATGGGGCAACTTCGGGGTGTTTACATATCTTCTTTTCCCGGAAGGGCTTGATGTCAAGGCTTTTGAAGAAAAGATGCAGGGGATGTATGCTGCGTATATGGAACCAATCTTCGGGCCGGTGAATGTCAAGGTTGAATACCTTCTCGAGCCGATCAGGGAGATTCATCTGTACTCGACCAAGGAGGGAGAGCCGGAACCCACAGGAAGCATCACATATGTCTATATATTTGCAATTGTGGCAATCTTCCTTGTACTGATTGCCGCAATGAACTACATGAACCTTTCAACTGCCCGTTCATCCGGCCGGGCACGTGAGGTCGGCTTGAGAAAAGTTGTCGGATCACGCCGGGGCCCGCTGGTTTTGCAGTTTCTTTCCGAATCGGTCATATTCACAGTTTTGTCACTCGCAATAAGCATTATCCTGCTTATGGCGCTCCTTCCCAAATTGAATCTCCTGGCCGGAAAATCCTTTGACAGCAATGTAATATTCAGCCCCGTGGTACTGTTGGGCATGCTCGGAGTAGTATTGCTTGTCGGATTTATCGGCGGAAGCTACCCTGCATTCTTCCTCTCAAGGTTCAGCCCGGTTACCGTGCTCAAGGGAGAGCTTACCCACGGCACAGCAGGAAGTTTGTTTCGTAAAATACTGGTTGTTATTCAGTTTGCAGTTTCTGTAATAATGATAGTATGTACTCTGGTTGTTTTCAGGCAACTCAATTACCTGAAGAACATGGACCAGGGGTTTGATCAGAAAAATGTTCTCAGCCTTGACCTGAACGGACCGATGGCCATGAAATACCCTGTCCTGAAACAGGCCCTGCTGGAAAATCCCAACGTATTGTATGTGTCCTCCACATCCACCCGGCTGGGAGAGGGCTCAGGAAAGCTCCTCTTTGACGTCGAAACCGACCAGGGCATGGTTCAGCGTGGAATTAACTTTGCAATTGCCGATCATGATTTTGTTGAAGCATTGGGAATTAAGATGGTACAGGGTCGGGATTTTCAGAAGGATATGCCTTCTGATACACTGACCGGGGTCATAGTGAATGAAACATTCGTCAGGCGAATGGGATGGGATGAACCGATAGGCAAGAAGGTTGAAGCTGGCGACGAGAACACGCTGAGAGCCAGGGTGGTGGGTGTAATGAAGGATTATCATCAGACAGGAATGTACAATGAGATTGAATCTCTGCTTCTGGCTTACCGGACTCTTAACAACATAGTCTATATAAAGGTCAGTGATGAGAATGTCGAACAGGCTCTCAGCCATATTGAATCGAGCTGGAAGGAGGTTTTCCCGGACCAGCCATACAGTTACACGTTCCTCTCAGAGCGGTTCAACAGGCAGTTTGAGTCTGATGAAAAGCGAGGCCTGATCTTTACCCTGTTCACGGTACTGGCAATCCTGATTGCCTGTCTTGGCCTCTTTGGCCTGGCTTCATACACCGTGGAACAGCGAACCAGGGAGATAGGCATCCGAAAGGTCTTCGGTGCAAATGAAGGCACGATATTGAAGCTTGTGACAAGGGATTTCATCATCCTGTCGCTGATCTCAATAGTCATTGCTTTTCCCGTTGCCTGGTATTTCATGAGCAAATGGCTGGAGAATTATGTCTATAAAAGCAGTATGGGTCCGGTGGTATTCATCCTGGCAGGCGTGCTGACTCTTGTGATAACCTTTGCCACAATCAGCTACAAGGCATACCAGGCATCAGTATCAAATCCGGCCGAAGCAATTAGTACTGTATAGAAATAATCTCGTAACATATAATGCAATTGGAAAATTTTCCTGTTGGTGCCGGAGTAAGACAGGGCAATTAAGCCGGAGATTATATTATATCACTATGGTTGATGAGGCTCCTGAAAAAAGATTCATCCTTGATGTACACCTTGGAAGGCTGGCAAAATATCTAAGGCTGTGTGGCTTTGATTCTCTCTTCAGTGCCTTTTTTAATGACCGGGAGATAATTGAAGAGGCTGTAAGGGAGAGCCGGGTGATACTCACCCGTGACCGCCTGCTGCTGAAGAATGCAACTGCTGCAACAGGGTACCTTGTGAAGTCGCAATACCACGAAGAGCAGCTCCGGGAGGTATTCGAAGCGCTCAGGCTCAGAGAGCATGTCAGGCTCTTTTCAAGGTGCATAACCTGCAACGCAGTGCTGGAAGAAGTAAAGAAGGAGGAAATAGCCGACAGGCTTCTTGCTGACACAAAAAAATATTTCTCCGTTTTCAGGCGGTGTCCCGGCTGTGACAGGATTTACTGGGAAGGCTCGCATTATGACAACATGAAGAAGAGCCTTGCATCACTGCTTTAAACCGTAGTGCCGGTTCAGGCATAATATTTAGGTACAATCAGTTAAAATTAATATTTTTGGTGCCTTGATTTAGTCCGGCCAATGCCCGGACCGACGTTTAGGACAATATCTGCTGTGAGGGCGGCGGATGATGCCGGTCGTAGGAGGGATTCAACAACAGAAATTATCTGAAAAGACAAATGACAGAAGCGTACAGACAAGAAGCCGCTGACCTTATCAGGGAACTCGGCGCCAACGAATCATCAGGGCTGACCACGGCAGAAGTAAAGAAGAGGCAGGAGCAGTACGGCTTCAACCAGCTGGAGTCAAAATCGAAAAAGAGTTTTCTTCGGATGTTTCTGGAGCAGTTCAGGAGCTTCATGATAATTGTCCTCCTTATCGCAGCGGCCATCTCAGGAGTTGTCGGAGTAATGGAAGGAGAGGGACTTCTCGATACATATATCATACTTGGCATTCTGCTTGTCAATGCACTTATCGGGGCTGTCCAGGAGAAGAAGGCTGAAACCTCGCTGGAGGCTTTGAAGGAGCTTGCATCGCCTCTGTCGAAGGTGCTTCGCGATGGTGCCATCTCGGAGGTGAACACCAGGGAACTGGTGCCGGGTGACATTGTCATCCTTGAAACCGGGGCAGTGATCCCGGCTGACATCAGGCTGACGGAGGCCATAAACCTCAAGATACAGGAATCATCGCTCACCGGCGAGAGTGTCCCTGTTGACAAGGTCACCAATGCATTGACCGGAGATGATATCCCTCTGGGTGACAGGAAGAATATGGCCTTTTCGAGCGGCATGGTCACCTATGGCCGCGGCAGGGGAGTTGTTGCAGCCACGGGCATGCATACGGAGGTTGGCAAGATAGCTGACATGCTTCAGCATGCCGGTGAGACTGAAACTCCTATGAGTAAACGGCTTAACCAGCTTGGACGACTGCTTGGAATCGTAGCCCTTTCAATATGCGCTGTCATATTTGTGGTAGGTGTTCTCTATGGTAATTCGGTGATCAGCATGTTCATGACTGCAGTGAGCCTGGCTGTTGCGGCCATCCCCGAAGGGCTGCCGGCAGTGTCGACCATTGTCCTTGCAATGGGTGTTCAGCGGATGGTAAAGCGTAATGCCATAATAAGAACGCTTCCTTCCGTTGAGACACTGGGCAGTGCAACCGTAATCTGTTCTGACAAGACCGGGACGCTGACACAGAACAGGATGACGGTTGTAGAAGCATATGTCAATCACAAGCATGATCTGATTAACAGGAGTGCTCCCGGAAGCGTACTGAATGATGAAGAGAACAGACTGCTTTCAATATCAGTCCTCTGTGCTGACGCTACGATGAAAGTCAACCAGGACGGAAAGTTTACCTTCACCGGTGATCCCACGGAGACAGCCCTGCTTGATTTCGGGGTGCTCTACAATGTTTACAAGGATGAGCTTGAGAAGTCATTTCCAAGGGTGGCTGAGATTCCGTTTGACTCCGAGCGGAAGAGGATGACCACCGTCAACAGGATGGGAGAGAAGGAGACGAGGGTGAATGTCAAGGGAGGTCTTGACGAGGTGCTGAACGTTTGTGACAAGATCGTCATTAAGGGAGAAGTCAGGTCCATTGAGAAGGATGATATTGAGAAGATCCGCGAAGCCAATGAAAGTATGGCCAATTCAGCGCTCAGGGTACTTGCTATGGCCTATAAGGATTATCACGAGGCGCCGCAGCAGGTGACAATAGGTCAGATAGAGAACGGACTGATCTTCATTGGATTGCTGGGTATGATTGACCCGGCGAGACCGGAGGTGGTTGATGCTGTTGCCAGGTGCAATACAGCCGGTATCCGTCCGGTGATGATCACGGGTGACCATAAGAGCACTGCACTTGCCATTGCACGTGAGATTGGCATTTACCGCGAGGGTGATGTGGCAATCACCGGCACAGAGCTGGAGAAACTCAGTGATGAGGAGCTGGAAAAATCGGTGTGCCGTTTCTCAGTCTATGCGAGGGTGGCCCCGGAACACAAGGTGCGGATAGTCAAGGCATGGCAGAGTCACAGTGAGGTGGTGGCGATGACCGGCGACGGCGTGAATGACGCACCGGCGCTAAAGCAGGCAGATATTGGCGCTGCCATGGGTATAGTCGGAACTGATGTCGCCAAAGGGGCAGCAGACATGATACTCACCGATGACAACTTTGCCACAATCGTCTCTGCCGTTGAGGAGGGACGAAGGATATATGACAATATTCTCAAGGTCATCCAGTACCTTCTCTCAACAAATGTCGGAGAGATTTTCCTCATCCTGGTCACTTCGGTATTCAATATGGGGATGCCGCTGCTGCCGATACATATTCTGTGGATAAACCTTGTTACCGACAGCCTGCCGGCGCTTGCCCTGAGTGTCGATCCGCCTGAGAAGGGGATAATGAACCGCAAGCCGCGCAACACCATGAAGGGATTCATGACCAGAGGGATGGTGTGGCGTGTGCTCTACCAGGGACTGATGATAGGTTGTATTCCGCTGGTTTCCTATATCCTCGGCAAGCATGACGGTGGTGAGGTCCTGGGCCGCACCATGGCATTTGCAACGCTGATGTTCGCACAGCTGGTGCATGTACGTAACCTGCACTCCAATGAGAAGTCGTCATTCCTGTTCAATCCGTTAAGAAACAAGGCGTTGATCGGGGCAATATTTGTATCTGCCATGATCGGGCTGATAGTTCTGCTCGTGCCGCCGGTACGTGAGGCCTTCAGCCTGGCGGTAATGGACCGTGAGCACTGGATAATTGTAATCCTTATGGCGCTGGCACCAATACCCGTTGTTGAGTTGTTCAAAATGTTCAGAATCAACGGTGTGAAGCCAGACAAAGATTAAAGCCGCAGGTGCGGACTTAAGATGACATGACAGGCGAGGGCAAACAGGATTCCGGGTCCGGAAGGGTGTTGCACGAATCCAGGATATTCGGGTTCGAAAGAAATATTCTTTTTACAGGCATGACCAGTTTTCTTACGGACACATCCGTCAAGATGATTTATTCGGTCATGCCGATGTTTCTAATGTCCATTGGCGCTTCCAAGGCAAGTCTTGGACTGATTGAAGGAGTCGCCGAGAGCACGGCTTCTCTAATCAAGGCGCTGTCTGGTTTCTGGAGTGACAGGTTAGGCAGGAACAAGCCCTTCATGCTGGTCGGTTACGCCATCTCTGCAATCGTTCTTCCGCTGTATGCCTTTGTCATATCACCGATGCAGGTTCTGATTCTCAGGTTTGCCGAGAGATTTGGCAAGGGCATTCGCACGGCTCCCCGTGACAGCCTTATTGCTGCGTCTGTCACCAATAATGAGACAGGCAAAGGATTCGGTTTGCAGAAGGCGATGGACAACAGCGGCGCCATCGCAGGACCACTCATAGCATTTGCTGTCCTCAGCCTGTTCCCGGACAACTACCGGCTCATTTTCCTGATTGCCGGGATACCCGCCATTGCCGGGATTTTTGTCATAATATTCGGGATAAAGGAGGTGAAAAAGAATAAGACTGAGCTTCTGCAGAAGTTCCGCTTCAGGGATTATCCGAAACGGTACTGGTTCTTTCTTGCCATCATCTTTGTTTTTACTCTCGGAAACTCGACTGATGCCCTGCTGCTCGTCAAAGCCAATGAGGCTGGGATAAAGGTCGCTTTCATACCTTTGGTTTATCTTATAACCAATCTCGTGTCAGTTGTTGCTGCCATACCCGCCGGATCGCTATCCGACAGGATCGGGAAAGAGAGGCTGCTGGTAGCGGGGTTCCTGATTTACGCGGTGGTCTATCTCTTTTTCGGCATGAATGTGGGTGAGGGCGCTCTTTTTGTGCTCTTTGCACTTTACGGGTTATATTCGGCAGCTACTGACGGCATACAGAAGGCCTTTGTGGCTGATGTGGCAGACGCCAACAAGAAAGGGACTGCCCTTGGCATTTACAATGCCATGCTCGGGATAACCCTTCTTCCTGCAAGCCTTATTGCGGGCATACTGTATGACAGGGTCAATTCATCCGTCCCTTTCATATTTGGCGCTGCCATGGCGTTACTCGCCGCCATCCTGATGGCAGTCTACATGTTTACAGGCAGAAAGCACCCGGCAACAGACAGCAGACAACAATGTTTATAGCAGATAATCAATAATATAGGTTGCCAGACCCTCAGACCCTCAGACCCTCAGACCTTCAGACCCTCAGACCTTCAGACCCTCAGACCTTCAGACCTTCAGACCCTCAGACCTTCAGACCCTCAGACCCTCAGACCCTCAGACCCTCAGACCCTCAGACCTTCAGACCTTCAGACCTTCAGACCTTCAGACCCTCAGACCCTATTTAGCCATCGGTCCTGCGGGCACCTCTTCGATCTTCCGTTCACGCCTTGCAGTGAAACCGAAGAACCAGATCAGTGAGAGCGATATGATCACCATGCCGGTAACGGTCACCCAGTCGGCATTCTCTCCCGGAACTATGATCCAGCTCAGGATTGCACCGAAGACCGGAATGATAAATTTCCAGAGGTTCAGCTCGCTGACCCTGACCTCGGGACGCTTGAGAAGTACATACCATTTGGAGAAGGTAAAGGCTGACATGAATGCAAGCCAGATAAGCACCAGCCAGTAGTTCAGCGGGAAGTCCGGTTTCGCCGGCACATCCTCAAACAGGAATGAAATCCCGAACATGATGGCTCCTCCGGTGAAGAGAGAGAATGAACTCAGCACCAGTGGATTCATGTTTTTGCCGTTCTTTGAGACGAGGACGTTGCTTGTTGCGGTTGAGATATTGGCGATGAAGATCATTATTATTCCAGCTATCTCGCCCGGCAGGCCGAAATGGAATCCCTGGCGGCCGGCGCTGACGAGTGCTATGCCGGCCAGGCCAAGAATGATGGTTATTACCTTGGCTCGGGTGAACCGCTCCTCCCGGATCATTATCCGTGATACTATTGCTGTCACAAAGGGCTGTGACCCTACAATAACCGCACCCAGGGCGCCAGGCACGCGATCCATCCCTATGTAAAACAGGATGTAGTTGATCAGTGTCTGCAGTATGGTAACCCATATTGCCAGGCTGCGGTTATCCCTGATCATCCTGATGTACTCCCGGGGCCTTACCGTGAACGGCAGGATCATGAGTCCCGAGAGAATAAACCTGGTTCCCGCGAAGTGAAGCGGTGTTGAATATTGCAGTCCTACCTTAATAAAGGGATAAGCGGTTGACCACATCAGGCATGTTATGATTGCCCAGATGATGGTGTTGGTATGGCGGTCAGTCATCCGGATCAGATAAGACTGCAAATATCGTTTTTATTATTTTTCCTTCTTATTCCAGTCCGGTGGTTTTACTCCAAGCAGGTTTTCTACGAAGAAATCCATCCTGCGGCGTTCGCCATAGACGCCACCACTGCTGTGCTGCATGCCCGGCACCAGCAGGTAGTCAAAGTCTTTCCCTGCCTTGATAAGAGCGTTGACAAGCTGCGTGGTTGAGGCAGGGTCAACGTTATTGTCCATCTCGCCATTGATCAGCAGCAGCTTCCCTTTCAGCAGGTGAGCGTTCTCAACATTCGACGACTCGATATAACTCTGGTCAACCGGCCATCCCATCCACTGTTCATTCCACCATATCTTGTCCATTCTGTTGTCATGACAGCCGCATGATGAAACCGCGACATCATAGAATTCAGGGTGGAAGAGGAGGGCTCCGGTTGAGTTCTGTCCGCCTGCCGAGGTCCCGTATATACCCACCCGTTCAATGTCAATGTAAGGGTATTTGTCTGCTGCGGCTTTCATCCAGAGGATCCTGTCAGGAAAACCGGCATCCTTAATGTTCTTCCATGCCACATCATGAAATTTCTTCGACCTGTTTGATGTTCCCATGCCATCAATCTGCACCACAATGAAACCCAGTTCAGCCAGTGAGTTCATGTTGCTGAACGTGGGTCGGAACGACTTCGGGACGAAGCTGCTATGGGGTCCGGCATAAATATTCTCGATAACCGGATATTTCCGCGACGGATCGAAGTTGAGCGGCCTGATGATTATTCCCCAGATGTCTGTTACCCCGTCACGCCCTTTGGCGGTGAACACCTCAGGGTACTGCCATCCTGTGGCCATCAGATCCTTTACATCAGCTTCGGCCAGTCTCATCACCTCGCTGCCGTCTGCCATGCTTCGCACCACTGAGACAGGTGGCATGTCAACCCGTGACCAGGTGTCAACGAAGTACTTTCCGTTGTCCGAAAAGACAGCCTCATGGTTCCCGTCAGCAGGGGTAAGATGGGTCAGCTCCGTACCGTCAAACCCGATCCGGTAATAATGAATCAGATATGGATCTCCCTTCTCGCGACCGGAAGCCATGAAGATTATGCTGCGCTCCTTCTCGTCAACGCTGACGACTCCGCGCACAAGCCATTCTCCCTTGGTTATCTGGTTCTTCACCCTGCCGGTGTTGCCGTCATAGAGCCAGAGATGGTTCCATCCGTCCCGCTCTGAAGCCCATATTATCTCACCGGTTCCCTTAACGTCATACCTGTAGCGTTTCCCGCTGTAATCGATGAAGGTAGGCGACTGTTCATCAATTATCACGCTCATCTTCCCGGTAGCTGCATCGATCCTCATCACCCTGTAGACCTGGTGTCCGCGTTTGTTGTATTCAAAAGTAAGGGAGTTGCCAAGAGAGTCCCAGCGGAACTCTTCGAGACTGTACTGGTTGAGGATCATTGACTCGTCAACGGTGATGTGATTCTTTCCGGCAACATCAAATATCTGCGGGAAGAACTGGGGAACGGCATCGCCAGGTTTCGGATATTCCCGGGAATAATATTTCGGCTGGAGCTGACCTTCGGGTGACGACTCCACATAAGAAATCATGTGTTTCTCGGCAGGAATAACAAGGTATGCCATGATTTTTTTCGAATCAGGCGACCAGTATACCGATGCTGAATAATATTTGCCTATCCCGCCGTCATGGCTTAGCTGGTACTCTTTCTTATCCTTCAGCATCCTTATCCAGAGGTTGTAGTCACGGATAAATGCCGTCATGTTTTTGTCTGGCGAGGTGTCAGGCCTTCCGATCAGCTCATTTCGGAAGCCCCACGGCCACCTGTCGTCTCCGCCCCACGTAAAAGGTCTCCTGGCTTCACGCTCCCTGGTGACGGTGTATTTTTTCAGGTCACATTTGTACACTGCTCCGGAATACTCGAAGGTCATGGATTTCAGGTCATCTGCCATTACCAGGTTCCTTATCGGGAGATCGGTGGCTCTGACTGTATCATGTGTGATCTTCGCAAGGGCGTCAGCCAGCTTCACGGCATCAAATGCCTTTTTACTGGTTTTTTTAAGAGCGTCAGCAAGGATAAAATCCTTCCCTGCCGGGGATCTGTCCTCAAAGATCAGCATATCGGTCTTGCCTACCCAGGCAGGCCTGATGTCATTGTGCAATACCTTTCCGGAGAGCTCCCTGCCAACACTGTTCGCCCTCTCATAATCCTTTTCGGTCCCCTGAGCCCTGCCCGGAAGAATAACCGTACCGGCAAGCAGAAAAGATAAGAAACCGCAGATAAAAGTTCTGTTCATTGCCCGACTCTTTTAATTTTATGCATAGTTAGGATAAATTGCATGTATATTGAACACTTGTCGATTCTTTTATGGTTTATTTTACCGCGCTTTTACATTTTTTAGATGTTCCAGGATCAAGGAGGTATAGAGGTTATGGTAATTGAGGATTTTTTATCCCGGCAGTTGCGGGAAGCAGGAGTAAGGAGGTTCTTCGGGATACCGGGCGGGCCTTCTATACCGTATATGGAGGCATTCAGGAAGGCAGGGATAGAGTTTATCCTTACCAGCCACGAAGCTTCAGCTGCGGTAATGGCAGATGTCACGGCCAGGCTCACCGGTGTCACGGGTGTGTGTCATGCCACCTTCGGGCCGGGAGCGGTAAATCTTGCGTCGGGGGTGGGCGGGGCGTTGCTCGACCGTTCCCCATTGATTGCCCTGACGAGCGAGATGCCTGAGGCATGGCTGGGGCGTACGGCTCAGATGAACATCGATCAGCAGGCTCTGTTTCGTCCGCTGACAAAGGAAACCTTCAGACTCACTGCAGATAATGCAGGAGAGATCATCATCCGGAGTCTTGAACTGGCAAATGAGGAGTACCCGGGACCGGTGCACCTGGGGTTGCCCTCTGATTTGGCAGGCAGTGTTGCCAGACCGGATTCGAACGTTTCAGGGTCTGCGGGAACTCCCGGGCATAATCCTGCGGGAGGAAACAGTGAAGCCAGGGCGGGAGTCCTGATTGCTTCATCGCGAAGGCCACTGATTGCCGTCGGCCTGACTGCCATGAGAACGGTTGCCGGACGCTCACTGATCAGATTCCTGGAAGATCACAAAGTTCCGGTAGTGGTTACGCCGATGGCAAAGGGAGTCATCACATATGATCATCCATCCTGTGCCGGAGTCCTGTTCCATGCGCTGAGTGACCGGCTT
>JADFDS010000014.1 GCA_018262715.1 Bacteroidota bacterium
CCAACCACCGCTGCCTGCTGCCTGAAATGACTGCCGACTGCCGACTGCCAACTGTAGAAAAGGCCGCACTCTTGCGAATGCAGCCTCTGTTCAATGTCTGTTGCTGTGAGCCGTTCTAGCCCCTGTCAGGGAAGAACCTGCGCCACCAGTAATATTTCCTTATTCTTGCCATAGTAAAATCGTCTGCAAATATGCAAACAATTTTCGGCAGCAAATATTGTACCACTGACTATTTTTTCAGCAGGTCACGAATCTCCGTCAGAAGGGTTACTTCTTCGCTTGGCGGCGGCGGAGTTGCAGGAGCTGCTTCTTCCTTCTTCTTCAGGCTGTTCATCGCCTTAATCACGAAGAATATACACAGGGCCACAATCAGGAAGTCGATGATGTTCTGAATAAACGAGCCGTACTTGATTGAAACTTCACTGACGGCAGGCTGAATAACCGTTGCCCCGTCCATGACTGCATCGCTTCCTTTCTGGAGGATGGCCTTCAGGTTGGTGAAGTCAACCTTGCCAAGAAGCAGGCCAAGCGGCGGCATGAGAACATCATTCACAAGTGATGTGATAATCTTTCCGAATGCTCCGCCGATAATGATACCAACGGCCATGTCAAGCATGTTTCCCTTTACGGCAAACTCCTTGAATTCCTTAACTATTCCCATAATTGATCAGGTTTTTTGGTTAGTATATATAAACAGGTTAACAGATATCAAATATACAAAAATGTAATACATATATATTTTAGCGGTCGAATTTAGTTTTCGCGGCCGGAATTGATAAATCCTGATTTTTTTGATTAACTTACGGAGTTTCCCGGCAATTCAGGAAATAATGTCAACACTTTAAATATTAACCTTTTAAAATGAATGATTATGGCAGTACTTAAAGTTATCGAGATTCTTGCATCATCACCGGTCAGCTGGGAGGATGCAACAGCCTCTGCCGTGAAGATGGCAGCAAAAACAGTCAAGGAGATCCGTTCTGTTTATGTACAGGACCAGAGCGCTGTGGTGGTCAAGAACAAGATCACCGAATACCGTGTTAATGTAAAAATAACCTTTGAAGTAATTTAATTAAAAACAGAATTATGGGACTTATTTCATTTATCAAGAATGCAGGTGCAAAGATCTTCAAATCAGAAGAGAAGCGCGAGGAGGAAAAGGCAAATATGATTACCGAGCATATCAAAAAGTTCGGTTTTGACGTAAGCAGGGTCAGTGTTGCTGTCGATGACGAAAAGGTGGTTCTTACCGGATCGGTTGACACCCTCTCGAACAAGAACAAGATTATCGTTACCGCAGGTAACGTTGAAGGCATCTCGGTGGTTGAAGATCACCTCCTGGTCACAACACCCGAACCGGTTGCTCCTCCCGAGCCGGAGAAGCAGTTCTACACGGTCAAGAAAGGTGATTACCTGTCGAAGATCGCCAAGGAGGTTTACGGTGACGCAAAGAAATACCCGATCATCTTCGAAGCCAACAAACCCATGCTCAAGGATCCCGATCTGATCTATCCCGGGCAGGTCCTGGTTATTCCTCCACTCACTTAGGAATGTCTTGCATATGATATGTGCAGAGGCGGGTCTGAAGCCCGCCTCTGCTGTTTACGGCACAACATTTGATCAAAATTGTTGTTATATTTGCACCGGTGAGAAAGATACGCATCATATCGCCATTCATATCCCTGTTCCTGATTACACTCATTCTGTCAGGCAGTTTCGGTTTTACCCTTATTCATCATACCTGTATCCACTGCGGAACCAACGAGACAATCGCCTCCCTGGCCGGTGACCCGGTCGGGGATAATTGCTGCGGCAATCACGGAAATTCCTGCTGCGGTGATCAGAAAGCGACCTCCTGCAGCCATGGAGATTGTGACGTACAGCACCGCCACAGTACAGGTGACGCGGTTCTTTCAGATGACTGCTGCACACACGAGACTGAGAGGGTTGTGACGGACGAACTCGTGCGTACAGAGGCACAGAATGAGATTCTTCCTTACTTCCTTGCAGCAACGATCATTGCTGTCATGGAAGAACATCAAACCAATAACTACAATCATTTTTCGGGAGAGCAGCCCTTCCACTGCGGGCGCGACCTGACAACAATGCTCTGCCGTATCCGCTCCTGATACTTTCATAGGGAAACAACTGACACCGGAAAGGATGACTGCCTTACCCGGATGTTGTTGTTGACGCTGAATGCGTGATGGTTTTCAAAAACCGCTGCAATAATGCCATTTAATTAATTTTTAACATTTTCCCTATGAAACATTTAATAACACTGATAACAATTCTTCTTATCCCTGCCTTCGCGGTGGCCCAGGGTCGCCTGGAGGGCAAGGTCGTAGTCGCCGGCAGTGACGGTGCACCCGACGGAGAAGGCCTGCCCGGTGCAAACGTGGTCTGGGCCGGAACAACTGTCGGAGCTTCCGCCAATGCAGCAGGCTATTTTACAATCAGGAAAGTAAAGGATCACAACCTGCTTGTGGCCAGTTTTGTCGGTTATACAAGTGACACCGTCATGATTGATCCAGGCACTGATTACATAGAGATCATCCTAAAGGAAAACAGCATGATTGATGAGATCACGGTAATAGGCCGGGCCACAGGTACACACATTGACCGCGAAGCCACAATTGCCACAGTAAACATCACTGCCGCAGAGCTGTGCAAGGCGGCATGCTGCAACCTCTCGGAAAGTTTTGTCACCAACGCTTCCGTTGATGTCAACTATGCCGATGCCGCCACCGGCGCGAAACAGATACAGCTTCTCGGCCTTGCCGGCTCATACGTTCAGATACTGACAGAGAACATCCCGGCAATGTACGGACTGGGAGCGGCTTACGGGCTGAGCTATATCCCCGGCCCGTGGATGGAGTCCATACAGGTCTCAAAGGGCACCTCCTCGGTGCGAAACGGAAACGAGTCAATCACCGGGCAGATTAACGTCGAATACAAGAAACCTGCAACAAGTGAGATAGTATTTGTAAATGGATTCGTTAGCGATGCAGGCAAGATCGAGACCAATGCAAATGCTTCACTCAGGCTTAACCAATACTGGAGCACGATGCTGCTTGGTCACGGCGAAACACAGTCGGGGGCCAGCGACCACAACAAAGACGGTTTCCGCGATGAGCCTGACGTCAGGCAATACAGTTTCATGAACCGGTGGGACTACCTCAGCAATAATCTCACCTTCCGCGCAGGCATCAAGTACATGAATGAGGAGAGGATTGGCGGCCAGTTTGACTATAGCCGCAATGACCCAAACACCTGGGACAGCGGCTACGGGATAAACATGGCTACAGAGAGGGCTGAGGCCTTCACCAAGCTGGGAGGCATGTTCGGCCCCTCAGACAATATGTCTTTAGGCTGGATACAGAGTTTCACCTTTCATGAGATGAACTCCTGGCTGGGATACAACAAGTACGACGCAACCCAGAAGAGCTATTACACCAACCTTCTATACCAGTACTTCCCGGCAGAGAAACACACTGTTGATGCAGGTGTCAGCTACCGCTTCGACCATTATGACGAGTTGCAGGGTATCTACGGGCCGCTGACCGGGCAGGTCCTGACCAACATCAATGCGGAAACAGTCGAATCGGTACCGGGAATCTTCATGCAATACACCTACACTGATTCCGCAAAAGTAACACTGCTGGCCGGAGTCAGGTACGACTTCTACCGTAACCACGGCGCACAGTTCACCCCGCGCCTTCACCTGCGCTATGAAATCACACCCCATATGACCCTCAGGGCTTCCGCAGGAAAAGGCTACCGGACAGTGCATGTACTGGCTGAGAATATGTACTTCCTGTCAAGCAGCAGGCAGATGGTGATTGCAGACAACCTCGACATTGAAGAGGCATGGAACGCAGGGATCAACCTGACAGGGTACATCCACATCGGCGACCGTGAGCTCAGGCTTACCGGCGAAGCCTACCGAACCAGCTTCATAAAGCAGATAGTGACTGATCTCGACTCTGACGTTGACAGGGTATCGTTTTACAACCTCGACGGAAAATCATATTCAAATGTTATCCAGCTCGAGGCACAGATGCAACCTGTGACAGGACTGGATATCACAGCCGCATGGCGCTGGAATGACGTCAGGCAGACCATCGGCGGAGATCTTCGCGAGAAGCCTCTTGCGTCACGCTACAAGGGACTGCTCACTGCCTCATACACAACACGCATGAGGAAGTGGCAGGCTGACTATACACTGCAGTACAACGGTCCCGGAAGGTTACCCTCCACCATGGCAAATCCGGAACCCTACCGGAGGCATGATCAGTTCGGCGCCTACCCGGTGATGAATGCCCAGGTGACGAGGTATTTCAAAAAATGGAGCGTCTATATCGGTGCCGAGAACATCACCGGGTCAAGGCAGCATGATGCGATCATCGCAGCCGATGATCCTTTTGGCCCGTATTTTGACGGTTCAATGATCTACGGTCCGGTGCACGGCCGGAAACTCTATGCAGGTTTCAGATTTGCACTCGACAGACCACAGAATTAAAAACAATACTCAAAATACACAATACAATGAAAAGCAATCTTATAATCACAGCAGTTCTTCTCTTCCTCTTCTCCTCACTCACGCTCAGCGCCCAGGAGAAAAACAAAAAGGATGTCTCAACGGTCAGGTTCGCGACAAGCATCGATTGTCAGAACTGTGTCAACACAATCATGAAGAACGTCCCCTTTGAAAAAGGCGTGAAAGACGTGAAATGTGATCTCGCAACAAAAGAGGTCACCGTGCAGTACCAGAAGGATAAGATCTCCCCGGAAACGCTGAAGAGATCGATTGAAAAGCTTGGCTTCACCGCAAAGGAGGTGACTGAAAAGAAAAAGGAGGAAGTGACCCCGCAGGGAAGCAGGCAGTAATGGAAAAATTAAACTTTTCCTGTGTCCGGACGGATATCCGTTTAAACAGCCCCGGTTATACCGGCGAGTTCCCTGATGACCACCGAGGCGCAGGCTATGCCGAAAGCTGCGGGCATATATGATATCGTTCCGACGCTCGATGCCTTGTTGCTCTCATCAGAGCCCCTGACAATGAGGTTCTTGTCAACCGCCTCCGGGCTGTAAACGGCAGTGAATCCCTCATGCACACCCAGCTTGTGCAGCTTCTTGCGAAGCATGCGTGCCAGGTTGCAGAAATTCGTTTCAGAGATGTCAGCTACCCTTATTGCCGTCGGATCATACTTGCCTCCGGCACCCATGGAGCTTACCACCCTCAGGTTCAGCCTGAGAGAGTGATAGACGAGAAAAACCTTGGGTGACAGAGTGTCTATGGCGTCAACCACATAGTTGTATTTTGCTTCTTCCAGGATGTCAATCATCCTCTGATCGCGAATGAACTCGGCAATGATCCGGAGCCGCAGGTCGGGGTTGATGTCAAGCAGCCTCTCTCCCATCACCTCGGCTTTCTTTCTGCCCGTGGTTGAGGTAAGCGCCGGCAGTTGCCTGTTCCTGTTTGCAGCCGTAACCACATCACCGTCAATGATTGTCATGGCGCCTGCCCCCGCCCTGCAAATCATCTCAGCGGCCCATGATCCCACGCCTCCCAGACCTGCCACCAGCACATGCGAATCCTTCAGTCTCTGCAGTGCCTCAGGGCCGAGCAGCATCTCGGTTCGTGACAGCCATCCTTCCATCACAGGTTGAAGTTCAGTAATAATTTGAAATTATTCCGTACCAGGCTTTCCGCCCTCTGCTCATCATACCCCGCGGCAGCCTCAAAGAGGCGGTATACCTCAGCTATTGACTGACCCGATTCGTCAGTCTCGAGAAGCAGTTTTTCGTGGTATACTGACTGAAGCACCTCGGTTGTCAATCCCTTTGCCCCCAGTGAGAACCAGAAACCCTCTTCGGCCAGTGATGCTGCCAGGCTGCCGCTGCCCCGGAATCCATGGATGATCCATGGGCGGCCGGGTTTGACCTCCCTGTGCGCACGCCTCAGTTCATCCCACCCCCTGACGCAATGGATCACCACCGGCTTCCCCATCTCCCCGGCAATGTTCGCCTGGAAAAGGAAGGCACGGTATTGTACCTCCCCCTGCGCCCCGCGAAGCCGGTCAAACCCGGCCTCACCAATCATCACCACATGAGGGTGCGCGGCAGTTAACAACAACTCTGTCTGTAAGTTCTCCAGGTTGTCATCTGTCAGCTGCCACGGATGGATGCCTGCAGAAAAGAGGGTGTTTGCGGGAAAATCCGAAGGCACCTCATCACCTGCCATCAGGTTCCTGACAGCAACGGTGTCACCTCCTCCGCCCTGTGAATGGGTGTGAAAGTCAATATATCTTATCTCCCCGGGGAGTTTCATCAGGTTTATTATGAGAGCCGTCTGATGCCGTCATCAAGCCGGCGCAGCGTCTCCTCCCTCCCTATGATGGCAGCAATGTCAAAGAGGTGCGGGCCCCTGGAAGCGCCCACCAGCAGCAGCCGGAAGAGATTGAGTATCGCCCCTGTGTTGTAACCCGCCGAGGCAATCCATTCCTTCACGCTCTGCTCCAGCACCTCCGGTGCGAAGTGATGCACTTCAGCAACCTTCCCGCGAAGTTCACCCATCTGCCCCGGCGAGTCAGCATTCCAGCGCTTCCTGACAACTTCAGGATCATAGCTCTCCGGGGCCACGAAGAAGAAGTCCGACTCATTCCAGAGATCCTTTACAAACCCGGCTCTCTCCTTCACCAGTGATACGATACTGACGAGGGAGGCCCGGTCTGGGCTGAATCCCTTCTGATTCACCAAAGGCATGAAGAGGTCAGCCAGTTCCTCATTGCTTTTCATCTGGAAATACCGGGCATTAAACCACTTCGCCTTGTCAGGGTCAAAGCGCGATCCTGACTTTCCGACCCTGTCAATGGTGAAGGCTGCAATCAGCTCATCCATTGTGAATATCTCCTGTTCCGTTCCCGGGTTCCATCCCAGGAGGGCCAGCATGTTGACAAACGCTTCGGGGAAGTAGCCCTCCTCGCGGTATCCGGAGGCTGTTTCGCCGTATGGCCAGTAAAGCGGAAAAACCGGGAATCCCATCTTGTCGCCGTCGCGTTTGCTCAGCTTACCCTTGCCTGTAGGCTTGAGCAACAGCGGCAGGTGCGCAAAGAGCGGAGCCTGCCAGCCGAAGCTGCGGTAAAGCATCACGTGCAGCGGCAGTGACGGAAGCCATTCCTCGCCCCTGATCACGTGCGAGATCTCCATCAGGTGATCATCGACAATGTTTGCCAGATGGTAAGTTGGCATGCCGTCAGACTTGTACAGCACCTTGTCATCGAGGGTGGAGGTGTTGACCACGATGTCACCCCTGATCAGGTCATTGAAGTGAATGTCTTCGTTCTCAGGCATGCGGTATCTTACCACATAATGCTCCCCGGAAGCAATGCGTTGCTCAACCTCATCTGCAGGGAGGGTAAGGGAATTGCACATACTCATCCTGGTGGTGCAGCCGTAGTTGAATGTCTCACCACGTGATTCATGATCCTGCCTCAGCCTCTCAAGCTCTTCGGGCGTGTCGAAAGCGTAATAGGCATCGCCACTTCTGAGAAGCTCATCGGCATAGCGGTGGTATATCTCCTTCCTGTCGCTCTGCCGGTAAGGGGCAAACGGACCGCCCTCGCGCACCCCCTCATCAACCTTAATGCCCGCCCATTCCAGTGAGTCCATTATATAGTCTTCTGCACCGTCAACGTAACGTGTCTGGTCGGTGTCTTCTATCCGGAGGATGAAGGTACCGCCATGATGCCTTGCAAAGAGATAGTTATAAAGTGCCGTGCGTACGCCGCCGATGTGAAGGGGGCCTGTGGGGCTCGGGGCAAAGCGCACCCTGATTTTTCTGTCTGCCATATGCTGAATGTTGCCTGAACTGATGATAGCCGCTCCGCTCCGTCCTGCAAAGGCTCCTGCGGCAGCGCCTGACAAAGATAAATATTATGTGGCTAAGGGCAATTTACCCCCGGGGTCAACATTAAAAATCATGTTTTGTGACCTCTATTTGTATTATTTTTACGTCATAACGAATTAATCATCACTCACGATGAAAAAGATGAAAGCACTCGTCAAGGCACAGGCTGCCAAAGGATTATGGATGCAGGAAGTACCCATCCCCGAGCCGGGTTACAATGATGTCATAATAAAGGTCAAAAAATCAGCCATCTGCGGTACTGACCTTCACATATATGAGTGGAACGAATGGGCGCAAAAGACAATAAAAGTACCCATGACAATCGGCCATGAGTACATGGGTCATGTTGAAAAAGCCGGCCCGGGCGTCACAAATGTAAAGGTGGGTGACAGGGTCACCGGCGAGGGGCATCTCTTCTGCGGCACCTGCCGTAACTGCCGCCGCGGCCGCGAACATGTATGCGAAAACACCGTCGGCATCGGCGTTCACATAGACGGCTCCTTTGCTGAATACGTGAAGGTGCCGGCCCGGAATGTGGTGCTTCTTGATTCAAGGATACCGGATGACTGGGCAGCCATCATGGATCCGTTTGGCAACGCCACCCATACAGCCCTGGCGTTCCCGCTGCTGGGCGAGGATGTGCTCATCACAGGGTCAGGACTGATAGGCAGCATGGCCGTTGCCATTGCCAGATTTGCCGGTGCCCGGCATATTGTCGCCAGTGACCTGAGCGACTACCGCCTTGATCTGGCAAAAAAGATGGGCGCCACATTGGTTGTCAACCCGAAAAAGGGAGAAAAGATAAAGGATGTACTGGAGCCGCTCAATATGAAAGGCTTCGACGTGGGGCTTGAGATGTCAGGGTCACCGGCAGCCTTCCGTGAAATGATCGCCAACATGTACAACGGTTCAAATATCGCCCTGCTGGGCATACTCCCCTCGAACTTTGAGGTGCCATGGAGTGATATCATATTCAAGGCTTTGACACTCAAGGGTATTTACGGCCGTGAGATGTGGGAGACATGGTACAAGATGCAGATGATGATAATCGGCGGCATCAATCTTGACCCCATCATTACCCACCGATTCCCGATTGATGACTTCCGGAAGGGATTTGACATCATGGAGGAGGGCAACTGCGGCAAGGTGATTCTGAGCTGGGACTAATCCGCAGCATGTATCTGCAATCATGCCAACGTGGTCAATCATGACATTGCTCATCATCCCGTGAGAGGAAAAGTCCATGGCCACAGGGTCAGGGATTTCCGCTTCCCCATAAATATGAGAAAAGTCAGTTCTGGAGCTTGACGATTACGAAAATAATTTTATCTTACATGTCATTGTTACGATAACATATGACGTTAAACCCGGAACACAGGTCCTATGAAGAATTGTCAGGCAACTTCACCTGGGCTGTTGCTGAAAAAGAGCTTGACTACAAAAACGGTGAAGTAATCAACATCGGGTGGTATTGCAGCGACAGGATATGCCTGAAGGGCAATGCAGCCAAAGTTGCCCTGATCTACGAAGGGTTCGGTGGAATAAGCAGGCAGTTCACCTATGATGACATCCGTATTGCAGGCAACACAATAGGGACATTCCTCAGAGGTCTTGGCATCATTGAAGGTGACAGGGTATGCCTCTTCATGGACAGGATCCCCGAGCTGTACCTCTCCTTCCTCGGCATACTCAAGACCGGCGCTATTGTACAGCCGCTCTTTTCCGCCTTCGGCGAAGAATCACTGTTTGTCAGGCTGGAAAACGCAGGGACCAGGGCTATAATCACGCAAAAAAAACATCTCCAGAAAGTCAGGAAGATACGGGGGAAGCTGCCTCACCTGGAGTATGTCATCATCGTTGATGAGATTAAATCTGCAGACCTTGCCGCCGGTGAGGTTCTTTTCAGGCTCGACAACGCAGCGCCGGTGGAAAACTTTGACATCTGCCCCACCATGGCCGAGACACCTTCAGTGCTGCATTATACATCAGGAACCACCGGCCAGCCCAAGGGGGTGCAACATGTTCATTACTCACTTATTTCACAGTACCTGACAACAAAGTGGGTTCTTGACCTTCGTGATGACGATATTTACTGGTGCACCGCAGACCCGGGATGGGTCACCGGCACCTCGTACGGCATCATCGGTCCGTGGAGCCTCGGAGTGACACAGTGCGTCCTCGACAGCGGTTTCTCGGCACAGGCATGGTACCGCTTTGCCGAAAAGAACAGGGTTACCGTATGGTACTCCGCTCCCACTGCAATAAGGGCACTTATGAAGGCCGGAAATGAAATAGTGAAGTCGTTTGACCTGTCATCGCTTCGCCACCTGGCAAGTGTGGGTGAGCCACTCAACTCAGAAGCCGTGATATGGTCGGAGAAAGTGTTCGGCAAACCATTCCATGATACATTCTGGCAGACAGAGACCGGGTCAATAATGATAACCAACTTCCCGGGGATGAAGATTAAACCGGGATCAATGGGCAGAACATTTCCCGGGATAACCGGAACGGTACTTGATCCGGCCACATTCCGGCCTTATCCTGAACACGGAAGAGCCGGCCTCATCGCCTTCAGACCAGGGTGGCCCGCCATGATGCGTGCATACTGGAACAACGAGGAAAAATACAGGGAGAAGTTTGTCAACGGATGGTATCTTTCAGGCGACAGGGCCAGCATTGACAGCGAGGGATATTACTGGTTCATCGGCCGTGATGATGATGTCATAAATACAGGCGGGCACCTTGTGAGTCCCTTCGAGGTTGAATCGGCACTGCTTGAACATCCGGCCGTGGCCGAATCAGCCGTCACCTCCAGACCTGATGAGATCAACATGGAGGTGGTCAAGGCGTTCATTACCCTGAAACCCGGCCATACACCTGACCCAGACCTCGAACTTGATATCATGAACTTCATCAGGAAACGTCTGTCTCCCCTTGCCATGCCGCAGGCCGTGGAATTCATGGACAGGCTCCCGAAAACACGAAGCGGAAAGATAATGAGACGCGTCCTCCACGCAAAAGAATGGGGAGAAGAGATCGGAGACATCTCGACACTGGAAAACGACTGACATCACACGGCAATAAACAGGACACTAATTTTCAAACAACTGCATATGGAAGAAATGAACGTCAATGAAATGAAGGAGCTTATAATGAACTATGTCATCAAAGAATACATCGATGATGATGATGTCAAAATCACATATGAAACTCCACTCATATCAAGCGGTTACGTAGACTCTTTCTCAATGGTCTCTCTTCTGGTCTTTCTTGAAAACAAATTCAGGATCAAGATCCCTCCTTCAAAGGCAACCCCGGAAGCCTTTGACAGCGTCAACAACATTGTTGCGCTGGTCAATCAGTATCTGAAACAGTAACACAAAAACCATGTTATTGATGATTATCATCATTGAATAATGTTGGTAAAACCCCATCTTTGCAGTCGTTTTACCAAATTATTCCCTTAAGATGTACGACAGTTACAGGGATCACCTGGCGATCCAGCTTGAGGAGATCAGGGAGGCTGGTCTCTATAAGAATGAACGTGTCATTGTTTCGCCCCAGGGGGCAGAGATAACCCTGAATACAGGGCAGAAGGTGCTTAATTTCTGTGCCAACAACTACCTGGGCCTCTCGGCAAATAAAAAGCTTGTTGAAGCAGCAAAGCAAGCGCTTGATACTCATGGCTACGGCATGTCATCGGTCCGTTTCATCTGCGGAACGGGCGACATGCACAAGGAGCTGGAAAAAAAGATTGCTGAATTCTTCGGCACGGAAGACACCATCCTTTATGCTGCCTGCTTCGATGCCAACGGCGGCGTGTTTGAACCGCTGCTCACCAGTGACGATGCCATCATCAGCGACTCGCTCAATCATGCTTCAATCATTGACGGTGTGAGGCTCTGCAAAGCTAACCGATACAGGTATGAGAACGCTGACATGGAAGACCTTGAGGCACAGCTTCAGCTGGCACAGCAGCACCGCTTCAGGCTGATTGTCACTGACGGTGTTTTCTCGATGGACGGCAATGTTGCGCCTCTGGGCAGGATCTATGAGCTGGCAAACAAATACAATGCGATGGTGATGGTCGATGAGTCGCACTCCGCCGGCGTGGTTGGCGAGACCGGCCGCGGCGTCACCGAGCTTTACAATCTTCGCGGAAAGATTGAAATCATCACCGGTACTCTCGGAAAGGCATTCGGTGGAGCCATCGGAGGATTCACCACCGGGAAGAAGGAGATCATCGAGATGCTGCGCCAGCGTTCCAGGCCTTATCTTTTCTCCAACTCCATCCCTCCCCTCGTGGCCGCTGCCGGTCTGAAAATGATTGAGATGATGACCGAAACCAACGAGCTGCAGGACAAGCTTCATCACAACACCAGGTATTTCATGGAGAAGATGCTTAAAGCCGGTTTCGACATCAAGCCCACACAGTCAGCCATCTGCGCCGTGATGCTCTATGACGCCAAACTGTCACAGGAGATGGCTTCCAGGCTCCTGAAGGAAGGCATCTATGTCATCGGCTTCTATTATCCGGTGGTTCCGAAGGATCAGGCACGCATACGGGTACAGCTTTCGGCAGCCCACGAGACAGAGCACCTTGACAAAGCCATCAATGCATTCATAAAAGTCGGAAAGGACCTTGGCGTTCTGAAATAAATTTAATTTTTTTTGCCTTTCCCATTTATTAATAGGTATAGGCCGGGTTTAAAAAATTAAAATAATTCCGGCTTTCTCTTGTATTTTTAAATTAATGGTTATTTTTGCCAGCCATAAGTAAGGCTATGCACCACACATCACTATTTATTGCCCTGATTATTCTCATCGCCATAAGCGGATGACCGGGGAGTAGTATATAGTGAGGATAATAATATCTGAAAGCTTCCCGGAAAACCGGGGAGCTTTTTTTGTTTTAAAAACCTCTGTAATGAAAAAAGAACTGAGAAGCCTGCAGACAATGAGCGGAAGGACGATGGCCGGCGCCAGGAGCCTCTGGCGTGCAAACGGCATGAAGGAGGAACACTTCGGCAGGCCGGTGATAGCTGTCGTCAACTCATTCTCGCAGTTCGTGCCGGGACATGTGCACCTGCAGCAGGCCGGCAGCGTGATCAGGGAAGAGCTTTCCCGCCGGGGACTTTTTGCGGCAGAGTTTAACACCATTGCCATTGATGACGGCATAGCCATGGGGCACGGTGGAATGCTCTACTCTCTCCCCTCCCGCGACCTTATTGCTGACAGCGTGGAGTACGTCTGCAACGCCCACCGTGCTGATGCCATGATCTGCGTCAGCAACTGTGACAAGATCACTCCAGGCATGCTGATGGCCGCCATGAGACTGAATATTCCGGCAGTGTTCGTTTCGGGCGGACCGATGGAGGCGGGCGTTTTGGGCGGAAGAGCCGTTGACCTGATTGATACAATGGTGGCTGCGGCGGATGACTCCGTTTCCGCGGAAAAGCTTCTCGGACTCGAGAAATCATCATGCCCCTCCTGCGGATCATGCTCGGGAATGTTCACTGCCAACTCCATGAACTGCCTGACAGAGGCGCTGGGGTTGGCATTGCCGGGTAACGGCACCGTGCTGGCAACACACGTTGACAGGATGAAGATGTTCCGGAGGGGAGCGCAGCTGATAGCTGATCTTGCTGAAAGGTACTACAGTGACGGAGATGAAACAGTATTACCCCGCTCGATAGCCACCAGGGAGGCATTCATGAATGCTATGACCGTTGACATCACCATGGGAGGATCGACAAATACCGTCCTGCATCTCCTGGCCATAGCCCGTGAGGCCGGGGTTGACTTCACAATGAAGGAGATTGATGCTCTGTCACGCCGTGTTCCGAACATTTGCAGGGTCTCCCCTGCCTCGGGGTATCACGTTGAAGATGTCAACCGTGCCGGAGGGGTATTTGCAATAATGGGAGAACTAAACAGGGCGGGATTGCTCGATCCTTCTGTACGCCGGATAGATTATCCGTCACTGGATGCGGCGCTGGCCGGCTGGGATATTCTGAGCCCGGTCGTTTTGCCGGAAGCACACGATCTCTTTCTCTCCGCTCCCGACAGGTCAGCCGGTCCCCGGCCATTCGCCTCTGAAGCCAGGTACGGCTCTCATGACACTGACAGGGTCACCGGAGCGATAAGGGATACAGGTCATGCATACAGCAATGACGGAGGCCTGGCGGTTCTTTACGGAAACCTGGCTCCGGACGGATGCATGGTGAAGACGGCAGCCATTGACAGCTCAATAATGCGATTCAGCGGACCGGCAGTGGTTTTTGACTCCCAGGAGGATGCTGTGGCCGGCATTCTCGGAGGCAGGGTAAGGGAGGGTGATGTCGTGGTGATCCGTTACGAGGGGCCCCGCGGCGGCCCGGGGATGCAGGAGATGCTGTACCCCACATCATATCTCAGGTCTAAAGGTCTTGACCGCCGGTGTGCCCTCATCACTGACGGCCGCTTCTCAGGCGGGTCAGCAGGGCTTTCGGCCGGTCACATCTCCCCCGAGGCCGCCGCCGGAGGAACAATAGCCCTGGTGTGCAATGGCGACAGGATAATGATTGACATACCTGCCAGAACCATCAGGCTGGCTGTGGATGATACGGTCCTTGAGACAAGACGCAGGGCAGAGAGAGCCAGGGGAGCCGCGGCATTCACACCGGAGAACAGGGTCCGCACGGTTTCAGGCGCACTGAAGGTTTATGCGGCCCACGTCAGCTCGGCAGACCGGGGTGCCATACGGGAGATATAAAAAATACTGAAAATGACAGAAGACAATAATCATGAAGCAATTACCGGTGCTGAGGCGCTCCTGAAATCACTTGTCGAGGAGGGGGTTGATACCATCTACGGTTACCCCGGTGGTGCCATCATGCCTGTATATGACAGGCTGCTCGACTACACGGGCAGTCTCAGGCATATACTCACGAGGCATGAGCAGGGTGCAGCACATGCAGCCCAGGCCTATGCCATGGTAACGGGCAAACCGGGCGTCTGCTTCGCCACCTCCGGCCCGGGAGCCACTAACCTGGTGACAGGCATTGCCAACGCTTTCCTTGATTCGGTACCCGTAGTCTTCATTACGGCACAGGTTGCTCTCCGCTCATAGGCACTGACGCCTTCCAGGAGACAGATATCCTGGGCATCTCAATGCCGGTCACCAAATGGAATGCGCAGGTGAAGAAAGCCGCGGAAATACCGGACACCATTGCCCGTGCATTTTACATCGCCCGCACAGGGCGGCCCGGCCCCGTTCTGGTTGACATTTCAAAGGATGCCCAGATTGAGAGCATGAACTTCCGTTACCGCAAATGCACCTACATACGCAGCTACAACCCGGTGAATCCGATTGCCAGCAGGGACATGGAATCAGCCGCTGTGATGATCAACCATTCAGAGAGACCCCTGATTCTGGCAGGCCACGGCGTAATCATCTCCGGAGCAGTGACGGAGCTGAAATCCCTTGCCGAAAAGGGAGGCATACCCGTGGCTGTCACCCTGCTCGGGATACCGGCATTCAGCCATGATCACAGGCTTTTCGCCGGCATGCTGGGCATGCACGGCAACTATGCACCCAATGTGCTGACAAACAGGGCTGACCTGATCATTGCTGCCGGAATGCGGTTTGATGACCGTGTGACGGGAAACCTGAAGAAATATGCACCTCAGGCCAGGGTGATACACATTGAGATAGACAGCTCTGAGATAGACAAGAATGTCAGGGCAGATCTTGGAATCAATGGTGATGTGAAAGAAGTTCTCACAGCAATTTTTCCCCATATCAGGGAAAGAAAGAGGGAGGAATGGATACGCGAGTTCCGGATTCTTGACAGTACGGAACACGAAAAAGTCATCAGGCCGGAGACGGAACCGGAAAATGGCGAACTGAAGATGGGTGAAGTGGTGAAGGTAATTTCGGAGCATGCCGGCAGAGACGCGGTGGTGGTGACTGATGTTGGCCAGCACCAGATGGCTGTGGCACGCTATTACCACTTCACTGACAGCAACACCCTCGTTACCTCGGGTGGGATGGGAACGATGGGCTTCGGGCTGCCCGCTGCCGTGGGCGCCGCCACCGGCACATCTGACCGGCAGGTGATAGCATTTATCGGTGACGGCGGCATCCAGATGACCCTCCAGGAACTGGGAACAATAATGCAGTATCACATTCCTGTGAAAATAGTTCTTCTGAACAACAGCTTCCTGGGAATGGTGCGCCAGTGGCAGGAGATGTTCTTTAACAGCCGTTACGCCTCAACTGAGATGGTCAACCCCGATTTTGTGGCACTTGCTTCGGCCTACGGGATCCCCGGGCGAAAGATAAAAAACCGCGAAGAACTGAAGGCATCTGCCGCAGAGATGCTTGACTCAGACGGCCCCTTCATCCTGGTGGCGGAGGTGAGCCGCACGGCAAACATCCTCCCGATGGTCGAGCCGGGAGCATCAGTATCTGAAGTAACACTTACATACAACAGCAAGTCATGAAACAGGAATTCACAATATCGCTATTCAGCGAAAGCCATATCGGAATCCTCAGCAGGATTACCCTCATACTGTCACGCCGGCAGATAAACATTGAAAGTATAACCGCCTCGGAATCAGCGGTCCCGGGAGTGCAGATGCTGACTATGGTTGTGCGCACCACGCCTGAGATGGTGCAGAAAGTCGCCCGCCAGGTAGAAAAGGTGGTTGACGTGCTCAAGGTATTCGTACACACATCATCCGAGATAATCTGCCAGGAGATGGCTCTCTACAAGGTCACCACCAGGGGACTCATGTCAGGCAGCATGATCAGTGACATTGTCAGGAAACATAACGCAAGGATACTGGAGGTAAAGTCCGAATACATGGTGGTGGAAAAGAGCGGCACCAGGGCGGAGATAAAGGAACTTCTTGCGCTTCTTGAACCTTGCGGTGTACTGCAGTTCGTCAGCTCGGGTCGGGTGGCCGTCACACGCCAGGTTAAAGAGCTTAACGCATACCTCCGTGAGATGGAAGAAGCCAGGGGAACCCGGCAGGAGGCACTTGAATTCTACAACTGAAACAGACACTAACCTAACAGATATTCATTATGGCACAGATTGATTTTGGAGGAGTAATTGAAAATGTGGTAACAAGGCAGGAATTTCCACTGTCAAAAGCACACGAGGCACTTAAGGATGAGGTTGTTGCCGTCATCGGTTACGGGGTTCAGGGACCGGCACAGGCCATGAACATGCGTGACAACGGCATTAATGTGATTGTCGGCCAGGCCCCGGAGTTCAGGGCAGACTGGGACAGGGCCGTTGCTGACGGATTTATTCCGGGCCGGACACTGTTCTCCGTTGAGGAAGCTGCCTCCCGCGGTACCATCATCCAGTACCTGGTATCGGATGCCGCCCAGCGCATACTGTGGCCGGTGATCAGTCCACATCTCACCGCCGGAAAGGCCCTTTACTTCTCCCATGGCTTCTCAGTGACATACAAGCAGCATACGGGGGTGATACCACCGCCTGACATTGACGTGATACTCTGTGCCCCTAAAGGCTCGGGCACCAGCGTCAGGCGCAACTTCCTTGCCGGAGCCGGCATCAACTCCAGCTTCTCGGTCTTCCAGGACCATACTGGCAGGGCCGGAGAACGGGTCATTGCCCTGGGTATTGCCATTGGCTCCGGGTACCTCTTCCCCACCACCTTTGAGAAGGAGGTCTTCAGCGACCTGACCGGCGAACGCGGCGTACTCATGGGAGCCCTCGAGGGAATCATGGAGGCACAGTACCAGGTGCTTCGCGAAAACGGTCACTCACCATCGGAAGCATTCAACGAGACGGTGGAGGAGCTGACACAGAGCCTGATCAGGCTTGTCGACGAGAAAGGGATGGACTGGATGTATGCCAATTGCAGCGCCACGGCACAGCGCGGGGCACTCGACTGGAAACCAAGGTTCAGGGAAGCTACCCTCCCGGTCTTCAGGGAACTGTATGAAAAAGTAAGCTCCGGGGAGGAGTGCGTCAGGGTGCTGACCTCTACCGGCGCACCCGGATACAGGGAACAGCTTAATGCCGAACTGGCTGAGATGGGATCATCAGAGCTCTGGAAAGCAGGCGCTGCAGTAAGGAAACTGAGGCCTGACGGCAAATAACCTCAAAACGGAAATCATGGACAAGAACAGGGTGATTTTCTTTGACACTACCCTCCGTGACGGAGAACAGGTTCCGGGATGCCAGCTCAACACCGTTGAAAAGATCGAAGTTGCAAAGTCGCTCGAAGCACTGGGTGTTGATGTAATCGAGGCAGGATTCCCGGTTTCCAGTCCGGGCGACTTCCGTTCTGTTGTTGAGATATCGAAAGCTGTCAGGGAGCCGGTTATATGCGCACTTACGCGGGCGGTGAAAAAAGACATAGAAGTGGCTGCCGAAGCACTGCAGTATGCTGAAAGAAAGCGGATCCACACCGGCATAGGCACCTCGCCGTGGCATATTCAGTACAAGATCAGGACCACCCCGGAAGAGATAATCAAAAGAGCTGCAGATGCAGTCAGGTACGCCAGGAAATTCACCGATGACGTGGAATTCTATGCAGAAGACGCAGGCCGGAGCGACAATGAGTATCTCGCCAGGGTGACTGAGGCCGTGATCAACGCCGGCGCCACAGTTGTCAACATACCTGATACTACGGGTTACTGCCTGCCTGAAGAGTATGGCAGCAAGATCAGGTATCTCATGGAGAATGTGCCGAACATTGACAGGGCCATCCTCTCCACCCACTGTCACAACGACCTGGGCATGGCCACCGCCAACACCATGATGGGCCTCATCAACGGTGCACGGCAGGCAGAGGTGACTATCAACGGCATAGGCGAGAGGGCTGGCAACACCTCACTCGAGGAGGTGGCAATGATCATTAAAAGCCACCATGACCTAAACCTCACCACCGCCATCAGGTCGAAACTTATCTTCAGCACCAGCAGGCTGGTCTCCACACTGATGAGCATGCCTGTCCAGCCCAACAAGGCCATCGTAGGACGGAATGCTTTTGCACACTCCTCCGGTATACACCAGGACGGCGTGCTGAAAAAACGCGAGAACTATGAGATAATCGATCCGAACGAGGTGGGAGTCAGGGAGTCATCGATCATCCTTACCGCCCGAAGCGGCAGGGCTGCACTGAATCACCGGCTCGAAGCACTGGGTATTGAGCTGGGCAAGGAGGAACTCGATGAGATCTACCATCGCTTCCTGATGCTGGCCGACAAGAAAAAGGAGATCAATGATGAAGACATCAGGATATTGTCGGGGGAAGTCTTCCGGGGAGAAAAACGGCTCAAGCTGGAGTCGCTGCAGGTCCTCTGCGGAAACTCCGTAATGCCTGTGGCCACCGTGGGTATCAGGGTCAATGGTGAGGTGCACACCTCAACGGCTCCCGGCAACGGGCCAATTGACGCTGCATTCACCGCTGTGAAACACCTGATACAGGAGAATGTGCATCTTGAGGAATTCCTCATCCAGGCCATTACCCGGGGAAGTGATGACATGGGCAAGGTCCACATCCAGGTTGAGCATGAGGGAAACATTTTTTACGGTTTCTCCGCAAACACTGATATAGTCACAGCATCAGTTGAGGCATTCATCGATGCAATTTCAAAGATTGATAATGAGCGGAAAGACACTCTTTGACAAGATATGGGATGCCCACGTTGTCAGGTCAATAAGCGGCGGGCCGGATGTGCTGTACATAGACCGCCACTATATCCACGAGGTCACCAGCCCGCAGGCTTTCAACGGTCTGCGGCAGAGAGGTATTAATATTTTCCGGCCGGAGAGGATCATTGCCACTTCTGACCATAATATACCCACGGTCAACCAGCACCTCCCCATAGCAGATCCTGTGTCCCGGTTGCAGGTTGAGACACTGGAGGAGAACTGCCGTGCTGCAGGTATCAGGTATTACGGGATGGGTGATCCGCGAAACGGCATCGTGCACGTCACAGGACCAGAGCAGGGATTCACCCTTCCTGGAATGACCATTGTCTGTGGCGACAGCCACACCTCCACCCACGGAGCTTTTGGAACAATTGCCTTTGGAATAGGCACCAGCGAAGTGGAGATGGTGCTTGCAACGCAATGCCTTCTCCAGACCAGACCGAAGCAGATGAGGATCAATGTTAAAGGGGAACTGCATGAGGGAGTCACCTCCAAGGACCTGATCCTCCATATCATAGCTTCACTGACTGCCGGAGGCGCCACAGGCTACTTCGTGGAATATGCCGGCGAGGCTGTCAGGAAGCTGAGCATGGAGTCACGCATGACTGTATGCAATATGAGCATCGAAATGGGAGCCCGCGGCGGGCTTATCGCTCCCGATGAGGTGACCTTCAACTGGTTGGCTCAGATACCTTCTGTATCTGATAACAGGGAATTTGCCCGCCTGATTCATCACTGGCACTCTCTCAGGAGTGACCGCGGAGCCGGCTTTGAAAGGGAAGTCACCTTTGACGCCTCCAAAGTAACCCCGATGATAACCTACGGAACCAGTCCCGGCATGGGAATGGCCGTCAACGGGGTAATTCCATCACCTGATTATGCAGGCTCCTCTGCAAACGGCTCGTATCTCAGATCGCTTGAATATATGGGATTCAAACCCGGGATGAAGCTGCTTGGCCACCCAATCGACTACGTCTTTCTTGGAAGTTGTACCAACGGACGGATAGAGGATCTCAGGCTCTTTACCGCAGCTGTTGCAGGCAAAAAGAAAGCTGCCGGTGTCACTGCCCTCATAGTGCCGGGATCACAGCAGGTGGCAAGGCAGGCAGAACGCGAAGGACTCACGGAGACACTCAGGCTTGCCGGTTTTGAGATGAGACAACCTGGCTGTTCCTCGTGCCTGGCTATGAATGAGGATAAGATCCCTTCAGGAAAATATGCGGTCTCCACCTCAAACCGAAACTTCGAGGGCCGGCAGGGAACGGGAGCAAGGACACTTCTGGCCGGGCCGCTGGTGGCAGCGGCAGCAGCGGTGACCGGAAAAATTACAGACCCGAGGGAACTTGTGTGGAATCAGTAAATGAAGAAAAACAGACACAGGAAATCACCATGAGGAACTTACAAAAAGAATTGAGGGTCATATTTCATTCGAGTTCCATTCGGCCAAAAAAAATAAGATGCTGATAAACACATGAAAAGAGCAGAATTCACAATACTCGAATCAACAGCCGTTCCCCTGCCGCTGGCCAATATTGACACTGACCAGATAATACCTGCCCGCTTCCTCTCCGCAACAGGAAGGGAGGGATTCGGTAACAACCTGTTCCGCGACTGGAGATATGACGCTGATGGCAACCCCGTTCCCGGATTCGTGCTCAACAGGCCTGAATTCCGGGGTGAAATACTCATCGCAGGAAGCAATTTCGGCTGCGGCTCAAGCAGGGAACATGCCGTCTGGGCCATCACCGGCCATGATTTCAGGGCGGTGGTGTCTGACTCCTTTGCCGATATTTTCATGAACAACGCGCTCAATAACGGGTTGCTGACAGTCACGGTCACACCGGAGTTCCTGGCGCAGCTGACAGGACTGATCACCTCCAAGCCTGAAACCATAGTGCGGGTAGACCTTCCGGGACAGGTTATCACTGTTCCCGGATCCGGATTACAGGCCGGTTTCCCGGTAAATCCTTTCAGAAAGGAATGCCTCATAAAGGGGCTTGATAATATTGATTATCTCCTTTCGATGAAAGAGGATATAATGGCGTTTGAGAAAAACAGGCAGGCGTGAAAGTGGAAATACTTGATACCACCCTCAGGGACGGCGAGCAGACAAAGGGCGTTTCCTATTCGCCTCATGAGAAGCTGCACATAGCCACAATGCTTCTTCGTGATCTGAAGACCGACCGTATTGAGGTTGCCTCGGCAAGAGTCTCGCCCGGGGAACAGGAGGCAGTGCGGCTTATAACCTCGTGGGCGGAACAGAACGGCATGGCTGACAGGATTGAAGTGCTGGGATTCGTTGACGGTGCCAGATCACTTGACTGGATCAGGGAGGCGGGAGGAAGGGTGATCAACCTCCTCTGCAAGGGCTCATCGCGCCACCTGGAAAAACAGCTGAGAAAAACCCCTGATGAGCATTTATGTGACATCCTTGATATCGTGTCGATGGCAGAGACCAGGGACATGATTGTCAATATCTACCTTGAAGACTGGTCAAACGGCATGCTCTCATCGCCAGGTTACGTAATCCGGATGGTTGACGCCCTGGCCGGAAGCGGCATAAAAAGGATCATGCTGCCTGACACCCTCGGGATACTGAATCCTGACCAGACATTTAACTTCTGTTCGCAGATGACTGCCAGGCAGCCGGAAGTCCATTTTGATTTTCATCCTCATAACGACTATGACCTCTCGGTAGCAAACATTTTTTCGGCGGTTAAGGCCGGAGTAAGAGGGGTGCATACCACTGTGAACGGCCTCGGCGAGAGGGCCGGCAACGCACCGCTCTCAAGCGTTATCGCTCTGCTGCGTGACCATCTCGATGCCGAAACGGATGTAAACGAGTATGAGATTACACGTATCAGCCGGATGGTGGAAAAATTCAGCGGAATACGGATACCTGTAAACAAGCCGGTCATCGGGGCAAATGTCTTTACCCAGACATCAGGGGTACATGCTGACGGTGACCGGAAGGACAATCTTTACTGTAGTACCCTTGGCCCGGAGAGATTTGGGAGAAAGAGGGAATATGCACTCGGGAAGCAGTCGGGCAAAGCTACAATCCGCAAGAACCTGGAGGAGTTCGGGCTGGAACTGAGCCCGGATCTGATTGCCAGGGTTACGGAGAGGGTGATTGAACTGGGTGACAAGAAGGAAAGTGTCACCCGCGATGACCTCCCTTTCATCATTGCGGATGTTCTTGGCGATGATCGTTCCGGCTACAGGGTTTTCATCCGGAACTACTCGCTTAATCTCACCTGCGGCCTTAAGCCCTCGGCAAGCGTGCAGGTGGAAATTGACGGAATCCTTCACCAGGAGACCGCCGCCGGTGACGGACAGTATGATGCATTCATGAAGGCCCTGAGAAAGATCTATGAGTCGCTTGGGACCGGATTGCCCCTGCTCACAGATTACGAGGTGTCAATTCCCCCGGGAGGAAAAACCGACGCCCTTGTCGAAACCGTTATCAGATGGAACCATAATGGCAGGGAGTTCAGAACGAGGGGGCTTGATGCCGATCAGACCGAATCAGCCATCAAGGCAACGGAAAAAATGCTCAACATCATCTGCAACAATGAGACAAATAAAGAATACAACAAATTAATTGAAATAGTGAATGAATTATAAGATAGCGCTTCTTCCGGGAGATGGCATAGGTCCGGAAGTGATTGAGCAGGCAGTCAGGGTGTTGAATGTCACCGGTGAGGTTACCGGCCACACCTTCAGCTTCACTGAAGGGATGGTGGGGGCTGTGGCCATCGACCATACCGGAAATCCCTTCCCTGATGAGACCCTTCACCTGTGCCGCAGGTCAGATGCTATCCTCTTCGGCGCCATCGGCCACCCCAGATATGATAATGACCCTTCTGCAAAGGTAAGGCCGGAGCAGGGTCTGCTGAGGATGAGGAGTGAGCTGGGACTCTATGCCAATGTAAGGCCCGTGAAGAGTATACCCGGGATGGCAGGCATTTCACCGCTGAAGGAGGAGATAGTGGCAGGGACCGATATTGTGATGATACGTGAACTGACTGGCGGCATTTACTTCGGTAAACCACGGGGCCGTTCTGAAGACGGACTGACCGCATTTGACACCTGCACCTACAGCAGGTATGAGGTGGAGCGTGTGGTGCACCTGGGTTGCAGGTATGCCGTCCAACGAAGGAAGAAAGTGACTGTGGTTGACAAGGCTAATGTGCTTGCTACATCTCGTCTCTGGCGCGAAACAGCAAAGGAGATTGTTGCTGAATACCCTGAGATTGAAATGGAATTCATGTTCGTTGACAATGCTGCAATGCAGATAATCAGGAACCCGTCAGCATTTGATGTCATAGTTACCGAGAACATGTTCGGAGACATTCTCTCTGATGAGGCGAGTGTGATCACCGGATCGCTCGGAATGCTGCCGTCTGCATCAATAGGGCTGTCTGCCTCTCTCTATGAGCCAATCCATGGCTCGTTTCCGCAGGCGGCAGGAAAAAATACAGCCAACCCCGTGGGAACGATACTATCCGCTGCAATGATGCTCGAACTTAGCTTCGGCCTTGTGAAGGAAGCAGGACTGATCACCAGGGCGGTGGAGGAGACGATAAGGGAAGGGGTGGTAACCCCGGATCTGAGTCATGATAATCCTGTTACAACCACAGCGATGGGGCAGAGGATCTGTGAACAGGTTAAGGCGCTTTCACGTTAAGATCCCGGACGAAGAATAAAGGGAATCCGAAGGCGCCGGACTGATTCCTGTTGATTTTTTTCAGTTTCCGGCAGGAGATTCAATAAATAAGTATATTTGCACCGGACAATTGACAATGAACACAAACAGGATACATCACCATCATCATCATCATACTTGCTCTCAGGCGAGATGAAAATGGTGTGTGGTGAAAACTGAATATCATAAACCCGTCTGAGCAGATCAGGCGGGTTTTTTGTTGCTCCGTGGTTTGCTCAGGCATAAGACAAAATGCGGAATGAGCATACTGAAGATAGCAATCCAGAAAAGCGGGAGACTGAGTGAGAGCTCCCGGAAACTCTTTGACGAATGCGGGATAAGGATCAGCAACGGCGCAGGAACCCTTAAAGTGGTTGCTGGTAACTTCCCGGCAGAGATACTCCTCCTCCGCGATGACGATATCCCTCAGTACGTTGAACAGCAGGTGGCTGACATAGGCATCGTTGGGGAGAATATAGTCCTCGAGAAGCAGAGGGAGGTGGATATCCTTGAACAGCTTGGCTTCGGCGGATGCCGACTCTCCCTTGCAATACCTAAAGAGGATAATTACACCGGTCCGGGCTATTTCATGAACAAAAGGGTGGCAACAAGCTATCCGTCACTGCTAACCGGATATTTCAGATCACGGAACATCAGAGCTGAGATAGAGGAACTCAGCGGCAGTGTGGAGATAGCTCCCGGCATCGGGCTGGCTGACGGTATATGTGACATCGTCAGTTCGGGAAGCACGCTGCTGACAAACGGCCTGAAGGAGGTGGAGACAGTCATGAAGAGCCAGGCAGTTATCATTGCCAACCGGAACATCAGCGGCCAGAAGAGGGAGATACTTGAAAAGCTGCTCTTCCGCATCAGGGCTGTGAAAAACGCCAGTGAAAACAAATACATACTCCTCAATGCCCCGGAAGCAGCAGTACCGGAGATATGCAGAATTCTTCCCGGGATGAAAAGCCCCACAATACTGCCCCTGGCAGAGAAGGGATGGTGCAGCCTCCACTCCGTTGTCAGGGAGGATGAGTTCTGGGAAAGGATAGACCGCCTGAGATCTGCCGGAGCTGAAGGGATACTTGTAATACCCATCGAAAAAATGATTGTGTGATGAGAATATTGCTATACCCCGGTGCCGCTGAGCTGGCGGCAGCCCTGGCACGACCCTCGGATGGTAACAGGGAGATTGACATGAAGGTCAGGGAGATACTCTCAGCAGTTATGAATGGTGGAGATGCTGCGCTCAGGAAGTACTCGGAAAAACTTGACGGCTTTGCGGCAGCCTCCCTGAGGGTTGAAGCTGACGAGATTGAGCAGGCAGAATGTGAGGTCAGCCCTGCCCTGAAAAAGGCGATCCTGTCAGCTGCCTCAAATATTGAGAAATTCCACCTTGCAGGTGCCGGAACTGCCAGGATTACACGGACCGCCCCGGAGGCTAAGCGGACCACTCCGGAGGTCACTGGTTCCACTCCGGAGGTCACCCCCACCGCCCCGGAGATCATCGAGACTGCTCCCGGTGTCCGTTGCTGGTATCGCGACTTACCCATAGAAAAAGTAGGACTATATATCCCGGGAGGAACCGCTCCCCTGTTCTCCACTGTACTGATGCTTGGTATCCCGGCCCGGCTGGCAGGGTGCGGGGAGATAGTCATGTGCACGCCACCCGGAAGGGACGGTAAAATCAATCCTCTGATACTGTATGCGGCAAAGGTTGCCGGAGTGAAAGCCGTCTTCCGTGCCGGCGGTGCCCAGGCAATAGCTGCCATGGCTTATGGTACGGAATCAATCCCGGCTGTTTACAAGATCTTCGGGCCCGGTAACCGGTTTGTCACCCGCGCCAAGGAGATTGTGCAGCTCGAGGGCAGCGCCATCGACATGCCAGCCGGGCCGAGCGAACTGATGGTCATTGCAGGCAGCAACGCCAATCCCGCCTTTATTGCGGCAGACCTCCTCTCCCAGGCTGAACACGGCACCGACAGCCAGGTGATAATGCTCACTTACAGCCGCGAGATGATAACCCTCGTGGAGAAGGAGACAGAACGCCAGCTTGCACTCCTGCCGCGGAAAGACATTGCTGCCAGGTCGCTCGGAAACAGCTCCCTGGTACTCCTTGAATCAGAGGAAAAATGCCTGGAGGCAGCCAACCTTTACGCACCTGAACACCTGATAATTGCCACCCCTGACCCGATCCGGACATCAGAACGGGTGACCAGCGCAGGCTCGGTGTTCCTGGGCAACTACAGCAGCGAGAGCCCCGGCGACTACATGACGGGACCGAATCATACCCTCCCGACGGGAGGATTTGCCAGGAGCTTCAGCGGGGTTACCATCGGCAGTTTCATGAAGAGGATCTTCTTCCAGGAAGTGACAGCAGAGGGGATCCGGAACATCGGGCCTGACACGGTACTGATGGCAGAGGCAGAGAGGCTCGGTGCACATGCGGCAGCAGTTTCGGTCAGGCTTGATTACCTTGATAAAAACACGCAGAAAAAGTGAAAATAAGACTGAAATGGTTGAATTACCCGCAAAAGCATTGAAGTCAAAAATCAGACAGCAGAAACCCACCCGGCAGCAGTGAAGTATTGATATAAGACCTTGATGATGAAACGAACAGATAAACTTGTAAGGCCAAACGTTCTTAAGCTTACCCCCTATTTATGCGCAAGGGATGAGTATGAGGGTAGCGAGGGGATCTTCCTTGACGCAAACGAGAGCCCCTATGGGCCGCTCAACAGATACCCCGATCCGCGCCAGCGTGAACTGCGCGAAACCATCAGCCGGAAAAAGGGAATTCCTGCTGAAAATATATTCCTCGGAAATGGCAGTGACGAGATCATAGACCTCTGCTTCCGTATCTTCTGCAACCCCGGAAAGGACAGGGCAATGATCTTCACCCCCACATACGGCATGTACGGCGTGGCCGCCTCGGTAAATGACATCGGAATTGTCAGGATTCCCCTCGATGACACATTCAATATCGACCTCCAGGCCGCAAAACCATTGCTGAGGGAAGATACCCTTAAACTTGTCTTTATCTGCTCACCCAACAATCCCACCGGAAACTGCATGAATCCTGAAAAAGTTGAGACCATCATCAGGGAACTTAACGGGATAGTGGTTATTGATGAAGCCTATGCCGACTTCAGTGGGAAGCCATCCTTCGCAGAGCGCATTGGCGAATTTGACAATCTGATAGTGATGCAGACATTCAGCAAGGCGATGGGACTGGCAGCGGCAAGAGTGGGAGTAGCATTTGCCGATGCTGACCTGCTCAGGTATTTCTTTGCCATGAAGCCACCCTATAACATCAGCACCATCAACCAGGAGGCCGCGCTCCTGAGGCTGAACGAGGCCGATGCTGTGGCCCGGCGTGTACAGTCGATAATCACAGAGCGTGAAAAACTTGCCTCACGACTAACTGCGCTTCCCGTAGTGGAGAAGGTCTGGCCTTCTGATTCAAACTTCCTGCTTGTAAGGGTAAAGGATGCAGACTATATATACAATACCCTTGCTGAGAGGAAAATCATAGTCAGAAACCGGAACCGTGAGATCCCCGGATGCATCCGGATCACCACCGGCACGCCGGAAGAAAACGAAAAACTGATAAGCGAACTTGAAAGTTTAAGTATATGAAAAAGGTATTGTTTATAGACCGCGATGGCACCATCCTGAAGGAGCCGGAAGATGAACAGGTCGACAGCCTGGAAAAACTGGAATTCATGCCGGGGGTGATAGGAGCTCTCTCAGCCATCTCCCGGGAGACCGGCTTCGAACTGGTGATGGTTACAAACCAGGATGGTCTTGGTACCCCCGCATATCCAGAGGAGGCTTTCCTTCCGCCGCAGAACAAGATGCTCAGCATCCTTGCCGGAGAAGGGGTGAGATTTGCAGAGATATTCATTGACCGGTCATTTGAGTCTGACAGAACTCCCACCCGTAAACCGGGTACGGCAATGCTGACCAGGTATCTTGCAGACGGAGTCGACCTCGGCTCTTCCTTCGTGATCGGTGACCGCCTCACAGACATAGAACTGGCAAAAAACCTCGGCTGCCGGGTCATTTATGTCAGTGACAGGCAGAACGGGGAGGCTTCGCTCTGCACCCGCGACTGGCAGGAGATAAGACGCTTCCTGACCGGGATCCCAAGAAGGGCGTCAGTTTCAAGGGAAACAAATGAGACCGGCATTTCCATTGAGATTGACCTCGACGGTACCGGGAAAGGCTCTATCAGCACCGGTATCGGCTTCTTCGACCATATGCTTGAGCAGGTTGCCAGGCACGCCGGCATTGACATTACACTGAAGGCTTCCGGCGACCTTCATGTTGATGAGCACCACCTGGTTGAGGATACAGCCATCGTACTCGGACAGGCTCTTGACCGGGCACTCGGGAAAAGGAAAGGAATGGCGCGGTACGGCTTTGCACTGCCAATGGATGACTCTGCTGCAGAAGTACTGATTGACCTGGGGGGAAGGCCCTGGCTTGAATGGAACGCCTCATTCCGGTCAGACCGTGCAGGCACCCTCTCAACGGATATGTTCCGACACTTCTTCAGGTCACTGAGTGACAACGCAAAATGCAATATTCATGTCAGAGCCACAGGTGATAATGACCATCATAAGGCAGAGGCAATCTTCAAGGCATTCGCCAGGGCACTGGGAATGGCTGTGGTAAAAACAGGCAGCGGAAACCTGCCATCAACCAAGGGAACATTATGATAGCAATACTTAAGTACAATTCCGGCAATACAATGTCTGTACAGGTGGCCCTGCGGAGGCTGGGGCATGATTCTGTGGTTACATCCGATCCTGAAATACTGCTGAAGTCTGACAGGGTGATAATTCCCGGTGTGGGTGAAGCACGTTCGGCAATGAGCCACCTCAGGGAAAGGGACCTCGATTCGCTGATCCTGTCCCTGAAACAGCCGGTGCTGGGAATTTGCCTGGGCCTGCAGCTGATGTGCTCCCGCTCAGAGGAGAATAATACTGAATGTCTGGGCATCTTTGACGCCGTTGTCAGGAGATTTCCTCCGGAGGAAAGGGTGCCGCATATTGGATGGAACAACTTTGAGAGCCTCTCCTCCTCCCCGCTGCTGAAAGGCCTTGAGCCGGACGATGACCTCTATTATGTGCACAGCTACTATGCCGAGCTGAACAGTGACACAAAAGCTGTTTGCAGGTACATCCTCCCCTTTTCGGCGGCAATGCAGCGCGATAACTTCCATGCGGTGCAGTTTCACCCTGAAAAATCAGCAGAGGCAGGAGACCGGCTGCTTATAAACTTCCTTGAGCTATGAGAATCATCGCGGCAATAGACATCATTGACGGTCAATGCGTCAGGCTGACCCAGGGCGACTTCGGCAGAAAGACACTTTACCGTGCTGATCCCGTTGACCTTGCAAGGGAGATGGAAGATAACGGCATCAGGTACCTTCACCTGGTTGACCTTGACGGGGCCCGTACCGGAAGAATAACAAACCAAAGGGTACTTGAAGGAATAGCTTCTGCCACCGGACTGGAAATCGACTTCAGCGGCGGCATACGAACAGAGGAGGATATCCTCCTGGCCTTCAGCAGCGGCGCTGCACAGGTAACCATTGGCAGCATTGCGGTCCACCGTCCTGACCTGCTCAGGCAATGGCTCGGTCAGTACGGGCCTGAAAAAATCATCCTGGGAGCGGATTTCAGGGAAAGAAAGGTAGCTACAGGAGGCTGGCAGGAGACATCCGGGAGAGACATTGCCGATTTCCTCAGGGAATACAGGCTGGCAGGGATTCGCTATGCACTCTGCACCGATATCTCAAAAGACGGAATGCTAACCGGGGTCTCCGCGGAGATATACAGGGAACTGACCTCGCTGGAAGGACTGGCTGTGATTGCCAGCGGCGGAATTACTGCTGTCAGTGATCTCAGAGAGCTGCGTGATGCCGGGTGTGAAGGGGCCGTAACGGGGAAGGCCCTGCTCGAGGGAAGGATAACATACAACGAAATTGCTGAGATATGCTGAAAAAGAGAATCATACCCTGCCTTGACATTAAGGACGGACGCACAGTAAAAGGGATCAGTTTCGTCAACCTCCGTGATGCAGGTGACCCTGTGGAGCTGGCACGTGCCTATGCTGAACAGTCGGCTGACGAGCTGGTTTTCCTTGATATATCGGCAACTGATGAACGGCGGAAGACCCTAGCCCCTCTGGTAAAAAAGATAGCAGAGGCAATAAACATCCCCTTCACGGTGGGGGGTGGCATCACCACCCGGGAGGATGTCTCGATGCTGATCAGATCGGGGGCTGATAAGGTCTCCGTCAATACTGCCGCGATACTTAACCCGCCCCTCATTGCCGAACTGGCAGATGAGTACGGCAGCCAGTGCGTGGTGGTGGCAATTGACGCTAAACTTGTTGATGGCACATGGGTGGTCTGCACCCACGGAGGCAAGCGCGTCACAACACTTCCGGCCATCACCTGGGCCCGTGAGTCGGAACGGCTCGGCGCCGGCGAGATCCTCCTCACCTCCGTCAACCGCGACGGATCCGGCGAGGGATTCTCACTTGACATAACGTCGGCAGTATGCAACTGCGTGAATATCCCGGTGATCGCATCAGGAGGCGCAGGCTCACCTGAACACTTCAGGGAGGTGTTCGCAGAGACTGGCTGCACGGCAGCACTGGCTGCCACACTATTTCATTACGGGATAATAAAGATTCCTGAACTGAAAAAATATCTTTTACATAATAACATTGACATAAGATGCTGAACATGGACTTCAATAAGGGTGACAGGCTGGTGCCCGTCGTGATACAGGACAACACCACCCTGCAGGTGCTGATGGCGGGTTACATGAATGAGGAAGCGTACCGCAAAACGGAAGATGAGGGGCTTGTGACCTTCTACAGCCGCAGCCGGCAATCGCTCTGGACCAAGGGTGAGACCTCGGGAAATTACCTGAGGGTGGTGACAATTGAAACTGACTGCGACAGTGATACAATCCTGATAAAGGCCGAACCGGCCGGTCCCGTATGCCACACCGGCACATGGTCATGCTTCGGGGAACAATCGGCAAAAGGATTTATCTACCGGCTTGAAGATATCATCAACAGCAGGATTGAAGAGGACAGCAGCGGGTCATATACCAGCAGGCTCTTCAATGAGGGAACCGGTAAGATTGCCCAGAAAGTGGGCGAGGAAGCGGTTGAACTGGTTATTGAAGCTATGGGTGACAATATCGGCCTCTTTAAAAACGAGGCGGCGGACCTTCTCTATCACCTGCTCATTCTGCTCAGGGCTAAACAGGTCAATCTCTCTGAAATAGAGGAAGTGCTGCTCTCACGACATTAACAGGGTTGAAAGTTTTTTGGGGGTTATGCTTTAAAAAATCTCTCCTGAATAGGTTGCTACTGAAAATAATTATTATGTTTGCATTGATGAATACGATGAGGTTAAACAACTGGCGCTGGTGCAGCTCATAGGATGAAGCTGTGAATCACGCCGTTATATAACCCGTACAGGATATTTATACAAAGAGGCACGCTGATCACAGCGTGCCTCTTGTTTTTTTAACCCTCATAAACAACACTTAAAATGGAAAAGATTACAAAGATTCTGCTGACTGAGAAAGAAATGCCCCGCCAATGGTATAATATCATGGCTGACATGCCCAACAAGCCCCTTCCCCCGCTGAACCCGGCAACGGGAAAGCCGGTAGGTCCTGAAGACCTGTCGGTTATATTCCCGATGGAACTGATAAAGCAGGAAGTATCGACCGAGAGATATATTGCCATCCCTGATGAGGTAGTCGATCTCTACTACACATACCGCCCGTCGCCACTGTTCCGGGCCCGAAGCCTTGAGAAGGCCCTGGGGACAAAGAGCAGGATTTATTACAAGTACGAGGGCGGCAACTATTCAGGCTCGCACAAGGCCAACACTGCCATACCTCAGGCTTACTACAACAAGCAGGAAGGTGTCCGACGCATCACCACCGAGACCGGGGCAGGCCAGTGGGGCAGCGCCATGAGCTTTGCCTGCAACCACTTCGGGCTCGAACTGCTTGTCTTCATGGTCAGGGTCAGCTATAACCAGAAACCGGGACGCAAACTGATGATGAACACCTACAACGCCAGGGTGGTACCCTCGCCCAGCACCATGACTGATGCTGGCAGGAAGGTACTTGAGAAAGATCCCGATTCTCCGGGCAGTCTGGGCATAGCAATCTCCGAAGCCATGGAGATAGCGGCACAGGACCCCTACACGAAGTATTCACTGGGCAGCGTGCTTAACCATGTCATCCTTCACCAGACAATCATTGGCCAGGAGGCGATGATACAGCTTGAGAAGGCAGGAGACTATCCCGATGTGGTTATCGGCTGCTTCGGAGGGGGATCGAATTTTTCAGGGATTGCCTTTCCATTCCTAAGAGAAAACTTTGTCAACGGTAAAAAGACGAGGCTGGTGGCGGTGGAACCGGCATCATGCCCCAAGCTGACCAAAGGCAAATTCACCTATGACTTCGGCGACCAGTCGGGTATGACACCGCTGCTGCCCATGTACACCCTCGGCCACAACTTCATTCCTGACAAGATTCATGCCGGCGGACTGCGCTATCATGGTGCCGGAGTGCTGGTAAGCCAGCTGCGGAAGGACGGATTCGTTGAGGCGAAGGCCAAGTTTCAGCGCGAGTGTTTCGAGGCTGCCATCTTGTTTGCCCGTGCGGAAGGAATCCTCCCCGCTCCCGAATCATCCTATGCCATCGCCGGAGCGCTTGATGAGGCAAGGAGAGCTGACCTGGAAGGAGTTTCCAGGACAATTCTCTTCAACCTCAGCGGCCACGGCCATTTTGACATCACTGCCTATGAAAAGTACTTCGAAGGCAACCTTCCGGATCATGAAGCAACACCGGATGAAATCAGCCAGTCACTCCTGAATTCAGCCGTCCCGGTAACCATCTGACTGACTGCCAACTTGTACTGCCGACTGCCTGCTTTGAAAAGGGTGTCTCAAAAGGGCACCCTTTCTCTTTCGGGATTACTGTTCATTTATTCCTGATTTCCGTATTTGGACACCCTTTTTTTCATATCTTCCATGATTGCTATTGCCTGATGAATTAATAATTGCCAACTTTGCGGGGTATGTTTCGTAATCATATTCATAAACCGACAGTACTGGTCACCCTTGCTGCACTGACCGTTGTACTTTCCTGCCGCAAAGATCCTCCGGTACCCGATGACACCAGCATCTTTGCCGCCTGCGTTATTCCAGGCACCGAAAGCACCATTGACATCATGTCCTTCAACGTTCAAGGATTTCCGAAAGCAGGATATGCAAGCATCGCAGCACTGGCAGACCTGATAATGGCCATGGACCCCGATGTGGTGGCACTCCAGGAGGTGGCCTCCGAAGCCGATTTCAACAGGCTCGTCGACCTGATGCCGGGCTGGAGCGGAGCCTACTACCCGGTAAACAATGACGAATGGAACCTGGCATACCTGATCAGGGTCAGTGAACAGGAAACAATAAACGGCTCTCTGCGGACCCTTTTCGAAGGTGACAGTTATGCCTTCCCCCGTCCTCCGCTGGAGATAAAAGTCAGGCACAGGAAATCAGGAAGGGAAATTACCCTTATAAACCTCCACCTGAAGTGCTGCGAGGGCCAGGATAATGAGAGCCGCCGCCGCTCGGCATCGGAAAAGCTGAAGGAATACCTCGACCAGCAAAGACCCGATGACGCCGTGGTAATGCTGGGCGATTACAATGATGGGATCGCATCCGCCTCCGGAACGGAAAACCCTTTCCTTAACTTCATCAATGATGATTCATCATACAGGTTCGCCGATATGGCAATCGCCCTGGGAAGCGGATTATGGTGGTCTTACCCTTCGTGGCCAAGCCATATCGACCATATAATGGTAACTGATGAACTGTTCGGATCCATCGATACCACCATGGTTATAAAGGCCAGTCCCTGTTACCCGGAATATGAAGAGGTCATCTCTGACCACCGGCCACTGATGATTGCAATTACTCCCTGAAAAAACTGCTTAAAAAAATCATCAACTATTTTTGACCACATTATGAAAGAAAAAGGGTGCCCATTTGTATTATGAGACACCCTCTTTTTCAATGTGATATGGAGTTTAATAAATGATCAGCTGCACTTTGATGTTCCGCAGTCAGTGCATATCAGGCAACCCTCCTGGTAGACAAGTGAGGTTGAGCCGCAGTTTTCGCACTTGCCCTTTGCCTTCGTGCCATTCGGGATATAACGCTTGAGCGAACGCTCAACCCCGTTCTTCCAGGTGTTGATTGATTCGCTGTCAAGCTTCATCGAAGATACGAGCTCAACCACATCGCTTACTGGCATTCCGTAGCGAAGCACACCGGATATCAGGCGTGCGTAGTTCCAGAACTCCGGTTTGAACATGTGTGACAGACCGCCAAGGGTGTTCTTGTAACCGTATTTATCCGTGTACTGGAAGTCGTACCGTGTATTGCCCGCATCATCCTTGTTCTTGATGATCTTGCCCTTGATTATGCTCTTGGGAATGGGGAACATCTCATCATCCTGGAGACCGGTGAAAATTTCGTAGGGTACGCCGTCCTTGATGCCCACAAATGCTATCCATTTTTCCTCGTTGTTCTGGAAGCGGATGACATCAGCATCGAGCACCTTGGGTCTTACGGGCGACCAGTCGCTCTTCTTCTCCTCCTTGCTGTTGGAGACAAGCACACCGGCCCTGGATCCGTCACGGTAGACGGTGGCTCCCTTGCAACCCTCCTTCCAGGCGGTCAGATAAAGCTCGGATACCAGCTCTTCCTTTACCTCGGCGGGAAGGTTGATGGTGACGCTTATTGAGTGGTCAACCCATTTCTGTATGGCTCCCTGCATCCGCACCTTTGCAACCCAGTCGACGTCATTTGCTGTTGCCTTATAGTAGGGAGAAACGGCGACAATGTCATTTATCTGTGTTTCTGACATATCCTTCACCTCCTCATAGTTGTAGCCGTTCACCTTCATCCAGTCGATGAACTTGTGGTGGAAGACGGTGAACTCCTCCCAGTGGTCACCCACCTCGTCGATGAAGGTCACCTTCACGTCCTTGTCGTTCGGGTTGACCTTGCGGCGGCGCTTGTAGAAGGGCATGAACACAGGTTCAATACCAGAGGTTGTCTGGCTCATAAGGCTGGTTGAACCAGTCGGGGCAATGGTCAGCAGGGCGATGTTGCGCCTGCCTGTTTTTTCCATTTCGGCAACCATCTCCGGGTCGGTTTCGCGCATGCGGCTTATGAAGGGATTATTCTTTTCCCTTTCAGCGCTGTAGATGGGGAATGCCCCTCTTTCAGCGGCCATAGTGGTTGAAGCCCTGTAGGCCTCGATTGCGAGTGTACGGTGTACATTCACCGAGAATTCCGTAGCCTCATCAGTCCCGTAACGGAGACCCAGTGCGGCAAGCATGTCGCCCTCGGCCGTGATGCCGATGCCGGTACGCCTGCCTTCGCCGGTCTTGTGCCTGATGTTTTCCCACATTTTTCGTTCCACCCTCTTGAGCTCATCGTCCTCCGGATCAGCTTCTATCTTCGCTATGATGGCGTCAATTTTCTCCTGCTCGAGGTCGATGATATCATCCATAATGCGCTGTGAGAGATGCACATGCTGGCGGAAGAGATCGTGGTCGAATTTTGCCTTCGGTGTGAAGGGATCCTTCACATAGCTGAAGAGATTAATGGCAATAAGCCTGCAGCTGTCATACGGGCAGAGAGGTATCTCTCCGCATGGGTTGGTTGAAACAGTCTCATAACCAAGGTCAGCATAGCAGTCAGGTACGCTTTCGTTCCTGATGGTATCCCAGAACAGCACGCCCGGTTCGGCTGATTTCCAGGCATTATGGACAATCTTGTTCCAGAGCTTGCGGGCATCTATATCCTTGACATACTTCGGGTTCTCCGATTTGATCGGGTATTGCTGGCGGAAGCTCTTTCCGTCAATCACCGCCTGCATGAAGTCATTGGTGATCTTCACGGAGACGTTTGCACCGGTGACTTTTCCGGCCTCGAGCTTGGCATCGATGAAGCTTTCGGCATCAGGGTGCTTGATTGAGATGGAGAGCATCAGCGCGCCGCGGCGGCCGTCCTGGGCCACTTCGCGGGTGGAGTTTGAATATCGCTCCATGAAGGGTACCACGCCTGTAGAGGTGAGGGCGCTGTTAAGCACTGGCGAGCCTTTCGGGCGTATGTGCGAGAGGTCATGACCCACGCCGCCGCGGCGCTTCATCAGCTGAACCTGCTCCTGGTCAATCTTCATGATGCCCCCGTATGAGTCAGAGTCACCCTTGTTGCCAATCACGAAGCAGTTCGAGAGGGAGGCAATCTGGAAATCGTTGCCTATGCCGGTCATCGGGCCGCCCTGGGGGATGATGTACCTGAAGTCCCTGAATGCTTCATAAATGTCCCCGAGCGAAACAGGGTTGGGATATTTCATCTCAATCCGGTGAACCTCGGAGGCAAGACGCATGTGCATGTCATCGGGCGTCTTTTCATACAGGTTGCCGAACGAGTCTTTCAGAGCATATTTGCTTGCCCACACCTTCGCCGCCAGGTCATCACCGCCGAAGTACTGACGGGTAGCCTTTATAGCCTCCTCATAGGTGAAAGTCTTTTTTGAGGTTTCACCCTGGGTTTTGCCAGACTTACCCATCACCGGCTCTTCCTTTTTGCTTTTCTTCTCCTCTTTCCTTACCATTTCCTTTTCATTAGAGGCGACGGTAGCCGAATGGACAATTGAATCTCCCATTGATAGTTAAAAAATATTAAAGTTTGAAAATAAGTTAGTTAGTCTACCTTCCGTAAATATGAACGGGTTTTGCTAAAATAGGCAAGCGGGCAAGAGGAGGCAAGAAGAAAAGTTCTCTTTTATCAACATACATATTAACTTTTATGAACTTTGCGGATGCTATCTGTCCATGTCCCGCAAACTGCTCTTCATGCCCGCCAACCTGACCTCCGGCCAGTAAAAACGCCTGGCACGCTGATAAAAAAGAAGCTGCCTCGCTTTAAGGCAGCCCCTTTTATTATCTCTCACACGCAACTTATGCTGCGTGTAACACTACTTATATTACAAAGCTTCTTATTACTTACTTCGAACTAACGTGGCTGAAATAAATACTATTTGAAAGCTGCGGTGATCCGCCATAAGATCCCTTCCGTGCAATAACCGTCAGTTGGTCTCCCACTTTAAGGCCTTTGTCAGCTACCACGAATTTCCTGGCGTCGCCGGTTGCACCCCAACCCGGATAACAGCCATACACGTAGATTTCACTGTCGCCGTCAATCTCTTTCAAATTAAGATTACCATAATCCGCATTTACAATCGATGTGATTTCGCCGGTTACCATGAAGTATGTATTGGGATCGTCAGGCTTGGTCAGCACCTCTGCAATGGTAGCCGTTGTTACAGGAATAGAACTTTCCAGAACGGCAGAACCAACCTGAGGAGTACCCTGGTATGCGGCACGTTTTCCGACAATTGTGATGATGTCACCCACTTTTAAACCTTTGGTACTGTAATCCTGAATACCATATACATATATCTCACCCGAGAAATCTCTCAGGTTTAATCTGCCGGATGTGGCATTGGTAACACTGGTTATCACACCTGTCAGGCGATACGGAATGTCATTAACTTCAGCCGCAATAAACTGGGCAACAGTTGCATTCACAATCGCTCCTTTTTGGATAAGTTTTGTTTGTGAAGTATAGTCTTTGGTCCCGTCAGTGGTATGGAATGTGATTGTGGTTCCGCGGTCTCCGCCTGTATTGGCAGCAGCTCTGAAATTTACAACAGCATACGTTCCTTCTGATTGGATGGAGGAAATAGACAACCATGATTCGGCATCTTCAGGAACTTCCACCGATACGCCCTGTCCTTTGCAGGTGAGGTATGCAATAAATTCACCACCTTCGAACGGAAGCGTTGCGTTCTCTACCGAATCAACTTTAATCAGTGATTTGTTGATTTTGATAACCGTTACATCTACCAATTCCACCGTTGATCCGTAGGTGGTTTTTGGTCCCTGAACAGTTACTTCATCACCCACTTCAAGTCCTAAACTTAGAAAGTTTTTCGTAGCGCCCTTCGCATCAAGAGTACCATAGATATAGATAGAACCTGTGGCATCCTGCAAATACCAGTTTCCATATTGTGTGTTGGCTATTGACGTACAAATCCCGGTTACCTTATAGGTCTTGCTGTCGGGTCCGGCAATTACATCCGCACAGGTGGCGGTTGCAACTACTGCCAGGCCCTGGATGACGTTTATTCTCTGGGTTTTGTCTCCACACAGGATTTTTACCTCTCCGGTGCGACCATCCAGGGTAGATGAAGCTGAAAATGTAAGCGTTGATTCTCCTGCACTGCCGGAGGTTGAAGAGATAATCAGCCATGGTATACTGCTTGCTACTGTCCAGTTATCATTAGCTGTTACGGTAATGGATGCAGAACCACCCGCTACCGGGATAGACACGTAAGACGACGATACCTGAATTTCATCAAGCAACGTCGCAGAGAATTCATCGTCACAGCTTACCATCAAGGCAACTGCCGCGATGAACAATGGGAATAAGTATTTCAGTTTCATATCGTCTGTACTTTTTATTAGTTGAAAATATATTTGACGCCGATCAGGGCATACCAGCACTGACCCAATGAGTAGCTTGGTGTGAATGTTTTGACATCACCATTGATTGAAGAGGGTGTGGAGAATGTAGCCACACCATCAGCATCCACACCTTCATATTTGAGGATACGGGCTTCCGAACCGATTGCCGGATTCAGATATTTGGCTACGCCCCACTCAGAATTAAACATGTTCAGGATGTTTTTGAGATCGAGGCTAAGTTGCAGCGTATGCTTGGCATTGTCTCCATTAAGAACAAAATCGTGTTTGTAGCCAAAGTCTATGCGATGTACCCAGGGTGAGTAAACGCTATAGGGCTCTGCATATTTCCCCTGTTGATTTTTCAGATAACTGTTGGCATGAACATAGTCCATAAAGCGGGTTTTGTCGTCTGCCGAAACAAACCGGAATTGATTGCTTTCAACATCAGCGTCGGTGGGAACATAGATTGCATCGTAGTTGTAACCGTCACTGTTGATATCGTTAAGCATCATGTATGAGTAGTTTGCTCCGCCAAGCCATGCCTCATAGATAAGGCTATAGTGATTACCGCTGTTGTCGCGGGCAGTAAGCGAACCCACCAGACGATCGGGTGTGTTGTACTGTGAATTATGCAGTCTGATGTAGTTGGGGCCTTCCACCGTGGGCACGTATGTAAATGCAGATTCTGCAGCCGATCCGGGCATACCGGTAACATCCTTGGCAACCGTGTGAGCATAGGCAGCCATCAAATTGAGCCATTCTGCCGGTTGAGCATTGACAGTGATGTTGCCTGACCAGCCATAACCGAGGCTTGTGTTTTCCAGCACAAAGGCTTTTGTGTTGGTACGATAACCGGAAGGATAAATCGGACGATTGTCAACACCGTTGAAACGGGCGAAACCACCAACATTTGGAATACTCCAGTCAGAGATAGAAACACCGTTGATTGTTTTGTTGTAAATTCCTTCTACCGTTACAGACAATGGGAAAGAAGTTTTGAATGTATAATCAACAGCAAGTGAACTTTTCCATACTTGCGGCATTTTGAAATTTGGATCTACACCGTTAACAGCAGAAGGAACTGTCCCATCTTCGGGAGAAATCGTTGAAGGATATCCCAGTTCTGTTAACTTGTTATAAAGTGCGGCAATACTGGCATTTCCGTCAGCATCAGTTACAAGACCACCGGCAAATTCATCCATTGTGAAACCTTTTTTTGCTGCGTTCGCTGCATTAATCTGTGCCTGATACTGTACCATTCCACCGTTGGTAGGCATATTGGTGAAGAATACAAGCGGTAAATTACCCGCGAAAAGACCGGTACCTCCACGGACTTTCAGGCTCTTGTCGCCAAATGTATCCCACACAAAACCTATGCGGGGAGAAACTATGAGATTTGCAGTAGGCCATTTCCCTGTATCGATATGACGACCGGAATAATCAAGGTCCAAAATAGCCTGGTTTGTCATCAGATCATTATTATCGAAGAAAAGCCCGTCGATACGAAGTCCATACGAGAGTTTGAAGTTTCCGGTAACCCTCCAATCATCTTGCCCGTATACTCCAATTTTGTTTGTTCTTATGCGGGCGGCAGGATTGCTCTCTCCGTCATAACCATAAGTTAAGTTTACAACTTCAGGTGTTCCTTCGTTTAAGAAGTCGGCAAGGCTTGAGTAGCGATAGTATCCAGTACCGTTACGCATATAGGCATTATCTGCCATTTTATATTCGTAAGCTATTCCACCTATGATTTTATGATTGCCCAGATAGCGTGTCAGTTCGTCTTTGATATTCCAGACGTTGTTGTGAACTGCATTGTTCCAGGTGAAAAGTTCATATCCCAAAGACATATAGGCTTGTCCGTCTTTCAAAATATCGATGAAAGGGAATTCATCGGAAGTAGAACCGCGGAGATCGTCAAGTTTCGAGAATGTTGCCAGAAACTGGTTGGATAAGTTATCTGACAATCGGCTGTTTAAGTCAAGAGAGAATGAATGAACAAGGTTGTTCATAGAATACATCGAGTTTGCAAACGACATTGAGGCCTGTGACATTCTTGCCTCAGACATACGGGTACCTCCGTCCATTGATGAAGCATTCGGAGAGCTCCAGTAAAGGTTTTTTGTGTAGTTATAACGCAGGGCCAGACGATGTTTGTCTGTGATATTCCAATCCAAACGCGCAAGAAGTTTGTAGTTGTTTTCGTCAGCAGGAAAATCTGTATATGATCCTGTATCATAACCATACTTACTTTTAACATAATCAGAAACCGCTTTAAGATCGCTTACTGTTGTGCGGGAAATATAATTGTCGGCATCGGCGTTACCATCCGTTGAAGCTCTCCAACGATTGACAATGGTTGGTGTTTTAGCCATTTCACCGTTTACAAATAAGAACAATTTGTTTTTGACAATAGGTCCGCCAAAAGTAAAGCCATAAGATGTATTGCGGTCAATATCACGCGCTCCTGCGATTTGCCTGCCATTAACAGCATCACCGCGCATGTTTTCATTTCTGTGATAGGAATAGAGACTGCCTTTAAAGGTATTCGTACCGGATTTTGTAATAGCGTTCACACCACCACCTATAAAGTTAGTCTGACGAACATCATATGGAGCGATTACAACCTGTAATTCTTCGATAGATTCAATAGAAATCGGGCTGCCTCCACCGGGCAGGGCAGAACTCAAACCGAAGTTGTTGTTGAAATTCGCTCCATCCACTGTAAAGTTAGCCGTACGACCATCTGTGCCTACAAAGCTCATCCCATTCCCTCCGTAAGGTGAGAGGCGGGTAACATCGATAATACTGCGGCTGACTGAAGGCATATTAGCTATCTGGTTATTTGTGATATTCGTCACGGCACCGGTTTGAGTGGTATTGAATCTTGATGTAGCGTAACCAATCACGGTAACCTCTGTCATCTCGGTCGTGGTTGGTGCCAGGGTCGAGTTCAGGGTTGTATTTTCTCCGAGCGCCAGGGTAATCTCAGTGTAACTCTGGGTTGTGTAGCCGATGAAAGTTACATTGACCGTATAGGGGCCTCCGGGACGCATACCCTGGATTGAATACAAACCCTGGGTATTTGCGGTGGCACCATAAACGGTACCGGAAGGCACATGGGTTGCAATTATCGTGGCACCCGGCAACGACTGACCGTCGGACTCCGTAATCTTGCCACTGAGAGTTGAAGTTGTCACCTGGCCAATCATGGTGGCTGTTCCAATGAACAGGGACAACAGCATGAGAGTAAATTTTAGTTTTCGCATAGTTGAGTAAGTTATGAAAGTTATGGTTGTAGTTTAAATATATTAAATGTATTGAAAGTCAGCTGGTTCAGGTAAAGCCTCAGTTGTTCTTGGGCAGATGGTTAAATTACAGTTACGGGCACAATAAGTCAGAAATGACATTTCGGAATTATTAACAACTTTTTAACGCTTTTTGAATAAGTTTTCAGCATTCTGGTTTTCAAATATTTCTTTATATACCTTATCTGTAGATCCTTTATTTTCAGATATATAGATAGCACTGGCATTCCCGGCTGCCTCAAGCGCCACCGGATCTGAGAGATACTTTTCAACAACTGATGTAAATGTCTCAAAATTGTCAAACGAGACGGCTCCCCCTCTCTCCTTTAGCTGCACTGCCTCACGGAACTTCAGGTGGTGCGGGCCGAAGAGCACCGGTATGCCCCAGCATGCAGGCTCGAGTATGTTGTGTATCCCCCTTCCGAACCCTCCCCCCACGGCGGCAATGGAAGCATAACGGTAGACCGATGACAGCATGCCGATATTGTCAATGATCATTACCCGGCAAGATTTGGCTCCCTCAACGTATCGCGAATAGCGGACGCTTTCGGGGGTAAGCCTCTTCTCTATACGGCACAGGTGAGCCTCGTCTATCTCATGCGGAGCGATGACCCATTTCATTGCGCCGCTGTTTGAATTTATGTACCTGACAATTATCTCTTCGTCTTCATCCCAGCTTGAGCCTGCAACGAAAAGTGACTCCTTGCCCCGGAACTTTTCAATTACCGGAAGGTCCTTCGCGGCAGCGGCAATCTGGCTTACCCTGTCAAAACGGGTGTCACCGGTCACACTGTAACGGTGATATCCTATGCTTTCAAGAAGACGGCCTGACTGCTCATCCTGGAGAAAAATGCGGTTGAACACCTGAAACACACCTCTTGCGAAGCTGCCGTACCACCTGAAGAAGTACTGGTCAGGCCTGAAGATTCCGGAGACGAGATAGGTCGGGATATTTCTCCTCTTGAGCTCGCTGAGGTAATTGTACCAGAACTCGTACTTGACAAACAGCGCAAGATCAGGTTTTATATGGTCAAGAAAAAACCTGACATTGGCAGGCAGATCCGTCGGGAGGTACATGACCATGTCAGCTCCTCTGTAATCCTTCCTGATTTCATACCCGGAGGGAGAGAAAAAGGTTACAACCACTTTCCAGTCCGGATGGTCCCTCCTTATCTTTTCAATAACAGGCCTGCCCTGTTCAAACTCACCGAGAGATGCACAATGGACCCAGGCCACTTTCCCTTCTCCCCTGCTGAATGAACTGAGCCGTTCCCTCCATCCGCGCCTGCCTCTCACCCACCTGCGGGCTTTGACGCTGAAAGGCGACGCTGCTCCTGCAATGGCAGAGTAAAGTGCGATGAGGCCGGTATAGATGGTTTTCATTTCCCGATTTTGGCGCCCCAAAGGTAATAAACTCATACTTTTGTATGAATTAAATTTTTGTTGCAATGGTACGCCTGGTAGCCCTGTTCATATCGGTTGTGCTGCAGATAGTGGCTGCAGGCATAGCCATAAGATTCATGAAGATAACACGTTACCGTCTCTCATGGATCCTTCTTTCCACATCGTTCGTACTGATGGCAGTACGCACTCTCATCCAGCTCATAGAGTATTTTCAGGGCAAACCCTCGTTCGAGCTGATGATGGTGGATGAGTGGATGAACGTGCTGATCTCGGTGATGATAATTACGGGCGTGGTGCTGATCAGGGAGATCTTTTATTCACTGAAACGTGCGGAAATTGACAGGGCAAGATCTGACAGGAGGCTCCTGAACGCTGTAATCAATACAGAGGAGACTGAAAAAAAGCGGTTCGCAAAGGATCTGCACGACGGACTGGGTCCGCTGCTCTCTACCGTAAAGATGTCTCTCTCAGCCCTGAACAGCAGGGTCACCGACCCGGTGGGACAGGAGATTCTTCAGAATACGAACCATGTCGTAAACGAAGCTCTGAATGCCATCAAGGAGATCTCCAACAACATGAGTCCACATGTGCTGACCAACCTGGGGGTGGCAAGCGCCATCAGCGCCTTCGCGGCAAAGGTGAACATGATGCGGGGAATACTGATAGACTTCCGGACAAACATGGAGGGGGAGCGGTTTGACACTGACAAGGAGGTGGTTATATACCGTGCGGCATGCGAGTTTATCAACAACGGCATGAAGCACTCCGGTGCTTCCAGAATAGAAATAGAGCTTCGCCGCGACCAAAAAATAATTACCTTGCAGTATCTTGACAACGGCCGCGGATTCGACATGGAGAAGCTGTCATCGGAAGAGACGGTGGGAATGGGAATTCCGAACATCGAAACCCGCGTGAGATCAGTCGACGGGGTCTTTGTCATTGAAAGCGCACGCGGCAAGGGAACCAGCGCGCTGATTAAGGTGGACCAGTGAGATTTGCGAATGGCGATTTGCGATGTTCGATTTTGTCCGAGAGACATAAAGCATTGTAGAAGAATAACATATGACATGCCAACAGGGCATCAGGCATTGCAGCAAAATGCATAAACAAAACCAATCCCCGTAGGGGATAAAGCATTGTATGGAAACAATCAGAATAGCACTTGCAGATGACCACCAGCTCTTCCGGAACGGACTGAAAATCCTCCTCGGCGGCTATCCCGAATTCGAGGTGGTGGCTGAGGCATCAAACGGCGCCGAACTGCTGAAGGTGCTCGAAAACTGCCCCGCTGATATTGTCCTCATGGACATCAACATGCCTGAGATGGACGGGGTGGAAGCCACATCGCGTATTTCCCGCCAGATCCCGGCCGCATGCGTGATTGCACTGTCAATGTACGGTGAGGAGGAATATTATTACAGGATGGTTGATGCCGGAGCGAAGGGGTTCATACTGAAGGATTCCGACATCTCGGACGTGCATGACGCAATTATCGCGGTGCACCGCGGAGGCAACTACTTCTCGCAGGAGCTGCTTTATCATGTCATCAGGCGCATCAAGAACAGGGAACACGAGGAGAAGAGCTCAAGCCTCTCCAGGCGCGAGAAGGAGATCCTCCTCAAGATCTGCGAAGGACTCTCCAACCACGAGATTGCCGATGCACTGTTCATCAGCAAGCGTACGGTAGACAAGCACCGGGCCAATCTGCTTGCCAAAACCGGTTCCAAAAACACCGCCAGCCTGATCCTGTACGCTATAAAGAACAGACTGATTGAAGTTTGATTTCTCCAAAAAGGAATCAGGTAGCGGCCTTGATAATCCGTCTTCCCCCGCCAGTGCAAGTATGATATGAGTGACCGCAAAGGACTGGGAACCATAGGTGAAGAATTAGCCGCTGCCTGGCTGACAGGGAAGGGCTATTCAATCCGCCACCGGAACTGGCGCTCGGGACGCACGGAAATAGACATTATAGCTGAAAACAGCAGTTTCATTGTATTCGCCGAAGTAAAGACAAGATCTGCAGGATATCAGGTTCACCCTTCCGAGGCTGTCAACGTGCCCAAACAGAGGACAATCATCTTCGCGGCTTCCAACTACATCGATACTTACGGTATCACCAGAGAGGCCAGGTTTGATATCATAACTGTAATAATCGGGGAGACTGGCCATGAGATTGACCACATTGAGGGCGCCTACTATCCGACCATGTGATTTTCCGCCCACGGCGCTGCTGCTTAAAAACATTTCCCTTTTAAATATTATTGTATATTTTTGATTCGTCCTGAATTGATAAACCAAAAAAGATACAAATGAAAAAGACAGTATTAATCCTCATGGCAATGGCTATCGCCGCCATGCCGCTGAATGCCCAGAAGAGCAAGAAACAGGCCGCTCCCGAGCCCGAGGGATATAAATTCACCACCGTTGTCTCCCTTCCGGCCTCGCCGGTTAAGAACCAGTCGGCCACAGGCACATGCTGGTGTTTCGCAACCACTTCATTCATGGAGTCGGAGCTCCTGAGGATGGGCAAGGGTGAATATGACCTCTCGGAAATGTTCGTGGTTAGAAAAACATACGAGAACAGGATACTTGACAATTATCTTCGCCAGGGAAAAGGAAACCTGGGTGAGGGCAGCCTTTCGCCTTCATGGGTAAGGGTTTTCAACGAGGACGGAATAGTTCCCCAGGAAGCATACACAGGCATCAGTTATGATTCCCCGACCCATAATCACCGTGAGCTCCAGTCTTACGTCGATGCGGTAACTGCTGTTCCGGTAAAGATGAGACGCCTCAGCAAGGAGTCAAACGAAGTAACCGACGCTATTCTTGACATTTACATGGGAGAAGTACCTGCCACCTTTACCTACAAGGGTCAGAGCTATACTCCGAAAACATTTGCAGCCAGCCTGGGACTGAACATGGATGATTATGTTCATATCACCTCCTTCTCACACTTCCCCTTCTATACCGAAGGACTTCTTGAAGTGCCTGACAACTGGGAGATGAACCGGTTCCACAACGTGCCCCTCGACGAACTGATACAGATCATGGACTACTCACTTAACAACGGTTATACGGTTAACTGGGACGGTGATGTAAGCGAGAGGGGCTTCTCCCATGCCAACGGCGTGGCCATCAATCCCGATCTCACCAGGATGGATCCGTCAGGCAACACTGACAGGGCCCGTTTCGAGGCAGGTCAGGGTGGCCAGGGCGCCAACCAGGCAATGTTTGAAAAACCGGGTCCCGAAATTAATGTAACCCAGGATGTCCGTCAGAAGGGATACGAAACATTCGTAACCTCCGATGACCACCTGATGCACATCACCGGTATTGTAAAGGACCAGAACGGTACGAAGTATTACATCACGAAGAACTCATGGGGCACAGACAGGAATCCACAGGGTGGTTACCTGAACATGTCTGAGAGCTATGTGAGGGCCAAGACGATCTTCATCATGGTTCATAAGAACGCCATCCCTGCAGATATCAAGGCCAAAATGGGAATCTGACTTCAGCTTACCAGCAGATTGCATCCCCTGATATCAGCCTCGTCAAACCGGCCCTGAACCTCAAAGAGCCCGCCGGGGTGCATCCGGCCAAGGTCGGCAGTTGCTATGAATGAACATGACCAGAGGTTGGCAAGGTCAATGACACTTATGCCGCCAGCCGCTCCGGCCTCTGAAGAATGTGACATCGGATCATGGCTGTCACGTATCAGCACTTTCATCCAGGGGGGGGTACGGAACAGTCCTCCTCCCCGGGAATAAGCCTGGCTGAGCAGTTCGGTCATCCCGTATTCTGAGTGTACCGAGCTGACACCGAAGGCTTTCATGATTATCTCATGCACCTCCTCCCTGATCATTTCACGCCTCCGGCCTTTCATGCCGCCGGTCTCCATAATGATGACATCGCTGAGATCAACCGGATGCTTCTCCGCCAGGTCAAGCAGCGCAAAAGTGACTCCTATCAGCAGCACCTTCAGTCGTGCGGCTCTGGCCTTTTCAATAGCCTGCAGAAGAGCTGTATGGTCATCCAGGAAAAAACCGCCGGCATCATTGCCAGAGAGTTGAATCAGCCTGTTAGCCATATAAATGAGAGATGAGTCATCTCTCTCAAGATACGAGGGAAGCAGCCCCGTGATGGCATATTCCGCGGGTTCACCGTAAAAAAGCCTGAATGTCCGTTCCAGGCTCTCGTCATAGATGGCCGTATCCCTGACATGGTGCCGGCTCTGTTTCATGCCGGCCGTGCCGCTGCTGAGAAAAATCCGTTCAGGTTCCCCTCCGCCGGTCATGACCAGGTGATCCCTGAAGAACGAGATGGGCATGAAGGGGATTGAACAGATTGAATCAACCTCTTCCGGTTTAATCCCGAGAAGGCTGACATATTCACCGTAGACGGGGCATCCGTCAGCCTGAAAGCGAAAGATCTCCAGTGCCAGCTTTTCAAATGAGCCGGCGCCGGAGATCCTGAATATCTCTTCCGGGAGCTCCATCACTTCGCCGGGAAAGTTGACGATCCGTCAGGCTGCCACACCCACTCAAAGGAGCAGGTGGCGGCTGCGGGAGTGACCGAAGTATTCAATGTCACGCTGATTATCCTGAGCTTGGCGTATTTCGAGTCGCGTGTCTTTACAACCCATACCTGGTGGGCTGCAAGCGGTGATGCAAACTCACCCCACGAATAGCTTCCCACGGTCATCAGTTCGCTGAAGGCATTCTTCGCCAGGCTTTCGGTTCCGTATGTTCCCGCCAGGGCGAATGGGGGAGTGAATGTATTGGCAGTAAGGAATGCAACCACCGGTCCGCCGGTTGTCACCTGCCCTGCCATCAGCCAAATGTCAGCCCGGTACTGATCGGGAAGCGTCGGGACCTCCCCTGCCTCATCAAAGGAGAGTCCCATCGCGTAATAATAAGACCCGCCGTCGTACAGGTCACTTGACAGAATGATGGTTCCGGAGGTCTTCTGGTCGTCGCTTCCGCACCCTGCAAACATCAGCATCAGGGCCAGCGCCGGTATGAACCAACGGTTCACTGTTCACCCCTGATTGCTGTGATGCCCGGCAGCTTTTTGCCTTCCATGTATTCCAGCATGGCGCCTCCGCCGGTGGAGACATAGCTCACCTTGTCGGCCAGTCCGTTCTTGTTGATTGCTGCAACCGAGTCGCCCCCGCCAATCAGTGAGAATGCTCCCTTTTCGGTGGCCTTTGCCACGGCCTTTGCTATTGCGGTGGTTCCGGCGGCAAACTTTGCCATCTCAAACACACCCATCGGGCCGTTCCAGAGGATGGTCTTTGAATCCATAATCACCTTTTCAAAAAGTTCTATGCTCTTCGGTCCGATGTCAAGACCCATCCATCCGTCCTTAACATCATCAATTGCAGAAGTATATGTATTAGCTTCAGCATCAAACTTGTCAGCATTGATCCCGTCAACCGGGAAGAGCAGGCTGACCCCCTTTGCCTTTGCCTTTTCGATGACCGCCTTTGCCACATCAAGCTTGTCGGCCTCGCACAGGGAATTGCCTATGTTTCCGCCCGTAGCCTTTATGAAGGTATATGTCATGCCACCGCCTATAATCAGGTTGTTCACCCTGTCAAGCAGGTTCTCGATGATCAGTATCTTGTCTGACACCTTGGCTCCACCCATGACCGCGGTGAATGGTTTCCCGGCGCTCTTCAGCACCCTGTCCATTGCAGCAAGTTCGCTGTTGATGAGGAATCCGAACATCCTTTTGTCTTCCGGAAAAAAGTCAGCTATTACCGCGGTGGTGGCGTGAGCCCGGTGAGCCGTGCCGAATGCGTCGTTGACATATACGTCGGCATAGGTCGAAAGCTTCTTAGCCATCTCCTTCTGTTTCACCTTCAGAGCTGCCTTGGCAGCTTTCTTTTCCTCATCAGTGGCGGTCTCCGGGAGTACCGGCTTGCCTTCCTCCTCGGGATAGAACCTGACATTTTCGAGCATCATCACTTCGCCCGGTCTGAGGGCGGCGGCCATCGCCACAGCCTCTTCGCCAAGGGCGTCAGGAGCAAAAGCAACCTTCATCCCGAGGTGTTTCTCCAGCACCGGGAGAACGGGTTTGAGTGAATATTTCTCCATTACTCCTTCCGGCCGCCCCAGGTGTGACATGAGAATGGCACTTCCGCCGTCAGCGGTAATCTTCCTTATCGTCTTAAGCGCTCCGCGAATGCGGGTGTCATCAGTAACCTCGCGCGTGGCTTTGTCGAGGGGAACATTGAAATCAACCCGGACAATTGCCTTGAGACCCTTAAAATTAAAATTGTCAATGATTTTCATAAAATTTCTGTTTACGGATTACCTGTTTGTTTGTATTGTACAAAAATAAGAAGTTGAAAGGTTCCCTTACAAGCAAAGGGGTAATTATGTCAGTTTATTTTTTATTAAACAAATGCCGTGGTGATTTGTTAAATTTGAGAAAACTAAGGCAGAACATGCGCCCGGCAGAACAGGTTGCATGGAATTTCACTGAAAGATTACGCAAAGCGAAGTATTAAAAAAAATAAATGAATTATGGCAAAAATTACTCTCAGGGGCAACCCTGTAAACACATCAGGTTCGCTTCCCGAAAAGGGAAGCAAGGCTCCGGGCTTCACCCTGGTAAAGTCAGATCTCAGCACCCTTTCGCTGAATGAGCTGGCAGGAAAGAAAGTTATACTTAACATTTCTCCAAGTCTTGATACGGGCGTCTGCGCCACCGCCGTACGCAAATTCAATCAGCTGGCAGCCGGAAAGGAGAACGCTGTTGTGCTGGCAATCACGAAGGATTTGCCGTTCGCCCACGGACGTTTCTGCTCAACTGAAGGGATAACAAATGTGGTTACACTGTCAGGGTTCCGTGATGCCGAATTCGGGAAGGCTTATGGCGTTGACCTCATTGACGGACCGATGGCCGGTCTATATGCCCGCAGCATTGTGGTTGTTGACGAGAACGGTAATGTGATTTACACCGAGCTGGTGCCGGAGACAGTCCAGGAGCCCGATTACGACAAAGCCCTGGCAGCGCTTTAAAAAACATTACTAATCCGTTTTTTACTACATTTGCTCTTCGTCATCCGAAGGGCAAAATGAATTTTTCACAGATACCGGGACAGAAGGCAGTGATTGACAGGCTGCGGAGCTCCGTTGCGGAGAACCGCGTCAGTCATGCACTGCTTTTTTATGGTCCCGGGGGAAGCGGCAAGTTTGCCATAGCGCTGGCCTTTGCAAGGTACATCAGCTGCGAGAAACGCACCGCGGAAGATGCCTGCGGCATTTGCCCGTCTTGCGTCAAGTATGACAAGCTGATACATCCTGACCTCCACTTTGTCTTCCCGGTCATTAAAAAGAAATCGGGCACTGAATCTGTCAGTGATACCTTTATTGCGCAATGGCGCGAAATGGTACTCCGGTCACCGTGGTTCTCGCTCAGCACATGGACAGAAGCTATGGAGGTCGCCAACGAGCAGGCCCTGATACCTGTGGCCGAGGCGGCAGAGATTATCCGGAAGCTCAGCCTCAAATCATTTGAATCTGACTTCAAGATAATGATCATCTGGCTTCCCGAAAAGATGAATGCCGAGACGGCAAACAAGCTCCTCAAGATGATTGAGGAGCCCCCTGCCCGCACCCTCTTCATACTTGTTTCCGAAGAGGATGACAGGCTGCTTCCGACGATCACCTCGCGATGTCAGCATATAAGGATTCCTTCAATACAGTCAGATGAACTCAGCGCACACCTGGTCAAAACCATGGGCATGGACCATGCCAGGGCCTCGGAGATAGCCGCTATCGCGAACGGCAACATGGTCAGGGCTATGGAACTTGCCCGGGAAGATGACAACAGCGCGGTGCACCTCGAGCGGTTCACGAAGCTGATGCGCACGGCGTGGACCCGTGACATCCACTCCCTTGTGACATGGTCAGAGGAGACCGCAACGCTGGGAAGGGAAAGACAGAAGAGCTTCCTCTCCTACTCGCTGAGGATGATACGTGAAAATTTCATACTCAATTTCAACGGGAGGGAAAACAGACTTGTATACCTCACCCGCGCCGAGGATGAGTTTTCTGAAAAATTCCATCCCTTCATCAACGAGAAGAACATCAATGCCCTCAACCGTGAGTTCAACCTTGCATACGCCCACGTCGAGAGCAACGGCAATACCAAAATGATTTTCCTTGACCTGGCCCTCAGGACCATGAGGCTTATCAGGTAAACGAGGGGAATCACTTGATAATAGCTCTTTTATTCCTAATTTTGCATTCACCCTTGCGGAAGGCATGAAACTGACCCTTTCTTCCGCCAGCGGTTAACATGATGTTATGATAAACGAGGATATACAGGTCCAGCCCGGCGAGGAGCCGCCAAAGCCTGAAATAAAATACACAATCGGGACACACAAGCTTAATGAGTACAACTGGCTTGCCGACCTCCCCTTCGACATACGTCACAATGATGTTGTTGAAGTCCGGTTCAAGAACACCAGAAAGGGTTTCTACCGCAATGTTAACGGCCTGAAACTGGAAGTTGATGACATTGTTGCGGTGGAGGCCTCTCCCGGACATGATATCGGTTATGTGTCAATGACCGGCTTCCTTGTCAGTCAGCAGCTTAAGAAAATGAAGACAAGGCCTGTAGTCGATGAGCTGAAGAAAGTCTACCGTAAGGCCCGGCCTGTTGACCTTCAGAAATGGGAGGAGGCAAAGAAGCTTGAGGTTACCACCATGCTTCGCTCGAGGAAGATTGCAGAAAACCTGGGGCTGGCAATGAAGATCGGCGATGTTGAGTACCAGGGTGACAAGACCAAGGCCATCTTCTACTACCTTGCCGATGAGAGGGTTGATTTCCGCCAGCTGATCAAGGTCCTTGCCGAGGAGTTTCATATCAGGATAGAGATGAGGCAGATAGGTGCGCGGCAGGAGGCAGGGCGTATAGGAGGCATTGGCACCTGCGGCAGGGAGCTGTGCTGCTCTACCCATGTGACAAATTTCATTTCGGTGACTACTTCCCACGCACGCTACCAGGATCTGTCCCTCAACCCGCAGAAGCTCGCCGGGCAGTGCGGCAAACTGAAGTGCTGCCTGAACTATGAGCTTGACTGCTACATTGATGCGCAGAAGGAATTCCCCTCGAAGGAGATACCCCTTGAGCTTGCCGGAGGCACAGCCTACTTCATGAAGATGGAGGTGCACACCGGCGTATACTGGTATTCGACTGATCCGCGGATTGCCGCTAACATGACTGCAGTGCCTGTGGCACGGGTACGTGAGATCATCCAGCTGAACCGTAAAGGAGTCAAGCCTGATAACCTGCTGGCCGGACCGGCGAACAACCGCATGGAAAGAGGCAATGACCTGCTTCTGCAGAACAGCGGGCTTGACAGGTTTGAATCAAAGAGCCGCCCGCGTGAAGGCAAAGGCAAAAACAGACCATATCACAGGAGAAATGAGAGGAAGCAGAAGTAAGATCATAGCAGCCGCACTGATGATCGCAGTGGCTGCCATGGCATGCGACCGGAGCATACGGTACTCGGAGAACTACAGCCTGGATGAAGGCAAATGGAGCATGTTTGATCCGGCAAAATACACCTGCGCCATTGATGACACTGTAAAGACATACGACATACAGCTGTCATTGCGCACCTCAACGGATTACCCGTACCGCAACATCTACCTCTTTGTTGTTACATCCTTCCCTTCAGGCACTTTTGTAACTGACACCATTCAGGCCATGGTGACCGATGAAAAAGGCAGGTGGCTGGGCAAGGGAACGGGTGATCTGCGTGAACTGACCATCCCCTTCAAGTCAAATGTATATTTCCCCGAGTCAGGCGACTATCACTTCAGGGTTATCCACGGTATGAGGGACACCCTCCTTAACGGCGTCTATGACATGGGGATGAAGATTTCGCTGACAGGCGGGAAAGCAAAATAACCTGGGTTTTGGGCAAGAACAAACACGCCCGGTGGGCTGAGATGAAAGGGTTCGACCGTGTTATCGAGCCCCCTTTTGAGGAGGTATTCAGGCATGACCACGAGCTTAAGGGAAAGTGGCACAGGGAATGGTTCGGCAACAACAATCCCATTATCCTGGAACTCGGATGCGGCAGGGGAGAATACACTGTGGGGCTTGCAGGCCTGTATCCCGGGAAGAATATAATCGGCATTGACATCAAGGGGGCGCGCATGTGGCGGGGCGCCAAGGATGCACATCTCATGGGGCTTCCGAATTCCACATTCATCCGTACGCGTATAGAGTTCACAAGCTCGTTCTTCGCCCCCGGCGAAATAGATGAGATATGGCTGACCTTCCCTGATCCCCAGATGAAGAGGATAAGGGAAAAGAAGAGGCTCTCAGGCCCGCATTTCCTGAATCTTTACAGGCAGTACCTGAAAGACAGGGGCATAGTGCACCTGAAGACCGACTGCCGCGAACTGTATGACTATACACTGGCGCTTGCGAAGGCAAACGGCCTCGGGATAATCACATCCGTCACTGACCTTCACCGGGAAATGCCGGGTGATCCGCTCCTCTCAATCAGGACACATTACGAAGAACTTTTTCTGAATCAGGGTGTTCCGATAACATATCTGTCGTTCAGACTGCCATATGAAAAAGAGATCATCAGTCCCGGTGAGTGACAACGAAGGCTTCTTCAGCCGTGTGTACGAGGTAACGAAACTGGTACCCTATGGCCGGATTACCTCATATGGCGCCATTGCGAAGTATCTCGGCACCGGAGGCTCCGCGAGAATGGTGGGATGGGCCCTCAATTCATCGCACGCCGGTCACGGGTACGTCCCGGCCCATCGGGTGGTAAACCGCAACGGTATACTCACAGGGAAACATCACTTCGGTAACTCGTCAACGATGCAGCAACTATTAGAGAATGAGGGTTTTACGGTTGAAGACGACAGGGTGGTTGAATTCAGGGAACGGTTCTGGGATCCGGCCGATGAACTATAGATGGAAGATTGTGTTGGTAAACAAGAAGGTCTGAAGGTCTGAAGGTCTGAAGGTCTGAAGGTCTGAAGGTCTGAAGGTCTGAAGGTCTGAAGGTCTGAAGG
>JADFDS010000015.1 GCA_018262715.1 Bacteroidota bacterium
CCGGAAACTCTTGTTGTATTGTTCAATGGCTCTCTCACTCATACCCATGCTTGAGAAACCGCCATCATTGAATATGTTCTGCATAGTGATCTTCCGGGTGAGGTCTGAGAACAGGGTAATGCACACATCGGCGCAGTCGGCTGCATCAGCATTACCCAGCGGCGACATGCGGTCCGAAAAATCAACCAGGGAATCAAATCCCGCAATGCCAGCTCCTGCGGTTGTGGCTGTGGGCGATTGAGATACGGTATTGACCCTGACGTGTTTCTCCTTGCCGTAGATGTATCCGAAGCTCCTGGCTATTGATTCAAGAAGCGCCTTGGCGTCTCCCATGTCGTTATAACCTGCCAGGGTGCGCTGTGCAGCCACGTAGGTGAGTGCAATCACCGAGCCCCACTCCCTGATTGCGTCCATCTTATAAGCTGTCTGAAGAATACGGTGGAAACTCAATGCCGAAATATCGAGGGTCTTAAGCATGTTTTCATAACTGCTTTCTGCATAGGGAATACCTTTACGCACATTGGGCGACATTCCGATGGAATGCAGCACGAAGTCTATTTTACCGTCAAATATTTCCATTGACCGGGTGAACAGAACCTCGAGATCCTTCATGCTGGTGGCATCGGCAGATATGACCTCACTGCCGGTCTTTTCAGCCAGTTCTCCTATTGTGCCCATCCGTATCGCCACAGGGGCGTTTGTAAGCACAAGGCGTGCTCCCTGGGCATGAGCCTTCTCAGCAACATGCCATGCAATTGATTTGTCATTCAGGGCGCCAAATACTATCCCTTTTTTGCCCTCGAGCAGATTCTTGATCATGATTTTGTTGTTTCGGTTCTTTTACAGCCAGCAGACTCAGTTGTCCTTCATCAGTTCCCGGGCATTGCGCATCGCAGCATCAGTTACAGTGCTTCCGCTGAGGAGCCTGGCCACCTCCCTTACCCTTTCATCGTCATTTAACAATCTGACCCTCGTAATTGTTGAGTGGTCGCCCTCCTCCTTATATACATGGTAGTGTATCCTGCCCCTGGCAGCCACCTGCGGAAGGTGCGTGATATTGATCACCTGCATGCTCCTGCCCATGTCTGCCAGGATCGAACCGACCATCGAGGCCACCTCACCGGAGACGCCTGAATCGATCTCGTCAAAAATTATTGCCGGTAGTCCCGAACTGTTGGCCAGCACCGATTTCAGGCAGAGCATCACTCTTGAGAGCTCGCCGCCGGAAGCGCACTTTGACAGCTCTTCAGGTTCAACCTGCCTGTTGGCGCTGAAGAGGAACCCTATTTCATCCATTCCTGAGGGTCCCGGCGCCGGGAGAGGCTTTACGGAAGCTTCAAACCTTGCATGGGGCATCCCCAGCCTGTGAAGCATTCCGGTTATCTCGTGTGAGAGTGGCGCCACTGCCTTGATCCTCCCTTCAGATACTTTTCCGGCAAGTGAATTCACCTGCGCCAGCGCAGTATCACGCCTCTTCCTGAGCTCTTCCGTCTTCTCGTCCGTATCGGATGAGGCTGCAACAGCCTCCTCAATCCTGTTCTGAACAGCCAGCAACTCATCAAGATCCCTGCTGCGGTGCTTCTGCATCAGTGAATAGAGGGCATCAAGCCTCTGAGTAACATACTCAAGCCTGCCCGGATCGGCAGAAGCCCTGTCATTGAGCCTTTCAGCCTCATATGAGATGTCATTCAGGTCTATAAGCTGTGCTTCCACCCTCTTTTCCAGCTCTGCCGCCCCGGGAAGCCAGCCGGAGATCCGGGTAAGGTTTGTCCTCACTGTCCGGAGCAGTGAGAGGGCAGATATTTCTTCTCCTCCCAGCGCTGCGGTTACCGCAGCCAGGGCCTCCTTGATCTCCGAGGCATTTGACAGCATCTCCTGTTCCTTTTCAAGCACCTCCTGCTCGCCGGTAACAGGTTTCACAGCCCTGAACTCTTCAAGCTGATGGGAATAGTACTCAAAATCAGCCTTCACCTTCTCAAGGCCCGCCATTGCAGTATCGTAATCCCTCCTGGCTGCAATATACCCTTTCCATGCCCGGGCATAATCTCCGGACAGGTTTGATATCCCTGCATAGGCGTCAACCACACGCATCTGGAAGAAACCGGCTCCAAGGAGCAGGGTTTCATGCTGCGAATGAACATCAATAAGCCTGCTGCCAAGCTCCTTTAAAACCGTAAGGTTGACCGGGGTGTCATTGAGGAAGGCCCTCGATTTTCCGGCAGGTGTTATTTCACGCCTGAATATAGCTTCCTCATCATAATCGATCTCATTCGCTTCAAACAGTTCATTGAGGTCATAACCGCCAATGTTGAAGCATGCCTCAACGATGCACTTATCATCCTGGCTGAGCAGCACCGACGAATCAGCCCTCTCCCCAAGTACAAGGCCCAGGGCACCCAGAAGAATTGATTTTCCGGCTCCGGTTTCACCCGTAATGATGGTAAAACCCTCACCGAACTCCATGTTCAGGTCCTTAATGATGGCATAGTTCCTTACTGTGAGTCTGCGCAACATCAGCAGGGGTTTAACTATTGGAAGTCAGTATCTTCTGATACTTGGTCTCGTTTGCAGGATCAATCTCGGTCAGCACCTGCACCACCCTGTTCTTTTCCTCGGGAAAACCCTGTGTAAAGATGTTGACAATCTCGTCTGCCTTCGCATCAAGCACCACGGTCATGTAGTACATGAACGGGTCAGGGCGGCGCCTGTAGACCTCCTGCAACCGTCTCAGGCTCTCGTATATTTCAGTCCTGGCCTGAGTCATATCAGACTCCATCCGGTCAAGTCCTCTCAGGTGATATAGATAAATAAACTGCCTGACACCCGAATACTCGCTGTCGAGAATATTTTTTACCAGCCAGTACCGGTTCCTGTTTCTTGAACCGTCATATGGCTTCCATCCCTGTTCCGGGGCATTCTGGGCATTGGTGACAATCTTTTCGGCAACCTGGAAATAAGGGGTTCCGCCACCCTGTGAATAGGTGTCAAAATCCATCCCGATCAGAAGGTAGGCGTAGTAGGCCAGCACCGACACAAGGTTGCTCGTGTGGCTGTTCGGATTGAACTCCAGAGGCTGGAACTCCACATACCTGAACTGGAAATTGTTATCCACGAAGTTGAGCACTGTGGATTCATAGGTGGTGTTGTAAACCGGCCTGCTGAGCTGTACCTGTATAGTGCCGCGGAATTCATCTGCCGAAAGCTGCTCATCAAGGTTGATCAGCAGGTTGCATTCGATCCTCTCTGAAAAGCTGAAGATATTGTCAGTCCAGACCATGCTGTTCATGAACTCGTAAATGTCACGCTGCATGTTCTGAAAAACCTCACGGTTCGAACCCTGGATCTTCTGAGCCGACACCTGCACGTTGCAGTAAAGCTCCTGTGACACCGCCGGGCCGGTGGTCAGCGCCATCAGCAGCACCGCTACGAGAAGTCTAGTTTTAACCGGTTGCTTCATAAGCTTTCAGCGAGTCAGTGAGATGATTTTCTTCAGTATGTCCGAAGCGACCTCGTCCTTCGTTTTCAGTTCAAATTTATCAATATTATCGTTACTGTCAATGATGGTTATCCGGTTGGTATCGTGGCCGAATCCGGCTCCCTGATCCTTCAGTGAGTTAAGTATTATCAGGTCAAGGTTTTTCCTCCGGAGTTTGCCCTTTGCGCTCTCCAGTTCATTGTCTGTCTCCAGCGCAAACCCTGCCAGCAACTGGCCTTTCCTCTTCATCTTCCCGAGACATGCGGCAATGTCTTCAGTGGGTTTCAGCCTGATGACCATATCATCATCGCCTCTTTTCACCTTGGTCTCATGCGGGTGCTCCGGTGTGAAATCGGCTACTGCGGCAGCCAGGATGGCAATATCGCAGGTGCTGAATGCTGCCACAGTGGCTTCCTTCATCTCTGCGGCAGTGGTTACGGGAACAATGCTGATATCCCCGGAGCGGGGCTTTATGCTGACAGGTCCCAGGACAAGCGTTACATCCCCGCCCATCACGGCAGCTGCCTCAGCGAGTGCAATCCCCATGCGGCCTGAAGAATAATTGCTGATATACCGGACCGGATCTATCGGTTCCACGGTAGGTCCTGCATTGATGAGGACCTTCCGGCCCTTCAGCGGCTGTTCAGTTATTTTTTTTTTTGAGAGGAACTCCCTGAGCTCCCTCACTATTACCTCCGGTTCGGCCATACGGCCCTTGCCTTCGAGTCCGCTGGCCAGCTCACCGGTATCAGGCTCAATGATGTGATTGCCATACGACTTCAGCCTCTCCATATTGCCAATTGTTGCCGGGTGTGCCAGCATATCCAGGTCCATTGCCGGGGCAAGGAAGACCGGGCACCGTGCCGAGAGATATGTAGTCAGTAGAAGGTTGTCTGCAATGCCTGCGGCCATCTTTCCCATGCTGTTGGCAGTTGCCGGAGCAATAAGATAAAGGTCGGCCCAGAGACCCAGGTCGATGTGACTGTTCCATCGTCCGTCTTCCGGATCAAAGAAATCTGCCATTACCGGATTTTTTGAAAGGGTGGCCAGGGTCAGCGGCGTGATGAACTCCTTTGCCAGCGGGGTCATCACAACCTTTACCTCAGCCCCTTCCTTAATAAGCAACCGGATGATGACAGCAGCTTTGTAGGCTGCTATACCTCCGGTGACTCCAAGCAGTATTTTCCTGCCTTTCAGCATGTTGGCCAGTTATTTCTTCTGCTTCTGCTCCTTGTCAGGATTGCGGTGATATATCTTGTTGTCCTCAAACTCGGCAAGAGAAATCAGTGTGGGCTTTGGAAGCCTCTCGTAGAACTTTGATATCTCTATCTGTTCCCTGTTCTCAAAAACCTCTTCCAGATTGTCATTGAACGAAGCAAATTCTTCCAGCTTTGAGTTCAGCTCCTGCTTCATCTCAACCGAGATCTGGTTTGCCCTTCTGCTGCAGATAATGACGCTTTCGTAGATATTCCCCGTTGTGGTGTCGAACTTGTCAATATCCCTTGTAATGGTTGTGTAGGATGCAGATGTCTTTTTGTAATCCATATTTGTGTTGATGATTTCAGTTATTTTCTGTTTGTTTCACTGTTGTGTCAACCTTCAGGTACTTTGCCGTGCTTTCAAATATCCTGTTAACATCCTTCGAGAATTTGCTCTGAGGATACTCTTCTATAAACGAATAATACTCGTCAAGTGTTGTCTGGAAGCGCTCAACCTTCTTCTCAGGGACGCTGTTCACGGCAAGGAGGTAGAGGGCATCAAGTTTGAGGAACATCAGCTCCTCCCGGTATTTTGTATCAGGATACTCCTTCAGGCTGTTTGACAGTGATACTGTTGCGGCGCGGTACTCCTTAAGATCATAGTACAGCCTGGCACTCAGGTATGATTTCTCGACCAGCTTTTCCTTAAGCTCAAGGATCCTTGCCTTGCAGTCATCATTACGGGTGCTTGTCGGGTATCGCTGCATGAATATCGTAAAGCTCTCTATTGCCTTCCTGGTGTTTGTCTGATCGAGTTCCGGCCTGGGACTCTGGTAATAATCGCACATAGCTGCCAGGTATGAAGCTTCCTCGGCGTTGGTGCTGCCCGGGTAGTTGTCAGAAAACTCCTGGTAATACTGCCCCGCCATCATATAGTCACGAATCCTGAAATGTGCCTGGGCATTGATCCAGCTGAGCTGTTCAGCCTGATCGGTAGCCCTGAATCTGGGCAGAATCTGTGAGAGAAGCTCAATGGACTTTGTGTATTTACCGTCATCATAATAGTCAAATACCTTCTGTCTCTTGAGCTCGTTATCTGTGCTCTTGAGAAGCTTCTCATACTCACCGCATGATGTGATGATGAGAGCCAGCATTAGAAATGTTATCGGTTTGATCCTCATACCCGGAAATGTTGCGCAAAATTACTCTTTTTTTTTATTGGTTGACCCAATACGCCACAAAAGTGCACCAATAATTGAAACAGAGTAGTTAAGAGAGTGTTAATTCCACAGAACAAATAGGTATAAATAGGTACTTTGACGGTACAATGTTTTTGATAATTTTGCGGGCAATAATCAAAACTATACTGACGTGGATATTTTCGACAAGATCAGAAAGAACCGTGGTGCGCTCGGACAGTACCAGGAACAGGGTGACGGATATTTTATGTTCCCCAAGCTTGAAGGGGAGATAGGCCCCCGCATGAAATTCATGGGTAAGGAGGTGCTTAACTGGAGTCTCAACAACTACCTGGGACTCGCCAACCATCCTGAGATACGCAAGGTTGACGCCGAGGCTGCAGCACAGTACGGACTGGCATACCCGATGGGTGCCAGGATGATGTCAGGCCAGACAACCATGCACGAAAAATTTGAGGCAATGGCTGCCGAATTCGTCGGAAAGGAATCCGCATACCTTCTTAACTTCGGTTACCAGGGGATGGTCTCCACAATAGACTGCCTGGCAGGAAGGCATGACGTCATAGTATATGACTCCGAATCACATGCCTGCATCATGGACGGATTGAGAATGGTACTCTCAAAAAGGTTTGTGTACGCGCACAATGACATGGAAAGCTTCGAAAAGCAGCTCCAGCATGCACAGAACATCGTCGCTGAAACCGGAGGAGGCATCCTGGTTATCACTGAGGGTGTATTCGGCATGGCCGGCGACCTCGGAGCACTTGACAAAATTGTAACCTACAAAAAGAAATACAACTTCCGCCTCCTCGTCGACGATGCCCATGGCATCGGCACCATGGGCAGAACGGGAGCCGGCACCGGCGAACACTTCGGCGTTCAGGACCAGATAGATGTCTATTTCGGAACCTTCGCGAAAAGCTTCGCAGGAATAGGCGGATTCGTCGCCGGCGACAAGGAAGTCATCAGCTACCTGAGATTTAACCTTCGTTCGCAGATCTATGCCAAGTCGCTCCCGATGGCCATGACTATCGGAGCCATCAAGCGCCTCGAGATGATGAAGAACCATCCCGAGCTTCGCGAGAGACTGTGGGAAATTGCCAACGCACTTCAGAAGGGCTTCCGGGAAGCCGGATTTGACCTCGGCCGCACACAATCACCCGTAACCCCGGTCTTCTTCAATGGTGAACTGGCCCAGACAACACACCTCATCAAGGATCTTCGCAAGAACTACGGCATCTTCTGCTCGGTTGTAATCTACCCGGTAGTGCCCAGGGGAGTCATCATGCTCAGGATCATACCTACCGCAGCTCACACGATGGAGGATGTCAATTATACCTTACAGGCCTTCAAGGAAGTCAAGAAAAAGCTTGAGACCAACGTTTACCCTACTGACGTGATGGCAGACTTCAGGAACTGACAGACGGATCAGGACTTTTACTGGCCGCCCTGGCTGTCATAATCATTTATCGTAAGGAACGAATACTGGTATTCCATCGGCAGTATCCGGGCATAATCCTCCACCGTGCATCCCTCAAGGAATGCATTTATGATCCTTCGCCCCAGCGGAATCAGATCAGGAGTGAGAAATCCTGTCAGTTCCCTTCTGAAGAACTCCTTCAGGATTTCAGCGCCGGCGTCATAACCATCCGTTCCCACTTCCGCCTGGCGGTAAACCTTCAGAAACCTTGAGGGGACCGGTGATCCTTCTATTGTAAGGTAATTAAGTTCATATCCCAGAAGCGGGCACCTTGCCGGGCTCAGCTGATCAGCCCTCAGTTTCGCGTTACCCCGGCGTGTCAGGTATTCCCTCATGAGCAACTGAGGCTTGAAGCCCACCTTCCACGCCCCTATGTGCTGGTTCGGCGTCAGGGTATACCTGACCCTCGGGGTGTTGACAATCTGTTCCAGGAGAAGATTGGCATGCCTTACCTTCCTCCCGGTTGCAAAGGGCCAGTATGACCCTGCCCCTTCACTTTCAAGGTCGCCGGTGCCGGTGATGCTCGGATTGGCATAGCCACGCGGGCTGACGAGCCTCCATAACCATGCCAGCGCCGGGGGAAGGATATGAAACAGACCCGCTATCCCGTAGCTGGGTTTATCTGCAGTGCATGGTGGCATCCTCACGCCGAAATTGCGGACATCAACGGTGACAGGTCTGTTTATTACCCCTGGAACGATTCTTCTGGGAAGCACCACCCTGGGATTGGGGCACCGTTTGCCGGGCGAGTCCTCCGTATGATTCCAGATGAGCGCCGTGCCGTCAGGCCTGGTATCGATGTTAAGAAAAAGTAAAGGCTCATCCGGGTTGATTGTTATCTTTTCCAGGAAAGGATCGTCACCGTAACCGGTCACACCGTCGACACGGATGAACCAGGCATTCTCCGCGTCAGCAACGGTGAGCTTGCCGTTATTCTTCTGGTAAGAAGGGTGACAAAGGGCCATGTCATCCGTTGCCGGATGAAACGAGCAAAACAACGGTATTGAGATGACCCTCCTCTCCCCGGAGATTATATTTTGCCCGATCAGGATCTGGCCGTTGGGCTCACGAACCAGGTTCTGAATCATCTCGCTCTTGCCTCCCCCGCTGGCCCCCTCATGCATGAAGGTTGTAATATTGTCATACGGACTCACAACCTGCACAGTCGAACAGTGTGCCGTAAGCCATCCCTCATCCTCCCCCTTGTCGAGGAGAACGCTGTAAAATCCCTTCTTCGCACTCGGACCCGGGTACAGGTTATATGCAAACATCTCATGGAGCCCCTCCAGCCTGTTGTGAACAACAACCTGGCGCCCGTTGAAATGAGTATGACGGAAAGGTGGTGCAATATAGGCAGCCGACTCCACCCTGTACCCGTCAGGCAACTGGTCCACAGCAATAATTCTTTGCAGCAATGACAGTCCAAAAGCAAAAAAAGATGCATTAAGCGGAGTGACAACCACACCGCCGGCTCCCACCGGGTAGTTTCCGGCAAAACAGAGGAACATTCCCACCTCCTGCCCTTTCAGCCATTCAAGTGTCTCATCCTTCATCCGGGCAAACGGATACCCGTATGCATCCTGAAACCTCTTCTTGTCTGTCGGACGTGAGTCACCTATCAGCATTGTCTCCGGATCGCGCCTCCTCATGTACGGCTCAGTGTAATTTGCAGAGAGCCCGTTTGTGACCCTGTGGAGGATTACTTCAACCACCTCCCCTTTCCCGGGAATGTTGTATCTGACTTCATATGTCAGGTCATCTCTTCCGGGGGTAGATGCGTCAAATATCTCGGCTGAAGAATTGAAGAATAACGCCTTGGGAGAATTTCGCGCAATAAGGCAAACCTCTTCCGGTAACACCACCCCCTTATCCTCCAAAAGGGAAATCGCTTCAGATGCATTCATTTTACAAATATTAAGTTCCGGTTAATTTCTTTAATTCCAACTGCTTGTCTCGGTAAATTTATTCATAATTCCGCCGATAAAAATAACACCATTGCATCCTGAACCTTACGGCAGTCATAAACAGATATCAACACTTTTTCAAAAACCCGGGAATTCCTGTTATGTTTTTGATTCCATTTCGTCATTGATTCAGTTAACACTAAAAACTGAAAAACGGACAGTCATGAAAAGAATGGTTTTTGCAATTGCAGCACTTGCTTTTGCTGCTTCACTATCTGCACAGAGACTCTCGGCAGATGAGTTCTTTAACAAGTACAGCGGCCGGGATGGATACACCACGGTGGAAGTCAGCGGCAGCCTGCTCGGTATCCTGGGATGCCGTGAAGATGAAACTGCCGATAATCCGCTCAGAAAAATTACCTCAATCAGGGTACTGGTCAGGGAAAAGGATAAATTCCTTTCTGCGGAAGGTTTTATTCCCGAAATCAGAAGTATTATCAAAAGAGGCCGTTATGAGGAACTGATGACGGTCAGGGACAGTGACACCGATCTCCGCTTCATGGTAAGAAGCGAAAGTGACATGGTCAGGGAGATCCTCCTCATTGTTGACGGTGATGATGAGGCCGTGATACAGATAGAGGGCAACCTGACACGCGATGAGGCTTCCAGGCTCTTCCAGAGCGACGGGAAAGGACTTAGCATCCTTGAAGGGCTCGAAATCTCAGGTGATTGATAACTTTGGGGAACAGTTTCCAGGATAATGACCCCCGAAGAGTTCAGGAAAAGAGTATTGCCGGAGGGGCGAAGGCTTTATGCCCTCGCCTTCCGTTACCTGAACAACCGGGAGGAAGCAGAGGATGCAGTCCAGGAGGTGATGATGAAGCTTTGGTCTGAGAGGAATGAAAAAAGGGAGCTGTCAAGCGTGGCAGCCTGGTGCACCACGGTGACACGCAACTGCTGCATCGATTTGCTCAGGAGAAGAAAGAGCCTGAGAATAGGCGATGAGACTGTGGCCGAAGGAATCGCAGCCTTCGTTGCCGATCCCGGGAAGAGCCACGATAACAGCGAAGCTGCACACCTGATCCGGGTCATCATCAGCAGGATGAAGGAACCGGGCAGGAGCGCCGTCATTATGAGGGATGTAGAGGGATACTCCTACGAGGAAACGGCTGAAGCTATGGGAATGAACGTAACTGCCCTCCGAACACTGATGTCAAGGGCAAGGAAACAGGTAAGGGATGAAATGGTCAGAATATACGGCTATGGAACAGGAAAAGATCAGAGAACTGCTGGATAAATACTTCGGGGGAGAGACAAGCGAGGATGAAGAGCGCATTCTCAGGGAATACCTGGGCAGCGCTTCGGCGCCAGACTCCATGACCCGTGAATTCGGGTACCTCGCCATGAAACCTGAACAGGTACCTGAACCTTCGGAAGGTTTTGAAACCAGGCTCAGGGACATCACCCGTCCGGGGATCACAATGCATCACCCGGACCGCAGACGGATATTGATAACCATTATCACCACCGCAGCTGCCGTGGCAGCAGGAGCATGGCTGCTGATGAGCAGCCTGTCACTTCACGGAGAAAGGGATACCTACAGTGATCCTGTCATAGCCCTGGCTGAAGTCAGGAGCATATTGCTTGACGTTTCAGAACGGATGAATACCGGTACCGCACAGCTGGAGCAGGTAAGCACAATCACTGCAAAACCGGAGGAACTGAAAGTACTCTCCACCATAAACGACCTTGTAGGCAAAAACCTGTCCCGGCTCAGATACCTTGATGATCTTCAGAACCAGGGAAACAAAACGGAAACAAAATAACACACGATATCATGAAAAAACAGTTGATACTTGTCCTGATTCTCTCAGCACTGGCCATCCCGATGCAGGCTCAGACCAGCCCGGTAGATGACCTCTTTGAGAAGTATGACGGGAAAGAGGGATTTACTTCGGTATACATCTCGTCGAAGATGTTCAGTCTCCTCTCAAAGATTGACAGCAACGATGAGGAGTTCCGCAATCTTGTCACCAGGATCAACGGAATAAGAATCCTGAGCATTGACAGTGCGGACAACACTACAAGGCTGAACTTTGCCACCGAGCTGATGCCAAAGCTCAGGCGCAACGGGTTTGAAGAGCTCATGACCGTAAAGGAGGAGGATGACAATGTCTTCTTCATGATCCGCGAGGTTGGCGACAGGATAGCCGAGCTGGTAATGGTTACCGGTGGCCATGGCAGTACTGTTGTGTCGATCCGTGGCAATCTTGACCTTAAAACCATAGCGAGTCTGTCAAAAAGCGTTGGCATTGATGAGCTTGAGGGGCTTGAGAATGTAAAGAGATGAACAATTTGCACGGTCATCACGTTATTGGGGTATGCAACCTGATTATCTGATGACTGGCAATATAGACAGCTTGAATACTCCTGAAGAGCTCCTTCAGGCATATACTTCACTTTTCCTTTTTCTCGGCGGATCGGTCTCAATGGCACCCGGCGAAAGCGGTCTTGCACACCTGTGTGATACCGGCATGCTTCGCAATCTTCCCGTATCAAGCAACAACAGCAGATTCGCAAGGGCCACCCGGCTTCTAAAATCACCCTGTCCGATGAAGCAACAGTGTCACCTCGCCGTCGGTGAAAATTACCGTTCACTGCTTGCCGGAGACAGCACTGCCGAAGCGTACCCGGCAGCATCACACTGGTTCAACAGAGGGCGTCCCGCGGAAGAACACCACGGGGAGCTGTGCAGCTTCTATCACAGGTATGGCTACAGCAGGGCTGACGAGTGCGGCCTGACACCCGATCACCTGGGCATACAACTCCTGTTCTCCAACCTTCTCATTGAGAAATACCTTACCGAAGATGACAATGAGATAAGGGCAATGATAGGAAGGGATATCCTCCGGTTCATCAGCGATGAAATGCTCAACTGGATTCCCCGGTGGGCCGAGGCAGTCACCGCAAAGTCAAGGACGAAATGCTACACCGGGATATCAGATCTGATCACCGGCGGACTGGAGGATGTGGTTGATATTCTTAAGAGTCAGAAGTTGGGATTGTAGAATCGCCTGATAGCACCCATGTAATACTCATTCCATCCTTCTGCAATATTCTGGTAGTCTTCCACCGGGATATTGGTATGTTCAACGGTTACTGCGGTTCCACCTCCGTTGCCATTTATGGTGATTGTAACCTGTGACTCAACCTCGCGGTCGCCAAAGTACCACTCCTGCACAACCTTCCTGTCCGGCACAAGATCAATAATCCGTCCGCAGATATCCCCGTCCCACATATTAAACTCCTCACCTGCCTTCGAAGGCATTATGGCCGGGTAACCCGACCAGAGCTCAATTGTGTAAGGATTTGTCAGTGCAGCATAAATGTCAGATGGTTCGGCATTTATATGAAATGTTTTTTTAAAATTTCGCATGTCCAGCGTTTGTTTCCCCTTTTTATTTGTTTAAATTCCCTGTCCCTGTTCCGCGAGATATCTCTCAGCGTCAATGGCCGCCTTGCAGCCGCTTCCGGCAGCAGTGACAGCCTGCCTGTACACCCGGTCAGCCACATCGCCTGCGGCGAACACCCCCGGAACGCGTGTACGTGTTGATCCCGGATCGGTGATTATGTATCCTGTCTCATCTGTTTCCATCCATGGCTTGAAAACATCCGAGTTCGGTGTATGCCCGATGGCCAGGAAAAATCCGTCAATATTTATATTGAACTTCTCCTCTTCAGGCGTTCCCCTGCCTCTGACGACGACAGCACCCTCGACTCCCTGTGTTCCGAAAAGGTCCTCAATCTGGCATTTCCATAGAATCTCGATATTCGGTGTGTTCATCACCCTGTGCTGCATGGCCTTGCTTGCCCTGAGCACGTCACGCCTTACTATCATGTAAACCTTCCGGCAGAGGCCTGCAAGGTATGTTGCCTCCTCGCATGCAGTGTCACCGCCTCCGACCACTGCCACATCCTTTCCGCGGTAGAAGAATCCGTCACACGTGGCGCAGGCTGAAACACCCATTCCGGCATATTTCGTTTCGGCCGGTATGCCAAGATACTTCGCCGTGGCGCCGGTTGCAATTATCACGGTATCTGCCTCTATCTCCACGCTGCCGTCAAAGGTGACCTTCAGCGGCTTCCCCGAGAAATCTGATGAAGTTGCTATTCCAAACCGTATCTCCGTTCCGAATCTTTCGGACTGTTTGCGGAGATCTTCCATCATCTCGGGGCCTGTGACACCGTCAGGATACCCCGGGTAGTTCTCAACCTCGGTGGTAGTGGTAAGCTGACCGCCCTGCTGCAATCCGGTGTAGAGCACCGGTTTCAGGTTTGCGCGGGCAGCATATATGGCTGCAGTGTATCCTGCAGGTCCTGAGCCTATGATAAGACATCTTACTTTTTCGGTCGCAGTGGCAGGCTTCTTCTCCTCCTCACTGCCTGTCTCAAGCGGTTTGAAAAATTGCATCTTGCTATTTTCTGCATTAAGACGACAAAAATAGCAAATAAATGAAACCGATATCAAAAAGTAATAATAATATGTCGGGGCGAAACCACTGAAACGGTTGAGTCACTGCTAACTGCGACCTTTCCGGAACCTGTTCTGACCTTCTCCTCACGGAGGAACTGCTCGGCAGCAAGGTCACTGTTGAACTTCATGGATGCGATTGTATCCGTGCCATGCCTTATCAGCAGGGCACTGTACCCGGAAGCCCTGCCAAGTTTTTCAGACAATCCCGGAATGCCGTTATAGATCCCGAGCGGACCTCTGACCAGTACCGCACCCCGCATGGTATCATCATCGAGGGCATCATTATAGAAACTGCCCGGGTCAAATGACGGTTCAACAATATTTTCAATCATCAGCCTGGCCAGGTCAGAGGAGCGTTTCTGATCATCGTCGCTGCCGGTGTCATTGATTATGCTGACGTAATATGGTCCCTTGCAGAATTGAAGCTGGTAAGCCGAACGGCACAGGTGCTCCGTCAGCTTCGCACCTCCGTTGCAACGGAACCGCGAGACGGAGAAAATGCCAAAAGCAGCTTCAGGGTCCTTCATCCGGTACACTTCAGCCTTGATGTCACTGCCTTCGATCACGAGCTCAGTGACAAGCAGCGTATCAAAACCGTATTCCAGGTACAACTCTGCACCACCGTTTATGTAACCATAAAGGGACGTCTCTGTAAATGTCCGGCTTTGGGCTGACTCAACTCCATTCATCCCGGCCAGGGCGCGGGGCACTACAACAGACTGTGCACCGGCAGCGACCGTGATAAGCGCTGCTGATGCAACTGCAAAAAATTTCCCTGAAAGCATTTCAAATATAAATATCCAAAAGTTTTATCCCAGTATCACCTCCCTCAGCTCGATCTTCTCCCTGTCGGCAACACCCAGCGACAGCTTTTCAGCCTGCAGCATGAACTCCAGTCCCTGAGGAGTGGCTGATTTCTGAAGCCCTTCAGCAATTCTTTTGTCGATGACAACATCAAACCCGATGCGGTCAACCGCAACAGGATCGGATCCGGCGATAATGGAGTGATAGTCGCAGAAGAACTGCGGGTTGGCGCCGGGACCACCGTTGAAGCATCCCTTGATGCCGTCAACGATGTTCAGGACAACCTTATCGCGCAGAGGCGCGAAGGCACATACCTGGGCGCATGTCTCGTTCCACAGCTTCGCATGAAGCCTCCCTGTGTTGGAGACCGACCCGAAGGCAAGGTTTTTAAGCGCCAGCGTCACAGTCATGCCGGCATTTTTAAGTATGGGGATATTGATGATCTTGTCAAGCTCCTGCGTAACAATTTTGGTAAAGTATGAATACTTGCCTCCGTTGACCATGTAGGGCATGGTATACTCGTCATATTCTCCCTCAACGTCAGCCCAGTAGTACCAGTCGCGGTCAATCATATGCTCGCCGTAAAGTTTGCCGTCCTTGCCGTAGTAAAGACCCTCCTTGTCCATCTGTTCGGTGCCGACGATCCGGATTCCGGGGTAGTTTTCCTGTGTGAATCCCACGTCTGTCAGTTCAAACTCACGACGGTCCCATATTGTAAGCTGAGATCTTTTTATACCGCTCTCCTCAAGCTGGGCTATCACCGCCCTCACCACCTCATGGCTGGTACTGAGGCTCTTTCCTGCCACCGGGTTTACCTTAAGGCCGATTCTTTCGCCGGGTTTAACAAACTTCCTCCAGGCTTTTTTCAGCTTTTTCTCTCCTGTCAGTTCGAGCATGGAGCGGGCTATCATGTCATATACCTCCTGCTCCACAATGAGGTTATCCTTCACTGAACGGGTGTTTTTCACCAGGGCCACCCGTCCGGGATACAAGCCAGGCATTGAATCCGGGCCCCGGGCAATCTTTGCCGCATCAGCTATGTTGGTGTCGGGTTTGCCCTGCTGAGTCTGCCGGCCTGCAGTTTCCGGGTTCATGACATTGGCAACGGGGGCTGTTGCCGCTCCCATTGCCTGTGCCACCGGTGCTGCTGCAGCGGCGGCTGCTCCTGCGCCCGCCAGGCGGAGGAAATTGCGGCGATTGACCTGGTTCATGATTCTTTTCTGTGAGATGATAACGTATTTAAAGCACAAACAAATATAAATAATTACGCCGGTGAGTCATATTTCAATTTTTATGCCGGAGAGCAGGCTTCAGCTTTTTTTTGCATAATCAGAATAGTTAATTAATTTTGCACCGCTTAAAAAGCACGGGATGTAGCTCAGCCCGGTTAGAGTACTTGTCTGGGGGGCAAGGGGCCCCGGGTTCAAATCCCGGCATCCCGACTGAGCAAAGAAAACCCACCCGCCAATTCCGGCGGGTGTTTTTTTGCTTTTAAGGGTGACGAGGAAGCTTGCTTCCGAGAAACATATAAAAGCAAAAGAAAGCAACGAGCGACGCTCGTTGCGGGTTTTCTCTGCTCCTGTCATCCCCAACCCGGGATCACGCGATCCGACAAGCGGCGGAGAGCGTAATCCCGGCCATGACCCAGATGTTTCTCTGATCCTGTCATCCCCAAAAGGGGCAAAACCGGCTTCGTGAGAAGTGCTCTTAAGTGCCTCCTACTCCCTGTTATTGGTGTACCTGGTGATAATCTGATTACGCAGTTCCAGGAACATTTCGGTGACCCTGTTCATCTTTCCGTCTGAATAGTCAGTCAGGAACTTGCGGGCCGACGCCGGATCTTTTTTGTACATCTCAAGAGCCTCCTTCTCCGTCTTCTCCTGCCCCGCAAAAATCTCATTCTCGAACGGATCCCTCACCGCACGAACATCTGCAGCAATATCCCTGAACTGTAGGTTCGCAAGGTTATCGACGAAATCTATCGCCCACCGGGCAGAGCGTTCGTCATACTTCTCCGGATCGTAGATGTTGTAGGTCTCTGCCACTGAAAGGTTCCCGGCGTAGATCGGAACATACGGACTGAAATAAGGGTTGTCGAGATACACCCAGTACACGCCGCCAATGGCATCCGGAAGCCAGTCGCGCAGCTGCATCACCATGCCGTAGTGACCACGGTGACGGGCCACCGGCCTTCTGTAGGTCTGTTTGATGAGCTTCCGCATCTCACTCCCCGGGAATGGGGTAGCCAGCGGGCTCTTCTCATACCCTCCCTTTCCGTCCGGCACCAGCCACTCAGGATAGGAAGTCATGTCATAAATGGTACCCTCGAAGGTCGATCTCTGGAAAGCAATCACATCCTGCACTGAAATCTTCTTCTCCGGGACAGCTGCAAACGGGTAGATGGAGAGAGGCTCCACCACCTGGTAGTAGGGCTGCATCCCCTTGTAGGGATTGGACGGGTCAAGCTTCCTGTCAGGCCACTGCTTCAGGCCAGGCATAAAGGTGCTGTAGAAAAGCCAGAAACGGCTGGTGGCGTATTCCTCAGGCAGCGGGGAGTAGGCTTCCTGCCAGATAAAGGGTTTCCCCGACGCAGGGTCATACCAGCCGCGGTCAACTGCCTCTTTCATATAGTTGTCAGAGACCAGGAACCGGCTCTTGTCTCCGGCATTGATCTCCTTGATAATACTCCAGTTTGGCACCATTGTCGCCTGATCATCAGGAAGCCGCTGTGCTGCCCAGATGGCCCCGGGCCTGCCGGTCCCGGGTTCCCAGCCGTTGCCTACTCCGAATACCTCTAAGACCCATGCCTCATCTGTGTCAGCAATAACCAGCGTCTCAGAACCGTCGCCACTTGACGGCAGGAAGCCGTAACGGATCATCAGGTCCCCGATAAGCAGCACTGCTTCCCTTGCTTTGTCACACCGCTGAAGGGCAAAGATCATAGCCTGCTCTATTGTCATTATCTGCTTCCCCTCCTCACGGGTACACACCAGCTCAGGCCGCTGTGCCGTGGTGCTCTCGGCAATGCCCAGTTGCACCTCATTCATGTGCGAGTAGGCTGAATGGAAATAACCATAGGTTTTCCTTACCTGCGGAATGTATCCCAGCACCTCGCCATCATCCATGAGCGAGAGGCCGGCATCCTGGATACCCCAGTAAACAGGGGCCTGCTCCCCTGCCCTGAAGGTCTTGCCGGGAACATAGTAAATCCTCGAATCAGGTCCGGTATCGGTATGGGAAATCAGCACTGAACCGTCTGCCGTGGCCTTCTTCCCGGCGGCAATGATCGTACAGCCGTGAGCCTCCGGGACCGAAACCATAGACGCTGACAGCATTACCATAAAAATGAGGTTGATCTTGTTCATATGAGTTTTTTCTATACTGATCAGTCAATCTGATGTACAGGCAAAAATAAGAAATTATTACTGGCAGGAAAAAAACAAGAATAGAACGCTCTGTCAACTTTTGTTTTAACGGAGGGGATTCCCTAAATTCGCAGCAATGAAAAAACTGATATTTTTAGTCCTTGCCATACTCATGCTGGCCTCATGCAACCAGGGAGTCTGCCCTGCATACAGTGATTCAGCCAATGACATGAAGAATACACTTCTCCAGAAGGGCAACATCAGGGCCGACGGCATCAACAGGGTTTACCGCGACAGCTACCAGAAGAAGCTGAGATAAAAGGCTGCCTGCAATCTCATTCCGACAGCCGGAACAAGCAAAAGGGAGTATCAGTACCAGCTCTGAACCAGAACCTTCTTATCATTCTGGTATTCACAAACCCTGTAAAAGACCGATGAATCATTCTCGATCTGGTACATCCAGTACCCGTAGATACCCGGGGTGACATACTGCCTGCGCAGGTACAGCCGGTCACCTTCGTTGAAACCGCATTCCCTGCTGTAGGCTGATATCTTTCCGAAAGTGCTGTCAGCAGAGGTCTTGATCCAGATGAGGTGTGGGTCTCCGAACCGTGCAGGAGCCGTATGCCTGAAATCCTGGTAGTCACCTATATACATTCGGGTGACATATAGCCGGTCCTCTTCAGGCTCAGTGGCAGCCCTGTTTGAGGTACTGCATGAGGCCACCAGTACAAATATGAACAGGAGAATAACTTTTCTGATCGTCATGTCATTTTGGTTTTGATACCTAAATTGATACTGATGGCCGGAGGGCGGTGTTCGCCGATACTTCCGGATCAGTGTTATACCGAATAGAACAGGTATTTGTATGTATACCCGTTTTCATTAAGCCACCAGCGCAGTGCCTTGGCAATTTTTCTTCTCCTCAGGAGCACCTTCCCGGTCACGTCTGAAGAAATCTGGTAATACGTTTTCATCGCAGTTCTTATTTTTTGATTTAGTATTTAATTGATTCTCTTTCTGCTGTGGAAATAGGTCAGGCCGTTCAGTTCCTTCATGTCAATTACCACAAGTCCGCATCTGCCCAATATTGCAGAGACCCTGTCAGGATTAAGTTCCTCACGGACTGCTGAACGATGATGGATGATTCTTGAAAGGTAAAGCGGCATGTTGCCGGGATGCTGAGCGTCAAGCCCTGAGCTCCTCCGGTAAGCAAAACAGCCTACAAAGCTTGTCTCCGGTGGCAACAGCCTCACCAGCGAGCTGACGAACATCTCAAGATGCTTTATCAGGTCAAGCCTGCGCAGGCTTATGAGTGTTCTGGCCCGGCTCAGGTCAGTCCTGCCGTAATTGGCCCCCTCATGCGAAGACAGTATTATCAGCCCTGGTCCGCCAAACAGTCCGGTTCTTCTCATGTAACGGAAGAAACTGAACCCGCAGAGGATAATCATGCTTACAATCTTGAACACCGCCGTTGATTTCATTTCCTGGTGGATTGATTTTCATACCAAATGTACCAGGGGAAAACGTTGAAAACAAATCGCAAGTGCTCATTTTACGGACACTTGGAGCCATATCATAATGATTCGTCAAGTAGTTTTGGCAGTTCGCTTACACAAACGGGTGACTAACGGCACAAACAGGTGTTTTAGTCAAAAGCGGAGCGCTTTTGACCAATCACGGATATGCATTGATTAAAATTTAGATTCGTCCCGGCTGAAAATTAGAATCAGCATGCCGGTTTTCTAAAATAATACCAGTGCGTCACGAATGACCCTCGAGGTATCGTCTGTGGCGTAGAGCTTGAGACTCACCTCGGGAATGGAATCCTGGAGGATATCGGTGATGGGATTGAAAGAATCGCGGACGTCGGCAGACAACTTCATGTCATCATACTCCTCGAGCGGAATATAGATATGGACTATAAGCCGGTAATCAGGGTTATTTATCCGGGTCAGGGCCTTGATAATCTTCGAAATCCAGAGCGATGAGGAGGTATTGAAGTATTCGACATTGAGTCTCAGGTTCGTGACCGGCTGTGGTTGAATCACGTAATTGTTCACCCAGTTAAGTACAGGTTCGTAGATCCTGGTGGCGTTTTCAGGCAGCGACCTGCCTGTAAGTGAAAGCTCGCCGCTGCTGTATTTCAGCTCTATCTGCGGCGTCTTTGGCGTCTTCCCGATGATTAAATCAGTTGGCTTTTCCATTATTTAGTTCTTCCCAATCTAAAACAATTCGCTCAAGTTAATAATACTTCTCAAAAGTAGGCCATGCTGCGGTAAGTTCATAATCCTTAATCAAAATCTGATGCATGATCATCAACTTATAGACCTGTTCGTCAATGAAACACATGAAGTTCACTTTTCCTGCCGGCATTTCAGGCCGTTCACAGTATGATTGTCACATTCCGGGGAACTCCCTGGCGTAGTCTGACATCGACCGTCTGATTACCTCCTGTGCCTCGGCAGTGTCATAAATATCTGCAATTGTGACCCTTCTCTTCTCTCCCGGCAGATCCTTGTAGGTAAGGAAATAGTGCTTCAGCCTCTCGATGGCTATCTGCGGGCAGTCCATGATATCAGCATACTCCCCGTACACTGCATCGTTATACAGAACGGCGATGATTTTATCATCGGCCTCGTTGCCGTCAATCATCCTGAATCCGCCTATGGGCCTCGCCAGCACGAGTATGTCACCGTGGGTAATGTCCTTCTCCGTCAGGATACAGATATCCATGGCATCCCCGTCACCCTTTATGCCGGCCAGACCCGTCTTTTCCATGGTCCGGTCAGCGACATCGGCACCGGTGAGAGTCCTGGGAATAAACCCGTACAGGGCCGGAACTACATTAGAATAGCGTTGCGGTCTGTCAAGCCTCAGGTATCCTGAAATCTTATCCATCTCATACTTGACTGTGTCGGTGGGTACCATCTCAACATATGTCATCACGATTTCGGGGGCTTTGCTCCCGATATCGATCCCGTGCCAGGGGTGCGATCTGTACCGGCAGCAGGCGGCATCTTTCTTTTTGCTCATTTTGGTTTCAGGGTTAGTCAGGGTATCAGTTATTGAATACCAAGGTAAGTTCCGATAATTTCCTGGTCGGTATCATCAAGCAGCGGCAGGCTTGGGAGTCTGAACAGGTCAGCGCCTGCCATTCCGGTCACGTTCCGTTCGGATGTGCGGATAAAACTGTATCCATGGCGCCGGGCCCCTGCAATGATGTCCTCATCACCTGCTCCGTCGCCGTAAGGCAGGGCGAGGGCTTCGACAATGCCATAGATATGCCTGTCAATAAGCACCTTTGAACCACCGAGCTCCTCGTCAAGGTACGCCTGGAAGGCTTCACCACCGCCGAGTGCTGACTTCATATTATAAAGGTATTGGTGTGACATGGTATGCGATCCGAAGGTGAATGGCCTGACCCCTCCGTCGAAGGTGTAACTGCTCAAACGCTCCACTTCGTCCCAGTCGAGGAAGGAGTCCATCCCGATCTTCGAGGCCCAGAGAAAGAAGGTCGCCTTCATCCTGTATCTCTTCAGCAGCGGGGCTGCCAGAGTGTACCATGAGTGGTCCCCGTCATCAAAAGTGATCAGAGCAGCATGCGTGGTGAGTTCCTGCTCTCCTGAGATAACTGCTGCCAGATCATTGAAATCTATCACCCTGATATTGTTTTCCTGAAGGTAAAGGAGGTCCTTTTCGAACTCTTCAGCGCTGCGCTCATAAAGGTTGCCGGCGTCACCCTCCGTGATCCGGTGATACATGAGTATCACCACACGCGGATTATCGACCGGCTCTGGATCAGGCAGCCTGGTGCATGCCGCCACCACTAGGGCCACAATGAGAAACGCCCTGACAGTCTTCTGCATATATAACTGGTATGAATTCAACTTTTTTGTTCTCGTGGAAATATCATTCTCATTATCAAACGGGAGAATGACTCTTTTCGTACCCGGGCCTTCAGGCTATCCTCTTTCGTTTGCCAGCTTCCGCATTCCCTCGATCTCATCGCGCAGCCTGGCAGCCTCAATGAAGTCGAGCGCTGCAGCAGCCTTCTCCATAGCCTTGCGGGTTTTGTCAATCGCCTTTTCAAGCTGCTCCCGTGACATGTACTTTACAACGGGGTCAGCTGCCACATCAACCTTAACGGGACCGGTATAGGCATGCAGCTCCACACCCTTGTGGCTCAGCCCCTTTAACATGGTCCCGCTCTTCTTCACCACCTGCTGCGGGGTTATTCCCATTTCAGAATTATACTTAAGCTGTCGGGCCTGCCTTCTTTTCGTCTCATTGATAGTCTCCTGCATTGATCCGGTAATCCTGTCAGCATACATCACCACCAGTCCGTTGATATTCCTTGCCGCCCTGCCTGCCGTCTGTGTCAGCGCCCTTCCTGACCTGAGAAAACCCTCCTTGTCAGCATCGAGTATTGCCACCAGTGACACTTCAGGAAGGTCAAGCCCTTCGCGGAGAAGGTTCACACCCACAAGCACATCGAACACACCCGATCTGAGCCCCTCCAGAATCTCCACTCTCTCAATGGTCTCAACATCTGAATGGATGTATCTCGATTTGATGTCGAACCTGGCGAGGTAGTTATTGAGCTCCTCCGCCATCCTTTTTGTCATGGTAGTAACCAGAACTCTCTCATTCCTGGCAGAGCGTTTTCTGATCTCCTCCATGAGATCGTCCACCTGGTTGCGGCTGGGCCGCACTTCCACCGGCGGATCAAGGAGCCCTGTAGGCCTGATCACCTGGTCAACGAATACCCCTTCGCTCTTTTCCATCTCGTATTCAGCCGGTGTGGCGCTCATGTATATCGTCTGACCAGTAAGCGCTTCGAACTCCTCCAGCCTCAGCGGCCTGTTGTCCAATGCAGACGGGAGGCGGAAGCCATATTCCACCAGGGTCTGCTTGCGCGAGTGGTCACCTCCGTACATCGCCCTTATCTGGGGAACGGTAACATGACTTTCGTCTATGACCGTGATGAAATCCTTGGGGAAACAATCAAGGAGGCAGAAAGGTCGTGTTCCGGGCGCCCTGCCGTCAAAATATCTTGAATAGTTCTCAATACCGCTGCAGTAGCCCAGTTCCTTGATCATCTCAAGGTCATACTGCACCCTCTGTTCAATCCTTTTGGCTTCCTCCGGCCGACCGGTGTCCCGAAAGTGCCTGGCCTGCAGCACCATGTCATCCTGGATCAGCGAGACAGCCGTGTTGATCCGGTCCCTGGTGGTGACAAAAAGATTCGCCGGATAGATCACATACTCATCCAGGTCATCACGGTGCTGACCGGAAAGCGGATCGAAGGTGGATACCTCTTCTATCTCGTCTCCAAAAAAGACGATGCGCAGGGCGAGGTCGGCATAAGCCGGGAAAACATCTACAGTATCACCCCTGACCCTGAATGTGCCGTGGCTGAATTCCAGTTCATTGCGTGCATACAGGCTGTCAACAAGCCTGCGAAGCAGCAACGTGCGGCTGATCTTCGCCCCCCTGATCACATGAACGGTATTGGAACGGAAATCATCCGGATTGCCAATGCCGTAGATGCAGGAGACAGAAGAGACCACAATGACATCACGCCTGCCGGAGAGAAGTGATGAGGTGGCGCTGAGCCGGAGCTTTTCTATTTCATCATTGATGGAAAGATCCTTCTCTATATAGGTATCAGTTACCGGGAGATAAGCCTCCGGTTGATAGTAATCATAGTATGACACAAAGTATTCCACAGCGTTTTCGGGGAAGAACTCCCTGAATTCCCCGTACAGCTGGGCTGCGAGTGTCTTGTTGTGACTCAGCACCAGCACCGGCCGGTTGAGCTGAGCAATGACATTGGCAATGGTAAAGGTCTTTCCTGATCCCGTCACCCCCAACAGTGTCTGATAAGGCACTCCCTGAATCAGTCCCCCGGCCAGCTGCCGTATAGCCTCCGGCTGGTCGCCTGCGGGTGTATAATCTGATGTAAGCCTGAACTCCATGATTTGCCGGTAGGGCAAAAATAACAAAATAGAGAGGCATGGCACAAACATTACCATGCTATTTATTAGGTGGCAGTTCAGGCATGCTGTTAACTCCTTTTTTTTATTTTTGTATTGTCATACATATTCAGCCGATGTGTCACCCGTGTCGCACTTTGGTGTTTTTATTCACCAGCCTCCTTCTTGCCGGTCCTGGCACTGATGCCAGCTGCCAGGGATATGTACTGACGCATTACAACTCCAGGAACGGCATCGGCCATGACAATGTCAGGACAATCGCAACAGACAGCAGCGGCTTTATCTGGCTTGCAACGTGGGACGGCCTTACAAGATATGACGGAACTGACTTTGTCAGCTATTTCCATGATCCGGCTGACACTGCCACAATTCCATACTTTTCTGTCAGCCAGGTTTCCATTGACAAAGAGGATAACCTCTGGATTTCCACTGACAACGGGCAACTGTCTCTTTTCAACCGAACCACCGAGAAATTCAGCCGGGTAAGGAGTCTTGGAGGTTACCCTGTCAGTGATCTTACCTGCTTCAATCCGGGCCCGGACGGATTTATGTGGTTTATTCTCGGCAAGGGGGTGCTGAAGTACAATCCCTTATCTAAGGAGACTCTGTTTTTCCCCTGGAGAAAAAATCCCGGGGACTCCCTTCAACTGGTTTTCGGCAGCACACGCCTGCTGTTCGACGAAAACAAAGAGCCCTGGCTTACCAGGAACGATGTTCTGAAACTTAACCTGGTTACAGACCAGGCTGCCGGTGACCGGTATGCTGCCATAAATTCCTTCATCCCGATAGAGAGACTGCCCGGAAGGATCGGTACTTTTTTCGGTGAGGTCGGCTATGCAAAGATTGTACATGACACACCCGGTAACCTTTGGCTTGCATCCATGACCGGTCTGTTCCGTTATGACCACGCCCGGAACCGTTTCATAGAATACAGCGGTGATTTCAGAAAAATCAGGTTCGCGGGTGACCAGCCCGTGATCTTTTACAATCACGATACCGGACTTAACATCTCCTTTCCTGACAGGGACACATTGTTTACAATACCGCGTGAAACCTGCGGCCTACCCACAACCTGCCTTATGACTGATCCCGGGCTGCTCTGGTTCTCACATTCATGGCAGGGCGGCACATCGGCAGGAGTGGTCAAGGCAGTGTTCACTCCTCATGAATTCAGATTTATAAATCCCTTCCGGGAGAAGTCCGGCGAACTAAACGTATTCGGCCTTGCAAAAGACGAACAGGGTGCCCTGTGGATTGCCGCAAGGGACAGGAACTACACCATTCGAATAGACAGCGCAGGTGTGCCTGAACGAAAGTTCTTACTGAATGACAGGGAGATAACCGAACTCTGGCATCCCAGGTCATTCCTTCCTGATACCGGCTCAATGTGGATCGGATACTTCTTCAAAAGACTGGTTCATTATGACCTCGCAACCGGAAAGCCAGAGTACCACTATCCGGGCAAGAGCATCCACACCACCTGCTATGATGACCAGGGAAGGATCCTGTTTGCTGACGACGGAATAATGAGGTATGATCCGGTCACCCGGACAACGGAACAACTGCTTGCCACTGGCGATACCATGTACATCTTCACCTTCCATCGCCGCGGCGACACCCTCTGGGCCGGTTGCAGCCACAGTTACCTTCTGAGATACAACCTGAGCACCGGAGAGCATTCCCCGGTGAAAATCCTGGAAGGAATGACCAACGTGGAAGATATTTGTGACGGCGATGACGGAACACTATGGATTGCCACCCTGGGTACAGGGGTATGCCACTATAACCCGTACACCGGGGAGAAACTGTTCTATACAACCGCTGCCGGCCTGTCCAACAACACAACGTACTGTATATTGAGGGACCGCAACGGAAATATCTGGGTTTCAACCAACGACGGATTGTCGGTAATCAATCCGGTAACGGGGCTCATAAGGTCATTCGGTGAAAATGACGGCCTTATGATTCATGAATTCAATTCAGATGCCTCATGGGTAAATGAGGATGGCACATTCATACTCGGAGGCGTCGGGGGAGCGGTTGAATTTGATCCTGCTGAAGTGCTCAGTGAACCAAAGGGAATGCCAAAACAACAGATAATCATCACCGAGCTGGAAGTGTCGGCACTGAAACGCGTACTCGACGAGCCTGTATACATGACTGATACAGTGGTTCTTCGTAAAGGTGATGACAACTTTCACCTCTCATTTGTGGTACCCGAATACCGTAACCCGGATATGACCAGGTTCAGGTACAGGCTTGGCGGCGATGAGGCTAACTGGTACTATACTGACCACAATGACAGAAACATAAATTTCTCAAATCTCTCCCCGGGATGGTATGATCTGCATATTGAAGCTACTGATATCAACGGTTCATGGAGCAACAGCAGACTGCTGACTATCCGGGTAAAACCCTACTTCTACCAGACCATTCTCTTCAAGATAACACTGCCGCTGTTTCTACTGACGCTTTTCTCCTTTATTGCCTGGTCTGTTCTCAAACAGATGAATCAGAGGGAACGTCAGAAAAGGGACATGCTGCGCCAGCAGGCCCTCCGTGCACAGATGAATCCCCATTTTATCTTCAACGCACTTAACTCTATCAATTACTTCATCTCAAATAATGACCGGTTGTCAGCCAACAGGTACATTTCCGACTTTTCCAAACATATCCGGACAGTCCTCAACAACATGAACGAAGACTTCGTCAGGCTTAGTGTGGAGATTGATGCCCTGGAAGACTACCTGAAGATTGAACATCTGAGATTCGGAGACAAATTTGACTATGCAATCAAAGTTGATCAGGATGTCAAGGCAGAAAGTTTCAGGATTTCCCCGGGATTGATCCAGCCTTTTGTTGAGAATGCCATATGGCATGGGGTGATGGGACTGAGCGGACGCAAGGGGATGATAACCGTTGCAGTGAAGATGAACGGATCCGGATTGCTGTGCATGGTTGAGGATGACGGTGTTGGCAGGGCACGCTCCGAAGCCATGAAAGACGGAACGCTCCCTAAGAAATCAAGGGGAATTTCACTTGCCACAGAGAGGATGAAGATCATTAACAACCTTCTCCTGACCAATTACCGGATCACCATTTCCGATCTGTACCCTGACCGTACGGAAACCGGTACCAGGGTTGAGATTGAGCTTCCCCTTGCACCATAATCCTGAATCAGCGATATGTAACTGACCAATCCCAATTCTGACTCCACTGATATGATACGGGCTGTAATTATTGACGACGAAAAACTGGCAAGAGACGTAATATCCAACTACCTTCAGGATTATTGTCCCGAAGTGGAGGTTGTGGCAATGGCATCCTCCGTGAAGACTGCCTTGACTGCCATTCAGAAGACAACACCGGACCTCGTCTTCCTGGACATTGAGATGCCTGACGGAACAGGTTTTGATCTCCTGAATATGTTCGAGAAGATTGAATTCAAGATTATTTTTGTCACAGCCTACTCGGAGTATGCAATTAAAGCATTCAGGTTCAGCGCGCTGGACTATCTTCTGAAACCGGTAAAAATTGATGAGCTGATTGACGCCGTGGCCAGGGTCAGGTCAGCTGCCACCCCGGGTATAAGTTCCGAGATCATCAGCTCACTGCTTGAAAATCTCCGGAGCAACTCACCAAGACAGTCAACCCTGATCATTCCAAATATAAAAGGCTTTGAGGTGCTCAGGGTTGCAGATATCATCATGTGCCAGGCTGACGGCTACTGTACCAATTTTCTTCTTTCAGGAAACAGGAAGGTTGTAAGCTCACGGAATCTGAAACATTTTGATGGTTTGCTTGAGGATCAGAGTTTCCTCAGGGTACACCACTCATATCTGATTAACTTAGAACATGTTACCGGGTACACCCGTCAGGGTGAAATAATTCTGTCGGAGGGACTGAAGGCATTCCTGGGAGATTCATACAAGAACGAATTCGTCAGAAGGTTCACCGGAAAATAGGATTCTGTTGGATCTCCCGGGCGTTCTATTGCCCCAACCTCAGGTTCTGTAAGTTGAAGCCATTCGGTGATAACACCTGATCATCATTTGAGTTATTTTTACCGACAGATATGGCAGTTTCTGTCTCTCAATAACGCCATATCTGTATGAAGCAGTTCTTCCCCCCAGATCCGCAAGCAATGCGGACACAAAATGAGCCCGATTCGCCGGGCTCATTTCTTTTACAATACAATATCCGAAAACCTTCAGGCCAGGCAGTATAAATGAAAAAAGAGATGCTGATACATCTCTTTTTCCTGTTTACCTATCCCTGAGAATACTAACCCAGGTATCCCTTCAGGAGTTTGCTGCGGGATGTGTGTCGCAGCCTGCGAATTGCCTTCTCCTTTATCTGTCTCACCCTTTCACGGGTTAGGCCGAACTTCTCCCCTATCTCTTCAAGAGTCATCTCCTGGCAGGCAATGCCAAAGAAATAACGTATTATATCCCTCTCCCGCTCGGTGAGCGTTGCCAGTGCACGGTCAATCTCCTTTGAGAGAGACTCGTCTATCAGCATCTTGTCCGCAATCGGCGAATCAACGTTGGTGAGCACATCCAGAAGGCTGTTGTCCTCACCTTCCACAAACGGGGCATCAACTGATACATGACGACCTGAAACCTTGAGAGTGTCAGTGACTTTCTCCTTCGGCAGGTCAAGCACCTCGGCAAGCTCTTCAGGGGAAGGAATACGCTCATTCTCCTGCTCAAACCTTGCAAATGCCTTATTGATCTTATTCAGCGAACCAACCTGATTTAGCGGAAGACGAACTATCCTTGACTGCTCTGCGAGAGCCTGAAGGATTGATTGCCTGATCCACCAGACGGCATATGATATAAATTTGAAACCCCTGGTTTCATCAAATTTTTCTGCAGCCTTGATAAGGCCGAGGTTACCCTCATTAATGAGGTCTGGAAGGCTAAGCCCTTGATTCTGATACTGTTTGGCCACTGAGACAACAAAGCGGAGATTGGCTTTGGTAAGCTTCTCCAGCGCTGCCCTGTCACCCTTCTTGATCCGTTGTGCTAACTCTACCTCTTCCTCAACCGATATCAACTCTTCTTTACCAATCTCCTGCAGATACTTGTCCAACGACGCACTTTCACGGTTGGTAATGGATTTGGTAATTTTAAGTTGTCTCATTCTCTATACCCCTTCGAAAAAATTTTCGCAAAGTTACTGCTAATTAAGTTACTAAACAAATATATATTCAACCACTCCGCATGCGGTTCGTCTCTCCCGGCAAACCGCTGATCTTCTGATTTTTATAACTTACTCTCATTCTTACCTCCTGGTCTGGTACTTGAAGTATGTTCCATCCGGTGTAAAGCCTTCGACTGAGGTCAGACTCTTTTCGTCACCGGTTGCCTTGCGGACATCCGAACCGCTGTTCACTTTTACTCCGTTCACGTCAATTATGACCGTTCCCTTCGAAAGGCCAAGATCGCGGAACCGGCCGTCCGAAATTGAGGTGATCTTTACACCGCCTGATATTTTAAACTGACTTTTCTCGCCTGCAGTGACCGGCGTGAATGTAGCGCCGAACACTGATGAGGACTGTGCCCCGGGAGCTACAACGCCCGTTCCGCCCTCAATATTGCGGAGAACCACATTCTTTTTATCCTGTCTCCCCTTCCTCAGGTAGGTCACCTCCAGCCTGTCACCCGGCCTGTAACGGCTCACTTTCTCCTGAAGATCCGCCGTGGTTTCAACCGGTTCACCGTTGATTGCGATGATCACATCCTTTTCTGCCAGACCCGCTGCCTTCGCAGCACCGTCATCGGTCACCCCGGTCAGATAAACACCCTTTATCTCCTTCAGGTTTTCCTCTTTGGCCAGCTCATCAGTGACATCGGTGATATTCACACCCATCAGACCTCGCTGCACCTCACCGAACTGCCTTATGTCATCGTATACCTTCTTTACAATAGACGCCGGAACTGCGAAAGAGTTGCCGGCATAGGCTCCGCTGGGCGAAATAATTGCAGTGGTAATGCCTATGAGCTCACCCTGGACGTTTACCAGCGCGCCTCCGCTGTTGCCCTGGTTAAGGGCTGCATCAGTCTGGATGAATGACTCTATCCTGTACTGGTTGTCGAGCAACCCCAGGCTCCTTCCCTTTGCACTGACTATCCCTGCCGTAACCGTCGATGTCAGGTTGAAGGGATTTCCTACTGCCAGTACCCACTCCCCGAGACGTATGGCATCCGAATTGCCGAACCTTATATACGGAAGACTGCTGACCTTTATCTTCAGAACCGCAATATCCGTACTCGGATCACGGCCCACAATCTCAGCCGGAAAAGTGCGCTTGTCATTCAGCGTCACATCAACCTCATCAGCATCCTCTATGACATGATTGTTGGTAACGATGTACCCGTCCTCTGTGACTATTACACCCGAGCCGAATCCACGAACCACCCTTGGCTGGCTTGAACCCGGACCGTAAAAGAACTCATAAAGAGGGTTCGAATAGGAGGAACTGACTGTTGCCCTGGTCTTGACATGAACCACGGCATGCACAGTCTGCTCGGCTGCAAATGTGAAATCATTCACCCCCGACTGAGACAACATCGAGGTATACCTCGCATTCTCCTCAATCATCTGTCTCTCCTTTTCAGTGCCAATCACCAGCTTATCCCTGTCTAGAAACCTGGTATAGATGAAAAGCCCTGCCAGTGCTCCGAAAAGAGCAACCAGCAACGTTGTTATCAATCCTTTTCCTTTCATTGCTTATATGTTTTTTTTGGTTATGCCTTTCTTTGATCCTGACTGTTTTAATCAAATAGTGTGCCTGCCCAAAAGATTAATATCTTTACAACCCTGCCATGGACGAATTGTTTTGCAAATTTTCGATTTTTTAACAGACTGATGTATTCTATTTAAGATAATTAACTTCAATTTAACGGAATGAAAATGGTCTTTAACAAATATGAGGGAGCTGGCAACGACTTCATAATTGTAAAAAACAGCCCTTCCATTATTTCTCATGATGACGCATTGCTTATCAGGAAGTTATGTGACCGCCATTTCGGGATCGGGGGAGACGGGCTGATGCTCATTGAAGAGTGTGAGGGGTATGATTTCAGGATGTCTTATTTCAACTCCGACGGCTCACCCGGTGCAATGTGCGGAAACGGCGCCAGGTGCTCGGCCCACTTTGCCATGAGGCACATCACAGGCTTCCGGAACATTACCTTCATGGCAGGTGACGGACCTCATACGGCCAGACCGGCAGGTGACGGACTAACAGAGATCTCAATCCGTGACGTCAGCGGAATCAGGCATACTCCTGACGGAATAGTTGTCAACACCGGAGTGCCTCACCTGGTGGTGTTCACCGATGACAACTCAGCAACTGACATGGTCTCCTTCGGCAGGGCCCTCCGCTGGTCTCCTGTCTATGCACCTGAAGGGGTGAATGTCAACCTCGTAAGCATTAACGACGGAAGGATTCGGGTCCGCACTTACGAACGGGGAGTGGAAGACGAAACACTGGCTTGCGGAACCGGAATAACAGCATCTGCCATTGCGGCAGTATATACCGGAAAAATTGTCACTCCCGCAACAGAGGTAGAGGCCAGGGGCGGAATGCTGTCGGTCAGGTTCAATCTTACCGGAGAAAGAGCTACCGACATTTACCTGACCGGCCCGGCTACATTCGTCTTCAGCGGAGAAAAGGAGATCAATTAAAACATATGATATGAGAAGGCTTATACTGAAGACTCTCCTGAATGCGGAGCTGAAACCGCCAAAGCCATTCAGGAACATCCGTGACCTTGACCTGGCAGGCTATCGTTTCTGATGGAAAAGAAGAAGCTTTTCGGCCTGACTCTAAATGAGCTGTCAGAGGTTGTCAAAGATGCCTCACTGCCACCTTATGCGGCGAAGCAGATAGCGGGATGGCTCTATCGCAGGGAAGCTCCTCACATCAGCGCGATGACTGATCTCTCCCTTGCAGCGCGCGGTATCCTGGAAAAGGATTATGAAACGGGACTTAATCCGCCAGTATCAGAATCATCCGCCAGTGACGGCACTAAGAAGTATCTCTTTCGTGTAAGCGAAAACCGGTTCATCGAAACTGCCTTTATCCCTGACCGCGACCGGGCAACCATCTGCCTCTCCGTCCAGTCGGGCTGCCGCATGGGATGCCGTTTCTGCTTGACAGCACGTCAGGGTTTCCAGGGGAACCTCACCTCCAATGAGATACTGAACCAGTTCCGCAGCCTGCCGGAGCATGACTCACTCACCAACATCGTATTCATGGGGATGGGAGAACCCCTTGACAACCTGGAGGAGGTGCTCCGCAGCCTCGAAATTCTGACCTCCGACTGGGGTTACGGATGGAGCCCGACAAGAATCACCGTCAGCACGATAGGCATCACCGGCAGGATAGAGGAGTTCCTCGGTAAGAGCAAATGCCACCTGGCTGTCAGCCTGCACTCACCGTTTGACAGTGAGCGGCAGTCACTGATGCCGGCTCAGAAAGCCCACCCGGTTAAGGAGGTACTGGACACCATCAGGACCTTCGATTTCGGAAGACAGAGAAGAGTCTCGTTTGAATACATTGTGTTCAGGGGACTGAATGATACTCCTGCACATGTCAGGGAACTGGCCAGGATACTCAACGGTATCCGCTGCCGGATTAACCTGATACGCTTCCATTCTATCCCCGGATCGGAATTCAGCAGTCCTGACCAGCGCGGGATGGAGGCTTTCCGCGACAGCCTGAATGCAAAGGGCATCATAACAACCATCCGCGCAAGCCGCGGTCAGGATATCAATGCAGCCTGCGGCCTGCTTTCAACACTTGAACAAAATAAACCGAAATGAGAACCAGAATACTGACCATCCTTATCCTGTCAATGACTACTGCAGCAAGCCTCAGCGCACAGGAACAGGTAATGGACTCCATCCTTGCTGACACAACCCTGACGGGGACGTCCTATTCTTTCTGTTTCGCCGATGCTGTGACCGGAGAGATTATCTTCAGCTATGACGCTGACCGCAACCTTGCATCAGCCTCTGTAATGAAGCTCTATCCCACCTCGGTGGCCCTCTCCCTCCTCGGTCCATGCTACCGTTATACAACAACCCTGTGGCTCCTGGGGGAGCTGAACACCAAAAAGGGGATCCTCGAGGGTGATGTGGTGATCATCGGGGGTGGTGACCCTGCACTCGGCTCAGAGTATTTCACGGAATACTATGGCAACGTGACCGCCGGGTGGGTCAGTGCACTGAAAGCAGCCGGGGTGAAAAAGGTAAGGGGCCGTGTTGCAGCAGGGGAATCCATTTATGACTTCAATCCTGCACCCGCGGGATGGGCATGGGGCGACCTGGGACAGTACTACGGAGCCGGGGTCTATGATATCAACATAAACAACAACGAGTACAAAATATACATTACGGGCCGCGCTGAGGGCGAGGCAGCTGTCATTGATTCAGTTCAGGATTACGGGAAAGACATAAGCCTTGCCAGTTATCTTCTCTCCTCGGGCAGCACTGACAGGGGCTACGTATACAATGCTCCTTACTCCCGGCAGGCCTGGGTGACAGGCAGCGTGCCTGCAGACAGCAGCTTTACCCTCAGGGCCTCCATCCCCGACCCGCCCCTCGCCCTGGTGAAAAAACTTGATGCCGCGATGCGGAAAGCAGGCATAGTCGTGGATGGCGAGCCAGGACCGGAACGCGTCTCCGCAGAAGGTAAAAAACGTTTCTCCGTGGCAACTACGCTCTCACCCACCCTCGCCGAGATAGTAAAGGTCACCAACCACGAGAGCGTCAATATGTATGCGGAAGCCCTTCGTAAACACCTGGGATGGGAGATACTCGGAGAAGGCACCTGGAACGCCGGATCTGCTGTCATCAGGCAATTCCTCGATTCAATCGGGTGTGAACCATATGAAGCGGTGATCCTGGACGGGTCAGGATTATCCTCCAATAATAACATCAGCGCCCTGATGACTGTCAGGCTGCTTGTCCATATGTACAACAGCAGCGTGTCTGAAGACTTCATTTCATCCCTTCCCATGGGCGCTGTCTCAGGAACCATGAAAAACTATTTCCGTGATGAGATGTTTAAAGGGAGAGTTGTGGCTAAAACCGGCACTATAACGAGTGCAAAGTCGTTTGCAGGTTACTTCACAACCAACAGCGGAAGAAAAATCGCCTTTACCACCATTGCCAACGGATTCACTGTACCGTCAAGAAAGATAACCGACAACATGGAGAGGGTGGTCAGAGAGATTATGATAAAATACTGAGGCATCTCCCGGGGGAAGCAGCATTATGATTTAGTCGCCTGCTGTTCGTTTTAATATACTTTAACATAATTTTTTTAATAACCCCCCTTAATTTGCGGGTCTGAAAATTGAATATATAATAACTAGATGAAAAAAGGGACAAAAATAGCCTTGTGGACCAGCATTCCTCTCGTACTGTTGATATGGTTCGCGGGACCGCGGCTCGGACTGTGGGGTAACCGTGACCTGAAGAAGAAAGGCGAAGTGCCTGCAGCGCAGGTTCAGGCACCCGGTCAGGGACCGGGCGGACAGCAGGGACAGACACAAGGTGGCCAACAGGGTCAGACGCAGGGTGGACAGCAGGGACAGCGCCCGGGTGGCCAGGGACAACTGCCTGTCACAGGAACAATAGCCAAACCATCATACCTCACCAACGGTATCAGGTCAGCCGGGTCACTGCTGGCAAACGAGGAAGTAGACATAGTAGGTAAGGTGTCAGGCAAAGTGACTGCTGTTTATTTCAAGGAAGGAAGCAAGGTTAAGAAGGGAGACCTCCTTGTAAAGATCTATGATGAAGACCTCCAGGCACAGCTTCGCCGCTCTGAAATACAGGAAAAGATGCTCTCGGAAAAGCTGGAACGCCAGAGGGTGCTCCTCTCCAAGGATGCGGTAAGCCGCGAAGCGTTCGACCAGCTTCAGACTGACTATAACGTTATCCTCGCCGACATCAACCTTCTGAAGGTCAGAATAGCCGAGACAGAGGTCCGCGCTCCGTTCGACGGAGTCATCGGATTCCGATATGTCAGCGAAGGGACCTATGTTACCCCCCAGGTCAAGATCGCACACCTGTTTGACCAGTCTATCCTCAAGCTCGAATTCGCCATAAATGAAAAATATGTATCAGAGAACCTGATGGGAAAGAAAATATCATTCGAGACCGAAGGATACAGTGATGAGTTCTTTGCAACTGTCTACGCCGTAGACTACAGGATAGACCAGACCACCCGTACGATAGGACTCAGGGCAAGGTATGACAACCGCACCGGCAAACTTGTCCCCGGAATGTACGCCTCACTGACCCTGATCACGGACGAGAAGATGAATGCTCTCCAGGTACCTACCGAAGCAATCGTTCCGGAAATGAATGAGAAGAAAATCTGGGTGGCACGTAATGGCAGGGCCGAACTGATACCGGTTGTTACCGGCGCCAGGACTGCATCGGCGATAGAGGTCATATCAGGACTGGCTGCAGGTGACACCGTGCTGACGACAGGGCTGATACAGCTCAGGCCGAACATGGCTGTCAGGGTAAACATAACCGATTAATTGTGCCCATTCAGTTTAACGAAAACAGACGACCCGAATGAGTCTATCATCATTAAGCATAAAGAGACCGGTACTGGCCACGGTTATGGCGCTCGTGATCCTCATCATGGGTGGCATCGGGTACACCTTCCTTGGCGTAAGGGACTACCCCAGTGTTGACCCGGCTATCGTTACCGTCTCCACCTCATTTCCCGGTGCCAATTCAGACGTCATTGAGACACAGATCACCGAGCCTCTTGAGTCAGCAATCAACAGTGTCCAGGGAATTCGTTCAATATCAAGCTCCAGCAGTGACGGATCATCACGCATAACCGTCGAGTTCAAGCTAGAGGTAGATATGGAGACAGCCGTGAATGACGTCCGTGACAAGGTCTCAGGCGCCATGCGCCGCCTTCCCCAGGATGTTGATCCTCCGGTTGTCCAGAAGGCTGACGCCGACGCACAGCCCATCTTCGCGGTAACGCTCAGGAGTGATACGAGAAACATTATTGATGTAAGCCAGTATGCCGAGCTCAACTTCAGGGAGAGGTTGCAGACCATCTCAGGTGTGAGTGCTGTGAGCGTATGGGGATCAAAGAAACTTGCCATCAGGATGAAGATGGACCCTACCAGGCTGGCAGCATACGGGCTCACCCCGCTGGATGTACGTAATGCCGTCACACGGGAGAATGTTGAGCTGCCTTCCGGAAGGATTGAAGGCGACAATACGGAGCTTACAATCAGGACCCTGGGAAGGCTGCGCACCGTAGACGAATTCAATGACCTGATTATCACAAAAAACGGTGACAGGGTAGTGAAGTTCAGTGACATCGGCACCGCGGAGATTGATGCGGAAAACATACGGTCACACCTGCTCAGCAACGGCAAACCGTCGGTAAACGTTGTGCTTGTTCCCCAACCCGGGGCCAACTACATTGACATCGTCGATAACGCACAGATACTCCTCAAACAGCTGGAGAAAGACCTTCCTGAAGACATCACCATGGAAGTGCTTTTTGACAACACTCTTTATATCAGGGAGTCAATCAAGGAGGTAAAGAATACTATCTTCGTTGCCTTCCTCCTGGTGGTGCTGGTCATCTTTCTCTTCCTCCGCAACTGGAGAACAACACTTATTCCCGTTGTTGCAATACCGGTAGCACTAATCGGTGCATTCTTCGTGATGTACCTGGCCGGGTTTACAATCAACATCCTCACGCTGTTCGCCATAGTGCTTTCAATCGGCCTTGTGGTTGATGATGCCATTGTGGTGGTGGAAAACATCTATACCAAGGTGGAACACGGCATGAAGCCAATGGATGCGGCTCTGACAGGTTCAAGGGAAATTTACTTCGCTATCATTGCGACAACCATTGCCCTGATATCCGTCTTTTTCCCAATAGTATTCCTTCAGGGGGTAACCGGCAGGCTCTTCAGGGAGTTCAGCCTGGTGATAGTCGGTGCCGTGATAATCTCGGCGTTCCTGGCCCTCTCGCTTACACCCATGATCTCGTCGCGGGTGCTGAAGCACAATGCCATGGAAGGGCGCTTTTACCGCGCCACCGAGCCATTCTTCTCAGGTATGATAAACTTCTACAGGAAAGCCATAACCTCATTCCTGAAGGTGAGGTACTGGGCACTGATAATCATTGTAGTGGCCGGGGGACTGATTGCATGGATGTGGACATTGCTCCCCTCAGAGATGGCACCTCTTGAGGACCGTGGTTATGTCAACATCAGTGCCCGCGCCACAGAAGGAGCTTCATATGAGTACATGAGTGCTTACATGGATCAGATTGCCCCGGTTGTCAAAGAGCAGGTACCGGAAAGTGACAATATTATGATGATGGTTGGCATGGGAAGCGTCAACTCAGCCAACATGAGAGTCAGACTGGTTGACCAGGAAGACCGCAAACGTTCACAGCAGGAAATTGCAACTGCCCTTTCCCCTGTACTGAGACAATACACCGGCGCACAGACGATTGTGTCACAGCAGCAGACATTCGGTGCACGGCGTGGCGGACTGCCGGTGCAGTATGTCATCCAGGCAAAGAACCTCAATGACCTGAAAAGGGTTATACCGGATTTCCTCGCCATGACATCTGAAAGCCCCTATTTTTCAGCCTCCGATGTGAACCTTAAATTCACAAAGCCTGAGCTCACCGTAATGATCAACAGGGAAAAGGCATCAATGATGGGGATCAACGTTCAGAACATTGCCCAGACACTTCAGCTGACCATGAGCGAACAGCGAATCGGCTATTATATCCTTGACGGCAAACAATACCAGATCTTCAGCCAGTTCGACAAGTCAAAGCGCAATGACCCCTTCGATCTGACAAGTACGTACGTAAGAAATGACAGGGGACAGCTGATTCAGCTCGACAACATCGTAGAGATAAGGGAAAACAGTCTGCCTCCGCAGCTTTACAGGTACAACAGGTTCGTGTCAGCAACCGTTTCTGCAGGCCTTGAGGGCAGGTACACCCTCGGCGAAGGCATTGAGGAAATGGACAGGATTGCCGACAGGGTCCTTGATGAGAACTTCAGCACCACCCTGTCAGGCGACTCGAAGGACTTTGTTGAAAGCACATCGAGCCTTCTTTTTGCTTTCGTGCTTGCACTTGTGCTTATCTACCTGGTTCTGTCAGCCCAGTTTGAAAGCTTCCGTGACCCGATTATCATACTTGTTACAGTACCGCTGGCTCTGATCGGTGCTCTCTTTACCATGGTGATCTTCGGTCAGACACTTAATATATTCAGCCAGATAGGACTGATCATGCTGATCGGAATGGTAGCAAAGAACGGAATACTTATTGTGGAATTTGCTAACCAGAGGCAGCAGGCAGGATTGAGTGTCATGGATGCAGTGAGGGAGGCGGCAGTAGCACGATTCCGTCCGATACTCATGACCAGTCTCACGACTATTCTCGGCATCCTGCCACTGGCACTGGCTACAGGAGCAGGATCAGAGAGCCGCATTACGATGGGTGTAACCGTTGTGGGCGGGATGTTCTTTGCAACATTCCTCACACTTTTTGTTGTACCGTCCGTTTACAGCTACCTGGCTGGTAAGAAAAAAGCAGAAATTATAATCAATGAGGAAACCAAGGCTTAGCTTACTGATATTCATTCTCATGCTGCCTGTGGCAGCCGGGGCACAGAGGACAATGAGCCTCGACGAGGCCATCATGCAGGCCCTCGAGAACAACTATTCACTCAAGATCAGCAGGAACGACCAGGCTATCGCAGACAACAACGTCTCCCTCAGCCCTTTCCTCCCCACCATCACCGGAACGGGAAGACAGTCTCAGACAACCAACAATACCAGTTCATCCACAGCCGGTGATGATAAAACCCGAACCAATCTTTACACGGCAGGAGTGGCGCTGAACTGGAGGCTTTTTGACGGTTTCGGAATGTTCACCGACTACAGCAGGCAGCAGGAACTCCTGGCCATGAGCAGCCAGCGGGTGAAGATCAATGTTGAGAACCTGATAATGCGTGTCTGCTCTGAATACTACAATATTATCGTGCAACAGAATAGGATGCAGTCGGCTCTCACATCACTGGCTCTGTCAAGGTCAAGGTATGAGAACGCTGAGGAAAAGTATCTTCTCGGTGTCATCTCGGGGCTCGACCTTCAGCAGGCAAGGATAGACCTGAACGCTGACAGCTCTGCCGTCCTGTCCCAACAGGAAACAGTCATCAGCTCCTATATCCGTATGACCAACCTGCTCAACGCAGGACATGAGATCAACTTCAATATCAATGATACAATCATACTGGCTCCTGAGATCGATGTTGATTCGCTGCGCGAACGCACTCTCAGTTTCAATAACCAGCTGATCCTTGCACGTCAGGGGGAGAAGCTGTCAGAATATGATATTGAATCAGTACGCGCCGAACGCTATCCGACAGTCAATTTCAGTACCGGGTATAACCTGACCCGCAACGAGTTCCCCTGGCAGGCATCGTCATACAACCAGACGAACGGGCTCAACTGGGGATTCAACCTGTCATGGAATATATTCTCAGGGCTGGAGATCAACCGCAGGATGGCAAATGCGAAGATTGAGGCCGAAAGCAGCAGGCTTGCATATCTTGATATTGAAAATGAGATACTCGGAGAACTTGACCTGCTGTACAATACCTATCGTAACAATATCATTGTAACCAATTTTGAAACCCAGAGTGCCGAAGTGGCACGAGCCTCACTGGAGATAGCATTGGAACGGTACCGGCTTGGTTCGTTGTCAGGACTGGAATTCAGGGAGTACCAGAATAACTACCTTAACGCCATTAACCGCAGGCTGACAGCCCTGTACCAGGCAAAAATCTCAGAGATAGGATTGCGTCTGCTGGCCGGTGAGCTTACTGAATAGAAGTCTTTTTTCTGTTCCTGTATAACTGGTATCCCTTCCATGAGAGCCACAACACAAAGATGGCACCCACGGCGTACATGATCCAGTCAATATATGGCAGTATATGTTCGCGCTTGTCATAGGCATAATATCCAATGACTGCGAGAATCAGGTTCCATAGCGTTGCGCCCAGGAAGGTATAAAGCAGAAAATGACCGATGTTCATCCTCGCAAGGCCTGCCGGCAGTGAGATCAGCTGCCTGACAGCCGGCACAAGCCTTCCGACGAAGGTTGATGCCTTGCCATGCTTCACAAAGTACTTCTCCGACTTTTCGACACTCTCCCTTGTGATCAGCAGGAGATGCGCCCATCTGGTGTCTGCCAGGCGGTACAGTACCGGCCTGCCGATCCACATTGCAAGATAGTAGTTGATGACAGCACCGGTCATGGCGCCTGCCGTCGATGAGAGAATCACCCCCCACATCGTCAGAGTACCCTCCCCTGCCTTCCAGGCAGCAAACGGAACCACTATCTCCGAGGGAAAGGGAATAAACGAACTCTCAATGGCCATAAGGAGATATATGGTAAAATAGTTAAGATTAGCCATATACCAGTCAAATACAGTCTGAAAAATCTCCATGCTAAATGGTTTTGTTAAATCGCTTCCAAATATAATACACCGGGATTCCGATCAGCACAATGATCAGCCCCGGCCATGTGAAAGCCGGTTTGTAAATAAGAAGGATTATCATGATTGTTGCTGCCATCAGGATATAAAGTGCCGTAATGACCGGGTATCCGAATGCCCTGTATGGTCTGTCGGCCTCAGGTCTCCTGTGGCGCAATACAAAAATTGCAAGTATGGTGAGAACGTAAAAAAGGAGCACCGCAAACACCACGTAATCAAGAAGCTGGGAGTATGAGCCTGACAGACACAATAATGATGCCCAGGCGAACTGAATCCACAGTCCGTTGCCGGGCACAGCCCTGGCATTAAGCTTTCCGGCATTCCTGAAAAACAGTTTATCAGCTGCCATAGCATAGTACACCCTGGCTCCGGAAAGGATCAGTCCGTTATTGCACCCGAAGGTCGAGATGACGATCAGTACCGCCATGATGATGGCCGCATAGTCTCCGAAAATTGAAGAAATTGCTGCCGTTCCCAGCCTGTCATTGGTGGCGAATGCCATCCCCCGTTCAAGCACTCCCGCACCGTCAGGCATTCCCCGCAGGGGAAGCACCTTGACGTAGACAATATTCGACAGAAAGAAGAGAGTAAAGGCAATCAGGGTTCCCCAGAAAAGGCTGCGGGGAAGCGTGCGCCTGGGATCAACCACCTCCGCCGATGCGAATGTCACGTTGGTCCATGCATCACATGTGAACAGCGAGCCAACCATCGCCATTGCAATGGCAACCACTATCATGCCTCCGGTGATCGGGGTCACAATGCCTGTGGCCCTGTCGAGCTTCGCAGCCTCCCAGAAGTACTCCGAGTTCGCCCTGAAACCGTCAGAACCGGCAAAGATAAAACCGGCCAGCAACAGAAGCATCAGGATGATCACCTTGGTGAAGGTGAAGGTGTTCTGCACGTTCTTGCCTGTCCTGATTCCTCTCGAGTTGATCCATGTCAGCAATGCCAGAGACCCTATGGCAACAACGTGTACCGATGAGAACCTGACCGGCCCGAGATTCAGAAGGATATTGCCTTCATTTATCCATGGAACAATTACACCGAAAAACTTGCCGAAAGCCATCGCCACGGCTGCTATCGTCCCTGTCTGGATGACCATAAAGAGGGTCCAGCCATAAAGGAAGCCGGTAAGCGGGTTATAGGCTTCGCGCAGGTAGACATATGTGCCCCCGGCTTTAGGCATCATGGCCGCTAATTCACCGAAGTTCAGAGCTCCCATGATGGTCATGAAGCCTGTAATCAGCCATGCCACAAGCAGCCATCCCGGCGAACCGAGGGTGCGCGACATGTCTGCGCTGACAATAAAGATCCCGGAACCTATCATCGAGCCGATGATCAATGCGGATGAGTCTACCAGGTTAAGACTCTTCCTGAAGGATGGCTGGCCGTTCTGTGACATGTACAATTATGTATGACCCCGCAGGGGACAATGCTTCATCCCCTGCGGGGAATATTAATAATCACATCTCTGCTACAATGCTTGATCCCCTACGGGGAATATCCTCAATCGCAAATCGCAAATCTGCAATGCTTTAAGCCCTACGGGAAATGCTGTCTCCTGCCTGTCTATGCATCAATATTGGCATACTTCGCATGCCTCTCTATGAACTCCCTCCTTGGCGGCACATCGTCACCCATAAGCATTGAGAAGATATGGTCTGCCTCCGCGGCGCTGTCTATGGTAACCTGGCGGAGGGTTCTTGTCTCCGGATTCATTGTGGTATCCCATAGCTGCTCTGCATTCATCTCACCGAGACCCTTGTACCTCTGCACAGACACAGCCGATTCCTTACCCTGGCCCAGTTCCCTGACGGCAGCATCACGCTCCTCCTCTGACCAGCAGTACTTCTCGCTCTTGCCCCTCCTGACAAGGTATAGCGGCGGAGTGGCAATGTAAATATGCCCGTTTTCAATCAGCTCCTTCATATGCCTGAAGAAGAAGGTCATTATCAGTGTGGTGATATGTGAGCCGTCAACATCGGCATCGGTCATGATAATTACCTTGGCGTATCTGAGGCCCGAAGTGTTCAATGCCTTGCTGTCATCCTCGGTGCCTATGTTGACACCCAGGGCCGTGAATATGTTCTTGATCTCCTCACTGTCAAAGATCTTATGCTGCATTGCCTTCTCAACATTGAGGATCTTGCCCCGGAGGGGAAGGATGGCCTGAAAACGGCGGTCACGGCCCTGTTTTGCCGTTCCGCCTGCAGAATCGCCCTCCACAAGAAATATCTCCGACACCGAAGGATCACGGTCTGCACAGTCGGCCAGCTTGCCAGGCAGACCTGAGCCTGAAAGCACATTTTTTCTCTGTACCAGCTCACGCGCCTTTCGGGCTGCATGACGTGCCGTGGCAGCGAGAATCACCTTCTGCACTATTGACCTGGCATCCTTTGGATTCTCCTCAAGGTAGTTGGTAAGGGCAGTGCTTACTGCCACGTCCACGGCACCCATCACCTCGGAGTTACCCAGTTTGGTCTTCGTCTGACCCTCAAACTGGGGCTCAGCTACCTTCACGGAGATGACAGAGGTCAGTCCTTCACGGAAATCATCACCGTTGATGTCAAACTTCAGCTTGCTGGTCAGCCCGGAATCCTCGGCATATTTCTTCAGCGTGCGGGTTAAACCCCTCCGGAAACCTGCAAGATGAGTTCCTCCCTCAATTGTGTTAATGTTGTTCACATATGAGTGCACGTTTTCAGAGAATGATGTATTGTATTGAAGGGCCAGTTCAACAGGTACCTCACCCTTGTCATAGTTGATATAAATCACCTTCTCCGTAAGCCTCTCCCTGTTTACGTCAAGGTATTCAACAAACTCAATCAACCCTCTCTCGGAATAAAAATTCGCGGTATCTGAACGCTGTTCACCGCTGCCCCCGTTTTCAGCGTTCTCACGCTTGTCGGTCAGTGTAAGGAGAATGCCTTTATTCAGGAAAGCCAGCTCCCTGAGGCGGGCTGCAAGTACGTCGAAGTTGAACTCAATTGTCTGGAATATTGTGTTGTCAGGCATGAATGTGGTTATGGTGCCTGACTCCCCGGATTCACCTATCGCTGCTACCGGTGCAACAGGCTTTCCCCGCTCATAAGTCTGTGACCACCTCTTGCCCTGTCTCATGACCTCCACGGTCATCCTCGATGAGAGTGCGTTGACACAGGAGACGCCTACACCATGGAGACCGCCGGAAACCTTATAGGAATCCTTGTCAAACTTACCCCCTGCATGCAGCACGGTCATGACCACTTCAAGGGCTGACCGCTTCTCCTTCTCATGTATCTCCACGGGAATCCCGCGGCCATTATCCACAACGGTTATGGAATTATCTGCGTTGATTGTCACATCGATACGGGTGCAGAATCCTGCGAGGGCCTCATCTATGGAATTGTCAACAACCTCATATACAAGATGATGCAACCCCCTCGTCCCTACATCCCCGATGTACATCGCTGGCCGCTTCCTTACGGCTTCCAGTCCTTCAAGAACCTGGATACTGTCTGCTGAATACTCATCCTGCTCCCTGCTCCTCTTCCTCAGTTCCTCATTAGTCATACAAGTAATTTTAAATTGAATTTATAACTGATTAACAGTTTGATAATATGTTTTTTATAAAATCATACAAAGGTAGCAAAATATGCCGGCTATCCTTCGAAAAAAGGCAATTATTAATGGAAAAATATGAACAAAAAATCCCGGTTTCCGGCACTTTACAGACTGTATGAAATTCCGCCCAGAAGCATCAGGTTCCTTGACGGGTAATAGTTCCATTCAAAATATCGGCTGTAGGATATATTATTGCACTTGACCCAGAATGAGATTTCAGGAGTGTACCTGTATTCTATGCCCATATTCAGGTTTGGGTGGAACGGCAGTTTTACCGTCTTTTCCGGCGCCATCACCCTCGCATACCGGACACCGGTCAGGGTGAGATCGGCAGAAGCGATGATCTTGTTCCTGAGATTATAGGCAGCCTTCAGTGACCCGTCCCACTCAGGCTTGTGCCAGGCATACTCCTGTCCCGACAGGTTGTATCCGTAGTAGTTGCCAAGCAGTGAAAGGGTCAGCTGGCGGTTGAGGGGCACTGACACCTCACCGTTTACCTTCAACAGGCTGCCGTCTGAATACACAGGCACAAAATAGTTGCCATACCCGATGGTGTCATTCATGAACAGAAGCATATCCTTGAAGAGGGTATAACTGGCACCGAGGGAGTAGGATGCATTGACATTCATTGTGCCTGAAAGCCCCGCGGAGATCCTCAGCTCATTGTCGGTGCTGCGCAGGTTGTACAGGGTGTCACCCGGAAGCATCCATGGATTGACATAGGCAGTATTCCGCGCCTGGTTGTTATCCATGAAACCGTCAATGGCTGCAGTGAACCTGAGGAATTTGGGGATGATCCTGAAGGTGAACATGGCATCAGGATATAAAAACATATAAAGCTTGCGAACACCTCCGACAAAGGGATCATGGTTCTCCTTAACATCGGCAGCCACCTTCAGCCCGAACCTGAATCTCCAGTCATCATTGCCTCTGGTGATGTACGGAGCCAGGGTAATAAGGTTCCTTGACTTTGTATCCAGGGCCTTTGAAAAGATATACATGTCATAACCGGCGTCAATACCTGCATAAAGTCCGAACATGTTTGTTCCGGCACTGAGTGAGAGTCCCGGGTTATGTTGCAGACCGTCACCCTGCCTGGTGAAAAAGTTGTACTTAAGCGCGGCATCCCAGTTCAGATCACTTGAATCAGGCTCCATGGTGAAGTACCTGACTTTCCCTGTAACATCATAGTATAGGGACCTGATATCCTTCCTGTCAGGGTCGTAACCGGTAACATCTGGATTGTACCCGTAGGCATGACGTGTCATCTGCCTGAAATCAATGTCACTGTCGAGCCTGCCCCTCCTGAAATACTTCTTCCCGAACAGCAGAGCCTGGTTGTCCAGGAATCCTGCATATACCCTCCTGTCATTCTCAAGCTCTATCCTGCCTGCCGACCCATAGGTCCGGGTGAAGAGCCCGACAGCGCCCTTGCCGGACCTGCCGTTCGAGATACTCACCTCAAGAAAAGGCGACAGATAGGTGCCAAGACCGAGGCTTACATAACCCTTCTTCAGGTCCGGCAGAGGCTCTGGCGAGAGTACCGCCGACTTTATGGGGCTGATCTCGTATTCAGGAACGAATGAACCGGGCGTAAAGTCGTAGTTGAACCGCAGGTTAACCGTGGTGGTGTCGTCATCCGAAGGGAGGAGGGCTCTCTTGGTGGCCTCATGAAGGGTGGGCTTATACGGGTTGTAAAGAGTGACTGTTCTCTTTATTGTCTCATCCTCTGTCTGCGCGGCGGCTGTCACCGATATCAGCAGGGCAACTGCCATGATATAGTATTTTCCTTTCATCTTCTTCGTCATCTCGTTGTTCAGTACCATCTGATTCAGTTAGTTGTTCCGGCGCCTGAAGGCTGTGCGGCTGTCAGGGCGGCAAGTTTTGCCCTGGCCTCTTCAATTATGCCGTCGTCCCTGACAGTATAATAGTCAATCAGGCTCTGCAGCGTTGCCTTCGCCTGGAAGGTGTCTCCCTTCCTGATGGCAATGTCTGACAGCAGCAGGAAGGTCTTGCCGGTCCAGTATGCATGAGGCGAACTCATGTCGACAAACTGGTTAGCCTCCTTCTCGGCACCGTCAATGTCTCCGGCAATCCACAGCAACTCAGCCACACGAAACTTCGACTCTGCCCCGTAGGCTGTGGCAACTTCCTGGGCCACACGCCGATAGTCATCGAGTGCATCGGCATTGTTACCCATTCTCTGGTTGGCCTTCGCCGTCAGGAAGGTGGCCTCCCTGGCCAGATCCTCCGTCAGCTTCTCCGAACCGAGCACCAGCTCTGCCGAGGCAATCACCCTGTCATCATCCTCGAGAGCCGACGCTGAACGCATCATTCCAAGATAGGCATACAGCCTGTTCTCCGGGCTTGAAGCCTCCCTGCCCAGCCGTTCGTAAAGCGACCATGCGCCTCTGTAATCCTTCTTCCCGAATGTGATGGAGGCTGCGCCGAGCAACGACTGCTCCATGAACTGGTTGTTCCCTACACTGACCACCCTGAGATAGAGGTCAAGCGCTTCGTCAACATTGCCTGACCGGTTAAGGCAGTCAGCAAGGTAGAACCGGGCATTGGTGGCAAAGCTGCCTGACGGGAACTCCTTCAGGTAGTTCCTGAATATATCTGATGATCTCTCACAGTTGCCCTTTATGTACTGGTTCTCCCCGGACATGTACAGCATGGAGTCACGCGTGGAAGCCTCGATGTCACCCAGCCCCTCGACATTCTTCATGTATGCAAAGAACGACTCAACATCGTCCATGTCAGTATAAGCGTTCCTGAGACCGTTGACAGCGTTGCGGGCCTCCGGGGTGTTCCTGTAGTTTTCTATTACCTTCTTGAACTGGGCAACAGCCTTCTCATTCTCCCCGGCATTGTAATAGATAAGCCCGAGCTGCACCATGGCAGGAGGAACGAACTGGCTCCCGGTGTACCAGGCAATGATATTCGTAAAGTCGGCTTCACCGCGTGAAGGCTGCTCCGTGGCAACATATGCCCTTCCCCTTTCAAACAGTGCGTTCGGCACGTATGTTGATTTCGGGTACTTTGTAACCAGGCCTGTGAGGGTGGTGATCTTGGCTGCGTTATTATTGCTCAACCCCTGGGCAAATCCCTTCTGGAACATTGCATAGTCAGCATCGACCTTGCCATAGTCAATTACCTTGTCATAGTACGATATCGCCGACGGGTAATCAGCCCTGATGTAGTAGCAGTCGGCTATCCGGTTGCGGGCATCAACAACCACGTCAGGTCTCTCACTCTGATCAGCCCTGTTGACGTATGCCATGAAATGAGGCAGTGCTTTCGCGTAGTCTCCTGAATTGTACCATATGTACCCCAGGTTATAGTCCGTCAGCTCATACTCATCCATCGATGAAGCGGCAGGCAGCTTCCTGAAGTTCTCCCAGTCACTGACTGCTCCGTTATTGTTGCCGAGACGGTAGTTAGACTCCCCTCTCCAGTACAGGGCCCGGGCATAAAGGTCAGGATTCCTTTCCTTGTAGGTGAGCGACCTGTCGAACATTGATACCGCTTCGGCATATTGCCTGTTGCGGAACTGCTCTATGCCACGGAAATAGGCCACCTTCTGGTACGCCTCCTTCAGACGGTCATCCTTGCTGCTTATCTTTTCAAGTGAGTTCAGGGCGGCCTGGTAGTTCTTCAGTCTCATGTAGGCGGATATCAGGTAGTCATACGCCTCTGACACATGTTCTGAATTGGGATATGTGCGGATGTAGTTATGCAGTGCATCTATCCCCTCCCCAAAGGGAGCGTATGAATTCTCATATGCCAGTTTTGCGAAGTTGAAGAGGGCCTCCTCCTGTACATCCGGGTCAAAACTCATCTTTGAGGCGGCCGAGAAAGCCATCTGCGCCTTTTTTTTGTCTCCTGCCTGAAGGTAGCACGAACCCAGCATGTAATACGCGTTCTGCGTCAGGATGTCACTGCGGCCAACCACTTCGTTGAAAAGCTTCGTGGCCTGATCCGTGGCCCCGGTCTGATAGTAGCTGTATGCCAGCTCATATTTATCATTGCGGTCACTGAGCCTGGTCTCTTTGATAAATTTTTCAAGGTAAGGGATGGCTTCGCTGTAATTGCCCTTCTGAAAAAATGCGTCACCGATGAACCGGTAAAGCTCTGTCTCCCTTTTCTTTCCCGCCTGGTCAATAAGTGCAGGAGCCATCTCCAGGATACCGTCGTAGTTCTTGTCGAGGTAATAGATCTGGGTAATGTAGAATGGAACAATGCTTCCGAAGGTTTCATCACCCTTCAGTTTCTCAAAACCCTCCAGTGCCGTACGGTAGAATCCGTTCTCATAGGCAATTGCGGCGTGGTAATAAGTGGCCGGCGCGGTATAATCGGTTTCGGAATCCATCAGCTCGGCGAAGAGCATCTGTGCCCTCTTGGTGTCACCCCTCCGGTACTGCGAGTACCCAAGCTTGAAAAGATACTCGGCATGCTCCTTGTCACTCAGCAGAATGCGGTCAGTCTGTTCAAACCACTCAATGGCGCAGCTATAATTCCGCTGCTGGTAACAATAGCGGCCCGATTCAAACCGCGCCTGGTTGAGCATCGGGCTCTCCGGGTTGGCGGTGATGAACCGCTGCATCCTGAACTCGGCATCAGGAGCCATCAGCCTCATCGATGCCAGCGCAGCGTGATACTCCGCATCTGCCCTCTGAAGTTTGGTACCGTTCTGCCCGTTCTCAAGCCATTTGTCAAACAACCCGATGGCCGTGGTATACCTGGCCTTTGAAAGCATCTCATAACCGTTGTTCAGCAGGGAGGTCACCTCATTCCCTGAAAATGATACCTGCCCCTTAACCGCTGCTCCTGCGGCAATGAGTGAGACCATGACCACCGTCAGTATCTTCCTGTTCATAACTTTATCCTTTTCTCAAGCTGTCTCAAAAACATTCACCTGCAGGCTGTTCCTGCAATTAATTAATTCATTAACAATATATTGCGCAGACTTTCCGGCGCAGTTTCATTAGCCGTAAAAATACAATTATAATGCCTCGCGAAATCTTCCTTAACCTTCATTTTATCAACACAGAGACTGCTGATTGTTAATTCTTTTTTATTTTGCACAAAAACCGTTCCGAATGGAAGAGATCACCCCTCTTGACACAATCATTGAACTGAAAAGCTGTTCGATCATGCAGCAGGATCATCTCGTCCTCAGCGATGTGAACCTGAAAGTCGATAAAGGGGAGTTTGTCTACCTGGTAGGCAGGGTGGGAAGCGGCAAGACTTCACTCATCCGCACCCTCAATGCACAGCTTCCTCTCGCCGAAGGCGAAGGATGGGTGGCAGGATTCAGCCTCCACACGATAAAAAAGAGGGAGATACCTCTGCTGAGAAGAAAACTCGGAATAGTGTTCCAGGATTTCCAGCTCCTGACCGACAGGTCAGTGCATGACAACCTGGAATTTGCCCTCAGAGCGACAGGCTGGAACAACAAGGTTGCGGTTGAAGAACGGATAAAAGAGGTACTTGAAAAGGTCGGGTTGCAGAACAAGGGCTTCAAAATGCCTCACCAGCTCTCTGGCGGCGAACAGCAGAGGGTGGTCATTGCACGTGCCCTGCTGAATGACCCGGAGATAATACTGGCCGATGAACCGACTGGCAACCTTGATCCGGAAACATCAGAGGAGATACATATCCTGCTGAAAAACATCAGCAATACGGGCCGGGCCGTTATTATGTCAACCCACAAGCACTCACTGGTCAAAAAATTTCCCGGAAGGACCCTCCGGTGCGAAAACGGCAAGCTTTCAGAGACAGAGCAGAACGATCAGGTAATAGAACTCCTCTTCTGATCATTTCAGAAGCTTCACGGGCCAGGGGAGACTGTTGCGGTACAGCCTCCAGTAGGTTGTTTTCTCCCCTCCGAATGATCTCATGAAGATAGCTATTGACGGAATTGACGACCCGGCAAAATCAATTACCTGTCCGGTACCTGCATAACTCCTGATCAGGTGATCTATGACGAGGTAGGATGTTCGCAGTTCGCGGCTTTTCCTGCTTCCCGCCGTAAAAAGCATTGTTGTGCGCCCGGGAGTTTCAATCACGAACATGCCCCAGAGGAGTTTTCCCTTTGGCGATCTTACACCCAGAATCCTTCCGAGTCCCGATGAGGTGCAATGCTCCATCAGGGTCCGGAGTCTCCGGTATGGTGATTCCCTTGTCACACCTGCCCTCCTGGCAGTATGGGTACGGAAGAGCGCAATCAGCTCTCCGGGGGTTGGATCCTCAACTATTTCCTGGGGATAGCGACGTGCAATGTTGATGTTCCTCCGGCAGTCAGTCATGTAATTAATCCACAACTTTTCATAAGGATCATCGAGCTTCAGCTCATAATTGTACTTCGGTGTAAGCCTGTAGCCCGGCACCGAGGCCTCCTGTCCTATGCAGAGATCAACCAGCCTGCAGAAACCGGGCATGAACGAGATGAACTCTTCAGCCATCCGTTTCCGGTCACCGTCAGCGGTGAAGAGTCCCAGTTGTTGCAGGAACAAGGGGGTGGCGATATAGCTGATCCCCAGTTTTCTCTGGCGCGGCAGAGGAAAAACCGCATAATAATCATCGTCTACAAGTGCCTCCCACCCCGGTGACATTATATCCAGATACCAGGAAAGGGCATAAGGTTTTACGGCCTGGATCTCATTCAGGCACGCATCCCACCGCTCACGGTCTACCTCATTGTTTCTCAGATAGCTGATCATACCTTCTGCATGAACAGCATTTCCTCAAATACATGTCTCCAGCCCTCCCATCCGTTGCCTTCATTGAGGGAGGTGTTGTGCCATATTGAAACAAACAGGCCGCCTGCGTTCCTGGTCGCGGCGATGAGAGTCCTGACAACCTCCAGGGCAGCCTCAGGCTGAAGATGCATATACTGCCTGAGAGTCACGTCCATCACCTGGAAAGGCACTACAGTAAGGGTGGTTGCCCTCTCGGTGGCAAGATCATAGAAGGGGAAGGGCCGGGCGATGCCTGCCCTGAAACCAGGCTCATCATGATAACCCATTGTATAGTCATGCGTCATGCCCGCCTCACGGAAGTCACGGTATGTGTCCGGCATATTAAGAAGCAGCCAGTGTTGACGCACCTTCACGGGGGGATGCCCGGTAATGGCGCTGTACCGTTCCGCCTCAGTCTTCAGAGTCCTGATCCTGCCCGCGGACCTGTAGGATGAATGAAGGCCGCTGCCGTACATCCGGTCATACCTGCGGATAATTTCACCGTAATCATGATCACGGAAGGGAGGATTATGGTCATACTCTCCCTGGTCACCCGTGGGGAAGAAAAAGAGGGCTTCGGATTGGCTTTCCTTCAGCTTTTCTTCAATGTATCCGAAGCTGTCATACGGGTCTGGTAGCTCTCCGGTCATAGTCCTTATCCGGTCAGCAGGCCTGGCTCCCACCCCGGCGAGCCCTTTCACCAGACCGCCCATGCTCCTCAGAAATCCCCTGCTGCGGTATGCAAAAGGCTGGTCAACATCCACAGTAACCAGGGCACTGTACTCATTGTGCCTTATGGTAAGAACCGGATACCGTCTTATCAGTTCAATCGCCAGGAATTTTGACCAGATCTCCACAACAGGAATCCTCAGGAACCCTCCCCTCCCGGCCAGGGAAGCGGCACCCGGAAACCGTCCGTGGGCATCAGGTGAGAAAGGGAGATATTCCTCATACCTCGACAGCATGTAAAATACGGCGGAGAAAAGATCAAACGGGATGCTTCCCCCTTCAGCTGCAAACAAAACCGGCATCTCTCCGATAAATGACACCTCAGGCCTTATCTGTTCAACACCTGTCGCATCAAGGAGTCCCGACGGACGGATAACAAACTGATCCTTCACCTTCTCATTGGTGTAGAAGACAGCAGGACTGCCGCCTATCTTCCTTCTGTCAGTTGTTATCTCATAATTTATGCCCAGAACGGTGCTGAAGATCACACCTGCCGCATACTCAAGCCGGGGAGAGACTTCCGGAGAGTAAATCCATAGCTTCCTGGTTGCCATATCAGCAAATTTAATAAAACGGCCGGTTACCGTCCCTGCGTGTTGATCCTTTTTATTAACAGAATTTGATGCCCCGGGACTAAATTTTACTACTTTTGTTGTTTGTGTAATTTTGTGTTCACAATTTAAAATTTCGAAGAATATGGGCAAAGGTGACAAAAAATCAAAGAGAGGAAAGATTATTATAGGATCCTTTGGCGTCCGCCGTCGTAAGAAAGCCAGGAAGAGCATTGTTGCACCATCTCCGAAGGAGACAGCAAAGGCAGCAGTGAAAGCAGCCCCTGTAACG
>JADFDS010000016.1 GCA_018262715.1 Bacteroidota bacterium
AGAATCCAGATTCACTGGTGACCGGTGCTCGATGTCGCCGAGGTCCATGCCGTATACAGCCGGGTAATCTCCTGTTACTCTTTTTACATCTGACTCACCACCGGGGTAAACCCAACCGATTCCGTACGAGAGGTCATCCTGGTGTCCGAACATTATACCCTGCCCGGCAGCCTGCTTCAGCCCTGCCAGCATGTTAACGGTCTCAGGCGTGGCAGACCTGTCGGCAGGCCCGGTTCTTTTTGTGTCGCCTGAGCTGCAGGCAGTCACGGTCAGCATTACAGCGATGATAATAAGTGTCTTAAACATATAGGGATTATTTTATGGTGAGAGATGAGAGGCGAAGGCTGAAATCAGATATGATGCCTGTGGTGGAGTCAGTGTCAAACACAGAGTTAAGGCCCTGCTCCTCCTGAGGCGGATCACCCAGGTAGTCATCACCGGGGAGCCAGTGAATGCGTCCCTCTGCAGCCCTGCCCTCTCCGGCATATGCCCAGATGTTGCATCCTGCCAGTGGCCCGAGGCGACCGGCATGCTCAAGCACCTGGCCGAAAGCGTTGGCGTAATAGGCATCACGCGCAACCGTCGACTCATCAGGCGAAAATCCATGGAGATCACGTGGCAGTCCGAACTCCTCGAGCACTATCGGTTTGTGCAGCCGTACGGCAACTTCAAGATGGTCATCAATATACCGGTTGGTTTTAACCACTGATGAATCCAGTGTTCCGGCAATATCCGCAATGTCAAGCCAGCCCCAGTTCTTGGGCCATATATGCATCACCAGGTAATCGATGTCCGGGTTGGCATGAATGCGTTCAAAAACATCCATCTTCTGCTCGCAGCCGTGGCGGCCCTCAGTGCCGGTGGTAACAAGATGATTTCTGTCAAGTTCCTGCAGTAATGAAGCAATACGGCCAACCATCGCCTCGAAAGCCGGGATGTTCTCATCAGAGAATGCCCGCGGTTCGTTCGCTATCTCCCATGCCATGATTGCAGGGTCATCGGTATACCTGACACCGGTGTAATTGTTTGTGCGTCCCAGAATAAAACGGATGAACTCCTCGAACTGCCTGATACACGGCTCACAGGTGTTAAACTGCCCTGAGAAAGCCATGAACTGCGGCCATGTGTTGGGCGGCACATTGGGATTGGGAATTGGGCCGTAACCGTTCCAGCTCAGATACTGGGAGAAGCCCCCGCTCCAGTCCCATGCGTTGTTGAGGAAGAGGATGGCGTGCATCCCCCGTTTGCCCATCTCAGCAAGCAGATAGTCTAGCCCGTCAAGCATCTCCCCACTGTAATCACCCGGGGCCACCTGCAGCGCAGGTGTAACCCTGAAAGGCTCATTGTCAGGACCTTCAGGGCCTACCATGACCCGAAGGTTGGTGATGCCGATACTCTTCATGTGATCCAGTTCCCGGAGCAGCCGCCCGCGGTCACCATACTGTCCCTCAGTGCCAAGGATGGCCCCGTACCAGTAGTTTGCTCCGATAAAATAATAAGGCTCTCCGGCAAGCCTGAAGATACCGTCATCAACTGTCACATAATCATATTTCTGACTGCTTCCGCAACCTGCGAGGGCAATCATCAGCAGCAGCCCTGCAAATACCTTTCCTTTCATGCGATTACATACGATCTTAATCAAAATTAAGCAATCACTCCCGCTGGCGGGTAATACCATTCTTTTAAATAGTGATACTTTAATGCCATTATCTTCAGTGTGATAACATAAAATATGCAACACACCGATACATTTTTAGCCGTCACCGCCCGTAAAAAGATGTCATGGCTGCATGGCTCCGGTCCTTAATTACTTATTTCATGAACGTTACATCAAACAGAAATCAGGAATCAGGGATATATTATATTAACACTTCTTTTATATCTTTGAAGTGACTATACTATATTAATCCGGCCATGCATGACAATATACTGAGAGAGATTACACCCCTTACCCAGTCAGACTGTTTCACCTATTTCTACAGGGCGAAGTCGGAGTTTGACTTTCCCCTTCACTATCATGATGAGATAGAGCTCAATTTCATAAGGAATGCAAAGGGTGCGAAACGGATCATCGGGGATCATGTGGAAGAGATAGGCAACCTGGAGCTGGCTCTCATCGGGCCCGGGCTGCCGCACGGCTGGTTCGGGACAGGCTTTGCTCCCAACCAGGTTGAAGAGGTGACCATCCAGTTCCATAAGGATTTCTTCGATGAGAAGTTCCTCCAGAAGAATCAGCTGAATTTCATCCGTAACATGCTTCGCAGGTCACTGCGCGGCATTATTTTTTCCCCTGAGACGACGGCCAGGCTGGAGCCCCGCATAGTGAGCCTCGGCAAAAAGCAGGGTTTTGATTCGGTGCTTGAATTAATGAGCATCCTTCATGATCTCTCAATCTCGCGTGACTACCGTGTATGCTCTGATTCAGGATTCAGTGACACAGAAGTGTTCAATTACAACAGCAGGCGGATAGAGAAGGTGATGGAGTTCATCCACAGTTCCTTTGACAAGCAGATAACTCTTGGCGAGGCTGCAAGGATAGCCAGCATGACAGAGTCAGCCTTCAGCCGGTTTTTCAAGCTGCGCACCGGCATGACCTTTATTGACTGTGTTACGGAGGTCAGACTGGGTCATGCCTCAAGAATGCTGATTTCCACCACCAAGACGATAGCGGAAACAGCCTACTCATGCGGCTTCAACAACATCTCCAACTTCAACCGCATTTTCCGCAGGAAGAAGAGTTGCACCCCCCGTGAGCTCCGTGAAAGCTACGATGAGGGGATGAGGGTATTTATCTGACCTCTCCGCTGTGTTCGCAGCAGGTTAAGAAATTCCTACCTGGCCCTTATTGTCAGGGTTGCATCGGGCAGTCCTTCCGATGAGGCGGTGAGCTTTATCGTTCCCTTCTCCTTCCCTGCCTTCACCACCACGAGGCATTTGCCGTTAAACGCTTTCCTGTAATCTGCCTTAAAGGGCTCCATGCTTGTCTGGCTTCCGTTGTCAACACCGGCAATCGTGCCCGGACCCTCAACGGAAAAGTTGATCATATTAGCGGCATGCGGCAACGTATTACCGTCTTTGTCAGCAACCGTCACCGTAATGAATGACAGATCTGATCCGTCAGCCATTATCTCTGCCCTGTCGGGCGAAAGCTTAAGGGCCGCAGCTTCCCCGGCAGTTCGGATCTCACTTCTCATAATCTCACTCCCGTTCCTGTAACCCACGCCCAGGAGGGTGCCCTCCTCGAACGGGACCTTCCACACGAGGTTGAAATCATCGCGGCTCTTGCTCTGCCGGCCAAGGGAACTGCCGTTAAGGAACAGCTCCACCTCGTCACAGTTGGTGAACGTCAAAACATCAACCGTCTGACCAGGATTCCAGTTCCAGTGGGGGAAGATATGCAGCACATCCTTGTCGGTCCACTCGCTCTGGTAGAACCAGTAGACATCCTTCGGGAAGCCGGCAAGGTCGATGATGCCGAAGTAAGAGCTTCGTGCCGGCCACCAGTACGGTGTAGGCTCGCCGAGGTAGTCAAAGCCGGTCCAAATGTACATTCCGGTGAGAAAAGCATTATCCCTTATCAGCCTCCAGCTGTCGCGGTGGGTGGTGCCCCAAGGAGCAGAGCAGTTGTCATAAGCCGAGCAGGTGAGGTCAGCATTGCCGTCCCTGAAGGGCTGGTCCCAACGTGAAGGCCAGCGCCTTACTATCTCTGACGGCATGTCATAGCTTCCACGGGTAGCCAGGGCCGAAGTGGTCTCCGTGCCTATGAATTTGCCGTCCGGGAATGCCTGCGGGAAGCGGGTCCATAGCGTGTCGCGGTAGTTGTAACCGATAAGGTCAAGGGCGCCGGAGGCGATGACCGGGTTATAGGGAACCGGATCATTGCATGCCGCCGTCACCGGCCTGGTGTCATCAAGGGATCTGACTATGCCTGCCAGTTCAGTGGCTATAGCCTCACCGCTGCCATCCCTCTCCCACTGCTCCATCACCTCATTACCGATGCTCCATATGAACACCGACGGATGATTACGGTCACGAAGCACCATCGCTTCGATATCCCTCCTGTGCCATTCATCAAAATCAAGACTGTAATCGAAGTCTGTCTTCTTCACTTTCCAGATATCAAACGCCTCATCCATAACGATGAATCCCATCCTGTCACACAGGTCAAGCAGCTCCGGTGCCGGGGGATTATGGGAGGTACGGATGCCATTGCATCCCATTTCCTTCAATATCTCAAGCTGTCTTTCCATTGCACGGGTATTGACCGCTGCTCCGAGGCAGCCCAGGTCATGATGATTGCATACTCCGCGGATTACCACAGGCTCGCCGTTAAGAATAAAACCCTTCACCCGGTCAAACTCAAATGACCTTATACCGGTAACTGTCTCATATCTGTCAGCAAGAAGCTGGCCTGAGCGTATGGTGGTTACCACCCTGTAGAGCTGCGGATTGTCAACTGACCATAGGCGGGGACTCCTGACAGTCAGTTCCTGTGTCACAGCTGTACCTGATACGGGGACCTCCACCTGGTCAGTTTCCGTTCTGACAACGCGCTTGTTGTCAGAGTCATATACAGTGGTCTCCAGCCTTACTTCAGCCTTCGAGCCGGTGCTGTTTTTGATCTGGGTGGTCACCCTTATGAGGGCGGATTCACTGCTGACCTCCGGGGTGGTGACAAATGTGCCCCACTGGTCAACGGCAATCTTTTCAGTGGTTGTCAGCCAGACATTGCGGTATATGCCTGAGCCCGAATACCATCTTGAGTTTGGCTGTGCGGAGTTGTCTGCCCTGACGGCAATCACGTTTTCCTCCTCACCGTACTTAAGCCATTGGGTGAGGTCATACCTGAAAGAGCTGTAGCCGTATGGCCGCTTGCCGAGATAGTTTCCGTTGATCCATACCTCGCTGTTGCGATAGACGCCGTCAAAGGAGATGTAAGTCATCCGCCCCTTATCCGCAGTGTTTACCCTGAAGGTCTTGCGGTACCAACCCACTCCTCCCGGAAGTGCGCCCCCCCCGGGCGAGGCAGGATTCGCCTCGCTGAATTCACCCTCAATACTCCAGTCGTGCGGCAGGTCAAGATTCCTCCATCCGCTGTCGTCAAAACCGGGTTGTGAGGCATCAGCAGCATCGGCCAGGGCAAATTTCCATCCATCGTTGAAACTGACATGAGTACGCGGCACGGGCTGTGAACACCCCTGCAGCAAGATAGCAACTCCGACCGCAATAAGCAGTCCTGACATTTTTGTTCTTCCCTCCATAACAGTAATGTTTTAGTTCAATCCCAGCTTTGTCCTGATCCAGTCCATTTTCGCCTGGTAGAAGTGATCAGGGAGCCCGTGGCCGGCATACGGGTAAACGATATATTTTTTTTCAGCAGTGACAAGGTTGAAGGCGGCGAAGTTGATATGCGGCGGGCATACTTCATCCATCAGTCCTGCTCCCATTATCAGGGGAGCCTTTATCATCGGGGCGAGGTTTTTTATGTCAAAATAACTGAGCGTATAGTAAGCCTGGTCCCATGTCAGCGCTTTTTTGTTTTCGACGAGGTCGATGAACTCATTACCAGGCCAGTTTGCCACCCTGAAATAATCCCTGAAGTCAGACAGGAACGGCACCTGGGGTGCGCAAACCGCGATCCGGTCATTGGCCAGCGCTGCGGTGGCGAAGGTAAGGGCGCCTCCCTGGCTTGCCCCTTCAACTGCAATGCGCGAGGCATCAACCTCCGGTCTCGAGCAGAGGAAGTCAATACCCCTGACGCAGTCCATATAAGCTCCCCTGTAGATATACTTTTCCTTGTCTCCAAGGTTGCTGAGTATATATCCGGGAAAGCCCGGGTTCACATCATCCTTGCTGTTGCCGTGCCCCCTGATATTCAGTGCGAATCCGATAATATCATCACCATAGTTGACATATGAAGGGACTTCCACCGAGCTGTAACCCGGCACCTGCATAATTGCAGGATAACGGCCGGGTTTCACAGGTACCCGGTACCAGCCCCTGATGAGGGCATTGCCGAGCGAGCGCATCTCAACCAGGTAGACATCATGCTTCTCCGTGCAGAGGCTGTCTATCCGGATCAGGTTGTACCGGGGATCAACGGTGGCAAGTTCCGCCTTCGCCCTTTGCCAGAATTCCGCAAAATCAGGTTGCGGGTCTGCCGGCGACACTATCTTTTCCGGTTCATAACCGAAATTGAAGCTGTACTTCTTGTTGCCCATCTTGCTCTGCAGGGCAAGCGTTGCCTTATAGAACCCCGGCTTCAGGTTTTTCACCAGGAACGGGAAATTACCTGAGCTCATCTTTTTCACAGCCACATCGTGGTAGCCGTCATACACCTGTTCACCGAAATCAGTGACAATCTTAAGTGTCAGAGCGCCCCTGTACTTCTTCCTGAACTCACTTTTGACAGTGGTCAGGATCTCTACGTCGGGCGATCCTTTCAGGATCATATCCTCCTGGGCGAACAGAGTACCAAGGGTGAGCAGGTCAGGATTGCCCCTGTTGGTCAGCTCGGCCGGACCCCCATACAGGCCTCCGTCGCCCCCGGCGTCATAAACGCGGACAGCAATGGTATTCTTTCCGCCCCAGTTCACGTAATCAGGAGGAATCAGGTATGTGCGGGGCACATCATAGGCTCCGGCATAGTCAGGGGGCATCTTGCCTGTTGCCCCTACCTTATGGCCATTGAAAAAGGTCTCGTCAGCATCATCAATCTTCCCCAGGTTAAGCATCAGCCCGTCATACTTCTCTGCATTCTTTTTCATCGAAGCCGGGACAACCACCTTCACCCTGTACCAGGCGAACCCGTCATAGCCCGGGAAGCCCTGCCTCTCCCATACGGTAAGCGGGGAGATATCCTTCCACCAGTATTCGTTCTTTGCCGAGTCAATATACTCAGGCTTGTCTCCCGTAAGGAATTTCCACTCAGCAGGCACGATGCTCTGTGCCGCGACAGTTGCTGCAAACAGCAGCATTGCCGTCATGACAGTGATTACTTTCTTCATTCCCACAATCATTTAAACTGTTTATCTCAGTTATACCTCAACATCAGAAATTACTCAAACTTAACCTTTATTTCCTCCCCTGAATACGTAACCGATTTGTCGGGGGTTCGTCCGAAGTCAAGCTTCACAGCCTTATACTCAGATACCATTATGACATTTATGGTTCGCTCATGGAGCATTCCCTGGTATTCCCCCTCCCTTCTTCCGATGGTCAGGGTACGTTCAGCCTCGCTCCAGGTGAAGGGGATGAGGGTATAGGCTCCATCCTCATAATTATAATTGTCGCCCTCATCTTCATACAGCACAAAGGCGCCGTCAGCGCCGGCATAGACCCATAATGTGAGTGGATCAGCCTCCTTCTCCTCAGCATACTGAATTTCAGGCCCGGTCGGAATGACCGATCCTTCCCTGGCGAACAGCGGCATCCATTCATAGGGAGCATCTGCTTCCGCAACTGTCCCTCCGGCGTAATGCCTTCCGGTGCGCACGTCATACCAGCCATACGCCGATGGCAGATATACCTTACGCGACCTTGCTTTATATTTCGTCACGGGATTGACCATGAGCGAAGGGCCGAACATATACTGGTCGGCAATGTCAAACACCGCAGTGTCAAGGCTGAAATCCATCGTCAGCCCTCTCATAATCGTGTAATCATTGAGCCATGCCTGTCCGGCGAGCGAGTAAATATAAGGCATAAACCTGTATCTCAGTTGGTTGTATTCAACCATTGTCTTATAGGCTATATGGTTTTCGGGAGCTGTGTTGTACATTTCCCTGAAGGGGAACTCGCCGTGTGAACGGAAGAGGGGTACAAATGCCCCGTACTGGTGCCACCGTGTCATCAGCTCGCGCCACTCGTCAAGGTCAGCCGGGGACGGATTATGATAGCGGCTCTCCACGGAGAAGCCTCCTATGTCCATGGTCCACCAGGGGATCCCTGACATCGAGAAGTTCAGTCCGCAGGGTATCTGTGCTGCCATGTCATGCCACCTTGCAGCTATGTCACCGCTCCAGTTGGCAGCGGAGTAGCGCTGCAGACCTGCGAAGGCTGAACGGGTGAGGATGAAAACCCTGTTCTCCGGGTCAGTGGCCCGCTGTCCCTCAAAGACACCCTGAGCCTGCACGAGCGAATAGGCATTAAAGTACCTGTCTGCCGATCCGAGTGCTGTCGGACTCATCATTGCCTTGCGCTCATCCATGGGGAGGTTGGATGTTATATCCGGCTCCGTGGCGTCAAGCCACCAGGCGTCTATACCCTTGCTGTAGAGTGCGTTGTTGATCTGATCCCAGAACGCAGCCCTTGCATCAGCATTGAATGCATCGTAAAATGTGGAGAGGTATCCGATCCAGTCCTTGCGTTCCTTCTCAACGTTGCGCATGTAGAGATAACCCTTGCTCTTCATGGCATCATAGTTTCCGGTGCCGACGTAGTATTTCGGCCAGACAGAGATCATGATTCTTGCGTTCAGGTCATCATGCAGTGTCCGGATCATGCCGTCAGGATCAGGGAACCGGGTTGCATCAAACTGGTGATCACCCCATTTGTCTATCGGCCAGTATTGCCAGTCGAGAACGATGTTGTCAAACGGTATGTTTCTCTTCCTGTACTCCCTGACAACACCAAGCAACTCCTCCTGGTTTGTGTATCGCTGGCGGCTCTGCCAGAATCCCATGGCCCATTTAGGCATCACAGGGGCTTTCCCGGTTACGGTGCGATAACCCCTGATAACCTCATCCATGTTTTCGCCGCTGATGAAATAGTAGTCGATCTGGTCAGCCACCTCCGACCAGAACGAGATGCGCTGCTGTTCATCACCATCCTGGGGGGTGAGATACCTGAGGGCTATGTATGACTCGCCCCCGTCAGGTATCCACTCTATCTTCAGGGGATAACGCCGGCCCTGTTCAACGTTCAGGGTGAAATAGTTGGTTGAGGCGTTCCAGCACTGGCGCCAGCGGTCAAAAAGCAGCCTGTCGTCAATCCAGAGTCTGGCATAACCTGCCGAGTTGAACATGAACTTGAAAATCCCTGTTGTGTCAGCCTCAAACGCCCCCTCCCAGATTACCTTTCCGTCTCCAAGGTTAAACCCTTCAGGAAATTCTGCAAGGTCGGGTATGAACTGGTAGCTTATCTCCCTTTCGTTCCGGGTGGTGAATACCTTCTTTCCTGTCTTCCGGTCAGCATACGTCGCTGTCAGACCGTTCTCGGCACCCTGGCTGTCATAAAGTTTCAGGGAGGAGAGTTCGTTCCAGTCGCGGATGTCGCCATATTTTGTCCTCGAGTTATTGTCCCAGAGGATCCCGTAGTTGCGGTTAGAGATAATGAATGGTACCACTGCCAGAGTGTTATATTGAAAGAGATCAGCGTCTTTCCCCTTCAGGTTCATGAAAGAGGTCTGGTTGGCTCCGAGGCCGTAGATGGCTTCATCGGGATAAGACTCAAACTGCTGCCTGACGGTGTAACCTTTTTCACCAATTGCCATGACAGGCATGAAGCTCCTCCCACTGCCATCCAGTTCAGAGAGAAAGACAGTTCCGTCATTATCGGTAAATACCACTCCTCCCGTCTTCAGTGACACCTCGGCGCTGAGCGATGAAGTGCTGATGGTTACCAGCCCGTCACCCTTCTCGATGGTAAAATCCATATTGTCATCAGGCTGCGCCACAGCCATGAGGCTGGCTGTTTCCGGAAACTCACCGGAAGGAACTGCAGAAACCCGTATTATCCTTTCATTTATCACAACAAGCCTCACAGCCTGACCGGGATGGTCAGACTTACCGTTCAGCCGAATGATGACCCCGTTATCAGTCCGTTCGTATGGTGTCCTGGAGCACGACTGGTTCGCCAGGGCCGCGATGAGTGCCGTTACTGTAAACAGTACAGTCAGTGATCGTCTCATTTTCATATCGGGTTATTATTTGATTATCAATTTCCTTGTTACAGTGTAGTTATCTCCGAATAAAGTTACCAGGTAAATACCGGAAACAAAGTCTGTGTCAAGGGTAACCTCATGTTCTCCACGACCTGTTTCCCTGCTCAGCAGAAGGTTTCCGCGAAGATCGCTGATCTCCATTCTGCTGACATGATCAGGCATACCGGTGACGGTGAAGTTACCTTCGGAGGGATTAGGCCAGATTGTGACAGAATCGTCAGACCTTACCGGGTCAGCGGAAGTCACCTCGTTACTGATGGCCAGCTGCCTTGTGCCGGGCTCAACCAGAATATAGACGGCCGAAAGGGGAGGAAGATTTATCCTTATCTCATCGCCGATAACAACCGCATCCGCCCTGATTGTTTCATAGCTGTCAGGACCTCCGGCCGTCAGTGTGCCGCCGGTGCCGTTGACGAACACCTTCCTTGAGAAATCCTGCCCCTCTGTCCCTGTAAGAGTATAGGTGTAGAAGCGGTCACCAACCCCGTAATCCTTCAGGTTAAGGCGAACCACCTTGTGAACCTTGGTTGTATTGACAATTGAAGCGCCCAGGTGGCCGGAGCTGAATGCCGTAGGTGTGATGACCACTCCCTGGGCGCCGGTGACTGTTGATCTCAGCAGCACATCACCGGTATGCCGGCGCATGTAATAAAGATGATAAAATGCCGGGTGAGGTGTGTAATTAGGTATAAACGGCTCATTGTATGAGTACATTCCGTGGTCATTGCCATTATCCCAGCCGTTGGCAAGGTCCCAGCGGCAGGCGGCACCGTAGCCTGTCCTGATCATCTCGCCAGTGACGAGGACTGCCTGCATGCCGTTGGCGTGGGAGACAGGCTGGTTTGAGCCGACCGCAAAGATGTTGTATTCCGTCAGAGCCACCGGCAACTGCGGCATTCCGGCGGCAGCAACGGCGTTCCAGACATAGTTTTTGTATCCTTCCGTGTTTTTGTAGGAATTCAGGACTGTTGCCACATCAGAGTCTGTGTTCCATGGTGTATAATAGCTGTGGACAATATAAAAATCTGCCAGGTCACCAACCCGGGAGGCTACGCCGGTGTTCCACGATGAATGTGTTGAGGCGGCTTCAACCATAACAACTCCAATCTTTATATCGAAGCCTGTCTCTGCGGCCGCAGCCCTCATGGAGTCAATGAAAACCCTGCAGTGCTGCCCGTATAGCTGAGGGGTTATGTATTCAGGCTGCCCGTCCTTGTTGAGTGAACGGTCAATCCGGTAACCGGCCTCCCAGTTGCCATACACTTCGTTCCCTATCTCCCAGAACTTTGTCCTGCCCCTGTCATACCGGACCCAGTCAGCTGCCATATGGGCGGCCTGTGCTACCGGATCGGCGCTTGTCCCGTACCTTGCATAACCATAGTTGACGGTGAGCATTCCGGTAATGTTCGCCTTGCTCAGTATGCTGTAGAATGAATCAACATGCATAGTCCAGTTCTCCGCCCTCTGGCCGTACCAGGGCCAGCTTTTGTTGGTGGGATCGTTGAGAAGAGTTTCCGGCACATCCGGCGGCCTTGTATTCCTGTTCCAGAAGAAGGCATCGGAGGTGCTTCCTCCCGGCCCGCGCATAACTCCCTGGTCGCGGTTGGTGATGTTCTTCATCAGGGTGGCATTGTCAGACATCGGCCCGGTCCAGAGATTGGCATTGTCACCGAAGAGATACGGTGATACCAGCGTAACCGTGTCAGAGCAGTCAACAGTAACGGCTACGGTAACCGGATCGGTGACTGCAGGCACATCGGTATAGTCAGGTACTACAGCTGTCCTCGGTTTCCATCCGTTCATGAAGAAACCCTGCGGGAAATTACTGTAGTCAGGCTCGTCACTCAGCGGGTAGTTCTTCAGGTCAGGCATCTCGTCGAGGGTGACCACATAGTCATGAGACATGACCTTTTGCCAGTGGCTGAGCGGATTCTTGATGCCGTCACGTATGAAAGAGCCGTACCAGGGCATGAACCACGACCAGTGGGCCCCGTCAGCCATAAGCCTTTCAGGATCCGGAACGGGGCCGTTCTCGCTCAGGGTGACAAGTTTTCTGCCGCCAAACTTCTCCTTTATTGCATCATATGTAAGCAGTTGTGAGCTGAAGTCACCGTCAGCTGCATAGATGTCAGCGCCCAGGATATCTACATATTCATCACCGGGATACCATTCAAGGTTGTCAGGAGCGGCATCGGTTGTCCATACCCAGATAAGGTTTTTCAGGCCATGATAATTCACCAGGCGGTCAAACATGAGCCGCCAGAGCGCCTTGCATGGTTCCGGACCTTTTGCGCCCCACCAGAACCACCTGCCGGAGGCCTCGTGAAGCGGTCTGAAAAGGACAGGAATTTTATCGGCGTTAAGTTGCTTCAGGTAACCGGCTATGATGTCGATGTCACTCAGCATCGCCTGGTATTCCGCAGAGGTGGTTTCTGTGATCTTTGAGATGTCAAACGATGTGCCCGACGTATAAAACTCCTCAGTGGCCCTTGAGGGGTCACGCCAGTGCCAGCATATAGCCACAAGGCCATTGCGGTTGTACCAGTTCCTGGCCTCATTCACCACTACCGATTTGTCATACCAGCTGTAGTTGCGGGTATGGTTCATAAAGTCCAGTCCTGTCAGCGCCGGGTACCTTCCTGTCTGGGCAAACAGCCATTCAGCCTCTTCCTTTGCGTTGAGGCTCATGGCGCCTGAGTGAATCCTGTGCGTGAAGCTGTCCATCAGGTAACTCCAGAGCATTCGGGTCTCACGGTGAGGCGCCTGGGTTGAGAGCTTATACGGCAGCAGAACACTGACATCGGGCTTCGTATCGGGTTCAATGCGGAAATAGTCAAGCAGGAACCAGCCCCAGCTCTTTGTAATTGAAATGGTATTGCTGCCCTCCTTAAGCCTAACTCTTCCGCAGGCTGTCTCAGTGAAGGCAGGGGAAGCCGGAAAGGAGGCCTCAATACTGTTGCTGTTGATTGTGAGGATATTCTTTTTATCGCCGTAAGGTCCGGCGTAACCTATATAAAGATCGTAATTGCCGGCTGCAGACAGGTTGAATGTAACTGCCGCTTTGTCACCGTCATTTTCGAATATCCCCGCATAGCCGGTACCCGAAAATCCTGCAACGGTTGTCTGCACGGAAACAGATCCGGTCAGGGTGCCGTTCTCGGCTTCATATTTCGTTCCCTGTGCAGGAGCTGGTCCGGCGCCTGACAAAAGCAAAACAACAGGCAACACTAACCTGGTAAAAAGTCTCATCCGGTAAAATTGCTCTCTTTGTTTTTGAAAAACAAAGGGTATCTCAATTTAGTGATAAAATCTGAGATACCCTTTGTATCAGGTATAAGGGAATATCAAATTAGTTTATCGGTTCAAAGCGAACATTATCAATTCCCATGTTAACTTTTACGGAAACACCATGACTCCATATCATTCCGAATTCACTTCCGCCGAGAGCGGCATCAGGAATAGATGCTGTGCCATCATCGGTCTTGAATCCTGTCAGCGGACATGTAACAGTAATCCATCCGGTGGTCTTAAATCCTCCGGCAACGCCGTTCCATGGCTGGAAGTGATAGAAGTAGCTTCCCAGCCTTATGCGGAGGTCGCCTTCGGTTATGGCTTCGCGAACGTTTATGTCAAACCTGACTGCCCAGGTGTTGACATCGACGCCGGTTGTCACGAAGTTATTGCTGCCGTTGCGGAAGAAGAGACCGTCCCACCATCCGGAGCCACCCATACCGTTGATATTCCAGTATGGAGTTCCGTCTGCCGAGCTGGCCGGATCATTAAGGATTCCGCTTCCGATGGCATTGCCCCACCATGAGTCCTTACCCGTACCGTTGAAGTCAAAGAAGCAGAATGTCTGGTTAAGTACCGGATCAGTTCCTCCGAAGTAAAGTTCAGGGAAGAATCCCTCTTCTCCCTCATAAGTCACAAGCCTTATTGTGCCGGTGCCAAAGGTGACATCTTCAGGTACATATACTTCGATCCGAGTATCGCTCTTCGATCCGTAAGCAGTTGCTTTCTTTTCGCCCGGGAATATGAGTTCCTTGACAAGGAGCATGTTGGTGCCATTGATTGTCAGTATTTTACCGGGTTCGCCGCGTGTTTCGGTGTATGAACCGAACGTCGGAAGATTGGCAAGAAGGGTAAAGTCAATGGCAGATACAACCTGAGTGCCGTTTTTGGTCACGATGGTGATCTTGCCTGTCTTGGCACCAACTGGGACTGTAACTGCCAGGGATGTTCCTGTTCTTGTCCCGATTGAGCCTTCCAGGCCACCTGTGAATATTACCTTGGTCACCAGGTCAAGATCAGTACCTGAAAGTGTGACGGTGGAGTTGGCCCTTGCCGAGGTGGGACTGAACGATGAGAATGCGGGAACGATCATCGTAAGATTGGGTCCGGCAATCTCCTTGTCAGCCTTCGTGACGAAGGTCACAACACCGTCGACAGCGTCATCGGGAACTGTCACAAGGATCTGTGTGGCTGTGCCGCCTGCCTTTATTGTTCCCTGTTTGTCGCCGCCGAAAATGACATGGTCAACCAGGTCGAGATTGGTACCGGTGACTGTAATATCCTGACCGTTTTTAAGCGTCACCGGGGTGACGGAGACGGTCGGGACAACCATTACCAGGTCTGTTGCTGTGCTCACCTCGACACCTGAAGCCGGCACCAGGATAACCTTGCCGTCCTTCGTGTCAGCCGGTACAGCCAGAACAATCTGTGTGGCGGTGCGCGAGACGAAATTCGCTGCTTCAATCACTTTTCCGCCGCCGAGCTTGACTGAGAGCACCAGGTCAAGGTTGGTACCGGCAATCGTGAGATTGGTGCCGGCCTTGACGGGATTCGGAGTCACGGTTGTAAATGCAGGCAGGGTTACTGTGAGGGTTGATGCTGAGTACACTATTATTGGCTCCTCAGCACCGTTTGATACTGCAATCTTTCCTGTCTGGGCTTCTGCAGGCACAACCAGCTTTATCTCGGTGCGTGTATGACTGGTGAAGTCATCTTCGGTAACCGTAACACGGTCAGTGAGAATCACCTCCTCCACGAGGTTCAGGTAATCGCCTGTGATTGTCAGTTCGTCTCCCGCCTTGACTGTTGCAGGAGTCAAACCGGCGATGGAGATAGGCTCCGAGAAACCGATTGTGGTCTTTGTGGTGATATCACCGTCAGGCGTTTTCAGCACCACATAACCGGGCACGGCTTCCTGGGGTACGGTGAGTGTCAGCAGTCGGGCTTCCTTTTTTGTGAATGTAGAAATGGTGATATTGTCAGGCAGAATCACTGCCGTCACCTTATCAAGGTTCAGCCCGATGAATTTCAGTTCAGCTCCCCTGGCTATGGGCATTGGCCCGAAGCTCTGGAGAACCACCTTGGTATCTTCCTCTTCCTTCCCCTCGCATGAGGTGAACAGAAGACCGGCACCCACCACGCATATTGTCGCGAAGAGAAGCGCCCAGTTGCGGAATTTTATTTGAATCTTATGCATTGCAATTCTTTTTTCGGTTGATGTTACTTCGGTACAACGCGTATGTTGTCTATGCAGATGTGCGGATTGCAGTCTTTGCCTGCCACGCCGCCGTGCCAGACATAGAATGTCAGCCCGCGCATCATGTCAGCGGTGAGCTTGTTGGCGCTGACCGAGCCGTCGAAGCTGTAGTTGAACTCTGAGAGCGGGTATGATACTGTTTCCCAGCCGGCAGTCTTGTAAGTGCCTGTCGCCTTCCATGGATTCCAGACACCCCGTGGTACAGAGCCGTCCGCAATGTAGCTGTTTGCTCCCGTGACGGAGTACGGAGTGAATATCATCTGCAGAGCGCATGATTCCCATGCTTCAACAACGTTTATCTCGAACTTGATCTCAGCATCCTTCAGTTCGCCGGTATAAACAGGCACATCAGGCCTGCCGTTTGCCTGCGGCCAGAGGTTGAAGCTGAATCCGTCCTCGTTCCATGTTACACCGGCTCCTCCGGCAAGAGCACCCGAGAACCTGACATAATTACCTGATATACCTTCAGGATTCGAGTTACCCATCACTCCCGAACGCCATCCGCCGGCAGCTGTCAGGTCATCAAAATTCAGGATGATGTTCCTGTCATCACGGAAGAAGAAGCGTGAACGGGTGGTACCGTAGAGCGACTTGACCTGTATCTGGCCGGGACCTGCACCTGACGGAACAGTCACGTGAATCTCGTTGATTGTGAAACTCACGATGGTTCCGGGGACATTTCCGGGGAAGAGCACCGTAAGCGGTGAAGCAGGGTCATCTACGAAGTAGTTGCCTTTGATCACTGCTGTTTCGCCGTCAGCCACGTACTCGCAAACCATCCTGTCAACCAGCGGAGCGGGAACGTCAACGCCGAAAGTATATTTCAGCGTATCCTTCTTGTTCATGTTGATCAGGTACATGTAGTTGGTAACCGTTGACGGGATTACCTGCGGTACTGAAACGATGATCGTGGTAGGTGTGACCAGGTTGGGGTTCAGCCCTGCCTTCTGGTCGTTGAACCAGACCTCGTCAACATTGCCAAGGTTCCTGCCTATTATGGCTATGTTGTCACCCATGAACGCATGGGCCACCAGTGAGTCTGACTTGGCCGGGTCTGCCTTCCGGATGTAGAAGATCTCAGGCATCGGCATATCTTCCTCATTGCCCTCGCATGCCTGGAACACCATTCCTGCGGCTCCCGCAAGGAGCAGCAGCAATAATGCCGATAATGTATTGTTTATTATCTTTTTCATAACAGGTATCTCTATTTGGTGTAATAGGGTTGCGGATCTTCGTTAAGCAAAGGATCCTGAAGCACCTCCGATGCGGGGATCGGGAGAAACATCTTGTCTTCGGTAAATCCTGTGACACGGACAATACCCGAAATAGTTCCCCTGTTTTGTGCTTCAATGATCTGTTTGGCCTTTTCAAAACCCTGACGGGTTATGTCAAACCAGTAATCACCTTCAAAGGCGAACTCCACGCGACGTTCCTTCATGATATCATTAAGTGTCAGAACCTCTTTTACCGGTAAACCGGCACGAAGGCGCACCTTGTTGAAAGCCTCAAGGGCAGTTGCGTCAGTGGTTGAGGCAGCTTCACCCAGGGTAGCTTCAGCATAGATAAGAAGGATATCGGCATAGCGCTGCATCATGAAATTGATGCCGGTGTTCATGCCTATGACCTGCTCACCGCCATACTTCTGGCCCGGACCGACAACATATTTTGCAATGGTTGAACGTGTTCCGTTCAGTGTGCCTCCCTGTTTAACATCCTGGATGGTATCATACCTGAAGCCGTCCTTCATGAAATCATTGTAAGCTGCATCGTCAGGTGAGAATGATCCGTCAGCCTGCGGAAGCTTCTGCGGCTTCCAGTCAGCCATGTTCCAGCCATGCTCCATCATCGAGCCTGCACGTCTCTTGTCATTGGGTTCATAGGCCGTCCTGAGGTCCATGGATGGTCTGTAAAGCTCCCACATACTTGCTTCATCAGTCTGAAGGCTTGAGGGGCCGCGGTCTGGGTTGAGCTGGTTGCCTGATCCCCAGGGGTTCATCGTGCACTGGTGCTGAACTGCAAAGAGGGTTTCGATGTTGTTGTTGTTGTCGCTTGAGTTGAACATGGCGCGGTAATCGGGGAAGAGGTCATACTGCCCTGACTCCATTACCTCCCAGGCTTTTGCCTTGGCATTGGCATAATCCTTTTGATAGAGATAGAGTTTTGCCATCATCCCCTTGGCCGAATACTTTGTCACCCTGCCGGGGACATCTGTTTCGGGCAGACCTGCCTCAGCAAGCTGCAGTTCCTCGAGAGCGAAGCGCAGAACATCTTCCTGGAAATAGCGGGGAATGTTGAAATCACCTGTCAGGGCAATGGCGCCCGGGTCGGTTACGATGGGAGCATGTCCCCATATGCGGGCGATGTAAAAATAGACCGTTCCCCTGAGGAAATGGCACTCGGCAATTGCCGGTTCAAGTATTGCCGCGTCACCGCCGTCGGCTATCTTCTGCTCGAAAGTGGCAATCAGTGCGCTTGTCCATCCGTTGACCTTGTAAAAGGCTTTCCATGAGTCAGAAAGACGCACCGAGGTGGCAGAGACGGTCATCAGCTGAAACGGGGTGTCATCTCCGTTATAGGTATGCTCGTTTCCTGCAAGGATTTCACCGATGCAGTCGAGGGCACGGGCTTCATATCCGGACCATGCCAGTCCCGAATAGATTGTGCTCGTGGCAGCCCTCACCTCATCGGCAGTATTGTAGTAGTTGCTCACGGTTGCCCCTGAAAGCGACGGGCGGTCAGTGAACGACTCACTGCATGATGCAAGTGTTGCAGCCAGTATCACAATGAAATATATAAATCTGTTTTTCATGATCATTTAGTTATAGTCATTAAAACTCAACACTTACACCGCCCATGTATGTGCGCGGATTGGGGTAGTGGCCTGCATCAACGTTCATCAGCCTGATGCTGTTGTTGTAAGAGCCAACTTCAGGATCATAGCCGGTATAATTGGTGAAGGTGTAGAGGTTCTGGACCGTAACGAACAGTCTCAGGTTGCTCATCTGCGCCCTGTTGATCACAGTTCCTGGCAGCCTGTATCCGAGAGTGATGTTCTGGATACGCAGGTAGGAGCCGTCTTCAACATAACGGTCAGACATGGCCGTATTGTTGGTGTTGGTGTTGGTGAACCTGGGAAGCGCTCCGTCCTTGTTGGTGGCAGTGTAGCGGTCCATGACAGCAGTCGACTGGTTGTAATAGACGTTGTTCATCCTCTCGAGCTGCCATTTCATGAAGTTGAATATCTCGGCTCCGTAGCTTCCCTGAAGGAAGATGGAGAGATCAAGATCCCTGTAGCGGAAGGTATTGGTCAGACCGAAGGTGAAGTCAGGTATCGGACTCCCGATGAAAGTAAGGTCCTTTGAATCTATCACCTGGTCCTTATGAACATCCTTGTATCTCACATCACCCAGCCATGTCTCATTCTGAGAAACGGCTGACCCGAACTGCGGGAAGGAGTTGGCAAGGTCAGTTTCTGTGCGGAAGAGCCCGTCAGTCACCAGCCCCCAGAAGGTTCCGACCGCATAGCCGGGAACGGTATGGGTGATCAGGTAGTTGTCATAATAGAGCTTGCCGTCTATTGATGATGACTCATTGATCAGTTTGTCAAGAACGTTCTTGTAGTGCGAGAATATAAAGGAGGTGTTCCATGAGAAATTGGGCTTCGAGATGTTACGCGTCACCAGGCTGATGTCAATGCCGGTGTTGGTCATCTGACCGACGTTTCCTATGGGCGCCTTGAGGTCGTTCCATGCATCACCGATACCCAGCAGGGCAGGACCCGTGCTGAAGAGAAGCATGTTGGATGTGACCTTTTTGTACAGGTCAACGGTCAGGTCAATTTTTCCGTTCAGAAAGCCGAAGTCAATCCCTCCGTTGTATGTGATTACTGATTCCCATCCGAGGTCAGGGTTGGCGATACCGGCTATGAAGTTGGTCGATGCCGTCCCCACCTGGCCAAAGCCTGTCGGGCCGGGCCAGAAGTTGACGTTTGACGTGTAAGGCGGGTTAGGAGCTCCGCCGGGCAGGTTCTGGTTACCCACGGCACCGGCGCCGAGTCTTATCTTCATGTAGTTCATTACATTGGCCCAATTAGCGGCGAACTTCTCGTTCGTGACAGTCCATCCTACAGATGCACCGGGGAAGAAGCCCCACTTTTTGTTCGGGCCGAAGTTGGATGACTTGTCACCCCTGTAACTGAGCGAAAGTGAGTAACGATCATCGAAGGTATAATTGCCCCTGGCGAAATATGACTCCATTGCCCAGTCACCCTTGCCGCCGGTGAGGTCCCATGTCAGCTTGTCGGTACCGCCTGCGTTCATATCGAGGATATTGTTCTGCAGGTCAACCTTCTTTCCTCCCATGTTCTCCCAGTAGGAGTACTGTGCTTCATGACCGCCGGTGAAGGCCAGTTTGTGCTTCCCGAGGTTCTTGTTATAGTTCAGGTAGTTCCTCACAGCATAATAATAGGAGTTGTTGCGGCTGTCATAGAGCTGTGCCTGCAGCGACCTGGTTCCTATATTTGCTTCATACTGGAATGCCATGTTGTTCTGAAGCCCGAGCTGGTATGAAAACTCATTCCTGAGAGACAATCCCTCGAAGAATATCACATCAGCATAAATGTTTCCGAATATCTGGCTGTTGACACCCTTGTTGCCACGGCTGTTGCTGGTTGCCACGGGGTTGTCAGCAGTGTAGGTATAGCCTCCCACGGTATAGTTGCCGGCCCATGTGCCGTCAAGGTTCCTGACCGGGATAAGGGGGTTCTGAAGTGTGGCCCACCATATGGTACTCTCTGCAGCATCTGCGAGGGTAACGTTCTGGATAGCCCTGGTGATGTTCGAGCTGATCCCTGCCCTCAGCCATTTCTTGACCTGGCTGTCAAGGTTGAACCGGGTTGAGTAGCGCTTGAAGTCTGAGCCAATCAGGATTCCTTTCTGGTCAAAGTAACCGGCAGAGAAGTAGTAGCTTGTATTTTCCTTCCCTCCTGAGATGCCCAGCTGGTGATCCATGGTGTATCCCTGGCGGAATATTGCATCCTGCCAGTCAGTCCCTTCACCAAGCAGGGAGGGATCCGCAAACTCCTCGGTGGGTGTGTATCCGGAACCAAGTTCAGCGATTACGCTGTTCTGGTACTCGGCAAATTCACGGAGGTTCATTACGTCAAGCGTCCTGCCCACCTGCTGGAGGCCATAAGAAAAATCATAGGTGACTTTCCCGTCACCGGCTTTCCCCTTCTTGGTGGTTATCAGGATGACGCCATTGGCTGCCTGCGACCCGTAGATAGCCTGTGCCGAAGCATCCTTCAGCACATCGATTGATTCGATATCATTGGGGTTCAGAGTTGCAAGGAAGCTGTTCTGGGTCTGGCCGTCAGAACCTCCCAGGCCGTCATATCCAGTATTTTCAACATTGTTGTTGGTAAAGGGAACACCATCAATTACTATCAGCGGGTCATTGCTGTTGATGGAGGTGATACCCCTTACCCTTACCGAGACGCCGCCGCCCGGCTGACCGCTGTTGTTCATGACCTGAAGGCCGGCCACCTTGCCCTGCAGGGCCTGGTCAACGCCGGTTACAACAAGGTCCTGGATCTCCTCAGTCTTGACCGAGGCAATTGCAGATGTCACTTCCGATCTCCTGATCGTACCGTAACCAATCACAACAACAGCGTCAACTTCCTCAGCAGACATCGTCAGTGTGACGTTTATGGGACCTGCAGTAATGGGCACTTCCTTTGCATCCATTCCGACGAATGTGATAACAAGGGTTGTGGCATCAGAAGGTACCGGCAGGGTGAAATTCCCGTTGAGATCAGTAGCAGTCCCTATCGTCGTGCCCTTAACCACTACTGAGGCTCCGGGCAGCGCAGCATTGTTGTCATCAACTACCCTTCCCGTCACAGTTCTCTGCTGCGCGAAAAGCATCGTTGTCGACATTACAGCTGCCAGACAAATAAGAAATGTTAGTCTTAAGAGTTTGTTTTGCATAGCTGTACAGTTTTAGGTTTCTAAAGTTACGGTATCTTGTCAGCGCAGCACTGATACTTTTTTGTCTCTTTATTGTAAATATTTGATTAGTACTGCACCTTAAAAGACAAAACCGGCATTTCTTGGTGTACAATATACACAAAGCTATGAAATAATTACGCAGATGTCAGGGGGCAACAGGTTTTACTACTTACTTCAAGTCCTGCGGAAGCTCATCTTATACCATATTAATAGATACTTCACCCGTACCTCTCCCGGTATTTTCATCAGCTCTTTTTTCCTGATGGTGTTGATTATGCTATATTTTTAAAATATCTTTGAATTCTTACATTGTACACTAAGTCATTTTATAACTTCACTGGTATAATAAAATGATATCCCACAAGATTGTTCCCAACATCTCTGTCGACTGTGTGGTGTTCGGTTTCGACTTTGAAAAACTAAATGTCCTGCTTGTCAAAAGAGAGATGGTGGACAAGAAGAGCGGAAAAGTGCTCATCCTCGACCATACCCTTGCCGGTTACCATATTTTCGAGGATGAGGACCTTGACAGTGCAGCCACCAGGATACTGAAAGGGCTGACAGGGCTTGACAATATCTTCCTCGAGCAGTTCGGTGCCTTCGGCCAGCTTGACCGCGTCTCCTCGCCCAAGGACAAGATGTGGCTTGAATATATCAACCAGGGATTTGCTGACCGCATTGTCACGGTAGGTTACCTGGCGCTGATAGACAACACCAAGGTCACACTTACCCTGAAAGACCGTGATGTCTCCTGGTTTCCTGTCTCCATGTTAGCAGAAATGGAGATGGCTTTTGACCATAAATACCTTTTTTATAAGGCGCTTGAGGCCCTTCAGCGCAAGGTGAAGGTTGAGCCTATCGCCTTCGAGCTGCTGCCTGATTACTTCACGCTGTCACAGCTTCAGAAACTGTACGAGGCACTGCTGGGAACATCATTTGACAAGAGAAACTTCAGGAAAAAGGTGGCGCAGATGCACTACGTCATCCCGTTAAAGAAGAAACAGCAGGGAGTGCCGCACAAACCGGCTCAGTTTTACCTCTTCAGCAGGGAGGTGTACGAGAAAACCAGCAAGGGACGCATTTCATTCATTATCTGACAATAAACCCAACTAACCACCACCACTATGAACTTGCATATCATTGACCTGGGTATAGTGATCCTGTACCTCCTGGCCACCATCTTCATCGGGAACTGGGTCTCAAAGAGGGCATCAAGAAACATACAGTCCTACTTTCTGGGCGGCAACTCCCTTCCATGGTATTTCCTGGGTGTATCCAACGCTTCAGGCATGTTTGACATAGCCGGAACAATGCTTCTTGTCTACTGGCTCTCGGTCTATGGCCTCAAGAGCCTCTGGATACCCTGGCTATGGCCGGTCTTCAACCAGATCGTCCTTATGGTGTTCCTCTCAGCCTGGCTCAGACGATCGAACGTAATGACCGGAGCCGAGTGGATCAAGACGCGCTTTGGTGAAGGCAGGGCTGCAAACCTGTCACACATTATAGTGGTGATATTTGCCATTGTCAGCGTTATCGGATTCCTCTCCTATGGATTCAAGGGGGTAGGCAAATTCGTGGCAGCATTCCTCCCGCCGCTGGTTTCAAACCCTGAGTACCTGGTCACTCACCCGCAGGTGAATGTCAACCTCTACGCCCTCATCCTCATGGCCATTACCACATTCTACGTGGTCAAGGGTGGTATGTTCAGCGTGGTGATCACCGAAGTCATACAGTACGGAATACTGACCATAGCATCCATAGCGGTGGGAATAATTGCCATCAGCCAGATCTCTCCGGATGCACTCAATTCGGTTATTCCCGAAGGATGGAAGACAATGTGGTTCGGACGGACAACAGGACTTGACTGGCATACCATTTCCTCAGCGGCTTCGCCGAAGCTCCACTCATTCAATGACTGGATAAAGACTGACGGATACGAGCTCTTCGGGCTCTTCTTTGTCATGATGCTCTTCAAGGGGATACTTGTCTCTGCAGCAGGCCCGGCGCCAAACTATGACATGCAGCGGATCCTTGCAACCAAAAACCCGAAGGAAGCGTCGAAGATGAGCTCACTTGTAAGTGTGGTCCTCAATCCCACCCGATACTTCATGGTGGCAGGCCTCACCATCCTTGCCCTGGTGAACTTCGACAAGCTCTATACAGGGTCACTCACCAACCCTGACTTTGAGAGCATCCTCCCTGAGGTGCTGGCAACATACGTACCGGTTGGTCTTCTCGGGTTCCTGCTTGCAGGCCTGATAGCCGCCTTCATGAGCAACTTTGCAGCCACGGTTAACGCCGCCCCGGCATACCTGGTGAATGATATCTACAAGCGGTACGTCAATCCTCATGCCAGCGAGAAGACCTATGTGCGCATGAGCTACGCTGCCTCACTGCTGATAGTGGTGATCGGAATAGCCGTGGGCTTCCTGGTCACATCCATCAATGATGTCGTGCTCTGGATCACAGCAGCGCTGTGGGGCGGTTATACCGCCCCCAACTTCCTGAAATGGTACTGGTGGCGGTTCAATGGCTACGGTTACTTCTGGGGTATGCTCTCAGGCATTGCCGCTGCCCTCCTGCTGCCTGCGCTGAACCTTGACCTGCTTCAGAACTGGCCGCTGACTGAGAACTTCAGCATGAATGCCTTCCCGGTAATATTCCTTATCTCACTGGTCGGAAGCATCCTGGGATCACTTCTCACCAAAAAGGAAGACGATGAGACACTGAAGAGGTTCTACAGGCAGGTACGCCCGTGGGGATTCTGGAAACCGGTAGAGAAAATGGTCCTTGCCGAGGATCCCTCCTTCAAACCGAACAGGGATTTCTGGCGCGATATGTTCAATATTGCCGTAGGTATCGTATGGCAGCTCTCACTAATGGCATTCCCCGTTTTTCTTGTGATAAGGGAATGGAAACAGTTCTACGTTGCCGTGGCTGTGATGATCGTTACCACCGTGATCCTGAAATTCACCTGGTGGGATAAACTTAAGGACTGACCCGGTGGTGACACCTGTATCCGGTCTCAAGGCAATGCCGGAATTGAAAATGAAAAAAACTCTAAGACTGACCTGACAATGAAATTCGGACATTTTGATGACGCTGCGAAGGAGTATGTCATCACCAGTTACCGTACACCCTGGCCCTGGATCAACTACCTTGGCAACAAGGACTTCTTCTCCATAATCTCAAACACTGCCGGGGGTTACAGCTTTTACCGTGATGCACGTCTTCGCCGTATCACCCGCTACAGGTACAACAATGTGCCGGCGGATGACGGAGGCAAGTATTTCTATATCAATGATAACGGAACTGTCTGGTCTCCGGGCTGGAAACCGGTGAAGGCCGATGTGGAAAACTACTCCTGTCATCATGGCATGGGTTACACCCGGATTGGTTCGGAAAAGAACGGCCTGCGGGCCGACATGCTCTTCTTCGTTCCGCTGGGCGACACCTGTGAGGTGCAGCGAATCACCCTCCGCAACAACGGCAGGATGCCGAAGCGCATCCGCCTGTTCTCGTTCGTGGAGTGGTGCCTCTGGAACGCACATGACGACCAGACAAACTTCCAGCGCAACTTCTCCACCGGAGAAGTGGAGGTTGAAGACGGGGTCATCTATCACAAGACGGAGTACCGCGAGCGGCGAAACCATTATGCTTTCTATTCGGTCAACCGGCAGGTTGCCGGTTTTGATACTGACCGTGAAACTTTTCTGGGCCTTTACAACGGCTTTGACAGGCCTGACACGGTCTTCGCCGGACAACCGCGGAACAGTATTGCCCATGGCTGGTCGCCTGTTGCCTCACACTGCCTCGTTGCAGACCTTGAGCCGGGTGAGGTGAAGGAATATGTCTTTGTGCTGGGTTATGTTGAAAACCCAGACAGTGAAAAGTTCATCGCCCCGAAGGTCATAAACAAGGCAAGGGCGAAGGCAATGACCGGGCGGTATGACACCGTGGAAAAGGTTGATGCCGCCTTCGCGGCACTTATGGAATACTGGAAGAGTCAGCTCTCGGTGATCACCCTCACCCACCCGGATCCGCGGCTTGAGCGGATGGTCAATACCTGGAACCCGTACCAGTGCATGGCTACCTATAATTTTTCGCGCAGTGCATCCTATTTTGAGTCCGGCATAGGCCGCGGGATGGGATTCCGCGACTCCAACCAGGACCTGGCGGGATATGTTCAGATGATCGCGCCACAGGCGCGCGAAAGGATTATTGACATCGCCTCCACCCAGTTGCCTGACGGCAGCGCATATCACCAGTACCAGCCGCTGACCAGGCGCGGCAACGCGGAGATCGGCGGCAACTTCAATGATGACCCGCTATGGCTGATTTTCGGGGTGGCAACATACCTTAAGGAGACGGGAGACTGGTCAATACTTGACGAGACGGTGCCATTCAATAATAATCCTGATGATGCGGCAAGCCTCTTCGAGCACCTGCGCCGCTCATTCATGCACGTGGTCAAAAACCTGGGACCTCACGGACTGCCGCTGATAGGGCGGGCCGACTGGAACGACTGCCTCAACCTGAATTGTTTCTCGTCGAATCCCGATGAGAGCTTCCAGACAACGGAAAACCAGAAGGGAGGAGTGGCTGAGTCGCTCTTCATCGCCGCCATGTTCGTGCTCTACGGGGCAGATTTTGTCACCTTCGCCCGTCGAAGGGGAGAAGCGCAGATGGCTGATGATGCAGCCAGGCAGATTGAAGGCATGGTCAAAGCCATAAATGCTCATGGCTGGGACGGCGAATGGTTCCTCAGGGCATATGACTTCTACGGAAGGAAGGTTGGAAGCAGGGAGAACGAAGAAGGAAAAATCTTTATAGAATCACAGGGGATGTGCATCATGGCCGGCATTGGTCTTGATGACGGCAGGGCTCTGAAGGCGCTGGCCTCGGTGAACAAACACCTGGCCTGCGAGTACGGAATAGTGCTCAACAACCCCGCCTTCACAAAGTACCTTCTCAACCTGGGAGAGATTTCCAGCTACCCCGAGGGATACAAGGAGAACGCCGGCGTTTTCTGCCACAATAATCCGTGGATCATCATCGCAGAGACCATTACCGGAAACGGTCACCGGGCATTTGACTACTACAGCCGGATAACACCAGCCTACCTGGAGGAGATAAGTGACCTGCACAAAACGGAACCTTACGTATACTCCCAGATGATAGCAGGGAAGGACGCCTTCCGTCCCGGTGAGGCGAAAAACAGCTGGCTGACAGGCACTGCTGCATGGTGCTATTATGCTGTGACACAGTACATCCTGGGGATACGGCCAGACTATGACGGGCTGATGGTTGATCCCTGCATCCCTGCCGACTGGGGCGGCTTTACGGTAAAGCGCAGGTTCAGGGGTGCGGTATACAACATCGAGGTAATCAACCCGGAACGGAAATCAAAGGGAGTATGGGAGGTTACCGTTGACGGGAAAAAGGTCGATTCATGCATACTGCCCGTGTTTCCTGAAGGAACGGAACATAATGTCAAAATAAAAATGTAATGCCATGATATTCAGTAAATTAAATTTAATCCTGGGAACAGCAGTCACGGTTTTCCTGGCAGGTTGCGGGAGCAATGCACTTATAAAGGCAAGACTTGAGGCTCCTCCGGCGACTGATGCCATCCTTGTGAACCAGGCCGGGTATCTTCCGGATGCGACAAAGGTGGCTCTGCTGAGAGCCGACGCTGACATCTTTGAGCTGATTGACGTCTCCACAGGCAGAAATGTGTATGGCGCAGAGCCCGGTGAACCTCTCTACTGGGAGCTTTCGGGTGATACTGTCCGTGCGGCCGATTTCTCGGCATTTACCACACCTGGCACATACAGGATCTGCCTGGAGGGAAAAGATATCTGCTCCGCCCCCTTCCGGATAGGGGAAGATGTGTACAGTGAGATCACGCGCGGAGCGGTACGCTCTTACTACCTCAACCGTACCGGGATTGAGATCACGGAGGAATTCGGAGGCAAATGGGCGCGTCCTGCCGGTCATCCTGATACTGCGGTCATCATTCACTCCTCAGCCGCTTCGGCCGGCAGGCCGGCCGGAACAGTCATCTCAAGCCCAGGAGGATGGTATGACGCGGGCGACTACAACAAGTACATCGTCAACAGCAGCATCACCAATTACACCCTGCTTCTTTTTTACCAGATGTTCCCGGAATACTGCAGGTCGCTGGAACTTAATATTCCTGAGAGCGGAAATAAAATACCAGATCTGGTTGACGAACTGCTCTGGAACCTGAGATGGTATCTCACAATGCAGGACCCGGCTGACGGCGGGGTTTACCATAAGCTGACCAATCTCGCTTTTGGCGGATTCGTAATGCCGCATGAGGCTTCTGAACCAAGATATGTTGTTATGAAGAGCACTGCCGCCACCCTTGACTTTGCAGCCGTGACGGCAATGGCTTACCGGGTCTTTTCAAATGACCCTTCAGTGGAGCTCAGGGCCCTTGCCGCCACATGCCTGGAGGCATCGGATAAAGCGATGAAGTGGGCGGTGGCTCATCCTGATGTGATTTACCGTCAGCCTGATGATGTCAGCACCGGTGCATACGGTGATGGCAACCTCTCCGATGAACTTTTCTGGGCAAAAGCCGAAACCGCACTGGCACAAATGGAAGTTCCCGGAGAAGGATTCCTTGATGGCGTCAGGGCGGTGACACCCACCTGGAACCAGTCGGAGACACTCGGGCTGATCTCACTGGCGCTGAGCAGTGATGATTCCTTCGCAGCGCTGAGAGAAGCTGCTGCCGCGCTGCTCACCGCATATGCTGACGAGCTTGCCGGGAAATCGGAAAAATGCCCTTACCGCATAAGCCTTGACCGGTTTGCATGGGGAAGCACTTCCGATGTCGCAAACCAGGCCATGATCAAGATAGTTGCCATGAAAATTACCGGCAGTGACCGGTATCTGCCCTCCCTGCAGGCCGACCTGAACTGGCTGCTGGGGACCAACCCGACGGGGTATTGCTTTGTGACCGGGTTCGGAACCCTTTCACCCTTGCACATCCATCACCGCCCCTCAGGCGCTGACGGAGTGCCTGAACCTGTACCGGGATTTCTTGTAGGCGGACCGAATACCGTTGTGATGAACGACTGCCAGCCGCCTGTTGAAAGATCTACCTTCCCGGCAAAGTCATACTCGGACGTGGAATGCAGCTACTCTACAAATGAGATAGCCATTAACTGGAACGCCCCGCTGGTATTCCTGCTTGGCGCAATGGACAGTATGAGGCCCTAGAGGATTTGTGTCATTAAACATAGCCTGATTCCTGCAGGATATCCGATCTGATTTTGTAGATTAGTGGATCAAAGCAATCAGGCAATGACTACAAGGAGATCATTTATCAGGCAAAGCGGTCTGACCGCAGGCGGGCTGGCCACCGCCACTGCACTGGGTGCATCGGTGTTTCCGGCCGGAGAAGGCAGTTTCCGGAGACAGGAAGGGATGAAAGACCTTAAGATCAGCAAGATGTTTGCTGAACCACTGAGCATTGAGATGGAACCTTTTCCTATCGCCCTTGGCGTGATGACACATCTTGACAATGCTTTTGTAACCATTGTACTTGAGAACGGCATAGAGGGCTACGGGGAAGCGGCCCCGATCATGACAATCAGCGGCGAGAACCAGCAGACTATCCTGGGAACACTGAACAGCTGCAGGGAATTCATCGTGGGCCAGGATATCAACAACTACAGGTCAATTGCATACACGCTTAAGAGTGCGTTCTGGGCACAGTCTGTCGCAAGGTGTGCCATTGAGATGGCTTTGCTTGATGCCTACACAAAAACCCTGAAGATCCCGTTCTACAGATTCCTTGGCGGAACTGACAACAGGATTGAGACTGATTACACCATAGCCATTGTGCCGGCCGAACAGGCAAAAAAGGAGGCCATACAGCTGGCTGCCGAGGGATTCAGGGTGATAAAGACAAAGGTGGGCGTCAACCTGAAGGAGGATGTCGAGAGGGTGCTGGCCATCAGGGATGGTGCCCCTGAATGCGGGATTCTGATAGATGCCAACCAGGGTTATTCGCCGAAAACGGCGCTTCGCTTCATCAATGAGGTGGTGAATCAAGGCATTTTTCCGGTGATGTTTGAGCAGCCGGTGCACAAGAATGACCTGGCCGGGATGAAGTATGTGCGTGACAACACCGAGATCCTTGTGGGTGCCGACGAGTCGGTCTTCACACGTGCCGATGCCATCAACATTGTGCGTACGGGCTGTGCCGACGCCATCAACATCAAGCTGATGAAGTCATGCATTATTGAGTCGCTGGATATAGCTGCCATAGCGCGCAGCGCCAACCTCAAGCTCATGATCGGCTGCATGGTCGAGACCAATCTGGCGCTGGGGTGTGCGGTTCATTTTGCAGCCGGTGTCGGGGGTTTTGAATTCATTGACCTCGATCCGTCATTTAATGCATCTGAGTGCCCTGTCAGCGGAGGCCCGGTTTACAAGGCTCCCCTCTGGACCATCGGCCCGGAAGCCGGGCTGGGATTCAGTAAAAGGAAGTAGGCAACAGACCCTCAGACCTTCAGACCCTCAGACCCTCAGACCCTCAGATAATCCTTCAGCGCTGCCACATATTCGGCAAACCTCTGGCGTCCCAGGTCAGTGATCCGGCACATCGTCTGCGGGTAACTTTCTCCGAAACTTTTCTTCACCGAGATGTAACCTGCCTCCTTGAGCTTTCCTATCTGTACGCTGAGATTGCCCGCTGTTGCATCGGTCTTCTCCCGCAGATAGATGAAATCGGCGCTGTCAACGCTTATCAGTATTGACATTATCGCCAGCCTCAGTTGCGAATGCAGCAGCGGATCAAGCTCCCTGAAAGGTGTCATGGCTGCCCCTTTTTCTGAGAAGATAACCCGGGATAAGATATCCGATAATCATCGCGGCCGGCATTGCCAGTCCCGATACAGTGTCACCGCCGAAGTGCGCAACCAGTGCAAGCAGCCAGAAGGCTGCTGCACCCAGCATCATCGGCCGGAAATTCAGCACCACTCCTGAAATCAGCAACGGGATCCCTGCCATCAGCAGCATGTATTTTGCCACATCGCCGGTCTCAAGCGGAAAAACTATGAAAAAAATTACCGAGGCCCAGAAAAATGCAATCCAGGTCCATACATAAATCTTTGTCCCGTACGTAAAAATCCTCTCTCGTTTCCCCTTCGCAAAACCATAGGCGAAAGATGCAACCACCCCTGCTATGACTGCGAACCATACATACCACGAGTCAGCCCAGCCGGCATACTTCCATAGCAGGAACTCTGAAAGGCTGCAGGCAAAAATCAGCCATCCCCATAAAAGGAGATGAAAGCTTGCCTGGGTGACACTCACCCTCGTCTTGCTGATCATGTCAGAGATGACCCTGAGGCTCTCCTCCCCGGTCATCAGTTTTTCTTCATTTTCCATGGCTTTTGTTAATTTTACTTTTCTTTTAACCAAATTGTTCGATGCAAATATAAACTAGTTTACGTTATAAACCAAATAAACTGAATAGTTTTTTGGCTGAACGGGAAAATAGTTCGTATTGATCTGTTTATCAATAGTATATAAAATAATATAATTATCATGGGAGTGATCAGGATAGAAGATATGGAGTTTTATGCCTTCCACGGGCATTACCACGAGGAACAGATTGTGGGGAGTCATTTCATGGTTGACGTGACCATTGAGACCGATACTGACAATGCCGGGAAGAGTGATGAGCTTCGGGATACGCTCAATTACCAGACGGCTTACCTGATCATCAAGAGGGAGATGGAGAAGACATCCAATCTCCTGGAGCATATTGCAACCCGTATTCTTGAGGCCCTGTGCAGTGAGCTGCCAGGTATCCGCAAGGCCATTGTCAGGGTTTCCAAGCTCAATCCTGTTATGGGCGGAAGGATAGGCCGGGTCAGCGTGGAGGTTTCCAGGTAGTAGTCATGGCGGCTTCTGCAGCCGTCCGATGAGACTGCAATCATAAATGGTATGAACATCACTATCTGAGGTCTCCGGTGACACCTGCTGACCGGCAGCTTCATCAAAAAAGTGCCATGTCTGAATTTCGTGCCCCAATTCCGTATATTTTTGTACGGTTCATCAACAAAGCAAATGAAAGAGTCTGAAGAGATAATCAAACCTGATTCGCAGCATTTTATCGAGCAGGCCATCGAGAGGGACCTGGGTGAAGGGAAGAACAGCGGCCGGGTCCATACCCGTTTCCCGCCCGAGCCGAACGGTTACCTCCATATCGGGCATGCAAAGGCGATCTGCCTTGACTTCGGCATGGCCGAAAAGTATGGCGGAAAGTGCAACCTGCGGTTTGATGACACCAACCCTACCAAAGAGGATGTAGAGTATGTTGATTCCATTAAGGAAGACATTAAGTGGTTGGGATTCACCTGGGAAGACCGCGAATTCTATGCTTCAGACTATTTTGGCAGGCTGTGGGATTTTGCAGTTTCACTGGTAAAGCGCGGCCTCGCGTATGTGGATGACCAGAGCGCCGAGACCATCTCGGAGCAAAAGGGTACCCCTACCCAGCCCGGCGCTGAAAGCCCGTACCGCAACCGCAGCATTGAGGAGAACCTCGACCTTTTCTACCGCATGAACGACGGTGAATTTGAGGAGGGCAGCCGGGTGCTGAGAGCCAGGATCGACATGGCTTCGCCCAACATGCACATGCGTGATCCCATCATCTACCGAATACTCAAGACCCCTCATCACCGGACCGGCACAACATGGAAAGTCTACCCGATGTACGATTTCGCCCACGGGCAGAGCGATTACTTTGAAGGGATCACCCACTCGCTGTGTACCCTTGAATTCGAGGTTCACAGGCCGCTTTACGACTGGTTTATTGACCAGCTGAAGACGAATGATTACAGGCCCCGCCAGATTGAATTCAACCGCCTGAACCTGACCTATACTGTCATGAGCAAGCGCAAACTGCTCGAGCTGGTCAAGGACGGAGTGGTCAGCGGATGGGACGATCCGCGTATGCCAACGCTGTGCGGTCTGCGCCGCAGAGGCTACACACCGGAGTCGGTCAGGCGATTCGTTGATCTGATTGGTTACACCAAGGTGGAAGCTATCAATGATGTATCTCTCCTGGAATACGCTATCAGGGAGGATCTGAACAAGCGTGCTCCCCGCGTTTTTGGCGTGCTCAGGCCGCTGAAGGTGGTCATCACCAACTACCCGGAGGATCAGGTTGAGCAGATGGAGATAGACAACAACCCGGAGGATGAGGCTCATGGCAAACGGCTAGTACCTTTCAGCAGGGAGATATTTATAGAGAAGGACGACTTCATGGAAAATCCTCCCAACAAATTCTTCCGGCTGGCTCCGGGTCAGGAGGTTCGCCTGAAAGGTGCCTATATAATAAAATGCACCGCTCTCCTGAAAGATAATAACGGTGAGGTGAATGAAGTCCACTGCACCTATGACCCCGAAACCCGCAGCGGAGGTCCGCAGTCTGACCGCAAGGTAAAGGGCACACTCCACTGGGTCTCAGCCGCACATTCACTTGATGCCGAGGTGAGGCTTTACGACAGGCTCTTCAGCGACGAGGATCCGTCAGGCCACAAGGATATTGACCCGAGGGAGTTCCTCAACCCCGGCTCCCTGACAATTATAAAGGGATGTAAGGTTGAACCTTCGCTGGCTGACGTAAGGCCACTGGACAAGTTTCAGTTCCAGCGGATCGGGTATTTCTGTGCAGATTATGACAGTCGCCCGGGCAGCCTCGTCTTTAACCGCACCGTTGGGCTGAAGGATACCTGGCAGAAGATCAACAAATAGGTCTGCCTGCTGCCGGTGACATAACCTATCGGTTTAGCGCGTTGCAGAACTCAACGAGACTGATCAGGTCATTTTGTGATTTGAAACTGGTATTGTTGCTGCTTATGAACTCCTCCAGTTCCCTGGTTTTTGCCGGGAACAGTTTCAGGAACTGTTTTTTGTTCAGGACTTTCTGGATCTGACCGTCAACCCTTAAAAGAAAGTTGGTATCGTCGGCCACCTTGAAATTTTCCGGAATTCTGAGATTGATGGCGCCATCCTGGGAAAAAATCTTGTTCACATGTGTCACGCCGGCTGTGGTGGTTTTTGATCCGTAGGCCAGTGTGGCCCCTGTATTGTCAAGGGTTGCCCTGTGATTGACAAAAAGTGTTACCGGGCCATTGACCAGCAACTCATAAAATCCGGTTTCGGCAGGTACGAAGATCCGCCCGGCCATAAAGATTGTATCAACAGCCTGGTGATCCTTAAAGAGGTACAACTGGTTGTTTCTCAGCACAACCATTTGCCTTTCGGTCTTCTCATAATTCAGCACCGCCTGGTATGACTGTCCGTTCTTCAGTCTGACAACCGATTCCTGGAATTTGGGAAACACAAGGTTTTCGAGATTGTCGGTTTCAAGCTTCTGTGATGATGCCGGCTGCAATGCAGCAATTGTGCAGGCAACCACTAAAAACATTCTCATTCTTTTCATAGGCTTATTATTTCCAGTGCCAAGAAACTCAAAGTTACAATTTACCAGCCAAAATACTCCGTACAGACCCATAGCATGTCACTTTATTAATTCCGGATTGCCTTAAAAACGGATCCCGTTACACTATAAGTTGAAATTTTTATATATTTGCAGCCTCAAAACAGTGCTCCGTGGTGTAATTGGCAACACGTCTGACTCTGGATCAGAAAAGTTCAGGTTCGAGCCCTGACGGAGCAACAAAAAAGTCCCGCGTGAGCGGGCTTTTTTTTTGCGACGGAAGGGCTGTCACCTCTTCAGCTCCTCGAATCCCTTGCCGTAAACGCCCATGACGTTGGCAACGGTAATAAACGCCTTGTCGTCTATGCTCCTGATGATACGGTAAAGATCACTTGCCTCATTCTTCCTTACAAGAGTGATTATTACCTTCTGGTTCTCCTTGCTGTACCATCCGGTGCCGTCAATAACGGTAGCGCCCCGGTGAAGCTTACCGGTTATCTGGTCTGCTATCTGTTCAAAATGCCTGGAGAAAATAAACACCTGTACTGATTGCCGGTTACCCGAAAGAATTGTATCAAGGGTATAAGCCTGTATTGCCATCGTAACAAAACCGTATACCATTGTCTCCACTCTCTGCATCGGTTCCATTTCAGTCAGTATCAGATATGACGAACCTATAATGACTACATCACAATAAAGAATAACCCTTCCCAGGCTTATATTGCGGTATTTGGTCACAACCATGGCAATAATGTCCGTTCCGCCCGTACTGCCCCCCTGGGTGAATATTATTGCCAGCCCCACTCCGCATAAACCTCCTCCAATCAGGGCTGACATGAACTTCTCCTGCACAACGGGGCCGGGAATGAACGGCTGCAGCACTGACAGCATCGCCGCACCCAGCACTATACCATAGATGGTTTTGATGCCGAAGCCCGCACCCAGCACCTTCAGTCCTACCAGTATCAGGATCACGTTTATGGCGAAGTAGGTGTAGCCCATCGGAATGCCGGTTGCATAGAAGATGATGGCGGCAAGTCCCGAGACGCCACTGCCGGATATCTGGTGAGGCAGCAGGAAGGCAGTCCATGCCACTGAAAATATCAGCAGGCCCAAAGCCATCAGAACATAAGTCCTGATATTGTCCATGATTGTACGCATTACCATCTGTTCAGTTTTTAAGACCGGACAAAGGTATAATCCAGTACCAGCTTTACCAAAAAGGAACACTGTCCTTTACAGGGTCAGGAAGAGAAGGGTCTGGGCCAGGATGATCCTCAGAAACATAGTCAGAGGGTAGACGGTGGCATAGGCGGTTGACTGTGCATGTACCGGTGCAAGACTGTTGGCAAATTCAAGTGCCGGAGGGTCTGTCATCGCCCCTGAAACGAGGCCGCAAAGCTGGAGGTAGTTCATCTTCATGCATCTTCCTACGATGGTTGCAAGCGCTACGGGGACAAAGGTGATAGCCGCTCCGTACAGCAGCCATATATATCCGCCGTTAACCAGGGTTTTAACCAGTTCAGCCCCCGAGCCAAGGCCCACACAAGCCAAGAAGAGAATTATGCCCAGTTCCCTCAGCATCATGTTCGCGCCGGGAGTCATGTAAAAATCGAGCTTTCCTATCCTTCCCCTGTACCCGAATAGCAGTGCGACGATTAAAGGTCCGCCCGCCATACCCAGCTTGACCGGAGCCGGAAGACCGGGGATAAAAACCGGAATGCTTCCCAGGAGGATTCCCAGGACAATTCCGAGGAAAAGGGGAACAGTATTCGGATGCGCCAGTTCAATCAGGGAGTTGCCAAGTTCCTGGCGTATATCTGGCAGCAGGTCACGCTTGCCTACCACTCGTACGGTATCTCCCAGCTCAATGGTGGTGTCACGGGTGGGCAATATCTCGAGCCCGGATCTGAATATACGGGTTATATTGGCCTCATACCTCCTGTAGATGCCAACCTGTTCAATTGTCTTCCCTGCCAGCTTCCTGTTGGTGACAAGTACATGGAACATTGCAAGGTCACCCGTGATCTCACGCTTGTCTGCAAACTTCACATCGCCCATGGTCATGCGCAGGTTATCGGCATGTTCGGCTGATGACACCCCGTACAGGATGTCTCCATCCTCAAGCACAATCTCCTCAGCAGCAACCATATATGTTCCTTTTCGCAGTATGCGGGAAAGGACCAGTTCCCTGTCGACAACCTGTTTGACATACCTGATCTTCCGGCCGATGATATTCGGGTTGGTAATGTGTATCTCAACGCTCTCAAGTTTCACCCGGTTCTGGTGGTACTGCCGGTTGAAGTCCTCAACCTCATTATTAATCTTTATGCGGAAAAAATAACGGTAGAGAACCATTGCCAGAATCACCCCCAGGACTCCGAAAGGATATGCCACTGCATAACCCAGTCCGGCCTGCGCTGCATCATCAGCACGGCCCATGTCGGTCAGCACCTGCTGCACGGCTCCCAGTCCGGGCGTATTGGTGACAGCGCCGCTCATAATTCCTGAGATCACTGCCGGCGGTACATCCCGCCACAGATGTAGCAGAAAGGCAGTCAGAAATCCGGTCAGCACTATCCCTGCCGCGAAGAGGTTGAGTTTTAGTCCCTCCCGGCGGAAGCTGCTGAAGAACCTTGGTCCGACATCAATTCCGACGGCATAAACAAACAGTATCAGGCCGAAATCGCGGACAAACGTCAGCACATGCAGGTCAGTCCTTACTCCGAAGTGTGCCAGCAGCAGTCCGGAGAACAAAACCCCTGCGACCCCCAGTTTTAGTTTTCGGATTTCCAGTCTTCCCAGCAGTATTCCCGTAAAGGCGGTAATGCCGAGATAGAGTATAGTTGCAGTAATCCCCGATCCGGTAAACAGGTTTTTAAATACCTCCATAGGAATGCATCACGTTCATACTATACGGTACTCCGCTCCTTTCAGGGATGCGGCACCTTTAATCATCGGCCCCAAATATAGTAACTGTTAAGGAGTCAATGACTGATTCTCGTCATGCCATTCTTTCCGTGAAGAGCAATCTCCTGGGCAGAGAGTCATGCTTACAAGACTTCCTGTCTATGCCGGCTAATTATATGTCTGTGAATTCAAACTCCCCGGCGTGGAAAAAGCCGGGGAGTTGAATAAAACGAAACCTGTCAGCGGATATACATCACTGGCCCTGGCGGAACTGAAGGTCACGCAGGGCAATGGTGTAATCATTCCCGTATTTTGACCAGGAGATCTCATATCGGGTGGGATACCAGCCGTCACGCTTGTATGCAGCAGGCTGCGGAATGCCAATTACCTCATTCGGACGGGTCAGCAGGTAATCCCTGGTCAGCATCGGCTCCCAGAAAACAAACTCCCCGTCGTATGAGCCCCATATGAATGTCTGGGTAAAAGTGGCACCATGAAGCTCGTGAGATGCCCCGTTAAGCCAGTGAACACCCATAAACGGAACGAAGCCCGGTCCGCGGAAATATCCGGCCGGGACATATTCATCAGACGGAAGATTCTCAAACTCCGTCACCTTCTCGGGAAGCATTCCCAGCCGTACCTCATCCGGAACAATGTAAAAGTGGACGTCAAAGTGAGGCAATCCGTAAATCTGAGGCGGCTCATGTCCCTGCGGATTCCAGTCGAGCATCACAAATGTGTAGAAGTTCTTGCCCTTTCCTTTCGGAAGCTCAAGCACAAACCCTGTCATTTCATCCGGAAGGTTGGTAAGGGCTCCGGCTGAGAGAGTCAGACCAACAGAGACGGGTTCACCCTCCCTGTTTTCAGTTACCCATGCCTGTGCCCGCCCGTTTCCGATGTGACGGGCACTGCTGTAAAAGGTTCGTTCAGGGTTGGCATTATTTACAAATGCCTGCCCGTTTTTAAGATCAACTGTGGACCGGGATATAAATCCGTCGTCCTTCTGACAAGCCTGAAGAAAAGAGAGCACTCCGGCTGCCAGCGTAAGCGCCAGTAGTTTATGAGTTCTTTTCATAACTGGAAATTTAAATGATTCCTACTCTTATGGCTTTTCAGTTCTGCCCCGGTTTTGATGTGGTTTCCCGGTTACACAATGAAGCTGAAACATGTTTCTGATTAGAAAAAACAAATTGAATTCAGAAATGTTCACTTAATTTTGGAACCGTACTAACACCGCATCAAAATGGATACGAAATCACTGGTACTGAAGACACTGAATGAATCCGGAAATCCGATGAAATCTGCAGAAATTGCAGCAAAGGCAGGCATAGAAAAAGCTGAGGTTGACAAGGTGATCAAAATCCTGAAAAAGGAAGATAAAATCACCTCACCGAAAAACTGTTATTATTCTCCCAAATAAAAAGGAAACGATCCGCAAAATCCTCCGGAGACGGCGGGAAAGCGGGATTACTGAATTGTTATGATCTCATTGATTCCGATCTCTCCGAGCCATACCCTGGCTCCATCCTGGAAGAGCTCGTCAAGCCCCACCTGGTATGAAAGGCCCGGGTATTCAAATGACGCCTTGTACTCGCCGGGTTGCAATGGCGTTCCGGGTGTATATGAAAAGGTGAATTCCTTCGATTCTCCCGCACCGAGGAGTGTCAGCCATTCTTTGCTCCAGCTGTTCCACGGCTCAGGAGTCGAATGCTGAATGTTATCTGCAAAGACCTTGTTATTGTTTTCAGGGTTATAGAGAGACAGTCCGTTGGTGAAGTACCTGAACAGGCCTGGGCCGGTTTTCGCCGGATCAAGTATAAGCAGATCAGTCTGATCCATGTTGGTCAGGGTAAAGCTGAAAACCAGTTCTGATCCGGAAACGGATGCCGAAACTGAAGATACGGCCAACCCGGAATGCAAAAGATTGTTGCGGTTCAGGAGAGCTGTCAGCCTGCTGTTATTCAGTTCCGGGCTAAGCTCACGTGACCAGACTTCAATTTTCAGCGCATGTTTCTGAAGCGCCAGGGGAGCAGTCATGATAACAGGCCCCACCGGCATTGAACTGAGATAACCAGGCCAGAATTCTCCTGAGAAAACAGGTTCACCCTTATCGTAAAAGGCGAAGGTGCCTCTTCCTATCTTTTCAAATTCACTGTGATTCCGCTTCAGGTAAAGGATATGTGCCGAGGTATCATAAAGACTTATGTCATCAGCCGTAAACTCAGTTTTACCGTTTATAACGAAAACGGCATCCCTGTCAATTTTTTCACACGAAGTCAGGATGACAAGAGCTGTCATTCCTGCAATGAGGTAGTTCTTCATGGCCAGGCTGGAATTGGTTAGACAGGAAATATCGCACAAATACCATGCCAGCAGACCTGTCAGGGCTTTGATAATTACCCTCTTGCTTCCGTTATAAGTCATCAGGACCTGATCACAGCCCGGGTGAAAAAATAAATTTCAATTTAACTTCCCCTTAACTTTAACTGCAATACCTTTGACTGTTAAACATCCGGATTTATTCCGCAAAAAAGGACAATTATGAAAATAAATTCAATCAGGCTTCAGGCTCTGTCATTGATAGTAATGGCAGCACTTATCATTCCCCAGACATTGATGGCCCAGGGGTCGAAGACAAATTTCAGCGGCAGCTGGACATATAATGCCGCAAAGAGCAGCCAGCCACAGGGACAGCCTCAGGGGCAACCTCAGGGACAGGGACAGCGTCCCGGAGGCCCTGGCGGCGGTGGTTTCGGCGGCGGCGACTTTACCGTCACCCAGGAAGGCAATCTCCTTACCGTTGCAAGAACCATGACCGGCCCTGACGGTACAGAAAGGACTACAACCTCAAAATACACCCTTGACGGCAAAGAAAGTATCAACACCTCACGCATGGGCGACAGCAAGTCTTTTGCCACATGGTCATCTGACGGAAAGAAGCTGACAATAAAAACCACCAGGACCATGTCCAGGAACGGTGAATCAATGACAATGACTTCTTCTGAGGTATGGAGCCTGACTGACGGCAAGACACTCCAGATAGAGACAACCATGTCTGCTCCCAACGGGGAGAGAAAGCAGACTTCAGTCTACAATAAGAAGTAATTCGAACAGACTCAGGCTCAGCAGTATGAGCGGCAGCGTTATTACGCTGAAAATGGTTGATACAAATACATTGGCTGTTGCCGTGCCGTCATCCTCACCCAGTATGTTCACCATTATTACCACGTTGACCATGCAGGGCATCGCCGCCTGCATCAGCATGACCGAGACCACCTCCTTGCGAAGGATGCCCGGAAACAGCAGGTTGAAAAGAATGAACAATCCCAGAAGGATAAATGGGACCAGCAGCAGCCTGTTGAACGAGAGCAGGTATGCATTTCTGTTGCGGAGCATCTTCCTGCCATCAGCAAAATACATTACCGCGGCGATGAAAATCATTGAAAGGTAGGTGTTGGTCTTTCCAAGTGCACCAACTGTATCAAGGACAAACTGCGGAAGCTTCACTGAAAAGAGAAAGAGCAGGAATCCTGAAATAATTGCTATCGTATTGATATTAAATATTCTTCTAACTCCTGATTTCAGACTGAATGATCCCGCCGGGGTTATAATGCCAACCCCGAGCGTCCACATCAGGATGTTTGAAACCAGGACGAAGATGCTGCCGTAAAGCACTCCCTCCTGCCCGAACTGGGCAGAGATCACAGGCAATCCCAGGTAGATTATGTTGCCAAGCATGCTGTGGAGCCTGAATATGGAGCCATGCCCCCCCTTTATTCCGAAGATCACGGTAGTCAGCCATCCGGCGAAGAGCATGAAGAGCATGATCATCACCGCAAGGAGCAATGCCTGCAGGCTGTTGGCCAGGAGCCGCGGGGTGACCTCGATGGCGCTGAAACTGGTAAAGAGCATGGATGGAAGCGTCACGTAAAAGATCAGCTTCGCAAGGAAATCCTTTGTGCCTGCAGTGATCACCCTTGCACGGCAGGCAATCAGCCCGATAACAACTATGGCTGCCAGTATGCCTATCTGTCGGAGTATGATGGCGGAGGTCATTAAGATCCTGTATAATGTTACTTTAAGCGGCGGTCTGCAAAAAAAACCACAGCAAAGATAACTCCCGGAAGAAAACGGAAGAGTCCCCGTCACACTTTCTCCATGAAATAGTTTTACTAATTTTGGGCTGCAGGATTGCTATAATAAACCACCAGGCTGAGCAAGCCAGAGACCAAAATCACCGGTGCCCCATGAAGATACTCATAGTTGAAGACGAACCCAGGGTGGCCTCTTTCATAAAGGAAGGCCTCGAGGAGAAGGAGTATGAAACGGTTGTGGCATACGATGGTATCACGGGAGAGGTAGCTGCCCTGAAAGATGAGGTTGGCCTGGTGATCCTTGACCTTATCATCCCTGGCAAAAGCGGCATGGACGTCTGCCGGTCGGTTAAGGCAGTCCGGCCTGACCTTCCGGTGCTGATGCTTACGGCGCTCAGCACCACCGTTGACAAGGTCAGGGGCTTTGACGCAGGCGCTGATGATTACCTTGTTAAGCCTTTTGACTTCCCGGAGCTCCTGGCACGTATCAAATCGCTGCTCAAAAGAAGCAGGACTGCAACGCACCAGACCGAGTCACTGCGTGTGGCTGACCTGGAGCTTGACCTCATGAGGAAGGTGGCAATCCGCGGTGGCAAAGTCATTGAGCTTACCGCGAAGGAATTCGCTCTGCTTGAATACTTCATGCGCAACAGCGGAAGGGTCCTCTCACGGGTTGACATTTCGGAAAAAGTGTGGGACATAACCTATGATACCGGAACCAATATCGTGGAGGTCTATGTTAACATCCTCAGGAAGAAGATAGACAGGGACTTCGAGCCGAAGCTCATCCACACCCGGATAGGACTCGGATACATTTTCACGGACGCATAGATGAAGATACGGCAGAAACTTACCCTCCAGTTTTTTCTGATGGCCAGCGTCATATTGCTGCTATTCTCGCTGACAGTCTATATATTGTCGGCCACCTACCGTCGCGACGACTTCTACCAGCGGCTCGAGAGCAGGGCCATCAGCACGGCCAGGCTGCTGATTGAAGTGGATGAGATTGATACCGACCTCCTGAACAAGATCGAAGAGGATAACCCGGTCTCACTGCCCGATGAGAAGATCATAATCTTCAACTACAAGAATGAAATTGTGTATTCCACTGATACCAGGAACGTTATTCTGTATGATGACGATCTGCTGACGAGGATCAGGACATCGGGACAGATAAAGACGAAGAGCGGCAGGTATGAGCTGATGGGGATCCTCTTCCCGGAAGAGTTTAACCGTTTTGTGGTTCTCAGTGCGGCCCGTGACATTTACGGGTTTGACAAGATGAAGAATCTGAGGGCGATACTGGTACTTCTTACCGGTATTTTTCTGTTGCTGTTTTATCCCGCAGGATGGCTTTTCGCGGCACGGTCGCTCTCTCCGATATCCAAAGTGGTTGACCGCGTGGAGGAGATCTCCATTGCCAGCCTTGACCTGAGGGTTGATGAGGGCAACGGAAAGGATGAACTGGCTCACCTGGCACACACCTTCAACCGCATGCTTGAAAGGCTTGAGACTGCCTTCGAGGTGCAGAAGGATTTTATTTCAAATGCCTCTCATGAACTGCGGACACCGCTGACAGCAATAAGGGGGCAGCTTGAGGTGCTGCTGATGAAGGACCGTACGGACAAGGAGTACAGGGAAGCAACTGCTGCCGTACTCGAGGATATAAGCAAGCTGAACCGGCTGCTTGACCGCCTTCTGCTGATGGCCCATGCCAGCTCCGAGGGGGCCAGGGAGGGTTTCCGGGAGGTCAGAATTGATGAGATACTGTGGCAGGCACGCGAGGAACTGCTGAAACACGAAAAGGAATATACGGTTACAGTTGCCCTCGACGAGAACATCTCAGACATTGAAAACCTTACTATGAGAGGCGATGAGCAACTGCTCCTCTCGGCAGTAACCAACATCATGGAGAATGGCTGCAAGTATTCCCCTGACAGGTCTGTAAGGGTTCTTCTGTCACATGACACGAATAACATACTCGTAAGCTTCACAGACAATGGTCCCGGCATTGCAGAGGATGAAATTGAGCGTATTTTCGAATCCTTCTACCGCAGCAAATCCACTTCATCGGTAAGGGGTCACGGGATAGGGCTCTCTTTGGCCAGCAAGATAATTGACATCCACAACGGAAAGATAACCGTCACATCACGCCAGGGTGAGGGAACAACCATCAGACTTGCATTTCCTGCCGAACGTTTTATCATGGCTTAACCAGGATATAATCTGAAAAGTTGTTAACTTTGGTATCGGATGCTCTGCATCAGAAGGTCTGTATTACAATAAATATCTGCAATATGAAGAGATGTCTGCTCATCATGCTGGTCCTTGCCGGGCTCAGTGCCGGGCTGGCAGGGCAGGACAGGATCATTACCCTCCGTAATGACACCATTGTCTGCAAGATCACCAAGATCACCCGCAATGAAATCCAATTTGACATTGTCAGCCAGGGGGTGAGGGCAGCAGGACGTCTGCCGCTATCTGAAATCTGCAGCTACTCTGTTTCCACCCTGCCGATGTGGGAACCGGGGCTGGCGTACCCGCCGGCAGGGACAACACCGGCCGGGAGCCTGCGCATCGGCTTCAACGGAGGAATGGGCTACCTGACAAGCAGCTCGGAATCTGCCGAGGAAACGATGGCAGGCGTCGGAATAGAAGAAGAAAATGCCCGTGACTATTATGATAACCTCAAATCAGGCTGGTATGGCAGCGCTGACGTTGCATGGATCATCAACCAGAGATACGGTGTCGGGGTCAAGTACAAATTCTTCAATACCAGTGCCGTAACTGAGGGATATTTCAATCTGGGCGACTATTATAACCTCTACTATGCCACCTACCGGGAAAATATCTATGTCAACTACGGGGGGCTGTTCCTGTTCTACCGTGAACCTGTCGGGAAAAAGGATCTCTTCAGCATTTATTCAGCCTTTTCGGCAGGCCTGACCCTCTACCGCAATGAGTCAGAGGTTTTCTCCCAGGCTATCCTGATTACCGGGAAAGCCCCGGGCCTGGACGGAACCTTTGGCCTGGAATATAAGATCACGCCACTGGTTTCAGCAGGAGCCGAAGTTTCAGTCTTTGCTTCAAAACTCAGGAAAATTGATATCACCGACGGTGAAACGGAACAAACCCAGGAACTCGATAAGGAGCATCATGAGAACCTTTCGAGGATCGAGGTTTCACTTGGCCTTAGATTTTATTTGTGGAACAGATGAAAAGGACAGCTTACATTACGGGAATTATCCTGCTGACTCTTGCAGGCGTTTCATGCAGTGACGACTTCCTCGAGAAGAACAATGCCGAATGGTACTCCCTTTCGGACACCCTGATTATGGACAGGCAAAATTATGAGGCCACTGTCATGTTCGAGCTTCCTGAAAAGATCAATGGAGACTTTACCGTCTTCATACGCCCTGTATGGCTGACAGTGGATGACCCCACCGGCGATGTAAGGGAAGGGAAAATTGAGTTTAAACTGAGCCTTGACGGCACCAACCTTCCTTCAGGCTATTACAGCCACACCGGTGCAGTGGTTCTGGAGATTGAGGATTTTGGATACGTAAGCTTTACCGTCATCTTTACCGATTACGGGTCACCATCCATTCAATGCTCTCCCACGGAGCTGGTGTTCGACGGCATCCTCACCCGTACCTTCACCCTGACAAACCCTACACCGGGCATCCTTGACTGGACCATTACAGAAATACCTGACTGGCTTGCCTTTTCAGTTGATTCAGGAGTGCTGTATCAGGGCCAGGCAGAATGGATAACGGTTACTGTTGATGCCTCGAAGCTCGTCCCGGGAGTGGGGAAGAATACAACAGTCAGAATAAGCAGCCCGCATGCGCAATACCCCTACATGCTGAAGATATCTGTTACTCCTGTCACCGTACCCCCGCCGGAAGGGTTCACCATCGGCAGCATCCTCGCTGATGCTGAATATCATCACGAATCGGGGATACTTGCCGTGTGTACCAGTTCGCCCAACCAGCTGATCCTTTACAATACCGGCTCATGGGAGACGGATACCATAGAGCTTGACAGGGCTCCGGGCTGTATAAGCATCTCCGAAGATGGGCATACGGCAGTAATAGGCTATTCCGTTGCTTCGGTAAGTTACATTGATCTGGATGCTGCGGCAATCACCGATGACTTCAGCATCGATTGCATTCCGCATGACATCGTGCTGGGAGATAATGGCTGGTGCTATATCACACCGGTCGGTGACCAGTGGGAAGCGATGCACAGTCTTGATCTGAATACCGGACAGCTGACAGTCAGCACCAATATTTCGATTGTTTATGAAAAAACGCAGATAAAAAAAGTGCCGGGAAAAGCCCTGATGGTTGGCTCAAGGCTGACAGTGAGCCCCACCGGCCTTCTGTTGTTTGACATTGCAGCCGGGCTGCCTAAGGATGAGGTTACTTATTACCATGAATCGACGGGTGATTTCTGGATCTCAAAGGATGCCGCGCGCGTTTATTCCGCCTACGGAAATGTCTACACAATACCGGAATTTGATGGCATGAATCACGGCAGCACCGCACCTGTTTACGGGATGTTCGATCTGGGCTACTCATACATCAGCACGCTTGATGACTGCCCGGCGATTAACAGCGTCTTCTACAGCACCGCACCCTCCTGGCATGAGGAAGCCTCCTCATCGCTTATAGAGCAGTACAATTCAACGAGCCTGATAAAAACAAAATCCCACAATGTATCTGTAGCACAGGTCAGTATAAGCGGTAACCTTGTACCCTATGAGACAACCCCCAGATTTATCTTCGTAAACAAAGAGGGTACCTCTATGTATGTCCTTAAGGTTATCAGGCCGGATTACAAAATAGACGGATGGCTGATGGAGACCATCGCCCTTTAGAACATTGCTGAATTCATTGATTGACGCACTCTGATCTGTGCCTTCAGGCAGCCGGATTGCTTTTGCGTGCGTGGAAATAAGTGAAGCCGTTTATCTCGGTCATGCCTACCAGCTCAAGTCCTGACTCCTTCAGCAGGTTAGTGACAGCCCTCCTCGTCAGGTACCTGTTTGTCCTGAAGTCAATGATGCTGTACATCCTGTTTATAAAGGGAATCCTTGATTCAATACCGTTCTCGTAGGCTTCGGTCTTGTCTGATACCTGCGCTGAAGAACTGCCGTTTTTATCAGACCCGGCGCTATGTGCCCTGTTGTCAATAAAACACCCAATGAAATTACTCTTTGCGGGAAGAAGGCCGGTTATCTGCTTCAGGAAGTCACGTATCTCCCTGATATAGTTCAGCTGCCTGAGGTTGATGACCGTCCTGATGCCCTTCATGTCTTCGGCATCGTAGAAATAGTGACGTGAAGAAGGAATGACAAGCATACCTGACTCCTTCACCAGGCCCATGCGGTCAAGGTAGTCTATCAGGCCCTGACGAACCTCGAGGTCAAGCTCGTTGAACAGGTGAGTCAGCCCGCTGTCCCTGAGCGACAGCTTGCGCGGACTCATCCTTACTACGGCCTGATCCCTTATAGTTTCCTTATTCAACCCGATTGTTCCTTTATCCATGTCTGCGTCAGATGCCTTCTCTCAAACAATTTTTGTGCCACTATGTTTTGACAGTATCCCTTAAGCAGGATTTTCACACCGAAGATATTCACTCTTCACCATACGAACCAAACTATTTTGATGTTCGAACCTAACCCTTTGACCAACGGTACCAAACAGGGGATAATCAGCAAATAGCTGATCCGTGACTGTCAGCCTGTCAATAGGTCAATTCGGATGTAATTTATTCTATATCTTATAGTTCAGTACGTTTTCAGGTCATTTTCAGTGTTCAATTCTGAACTCCCAGAAGCCTGCCGGAGGTCCTTCGGTCACCTCGGCATTGTCAACGAACCCGGCTCCGGGTCCACGTCTGCACCATGCCGAAAACTCATCCAGCTGTTCCCTGGCTCCTTCAGCCTCGATAAACACGCTTCCATCAGCCATGTTCTTCACATACCCGGTGATTCCCCGCTTCCATGCCTCACGGGCGGCGCTCCGGCGGAAACCCACCCCCTGGACCATGCCGGTGACATGAATCCTGTAATGAACCTTAAGTCCCATGCCTCATCGGAGTTTGTCATGAAGCGAATGAACCATAATTCTGTTTTTACCTACAATTTAAGTTAATTTTGCACATTATTAAAATGTTTTATCAACAAAAAGAGGCCTGAATCCGCTGATGAAAAGGGGGTGGAAAATAGCTGTCGTGGCGCTTGGGGTGATCATATTCATCCCGGTGTTTTTCATCAGTTCCGTACAGGCCGGCATCTTCGGCCGCCTGCCCGGGAAGAAGGAACTCAGCAGTTTTCGTAATGCCACAGCCTCAGTGGTGCTTTCGCACGAAGGAGAGACAATTGGCAGGTTCTTTTCAGAGAACCGGATCACCATCCCCTTCGACCAGATGCCACCTCACCTGATCAACGCGCTGGTGGCCACCGAGGATGCCCGCTTCTATGAGCATTCCGGGGTGGACTCAAGGAGTCTGATCAGGGTGGTTTTCAAGACCATCCTGTTCAGTGACCGCAGTGCCGGCGGAGGGAGTACCATAACCCAGCAACTGGCCAAGAACATGTACGGCCGGAAGGATTACCGGGTGTTTTCCGTTATCCTGAACAAGACCAGGGAGGTTATCCTTGCGAAACGGATTGAAAAGGTCTTCACAAAAGACGAGATACTTAACCTTTACCTTAACACAGTTTCGTTCGGCGAGAACATTTACGGAATTGAGGCAGCCTCGCAGCGTTATTTCAGCAAGAAGGCTGCTGACCTGAAGGTGGAGGAGGCGGCCCTGCTCACCGGCATGCTCAAGGCCAATACCATGTTCAATCCGCGTCTCTATCCTCAGAATGCCGTCAGGAGACGCAATGTGGTGCTGGGGCAGATGGAGAAATACGGTTACCTGGCAGGCAGGGCCGCCGATTCGCTCAGCGCACTGCCCATTAAACTCAACTACAGCAAGACGGATCTCTCAGGGCCGGCTGATTACTTCATGGTCAGGGTAAGGATGGAGGCAGATCGCATTCTGAAGGATATATCGGCTTACCGGGGGAAAGAATGGGACCTTGAGCGTGACGGCCTGGTCATCACCACCACCCTGAGGCTGCCGCTGCAGCAGGCTGCCGGTGAGGCGTTTGCCGCCCATATGCCCAGGATGCAGAAGAGGCTCGATGACCAGTACAGCACATCCTCGGGACGCCGGGCCCTGAAAGAGATACCTGACAGCCTTAAGAAGATGATGACAACACTTCATGCCGGCCTCTTCGCCATGGACCCGGCCACAGGAGCTGTCATGGCATGGACCGGTGGAATCGACTTTAAAACACAGCCCTATGACCAGGTGCTGGCCAGGAGGCAACTTGCTTCAGTCTTCAAGCCGTTCATATACGCTGCCGCACTTGAAGACGGGGTAGAGCCGTGCACGTATCTCGACAACGACTCCGTCACCCTGTCAGGATTCAACGACTGGAGCCCTGAAAACTATAACCACTCCTACGGTGGCAAGTACTCGCTTGCAGGAGCACTGGCACAGAGTATGAACATACCCACCTTCAGCCTCTTCCTGATGATCGGGTTCGACAATATAGACAGGCTGTGGCAGCAAATGGGTTTCTCCTTCCCGCTGGTGAACATGCCTTCACTGGCAATGGGCACTGCGGAGGCCAGCATACTGGAAGTTGCCAGGGCATATGCCGCTTTCGCCAACGGCGGGATGCTTGTCACTCCGTATCTTATTGAATCGGTGAAGGCGCCTGATGGCAGGATACTTTGGCAGTACACGCCGCCACGCGGGTCAGACAGGGTTCTTTCCGAACGTTCCGCCACACTCATGGCAGCCATGCTTGAAAAGGCCATCAGGGAAGGGACAGGAGCCTCGGTCCACAGTGTCTACGGTGTGAAGATCCCGCTGGCCGGCAAGACAGGCACCTCTCAGAGCTATGCTGACGCATGGTTCGCGGCTTTCAATCCGGCGATGGTTATTGTAAGCCGTGTGGGCGCCTCCACGCCTTCAATCCATTTCAACAGCGGCTCCTACGGTTCAGGCAGCGCCCTTGCCCTGCCGCTGGTGGCTATGACTCTTAAAAAGGCGGAGAAGAATAAAGAATTAATGAGTGTCATCAACACCCCCTTCGCTCCCCTGCCCCCTGAACTGGCGATGGCGCTTGACTGCCCCGACTTCAGGGAGAAAAGCTTCTTCGACAGGCTGATTGACATCTTCAGGGATAATAATATCGACTATCAGAAGGAGACCCGGCGCAGGCGGATCATCCGCGGCAGGATTTTTAAAATCTGAAATTCATCATTCCTTCATTCTGCACATCCTACTTTCGCACGAGTAGTGCAAACCATAAAACAGAAGCAAGATGAAAAAGAAAGCAATCCTGTTGTTGACAGCGGCATTGATCCTTATCGCTGGAGCATGCAACGAAATAAGGAACGGGAATGATACCGGAAGAGTGATTCTGAAGGTTACTGACGCCCCGTTTGACATAAGTAATATCGAATCAGCGCTTGTAACCATCACAAAGGTAGAGCTGAAAAAAGAAGGTGACGGCATCAGCGACGGATATCAGTACATCACACTTTCGGAAGATACCGTGATCCTTGACCTGATCGACCTCAGGAATGGTGTTGCCGAAACACTGCTTGATATGGAGATCCCGGCCGGGAGGTATGACATGGTGCGCCTTTACATTGACGAGGCCGGCCTGAAACTGAAAGACTCGGAGGAAATTCACCGCGTGAAGGTACCAGGCGGCAGCCAGACAGGAATTAAGATTTTCCTGCGTCCGGCTCTTGAAGTCGCTGAGGGAAGCCTTGAGGAGGTGCTGCTTGACATAGATCTCTCCAGGTCATTCATCCTCAGGGGCAATCCTGCCCACAATAACGGTTTTATCTTTAAGCCTGTGGTAAGGGCAGCCAATATGGCGAAGGCAGGTTGCGTCAGAGGACTGGTAACTGATACTGCCGGGTTGAAGATAAACGAGGCAAGTGTCTGGATTGAACAGGATACTGTTCTTGCAACTGCATTCACTGATACCCTGGGCTACTATGCAATCATGGGTGTGCCGGCCGGCACATGGTCAGTTTCAGCAACCAAAGAAGGATATGATACGGTCCGTTTTGACGGTGTAAATATCATTGCAGGAAATAAAACAATTCAGGATTTCGAGCTCACCAAAAAGTAACAGGCTGAATAAGTTTGATATGGCTTGAATTTGAGCCGTGCCCCTCCGGCACGGCTTTTGTTTTTGAATAATTAATTCCTAAATTTGGGAGATTGCAGCCATGTTTATGGTGATAACCTAAACCCGTTACAAGGAAAACATTTACACATTACGATGAAAAAAAGAAGAACTCTTATTTATGCAGCGCTTATTACCGCAGCATTGGTTACGGTTATATCCTGCGCTGTCAACCCGGTTACCGGGAGGAAGCAGATTATGCTTATGTCAGAAGCACAGGAGGTTCAGCTGGGATTATCATATGATCCCCAGGTACTCGCCAGTTTCGGTGAATACAACAGCCCGGCACTTCAGTCATGGGTCCAGGCCAAGGGAACAGAGATGGGAAAACTTTCTCACCGGCCGAACCTCGAATATCATGTCAAAGTGGTTGACTCGCCTGTGGTAAACGCCTTTGCGGTCCCCGGAGGTTACATATATCTTACCAGGGGTATAATGGCAAATCTCAATAACGAAGCTGAATTCATTGGCGTTCTCGGCCATGAGATGGGCCACATAGCCGCCCGCCACTCAGTCAGCCAGCAGACCAAGCAGCAGCTGGGGACGCTTCTTCTGATAGGCGGGATGATTGCCTCACCAAAGTTCGCCAACTATGCCGAGCAGGCAATGCAGGGACTTGAGCTGCTCTTCCTCAGCTTCAGCCGTGAAGATGAACGGGAGGCTGACGCCCTCGGATC
>JADFDS010000017.1 GCA_018262715.1 Bacteroidota bacterium
CAGTCAGACAGCTAACGGATTGCTTAGAAACTGGATAAACCTGCACGTGACAAGCAGGGTGAGCATTTCTCTTATATCCGACTTTCTGATAAAACTTATGAAGCTCCCAATTGCATTTTTCGACGTGAAGCTCATAGGTGACATCATGCAACGCATAGGCGATCACAACCGCATAAGATCATTTCTTACAGATTCATTGATAAGTATCATCTTTGCCGTTATTACCCTTGTTATGTACACTGTTATAATGGCTTCCTATAACCTGGGTATTTTAGCTGTATTTTTAATTGGAAGTCTCTTCTACGTGGGTTGGGTCCTGATTTTTTTAAAACGACGCAGAGAACTTGACTATAAACGGTTTCAGCAAAGCGCCGCCAACCAGAGCAATATTGTTCAACTTGTGACTGGCATGCAGGAGATAAAGCTCAATGGTTGCGAGAAACAAAAGCGGTGGGCATGGGAAAGAATTCAGATTAAGCTTTTTAAAGTAAGCCTGAAGAGCATGATGCTCAACCAGAATCAGCAACTTGGAGCTGTATTTATTAACCAGGCAAAAGACATCCTGATTTCATTTCTGTCGGCACATGCTGTGATTAAAGGTGAGATGACTCTGGGTATGATGATGGCTGTACAATACATCATAGGACAGTTAAATGCTCCCATACAACAGTTTATAGGGTTTACCCAGGCTGCGCAGGATGCACGGATCAGCCTGGAACGACTGGGTGAAATCCATAACAGAGATGATGAGGAGAAACCGGACGATGCTAAGATAAATGACATCCCTGCAGATAAGGATATAGAAATCAGAAAACTTTGCTTCCAATATGAAGGCCCGGATTCAGAAAAGGTTCTCGATAATATCTCATTCATTATCCCTGCCAAAAAAATAACCGCCATTGTGGGCGTAAGCGGGAGTGGAAAAACAACCCTTATCAAACTACTTTTAGGCTTCTACAACCCAGTAAAGGGAGATGTTTTAATCGGTGGAACTGCTTTGAGCCGGTTTAGCCAGAGAGAATGGCGTCGTTGTTGTGGTGTAGTGATGCAAGAGGGCTTCATCTTTTCTGATACAATTGCCGGGAACATTGGCCTGACAGATGAAATGCCCGATAAACAAAAAATTGACAGAGCAACTGAAACAGCAAGCATAATGGAGTTTGTTGAGAATTTACCGCTTGGGTATAATACCAGGATCGGGAATGATGGTCATGGTCTGAGCACAGGACAGAAACAGAGAATTCTGATAGCCAGGGCAGTATATAAAGAACCCGACTTTATCTTTCTGGATGAAGCAACTAACTCTCTCGATGCGCGGAATGAGAAGGCCATTATGGAAAACCTGTCTGCTTTCTTTAAAGGAAGAACAGTTGTTGTTGTAGCTCACCGATTAAGCACGGTTAAGAACGCCGATAAGATTGTTGTACTTGAAAAAGGGAGGCTTGTTGAGGAAGGTACACATAGAGAGCTTGTTGAAACGAAAGGTGCATATTACAATCTGGTAAAAGAACAGTTGGAACTGGGAAGCTAAAGAAATCTCCGAAAGGCAGTTATAGAATCGGAAAAGTTCATGTAGGGGCCTAACGGAAGATGACACCGAGTCAAGCTGGAAAATTAGTGCAGAATGGCTGAAATAAACAAACAAGAGATTCAGAGCCAGGAGCTGCAGGAGGTGATGGTCGGGATACCCGGAAGCTTCCTCAGATGGGGTCTATTTCTGTTTTTTGCATTACTGGCAGCCATAATAGCAATTAGCTGGTTTATAAACTCTGCTACTATTGTGTCTGCACAAGTTGTTATTTCCACTCAGAATCCTCCTGCTCCACTGGTAGCCAAATCAGGAGGTAAAATCGCATTGTTATGTGTCAGTAACCAGGAGAGTGTCTCTGAGAAACAATCTATTGCACTTATTGAAAATTCTGCTGACTATTCAGATGTGAAGACACTTGCTTCATTTATTGATAAAATGCAAAGAAGACCAGACTGGAACAAGACTGTAGAAATATATGATTTACCCTTAGGTCTTTCGCTGGGCGAAATTCAAAACAGTTATTCAAGATTCTGTGTATTATGGCAGACATTCCGGGAGTATTTGAACAAGGCATACATATCTCAGAAGATTGAATTGCTTGAAAGGCAGATAAAAAAGCAGGAAGAATATGCAATTGAGCTATTGAATCAGAAAGAATTAACCGGACAGGAGCTTCAACTAATAGCTAACGGTTTCTATCGGGATTCAATATTATATGTCACGAGCACATATTCAATTTCGATAAATGAGTTTGAAAAATCAAAACTAACTCATCTTCAGAGTCAAGGTTCGTATAGTTCACTTCAAGGTACAATTAAAAGCAATGAATTGGCATCGCTGAGACTTCAGGAAGCCCGACTTGATCTTCAGATAAAGCTTGAGAATGAAATACAGCAGTTCAGGTTGGATCTCGATGAAGCATTCCAGCTGTTGCAGGTATCTGTAAATCAATGGGAAGAAAAGTATCTTATAGAGACCCCCATAAAAGGAAAGATCACATTTACCACATACTGGAATGAAAACCAGGTGATAAAGGCAGGTGAAATACTTGCGACTGTTGTTCCCCGGGATGAGAGTCAGATCATTGCCAGGTCAGTTGTACCAAATGCCGGATTCGGAAGGGTGAAAGTCGGGCAGGAAGTAAATATTAAACTTACGGAATTCCCACATATGGAGTTTGGCGTATTGAAAGGCAAAGTAAAATCTTTGTCTTTAGTACCGGTGGAGGGAGGTTATATTGCAGAGATAGATTTAATAAATGGAATGAGAACCACTTACAATCGTGAAATAGGTTTTATCCAGGAAATGAACGGTACCGCAGAGATCATCACTGAAGAAAGCAGGTTGATCTACAAGTTTATAAATCCATTAAAAGCTCTAATGACAAAATAGCGTCTAGCTACAGTTCCCCTGGAACCTTATGCTGGTGAAATGATTTATTGTCGACCAATGATCACATGTAAAGCCTGGATTAATAATATCCGTCCTAATCCGTGGTTGTCATAAAATTTGTTTTCCTTTTATAATGAATTATTTATATTTGTGATAACTACTGCAAAAGTCAATTGTCATGAATAGTTCTTATGTTACCAGAAAAGAAATTGCACGGGACCTTGGCATTGATCCAAAAACTCTCAGACAAAAATTAAAAAAAGCAGGTATCATGTTGGAGAGTGGTATGATCCCGGCTGAGAAGGTCAATGAAATATTGCACCTTCTGCAGGTGAAACAGGAAAATCATGATGGCACTGAGCAAATTGAACAGCCTGATGAAAATTTTAATAAATTTGATAGATCATCCATTGACAGTCAATAGTGTATAACCCCATTTCCAGATGCAAAAGAGGGCATTCATTCAACGGCTTTTTGCAATCGCTCTTGGTTGCGCATTAATAATCCTCGTGTCATGCAAATCGAGACAGACAGATAACACTGAAGAACTGGCAAGAAGAACATCTCGGCCCGAGGCCGTGATGGTTGAAACAGTCCGGCTCGAACCGTCAACATTCTATCACGAGATCATCAGCAACGGCAAGGCATTCTCCCTGAGAAAGGCCGTCGTCCCGTTTAAGGTAAACGGAATAATCGAAGAGCTGTATGTGAAAAACGGCCAGAGGGTGAAAGCCGGTCAGCTGCTGGCCGTAATAGAGGACTTCGAGTATAAAACCAGCCTCACCAGCGCCAGACAGGCCCTGACAAAGGCCGACATAAACTTCAGGGATGACCTCCTCAGTAAGTACATGACGGCAGACACAAACAACCTTGACCCTGCCAAAATAAGAACTTCCAGGATCAGGAGCGGGCTGGATGATGCACTGATAGCCCTGGAGAGGGCTGATTATAACTTTAACAACACACGTATATATTCCCCCCTTGACGGGGTGATCGCCAACCTCGAGGCAACCCGCCTGAACCCCAGCCAGAACTACAAGAGCCTATGCACGGTGATAGCCAACGATGTAATGTATATAGAGTTCCCCGTGATGGAGTCGGAATACGGATTCATCACCACCGGGATGCCCGTTGGGATAATTCCTTTTGTTGATGACAGCCTTCTAATCCAGGGAAAGATAGTGGAGATCAATCCCCAGGTTGATGAGGGCGGCATGATACGCGTCAGGGCAGAGTTCAGGAATAACGGACGCCTGATTGACGGCATGAATGTCAAGGTCCTTATCAGGAAGCCTGAATATAACAGGCTGGTCATCCCCAAAGAAGCCCTTGTGATCAGGCAGGGGAAAGATGTGGTCTTTATCAGGCAGGATTCCCTTGCAATATGGAAATATGTCACAATTGAGTCTGAGAACAGCTCGATGGTCTCCGTGAGCGAGGGCCTCACCCCCGGCGACCTGGTCATAGTAAGAGGCAACACCAACCTCGCACATGAAACAAAGGTGAAAGAGGAATGAGTTCCCCGAGTGAACAGTCGCCACGCTTTTCGTCTTTCAGCCTGAACATCGTCTTCGTGGTGCTCATCATCACCGGGGCAGCAATAATGCCTCTGCTGTCACTGCAGCTGAACCCCACCCGCTACCTCCCTTCACTGACTATTAGCTATACATGGCCTGACGCTGCCGCCAGGGTGATTGAGCAACAGGTCACCTCGGTCCTCGAGGGGGTGATAAGCACCCTCCCCGGTGTCAGTCGCCTCTCTTCCACCACAAACAACGAGAGCGGGGAGATAACCGTGGAGTTCGACAGGAACACCGATCTGCGTACCAAACGGTTCGAGGTGGCATCACTCATCCGCGATGCCCACTCGCGCCTTCCCGACAGGGTCTCTTACCCGGTTATCCAGATGAATATGCCGTCAAATACAAGCGGATCGGTGATACTGAGCTACCAGGTGACGGGCAACGAGGCTCCTTCCTATATCTTCAGTATAGCCGAGGAGCTGCTGAAGCCGGCGATAGCATCCGTTGACGGCGTCTACAGCGTGGATATCTACGGCGCCACACCCCGTGCCTGGGAGCTGATATATGACCAGAAGGTCCTCTCTTCAACCGGGGTGACCCCCGGCCGGATACGTGATGCAATAAGGGCATATCTCTCTGTCCGTGAGGCTGGCGGAGGAATTGACAACCTGCTCTCATCGGGAATGCAAAGGACATATCTGACTATGGTCGGCCACCGGCCCGATACGGTCAGGTGGGAGGATATCCCGGTCACCGCCGGGAACGGCAGGGTGCTGATGCTCTCAGATCTTGTCACAGTGAAACTAAGGGATGAGAGGCCCCGCAGTTACTATCGCATCAACGGCCTCAACACAATTACGATGGTGATAAGCGCCGGAAGAAACGTCAATAACATCAGGGTTGCAGAGGAGGTGAAGGATGTGGTTGAGAAAATGAAGAGCAGGATTCCTCCCGGCCATGATGTGATACTTTCGCTTGACAACACAGGCTTCATACGTGAGGAGATATCGAGGAACCTTTTCAGGGCGGCGCTGTCGGTCATACTGCTCCTTGTCTTCGCTCTGCTTGTGAGCCGCGACCTGAGATACATGCTCATACTGTTCATCAGTATGGTGGCAACAATCTTTATAGCTTTCATCTTCTACTGGCTTTTCAGGCTTGAGATACACCTCTATTCAATGGCCGGGATAGCCGTGTCATTTGGTATGATTATCAGCAATATTATAGTGATGACTGATCACATCAAATACCATCATAACCGGAAAGTTGGCATCTCACTCATGGCTGCCACCCTGACCACCGTGGGAGCGCTTGTGGTGATCTTCTTCCTTGATGAGGCCTCGCGGGTCACGCTGGCCGACTTCGCGGCGGTGGTTATAATTAACCTGATGGTATCACTTGTGGTGGCGCTATTCTTCATCCCCTCACTTGCACAATCGATCGGCTTCGCCGCGAAGAGCGACGCGGCATATTTTCAGGGTAAACGCTTCGCAGCGAAGAGCGCCGCGGCAAATTTTCAGGGTAATCACTTCACCGGGAAGAGAGCCGCAGCATATATCCGGCGTAAACGCTTCGCTGTGCGCCTCACAAGGTTTTACGAGCAGGCCATCAGATCATTTATAAGATACAGGAAGGTATATCTCACTGCAGCGGTGCTGCTGTTCGGACTGCCGCTGTTCTGGCTTCCGGATTCACTGCCTGTTGAAAAGATCAGGACCACTGCCACCCCTGAGCCTGAGCTGACCCGTTGGCAGGAGCTGTACAACAAGACCCTGGGAAACACTAAATATGTAACTGATATTAAGCCCATTGTAAACAAGCTTACCGGTGGTACGCTCAGGCTCTTCAGTGACCGGGTGAAGAGCAGCAATTATTATTACTTCAGGGGTTCCGACGATGTTGAGCGGACGCAGCTCAGCGTAAGCATCGGCCTCAGCGAGGAGGGGCTGACGCTCGAAGACATGAATGAGGTATGTCTGGGTCTTGAGAACATGATTGCAGCCTACAGCGAGGTGGACCGTTTTACAACCAGGGTCAGCTCACCCTCCTCGGCATCCCTGACAGTCACATTCCGTCCGGAGCATGACCGCACAATATTCCCATTCATCCTGAAGATGAGGATAGAGGACTACATGATGGGCATCGGAAGCTATCATGTCCAGGTGTACGGGGTGGGCAAAGCCTTCAGCAACCAGGTTTACAGCGACTACCTGAGGGGCTCATATTCAATCGTTCTGAAGGGATACAATTTTGATATTCTGAGCGGCTACGCCGAAGACCTCAAGGAGCGGCTCATCGCAAGCGCGAAGGGAAGGATAAAGGAAGTCTACGTACTGGGAGGAGAAGACCGCTGGTCAGTAAAGAAACAGTACCGCAACATTGTCACTGCTGACAGGGAGTCGGTCACGCTGGCCGGGAGCGATATGCACAGCCTGTATGAACACACCCGGAGCCTCTCGCGCAACATCCAGGATGGCGGGCAGGTCTTCATGGGAGGCTTCCTTGCCCCGATGACCCTGAGATCAGCCTATGCAGAGACATACGAGATGTGGGACATATACAATGAGCCGATGATCACAGGATCACAGGGCATTGTGAAGCTTAAGGACCTGCTGAGAATGACCAGGGAGATATCGGATAATTCAATCAGCCGCGAGGACCAGCAGTATATCATTACGGTGACATACGATTTCATCGGGAACTATGAGCTGGCCAGGATCATCAGGGACCGTAACATTGAAGAGACGGCAGCTCTGCTGCCGCTTGGCTATTCGGTACGCTCCAGCTCCTACACTTATTCATGGTTCACACAGAAGAACAACTACCCGTTGCTGCTGCTTGTCATGGCCATCATCTACCTGGTCTGCGCCATCCTCCTCGAGTCGCTGCGCCAGCCGTTCATAGTGCTAGGGCTGATACCGTTCTCTTTCATCGGGGTCTTCATTACCTTTTCACTGTTTAAGATACAGGCGGATGAGGGGGTGTTTGCAGCGATGATCCTCCTGTGCGGATTGGCCGTCAACTCGGCGCTTTACATCCTTGACGATTACAACAGGCTGAAGCGTTCCGGGAGACGCCTTCCGGCTGTGAAGATGTATCTTAAGGCCTTCAACGGGAAGATCATCCCGGTCATTCTTACGATCCTGTCTACAATTGTAGGTCTTCTGCCGTTCCTCCTCACAGGCCGGGATGAGCGGTTCTGGTTTGCGCTGGCAGCAGGAGCCATCGGCGGACTGCTTTTTAGCATGGTGGGGCTGCTTGTTTTTCAGCCGATGATGCTGAGGAGGGAACAATTATTATTCCCGGGAACTGAAAGCCCTTCCGGTCACACTGACAGCTCCGGCCCGGCCGGTATTCCGGGCAATCCGGGCAGCACAGAGCCTCAGAACCCTGATAAACCTAAACAAACCGTTCACCATGGTTAGATTCCTTGTACAGCGGCCCGTGGCCGTGATAATGAGTTTCCTCGCGGTGATTGTCCTCGGCATCGCTGCCTCGGGGAGGCTTCCCGTATCGCTGATGCCTGACATAGATATCCCCGAGATCACGGTGGCTGTCTCACGTCCTGACATCAGCTCACGCGAGATAGAGAGCAGCGTGGTGAGCGTCCTCCGCAGGAGCCTGATGCAGGTGGAGGGTGTTGATGACATCCGGTCGGAATCGCGCAACGGCAGTGCCATAATCAGGATGAAATTCGCCTTTGGCAATGACATCGACCTGGCATTCATGGAGGTCAATGAGAAGATCGATGCAGCAATGAATCTCCTTCCCCGTGATCTTGACCGCCCGAGGGTGATAAAGGCAAGCGCCACTGACATCCCTGTCTTCATGCTTAACATCACCCTGGCAGACAGGGCCGCGGACCCGGCCGCCTTCGCCGATCTGAGCGACTTCGCGGGAAATATAATCCGCAAGCGGATAGAACAGCTGCCCGAGGTGGCCATGGCAGATATCACCGGCCAGGTAAGCAGGGAGATAGTTATCAGGCCCGATGAGCGCAGGATGCAGAGCCTCGGAATCACTTCCGAAGATATAATCAGCGCCGTGAGCATGAACAATGTAAATGTCAGCAGCATCATGGTCAGGGATGGCAAATACCTGTATAATCTGGAGTTCGATTCAAACCCGAAGGGTGTTGATGATATCCGCAACATATGGCTGAAGAAGGTAGGAACGCTTCTGAAGATAAAGGATATAGCTGTTGTTGACCTGAGGGTCCGGCGCGCTGCAGGCGCCTCTTACTCTGACAACAGGCAGGCGGTGGTGCTGGCAATAATAAAAGAGGCTTCTGCGAGGATGGAGAACCTTGAGGAAAAGATGGACGAGATGGTCAGCCAGTTCCGCACAGATTACCCTCAGATGGAATTTCAGATCTCGCAGGACCAGACACGTCTTCTCGACTACTCACTCATGAACCTGAGGCAGAGCCTTATTTCCGGAGGCCTGCTGGCGTTCTTTATAATGTTTTTCTTCCTCAGGGATGCCCGCTCACCACTGATAATCGGCGTCAGCATACCTACGACTCTTGTGATCAGCCTGCTATTCTTCTACCTGGTGGGGCTCTCATTAAACGTAATCTCACTTGCCGGCCTGATCCTGGGCATAGGGATGATGATCGACAACTCAATTGTGATTATTGAGAATATCACCCAGTGGACTGACAGGGGGGAGAAGCTCATCAACGCCTGTGTGAAGGGCACCAATGAGGTGATCACGCCTCTTATCTCGTCAGTGCTGGTCACCTGTGCCGTATTCGTTCCGCTGATCTTTCTGAGCGGCACTGCCGGAGCGCTCTTCTATGACCAGGCCATTGCCATCGTCATCGGCCAGGGAGTTTCACTGCTGGTAGGGATTATGCTTCTGCCGACTGTTTATCACCTGATGTACCGTAGCGGGAAGGAGGGCGCCCTGACCCGTTTCGTGAAACGTATCAGCCTTAAGAACCTCGAGGAAAAGTATGAGGGGGGTATGAGCTTCTTCTTCAGGCACCGGAGGACGGTGATGGCTCTTTTCGGAGTGACAATCGGGGTAATGCTCCTCTTCTTCTTCACCATGAGGAAGGAGAAGTTCCCGGCGATAGTGCAGGATGAGATGACAGTGATGATAGACTGGAATGAGAACATCGACCTGCAGGAGAATTCTTCACGTATACAGGCTCTTGTTGATCAGCTGGGAGATAAGGCAGTGCAGACCAACAGTTTTGTGGGTGAGCAGCAGTTTATCTTCACACGCGAGTATGATCAGCCCTATTCATCGGCGAAGATATATATCAGGGCAGCGGGTTATGGAGCGGTGGATGAGATCAGGGAGTTGCTGATGGCATACCTGCCCTCGCGGTTCCCCGAGGCAGTGATGACCGTCAGGCCGCAGGAAAACATCTTTGAGAAGATATTTGCTGCATCAGAGACGCCACTAGTGGTTGAGGTGGCGCTGGCCGCGGAGAAGGCTGTGCCGCCGGTGGAGAAGATGATGCAGATCAACGGGTTGCTTGCCGGGCAGTGGCCTGAGGCAGGGATCATGGCTCCTAAACTGGAGGAGAAGATTGAGATCAGGCTTGACCCGGTGAAGATGCTGTTGTATGATATTGATCCCAATACGGTCTATCCGGCTATCAGGAGCGCGCTGAACCGCAATGAGATAGGAGAGCTGAGGTCGTCACACCAGATCCTTCCTGTTGTTATGGCGGGCAATGAGACGCCCATAGGTGAGCATATGTCAACCGGCTCTGTTCTGAACAGGCAGGGGGCGCAGGTTCCCGTCAGTGAGATATGCGATGTAAGGCGGGTGCGTTACTACAAGGCCATCATGGGTAACATGGCGTCAGAGTATGTCCCTGTTGAGATGAATGTTTCAACGAACCGTCCGGCGCAGCTGACGGCAGAGATCGAGGAGACTTTGTCGACTGTGCCTGATCTCTCGCTCTCATTCAGCGGCACGGTGATAACGGGGCAGCGGCTCTTCCGCGAGCTGGCGCTTGTACTGCTTGTCTCGCTGGTGCTTCTCTATTTCATTCTGGCTGCCCAGTTTGAGTCGCTCACCCAGCCGCTGATTGTTTTGCTGGAGATCCCCATTGACATTGCCGGGGCGCTATTCCTGGTATGGTTATGGGGAGGGACAATAAACATAATGACGATGATAGGGATCATTGTGATGTCTGGGGTCATCATCAACGACTCGATACTAAAGGTAGATACAATCAACAACCTCCGGAAAGCGGGTGTAGAGCTGAAGGAGGCGATATATACCGGCGGCTCGAGGAGGCTGAAGCCAATTATCATGGTTGCTATGGCGTTGTTGTTTTCGACTCTTCCGATGCTGTTCGGGTCAGGTCTGGGGAACCAGTTGCAGCGGCTGATGGCATTGGCGCTTATAGGAGGCATGACCCTCGGCACCTTTGTCAGCCTCTGTTTCATTCCGCTGGCATACTGGTATATCTACAGGAGACGGGGAGAGAGAGTATAACCGCGAGGAATGGGGTTCTGACAGGTTATGGTATTCTTTACCTGGCGGTTATTAAAGATTTAAAAAAATTGCCTCATATTTGTCTTTGATCCGTCCATGCTCGGACTGCGGACACAGACTGAGGTAAACAATGATATACAGGCAATCCGATGAAGATTACAATTCTGTTACTGATGATGATGCTTACAACGTTGATGTCTTCATGTAATATGGGGGAGAACATGTTCATAGCATCCGGCTATTCACGCGATGGCGCCGCCGATGTGCTGCTATGCCGGCTGAACGGCAACGGCAGCATTGATAAGATATCGGAGATAATCGTTGGGGACAATCCTTCATATTTTACGTTAGGTAGGGGTGGCCTGATTTACCTTGTCAATGAAGTCGACACTTTTAACACTAAAGCCGGGGGAGGTATCACCACATTACGATATAATAAGAAGAGCAAAAGCCTTGAAAAAGTCAGTTCGATGAACCAGGGAGGGGGAGGACCATGCCATATTGAGGTTTCAGTTGATGGCAAATTCCTGATCACATCCAACTACGGCAGCGGATCTGTCTCCGTTCTCAGGCTGAACGGCGAGGGGATACCTGAAAAGGTCACCGATGTCATCTTTTACGGTGAGAAGTCGCACCCCCACATGACTATCCATAATCCGAGACTTCACACATACTATGTCTCCGATCTGGGCCTCGACAGGGTGCATCAGCTGAAACTCGATACAACCCTCGGGCTTCTTATGAATGCAGACATAGCTTACTTCAACGGTGAGCCAGGAAGCGGCCCGCGGCATATGGCAATTGACAAGTCATCTGCTAACCTGTATGTCATCAATGAGCTCAACTCCACGGCGACAGTATACAATATCCTTTCAGATACCGTGACTGCCAAACAGACTGTCAGCGCCCTTCCTGAAGAATTTACGGAGAAAAGCTATTGTGCTGACATACACCTCTCGCGTAACGGGAAGAAAATCTACGGTTCAAACCGGGGACATAACAGCATCGTGACCTTCAGGGTCGGGGTTGATGGGAAGCTTTCAGAGCCGTCTCACCGCGACTGCGGAGGCAACTGGCCGCGCAACTTCGCAGTTTCACCATCCGGCAAATTCTTCCTGGTGGCTAACCAGAGATCGGATGAGATTTCGGTGGTTCGTGAAGGGGCTCACAGTGATGAGGCCGTCTCCTCACTGACCCTGAATGCCCCGTCATGTGTCAGGTTTTTGAAGTAGGAAAGATTGTTTGTGTTAAAATCAGAGCGGCCAGTGCTGGCAGCTGTACGAGTTAATCGCCGCAAAAACAATGAGAATAATGAACTTATTCTCCGCAGAGTAAAAGAATCTTAACTCATTTGGAACTGATTCCGATTCGGATTCACGGATTACTCGCCAGGCATACCTGCCTGGAATCCGTATCAATTATGTCCTGTTAATGTTAAATTATCAGAAAGCTGACGATGTTTTTGTGTTTTGATCATATGTTCATTATCTTTGTAGCGAACAAATGATCAAAAAGTGTCACCGCGTCCAACACGTTTAAGAAGAGTCAGCAATCCTCCGGTTATCTCCGGGTTCAAACCCTATGGCGGGATGGCTAAAGTCGGTCAGCCCCGTTCAGTCTTCCTGCACCTCGAGGAGTATGAAGTCATCAGGCTCTGTGACTTTGAGAATCTCAACCATCATGAGGCTGCCCGTGTGATGGATGTCTCGCGTCCGACGCTTACCCGTATTTATGCAAAAGCGAGAGCAAAGATAGCCGATGCACTGGTAACAGGTAAGCAGATCATCATCGAAGGTGGTAAGATTTACTTTGACAGTGAATGGTACAAATGCAACGTCTGCGGTTGTCTCTTCAACCAGCCGGAGAAGAGTGTGACTCCTGAAAAGTGCCCGTTATGCGGCAGCGGCAGCATAGTCAATTATGTACCTGTTGATGACTCGACTCAGGTTACGCGCCGGGCTCCTTCTGACATCTGCGTTTGTCCCGGCTGCGGTTATGAGAGAGAGCATGAGCCTTCACGACGCTGTAAGGATGAGGAGTGTCCGGTATGTGGAAGCCACCTCATTAGAAAAAACAACCTTCTGGCAAAAGATATTTAAAAATAGCAGATATGAAAGTAGCAATAACAAGTACGGGGCAAAGCCTTGAGAGCAAGCTCGACCAGCGGTTTGGCCGCTGCGCCTTTTTTGTCATTTACGATACAGAGACCGGCGGGGTGGAGATACTCCCAAACCCCAACAAGGATGCCGAGGAGGGAGCCGGTCCGGCTTCAGTCCAGCTGGTGGCATCAAAGGAGGTTGAGAAGATCGTCTCCGGCGAGTTCGGCTATAAGATCAAATCGCTTCTTGACAGTCTGAGGATCCAGATGGTGGTCTACAAGGAGCCGGAGAAGACTGTTAAGTCGGTGATAGATATGTTGAATAAGCAATAAATAGAAAAAATGCCAGGATTGGATCATAAAGGTCCTCAGGGTGAGGGACCGATGACCGGCAGGAAAGCCGGTAAGTGCACGAATTACGGTGCGGGCCGTGCCGGGAAGGCAGGCAAGGAAGAGGCCAATGCTACTGATAAGGAAGAGAGTTCAGTGGCACCAGGCGGCAGAGGTCGCGGCCAGGGACCCAGGCAGGGTAAGGGCAGAGGTCAGGGCCAGGGCAGCGGACGAGGAAGTGGCCAGGTTCAGGGCCAGGGCAGTGGCCAGGTTCAGGGCCAGGGCAGTGGCCGTGGTGCCGGCAGAGGACACGGAACCGGAAGCGGTGGTGCCAGCCGAGGTGCCGGCAGAGGCGGTACCGGTCAAGGCACCGGTCGGGGTGCCGGTCGCGGGGCCGGATCAGGCCGTGGCAAAGGGAGCGGCAGAGGCCGCTGAAGAAAAAAACGGAGCCGGGCGGTTGTCAGCGTTGATAAAGCCGGCAGATAGCTTACTATTAATTAAATAATCGATTCATATACCATAAAAAATCATTACTGAACAATGAAGAAACGTATAGCAATTCCACTTGAAGGCGGTATCCTATGTTCACATTTCGGCCATTGCGAGCAGTTCGCAATTGTTGATGCCGAGGATAAAACCATCACTGCCAAAACACTCATCACTCCGCCGCCACATGAGCCCGGACTCCTTCCCGGCTGGCTGGCTGAGAAAGGCATCACGGATGTGATTGCCGGAGGAATGGGCCAGAGAGCAATAGGCCTCTTTAACCAGCACTCAATAAATGTATTTGTGGGAGCTCCTGTGAAAAGTCCTGATGAACTTGCTGCAGACCTTCTCAATGAGAGGCTTCAGGCCGGAGCAAATTACTGTGACCATTAAGATATCATCATGGAAAAGAAAAGGATTGGCATTATCATATGCGACAGGTATCATACCTGCGCAGGTGGCAAGTGCTTCAGGTCATTCCGCAACCGTGAGGGTGCGTTTGACAGGTACATGGATGAGGATGTTGAGATAGCAGCCTTCACCACCTGCGGCGGCTGTCCCGGCGGCAACGTGGAATATACCCCTGAGGAGATGATCAAGAACGGTGTGAGTGTCATTCACCTGGCAACAGGACTGGTGGTTGGTTATCCACCGTGCCCCAGGCTTGATTACTTCACCCGTTTCATCCCTGAGAAATATGGCATTGAGGTGGTAGTAGGTACCCATCCGGTTCCGCAGAAGTATTACACAACGCATATGAACCTTGGCACCTGGAAGGGTGAAGCCATGCAGCGGTTCATCAAACCCGCGCTGGCCGACGAAAAGATGAGGCTGGCTTATGATTAGCCCGCATACGCGATGAAGATAGCTGTAGCCAGTGGCAAGGGAGGAACGGGCAAGACCTTTGTTGCCACTAACCTCTTTAATGTGCTTTCACGCAGGGGCGAAGCGGTGACCCTGACCGACTGTGATGCTGAGGCTCCGGATGACCTTCTCTTTTTCAGGGCAGAAAAGGTCAGCGAGACTGAAGTGACCCATCAGGTTCCGGTCATAAACAAGGATGCCTGCACATGGTGTGGTCGCTGCAGCCGCTGGTGCAATTACAATGCAATATTTTACGTCCCGGCAGCGAAGGTAATAGAGGTCATTGAGAATCTCTGCCACGGGTGCGGGGCATGTACTTTTGCCTGCAACTCCGGAGCAATAACGGAAAAACCGGTTTTGCTTGGAAAGGTTACAAAATTTATGACTGATGGCGGCTCAAAGGTTGTTGAAGCCCGGATGAAGGTCAATGAGATGTCGCCTGTAAGGATAATCAAGGAAGCCATAAAGGAATCAGGTGAAGATGGAGTGGTTATCCTCGATGCACCTCCCGGAACCTCTTGTCCCTTTATACAGACAGTTGACAAGGCTGACAATGTGTTGCTGGTGACTGAGCCAACGCCATTCGGCCTGAGTGACCTGCGGCAGAGCGTTGAAACACTCAGAGAGATGAAGAAGACGCCGGCTGTGATTATCAACAGGTCAGACATAGGTGACGGCAGCGTTGCTGAATACCTTGCCAAAGAAAACATACCCCTGCTGGCAGAGATAAAATATGATCCGGCCATAGCACGGGTTTATTCGGAGGGCAAACTTGTGACGGATGAGATCCCGGCGCTGACTTCGCTCTTTGAGGATATGGCGGACAAAATTATTGAAGGATATGGAACTGGCAGTAATCAGCGGTAAGGGAGGCACGGGCAAGTCAAGCGTGACTGCAGCGTTCGCCACTGTGGGTGAAAGGCTGGTGGTAGCCGACTGTGATGTAGATGCGGCCAACCTCTACCTGATATTCAATCCTGAACACAACAATGAGCAGGTTTATATCGGCGGCCATAAGGCCGTTGTGGATCACACTCTCTGCACGTTGTGCGGAATTTGTGAGGGTTATTGCCGGTTTGATGCCATCAAGGAGATAAATGGAAAAATCGTGATTTCAGAGACATCATGCGACGGATGCTTTTTTTGCTCCCGTATCTGTCCGATGAATGCGATTACCATGGTTCGCAGTGACAAAAGCAGGATGTATTCCGGCAGCTTCAGAAACGGTATAATGGTTTACGGGCGACTGGCGCCCGGCGAGGAAAACTCCGGCAAGCTTGTGAGTATGGTAAGAGATGAGGCAAAGAGGGTTGCCACGGAACAGGGAGTGCCTGTCATCCTGCTCGATGGCCCTCCGGGAATTGGCTGCCCGGTCATATCGACGGTAACCGGTGTTGACAGGATGATTATTGTAACTGAACCAACCATGTCAGGACTTGAAGACCTTAAAAGAGTTTTTGAAGTTGCCAGGAAGTTTACCGGAAAAGTGGGGATCATCATCAACAAGTGCGACCTCAATCATGCCATGGCTGACAGGATTGAGGGATGGTGCACTGCCCACGGAGCTTCGCTTCTGGGGCGACTACCCTATGACAGCAGGGTAACCGAGGCGATGGTTGCCGGGAGGAGTGTAACCGAGATGTTCCCCGATGCAGAGATAAGCAACATAATAAAAGATATCTGGAATAATTTGAGCACAAATGGAAAATAATAATTTGTTTGACAAGCTACCCATGGCGGGTATCAAAAACATAATAGTTGTAGCATCGGGCAAAGGAGGTGTGGGCAAGTCGACGGTTGCTGCCAACCTGGCAATAGCGCTGGCGCGAAACGGCATGAAAACAGCACTGGTGGATGCTGACATCTTCGGTCCATCGATACCTACAATCTTCGGCCTTGAAGATGTCAGGCCAAGGGTTGAATCGGCCGGAGGAAAGGATGTCATGTATCCGGTAGAGAAATTCGGAATAAAGATCATCTCCATTGGTTTTTTCATAGATCGCAGCCAGTCACTGATCTGGCGCGGCCCAATGGCCGCCAATGCCGTCAAACAGCTTTTTGAGGATACACAATGGGGTGAAATTGACTATATGATAGTTGACTTTCCTCCCGGAACCAGTGACATACAGCTGACCACGGTACAGAAGCTTAATCTCTCAGGGGCAATCATAGTTACCACTCCGCAGGAGATAGCATTGAATGACGCCCGCAAGGCCTCATCGATGTTCATGAATCCAGATCTGCAGGTACCTATCCTTGGTGTAGTGGAGAACATGTCATGGTTTACCCCGGCAGCACACCCTGAGGAGCATTACTATCTCTTTGGCAGGGGTGGCGGCGCGAAGCTGGCGAAGGAGTATGATACGAATCTGCTATGCCAGATACCGCTGGTAATGGAGGTTGGCGAGGCTGCTGAGGCTGGACGCACCGTCTTCCAGCAGACAAACAAGACAGCCGTGGAAGCATTTGAAATCCTGGCCGGGCAGGTCATGGAGGTGACAGAAAACCTGAAAGTCTAAGAGTTTTGCAGTCCTGATGTCATGTAGTCAGAGGGTCATCAAACCATTCAGTACAAAAAACAATAGGCAGTAATCCTCCACTACTGCCTATTGCCTATTGCCTAATGCCTCTTTTTACTTTAAATAGCTATCCAGGAACTCAAAATACTCCTTCTGCCAGATAACGGAGTTCTGTGGTTTGGTGACCCAGTGACTCTCGTTCTCGAAGAAGAGGAGCCGTGCCGGCACGCCACGGAGCTGAGCCGAGTTGAACGCTTCAAGCGACTGGCTGTAGGGTATGCGGAAGTCGTTCGCACCCGTGATGATCAGGATGGGGGTGTCCCATTTGTCTACCATCGTATGAGGTGAGAACTTGTTGTATCCCGGAGGCTGCGGCTTGTCCCACGGAGCACCCTGGTAATCCTTGTTCGGGTACCAGTACTCCTCGGTTGAGCCGTACTCTGCTACGGTGTTGTAAACCCCGCAATGCGCCACGAACGCCTTGAACCTCTTGTTGTGCATACCGGCGAGATAGAAGACCGAGTAGCCGCCGTAGCTTGCTCCCACGGCACCCAGACGATCCTTGTCGACGAAGGGCTCCTTCGCCATTGCATCGATACCGTCAAGGTAATCCTGAATGTTCTTGCCGCCGTAGTCGCCCGAGATCTGCTCACGCCAGTAGCTGCCGAAGCCCGAGTTACCGCGACGGTTGACAGCCACCACGATATAGCCGTTTGCGGCCATCACCTGGTAGTTCCAGCGGTAGTTCCAGCTCTGCCCGAGCGGTCCCTGCGGCCCGCCCTTGCAGTACAGCAGCGCCGGGTATTTCTTCGAGGGGTCAAAGTCAGGCGGATAGATGATCCACATCTGAAGATCCTTGCCATCCTTCGTCTTGATATAGCGCTCCTCGCTCTTCCCCATCTTTATGCTCTCATAAATATGACCGTTTACCTCGGTGATCATCGAGAACTGTCCGCCGGCCATATCAACTTTTGCAACCTCCGTCGGGCGTGCCATCGACTGAATGCCTGCAACCAGCGTATTGTTCCTGAGCTGCAGCGGCCCCATGTCGTAATCACCTTCGGTCACCTTCGTGACAGCACCGTCAGCCAGTGAAATTTTGAATACCGGCTGCCTGCCCAGGTAGGCGCTGGTGAACCAGATCTCGGCGGAGCCGTTCCACTGGATGTTACCAACGTTATAGTCCCATCCCTGGGAAACCCATTTCCGTTCACCGGAAGCAATATTATAAACAAACAGCCGCTCGAGGTCAGACTCATAGCCGTCTTCCTCCATGCTGGAGTATGCAATCATGGAACCATCAGGGGAGAACACCGGCGTCTTGTCATATCCCATGTTTCCCTCTGTGATGTTCTTCTCCCCGCCGGTGGTCACGTCGTAGAGGTATATGTCCGTATTGGTGCTGAGCGAATAGGCTTTGCCCGTCAGTTTCTTGCAGGCGTATGCAAGATACTTCCCGTCAGGGCTCCATGCCAGGTCAGCCTCGTCGAACCACGGGGCATCGGGGGCATCAAAACGCTGACCCTCCATAATGTCCTTTTCGTTGCTAATTGCCGTACCGTCAAATGAGGCGACGAAAACATGGCTGTAGGAGTAGTCATGCCAGTAGTCCCAATGCCTGTACATGAGGTCATTGATGATGCGGACCTTTGCATTTGGAAGTCCGTATTTCTCGTTTGCCGTCTGGTCGAGCTTGACGCGACGGGTAAAGTAAACCTTGTCTCCGGCCGGTGAGAATGAGAGGATCTCAAAATCCTCAAGCCCGGTGATCTCTTTCTTTCCCGTGCCGTCAGGATTCATGACCATGATTTTGCCTCCGGCGAGGAAGGCGATTCTGGCGCCGTTCTCTATCCACTGCGGTCCTGCGCCTCCCTCGGTGGTCAGCTGAACGGGATCGCCTCCCGATGCGGGGACGGACCAGATGTTTGTGGCACGTGCCTCGGTGGGGAGATCATAGTTTGTCACCTGGTAGAGTACTGTTGATCCGTCGGGCGAGAGCGCAATTGTCCCGATCCGGCCGTATTTCCACATGATCTCCGGGGTAAGCACACCTCCTGCTTTTTCGGCGTCAGTAAGTGAGACATCGATGGCCGGCGTAGCAGCCTTTTCTGTCTTTTCCGTTTTGCATGCACCCATCAGGGCCATGAGAAGCAAAAGGGTGATGATGGATAGTTTTTTCATATTGTCTGGGTTTTCTGTTGCCGGATTAAATGCTGCTGGTTGTCAAAAATAAAAAAATTAATGCTGCGGTACCTCATAAACAGACTCAAAACCAACCATGGGAAATGGCATATTTTTTGAACAATTATTCAGGTCGGTTAGTTTGATTAATCGACATGCATGGATTAACTTTAGGAGTATTGAGGTGATAAAACTTTGACAGGCTATGAGTTCGTGCAAAAAGAATACAATATCGGTCAGGGTCATCAGGCTGTTATTTGCTGTATTGACAGCATGGCTGATTACCGGGGTAAGTTCTGATGCCCAGTATTTCGGAAGGAACAAACCGGGATACAGTTCTTTCAGATTCGATGTTCTGCAGACGCCGGCTTTCGAGATCTATCATTACATGAAGAATGATTCATTACTGAAGACGATATCAGGGTGGTCGGAGGAGTGGTTCAGCATTCATCAGAAGATTTTCAGGGATACCTTTGAAAGGAAGAATCCCCTGATTTTTTACAATAATCACTCTGATTTTCAGCAGACCAATGCTGTCAGTGGCCTTATCGGAACAGGTACGGGAGGGGTTACTGAGGGGATGAAGAACAGGGTCATCATGCCTGTAGCTCTGACTCTCTCACAGACTGACCACACCCTGGGTCATGAACTTGTGCATGCATTTCAGTTCAATATGTTCCTGAGGTCAGACACCACTCAGAAATATTCAATGAATAACATCCCGTTATGGATGATTGAAGGGATGGCAGAATACTTCTCGCTGGGAAGCATTGATCCCAATACGGCAATGTGGATGAGGGATGCGGTTTTGAATAAGGATTTCCCGACGCTTAAGCAGTTATCCTCTGACTCAAAGTACTTTCCCTACAGGTATGGTCAGGCTTTCTGGGCAATGGTGGGGAAAACGTGGGGTGACACAACCATTATGCCCCTGTTCAGGAAGACAGCACAATATGGATTATCAAAGGCGGCTGACACCATCCTGGGAATGGATGAGAAAACCCTTTCAGGGGCCTGGGCGAGTGCGATGGAGGTCTATTACAGACCATACCTGAAGGCTGATGCTGACGAGCTTGCCGGAAAGCAACTGATAACCACTGAAAATGGTGGCAGGATAAATATCTCCCCTGCTATCAGTCCTGACGGAAAGTATGTCGCATTCTTTTCGGAGAAAAACATATTCACTCTTGATCTTTTCGTTGCCGATGCTTCAACCGGGAAGATCATCAGTAAGGTGTCTGGTGCAGCTGCCCGTACCTACGATGATTTCAACTATGTCGAATCCGGCGGAAGCTGGTCTCCTGATAGTAAAAAGTACGTATTTGTCCTGTTCAGCGACGGAATTAACAAGCTGGCATTTGTTGACATAAAGAGAGGCAGGATCACCAGGGAAGTAGCCATGAGGGGAGTGCCGGCAATTTCCAATCCCTCATGGTCCCCGGACAGTAAAAAGATCGTCTTTACAGGATCTTCGGAAGGGATAAGTGACCTGTACCTCTACGACCTCATGTCAGGTGACATTGAAAAACTGACCGATGATTTTACATCGAACATACATCCATCATGGTCATCCGACAGCCGGACAATAGTTTTCTCACAGGAAAAAATGAATGCATCCGGTCACCGGAAATTTTCCTACTCCCTCGCAATGCTTGATCTCAGTACAAGAAAAGTCAGCGAGATCGATGTCTTTGAAGGCGCCTATAATATGAACCCTGTCTTTTCTGCTGATGACTCGCATATTTATTTCCTCTCGGACGCTGATGGATTCAGGAATATGTACAAATACGAAATTGCGACTGGCAGGCTCCTGAGGCTTACCTCGTACATGACCGGCATAAGCGGGATTACGCCGTGGTCACCGGCAATGAGCTGGTCCCGGGACGGGAACAAGACGGCATACAATTACTACATTAAAAACTCTTATCATATTCTGGTTGCAGATGGAGATGAATTCAGGGCTGAAGAAGCGGATGGATCAGTGGTCAACTTTGATGCAGGCACCCTCCCGCCTTTGGAGCACCTGTCAGTTAACCTCATAGACTCGGCGCTGTATGCCAGAAAAGAGGTTGTACAGTTGCCGGCTGACGAGGTGAAGGAGTTGCCGTATAAGCCCAGATTCAAGCTCGATTATATCTCCAACAATGCCAGTGTGGGAGTTTCATCAGGGATTTACAGAAACAACCTGGGCGGGAGTGTCAATATGATCTTCAGTGATATGATCGGTGACAACCAGCTCTATTCATCCCTGTCGCTGAACGGTGAAATATATGATTTTGCAGGGCAGGCAGCCTATGTCAGGCAGAAGGGCAGGATAAAGTGGGGAACGGCTGTCTCTCATATCCCTTACCGTGCCGGCTCGATGGCGTTCGGTAAAGATTCCGTTCTGCTGCAGGGTGAGATGGTTCCTGTTGATGTGCTTCAGCTTGACTATATCCGCATGTTTGAGGATAATATCACTCTGTATGCTTCCCTGCCCTTTTCCCAGGTGAGAAGGATTGAGGCAACAGCCTCGGCATCATGGTATTATTATCGCATTGACAGGTTCAATTATTACTATTTGCTGAACGGTTACAATATCGGTGGAACCAGGGAGAAGATGCCTGCTCCGGAAGGCAGCAGTTACCAGCAGCTTTCGTTCGCCTATGTTAAGGACAACTCACTGTTCGGCATGACTGCCCCGATGCAGGGAGGCAGGGCCAGGTTCCAGGTTGACAAGTACTTCGGGGCCACGCAAATCTTTACAGGTCTCATAGACTACAGGCAGTACATTTACCGCAAACCGTTCACTTTTGCCTTCCGGCTGTATAATTACGGCATGTACGGGAAGGTGACCGAGGAAAATGTCCTGCAGCCTTTATACCTCGGTTATCCCTGGTTAATAAGAGGTTATGAGAATATTTCGTATAATACCGGGGACACGCCGGGACTGGCATCGCTGAATATCTCGCGCCTGAATGGCACAAGGATGGCGGTGGCAAATGCAGAAATAAGGTTCCCGTTCAGCGGTCCCGAAAGGCTTGCCCTCATAAAGTCAAAGTGGTTTCTGACCGACCTTAACCTGTTCTTCGATGCGGGAATGGCTTGGAACAGGGGTGACAAGATCATTTTCAACGATCAGGAATCTCATCCGGCAGATAATGAGAAATTTCCACTGTATAGTACCGGTGCATCGCTGAGGATAAATCTTTTCGGATACCTCATTCTTGAGCCTTACTATGCCTTCCCGTTTCAGAACGGAGGGTTTAAAAACGGAGTTTTCGGGTTGAATTTTGTGCCCGGCTGGTAGAGGATTAGGGGAGTTGGTTTCCGGTATGACCATTGGGCGGCCTTCAGGAGGTTTCCTAAATAAATTTGACATCGCCCTGTTTTTGGCGTAACTTAAGTAAGATTTTGATAATCAATACCTGATCTGTTACTGAGATGCCACCCCCGTTTCTCACCAGAACAGACGATTGGCTTACCCGCAGGCTCAGTTACCCGGGAGCAGACAAGCATGTTATAGCCCAGCAGAAGATGTACTGGATTTCAAGTGTCGCAGTCACATCAATGATCCTTCTGCTTACAATTCTCTACCATATCTTTTTCCCGGAACTCAGGATAATAATATATTACGGATTATTCCTCTCACTGGTTTATATGCAGGGTGTCATCGCGCCTCTTCTGATCCGGCGGGTAAGCGTTACCTGGCAAATTATCAACCAGACGATAGTTGCACTGGTTACCTTCTACACAATTCTTAAACTTGGAGGCATTCCCTATTCCGGCGGACTGGTTCTGGTAGGGTTGGCTCTTGTCTTTTTTACCCTCAATTACAAGGAAAAGCGGCATTCGGTTTTCATCTATTCTGTCTATATCATCACAGTTATTCTTGCAGGTGTGCTTCATCCCAGGCTGACCGTACCCGCCGAAATGACTCCGCAGGCCAACATCTCGCTCTATGTCATCAATATCTTATGGATAACGGGATTTGCATTGATATTCGTACTGAGTTTCATATCCCAGCGTGTCAGGCTTGAGGAGCTTGAAAACATACGTCTCAGGGAGATAGACGAAGCACGGAAAAAACTCTATACAAACATTTCCCATGAATTCCGCACACCACTTACGGTAATTACCGGAATGAACGACCTGATAAGCACCGACCCCGATCAATGGCTGGAAAAGGGAAGCAGGACAATAGACAGGAATGCCCGGATCCTGCTGAACCTTGTTGATCAGATGCTGGACCTGGCAAAGCTCGAGGCGAAGGCAATGCCGGTCAATATGATCAGGGCCGATGTCATCCTGTGCATAAGGTATATTGTTGAGCTGTTCAGGTCATTTGCCGAATCAAAGGGAATTGAGATGGAGTTTGTCTCGCAGCATGAGGAGCTGGCGCTTGATTATGATCAGGATGCAATAATTAAGATTCTTTCGAACCTGATAACCAACGCTCTGAAGTTCACTCATCCGGGCGGGCGGGTTATTATTGCGGCTGAACAAATATCCGACAATAAATATGAAATACGCGTGAGCGACAATGGCCCGGGTATTACTGAAACCTTTATACCGTTCGTGTTTGACCGCTTTACGCGGGAACCTGCCACAGCCAGCCAGAAAACACCGGGATCGGGTCTGGGGCTGGCCCTGACCAGAGAGCTGGTCTCCCTGCTGAACGGCACCATCAGGGTTGAAAGCATCTATGGCGAAGGCTCGGAGTTCGTGGTTGAACTGCCTGTCACCAAAACCGCAAAACCAGGGATCTTAAATGACAGGTGCCAGTTCGGGGGAAACCGGTTTCATCCTGAATCTGATTCTGCTTCGAAAGCAGGCGCCACCACCACCTTGCCCCACTGGGACGAAAGGAATCCGATACTGCTGATAGTTGAGGACAATGAGGATGTTATCAGTTACCTGATGACCATCCTTGCTGATGATTACGAAGTGGCTGCCGCCGCTGACGGGCTCGAAGGTTTCGAAAGGGCCTGTGAAATTGTTCCGGATATCATCCTGACTGATGTTATGATGCCCGGACTGGACGGGATCAGGATGCTGGACATGGTCAAAAACGACCCACGGACCAGTCATATTCCAGTCGTCATTCTTACAGCGAAGGCCGATGTGGCTTCAAGGGTGGAGGGGCTGGCACGGGGAGCAGATGCCTACATCGCCAAGCCATTCAACAGGGAAGAGCTCCGGGCCGAGCTGAGGATGCTCATCAGGCAGCGCAAACTGTTATGCACCAGATACTCTGCTGCAGGAATGCCACCTCCGGACGATAACTACAATTTCAAAATCGAAGATAAATTTATCAAGAGAATCAACGAGGTGATGACCGTTCATCTTGCAGATGACAGATTTGACATCAACAGCCTCTGCGAACAGCTTAATATGAGCCGTACGCAGTTGTACCGCAAATTCCGGAGCCTCACCTCCCAGAGTCCGCATGACTACTATCTCAAAATGAAACTCCAAAAGGCAAGGCAGATGCTGACCACTTCAGACCTGACGGTGGCAGAAGCTGCCTACCGGGCGGGATTCAAGAACGTATCACATTTCAGCAAGGCATTTACCAGGGAGTTTGGAATTAATCCGAGCGATATCCGCAGGTAATTACGGCCTGGGAGCAAGTCATAACGCATGCCAGCCACGGGTGCGCATCACCGGTCATCATAAATACAGGTTTAGGTGAAAATTGCAATGAGGAGTGAAGTGCAGGCTTCAATCCTTTTATTTTGCTTTCTCCCTGAGTTGCTCAGTAATTTTCACCTTGATTTCCTCGGCCAGTTCGGGGTTGTCTTCAAGGAGTTTCTTCACCGCATCGCGTCCCTGCGCAAGCTTTGTTTCGCCGTAGGAGAACCATGAGCCGCTCTTTTTGATTATGTTGAATTCCGTTCCGAGGTCTATGATTTCACCTGTGCGGGAGATGCCTTCGCCGAACATAATGTCAAACTCGGCTTTTTTGAATGGGGGAGCAAGCTTGTTCTTGACAACCTTCACTTTGACGCGGTTGCCGACGGCATCTTCGCCATCCTTGATCTGGTTGGTGCGACGGATGTCGAGCCTTATGGAGGCATAAAACTTAAGCGCATTGCCGCCCGTAGTGGTCTCGGGATTGCCGAACATGACCCCTATCTTTTCCCTGAGCTGGTTGATGAAGATACAGGTGGTGTTGGTTTTGTTGATATTGGCGGTGAGCTTGCGGAGGGCCTGTGACATAAGCCTTGCCTGGAGCCCCATCTTCGAGTCGCCCATTTCCCCCTCAATCTCAGCCTTGGGTGTGAGGGCGGCAACAGAGTCTATAACTATGATGTCAATTGCTCCTGACCTGATAAGGTGATCGGTTATCTCGAGAGCCTGTTCTCCGTTGTCAGGCTGTGAAATGAGCAGGTTCTCCACATCCACTCCCAGTTTCTCGGCATAGAACCTGTCGAAGGCATGTTCGGCATCGATTATTGCGGCTATACCGCCTGCCTTCTGCGCCTCGGCAATTGCATGGATAGCCAGGGTTGTCTTCCCTGATGACTCCGGGCCGTATATCTCCACGACCCTTCCGCGGGGCAGTCCGCCGATTCCGAGCGCTGAATCGAGGCCTATTGACCCGGTTGAGATAACCTGCACATTGTCAACGGCATGATCACCCAGCTTCATGATGGTGCCGCGGCCAAAATCCTTTTCGATCTTGCCCAGCGTCACCTCAAGCGCCTTCAGCTTTTCCTTGTTGATTTCCTTCTTTTCCATTTACTTATTCTTTAGCAGTTAGACATTATCGTACATTTTAAAGATCTGGGTGGCGTGCTCCTTCGTGTCAACCTTTTTTATCACCTTCTCAATAATTCCCTTTTCATCGATAATAAAGGTGGTGCGTATCACGCCGGTCACTTTTTTCCCGTACATCAGTTTTTCGCCGTAGGCGCCATAGGCTGACAATATCTTCTTTTGAGGATCCGCTATCAGCGGGAAGGGAAGGTTGTATTTCCCGGCAAATTTTGCGTGCGATTTCTCACTGTCAGGACTGACTCCCAGCACGATGAATCCCTTTTTCAGAAGCTCATTGTAATTGTCTCTGAGACTGCATGCCTCTGCAGTGCATCCGGGAGTGTCATCTTTCGGATAAAAATAGAGTACTACTTTTTTCCCGAGGAAGCTGCTGAGCTTCACGGTCTTTCCGTTCTGGTCCGTCCCCTCGAAGTGCGGGGCCGGCATGCCTGCGGTGAGCTGAGTCATGACTTTTTGTTATTTTTGTTATGACTGGTAAAGGTATGAAGTTATCATCTTTCACAAAATATTTGCACCTGCGAGTTATTAACACAGGGGTGGTGCGGGCGGCAGCAGCGATGCCGGTCTGGCTGATGCTGTCAGTGTGCCCTTCGCTTGCCCAGCAGGGCCGCGCGAAACCGTCAGACGGAGAAGTACAGACAGTGAAGGTGCGGGGTGATGTAACCGGTGTCCCGTACGAATACTTCAGGATGCTTGGTGAGGCTGCACGGAAACAGCATGAGGCTGATTCAGCTTCACTCCGGGCCGGGCAGGCTGTGCAGCAGACCAGGAATGCCGGCACTGACCAGAGGGAGAGGTATTACAGGAAAGCAATGCAGGACAGCACCCGGGCCGCTGCCCGAAAAGCCGAGGCTGACTCACTGCTGCTTGCCGTGGAAAAGGCTGCGGGCTGTCCTCCTGAGGCGCCAGGGCCGGCGACCATTGAGGAGACCCCTGCTTCTCAGCTCAGCCGGTTTGATGTTTTACCCGGACAGGCTTACACTCAAAGCAATCCTGTGCCAGTGGAGCCGGGGATGCCGGGCGGACTGGTCTATACCATCCAGATCGCTGCCTTCAAAAATGATGTTACACCGTCGATTTTCAGGGGACTCACTCCCGTTTTCGGGAGGAAGAGGCAGGGGAGCGAGGCATTGTATTATTTTGCGGGGTTGTTCCGCAGGCTTGATGATGCCAGGAGGGCTCTTCCAGAAGCAAGGGGAGCCGGTTTCCCCGATGCCTTCATCATAGCGCTTCTTGACGGCACACAGGTCTCACTGGAGAGGGCTGCCCACCTTGAAAAAGAGTGGGGGTCACGTCCGCTGGATGGTGATTCGGCTGTGCCAGGCGGCACAAAACCTGCGGCCGGCGGCACAAAGTCATCGGCCGGCGGCACGAGGCCGGAAGGCGGCGGCGCCAAGCCTGGCGCGACTACTTCAAAGCATTCGGCCGGCGCCTTAGAGCCTGTGGCACAAACTCCGCCGGTACCCATCGGTACCCTGTCATTCCGGGCTGAGGTGATGCGCATCGACAAACCTGTCAAGCCTGAAGTGGTACAGAAGATCGAGGTGCTTGCAGGCAACCGCGGCCTCGATATGATCAAAAACAGCAATGGCGAAACCGTGTTTCTCATCGGTAATTTTATTACATTTGAAAGCGCTGACGAGTATGTCTCGCTGCTGGTGCGTAATGGCTACAGTTCCGCAAGGGTCGCAGCCTATGTGGACAGGCAGGAGATTCCTGTGGAAGCTGCAAGGGAATTGGTAAACAAGATGCCGGATGACTAAAAGGGCGCCGAAACCGGAAAATAACAGGAGAAGCGAGGAGAATCTGAGATCCCTCATGCTTATCAATGATGATGTCAACAGCTTTGATCATGTCATCAGATCACTTGTTGATGTCTGCGGCCATGATGAGATCCAGGCAGAGCAGTGCGCTGTGCTTACACACATAAAGGGCGGATGTGTCATCAAGATAGCAGATGCCCGCACAGTTGAGAAAATGAGGATGAAGCTCAGGGAACTGAGCCTTGATACAGTAGTCATATAAAGAATTCAACATGTCTCTGGGATTGATCATATTTCTGATATTCGTGGGTCTCCTGCTCTTCATCATAGAGTTCATGCTTATCCCCGGCATAACAATTGCAGGCGTTGGCGGCGCAATCTGCCTCTTGACTGGGATCGTATTCGCATTTGTCTCGTTTGGTACTGCAACCGGACTGGTGGTACTCGGAATAACCGCACTTGTTATGGTAGTCCTTACTGTTTTGATGCTGAGATCCAATACCTGGAACAAGTTTATGCTCAAGACAGCCATAGACAGCAAGGTTGACACCGTTGGCGCTGAAGAGGGAAAGGTAAAGCCCGGCGACAGGGGTATAACAGTCACCAGGCTGGCTCCGGGCGGCAAGGTTCTGGTCAACGGAGAGTATTTCGAGGCAAAGTCTGTTGACATACTCATTGACCCGAAACAGGAGATAGAAGTCATCAGAATTGACGACAACAAACTGATAGTAAAACCAATAAATAAATAAATATGAGCGCATTAGGCATTTATGTGATAATTATCGTCGGGGCAATAATACTGCTCTGGATTCTTCTTTACTTCATTCCGATCGGACTCTGGTTCCAGGCTCTTGTATCCGGCGTAAGAATAAGCCTTCTTCAGCTGATTTTCATGCGCTGGAGGAAAGTTCCGCCGTCAATCATCGTCGGAGCAATGATCGAGGCTGACAAGGCCGGGTTGAAGCTTAACCGGGATGAGCTGGAGGCTCACTACCTTGCAGGCGGACATGTAGCCCAGGTGGTGCATGCACTTGTCTCGGCCAATAAGGCGAACATAGACCTGTCGTTCAAGATGGCAACAGCCATCGACCTGGCAGGCCGTGATGTTTTCCAGGCCGTGCAAATGTCGGTTAACCCGAAGGTGATTGACACTCCTCCCGTGACAGCTGTCGCCCGTGACGGTATTCAGCTTATCGCGAAGGCGAGGGTTACCGTAAGGGCCAATATCAAGCAGCTTGTCGGTGGAGCAGGGGAGGAGACGGTTCTTGCCCGAGTCGGCGAGGGCATCGTGTCATCGATCGGTTCGGCGCACAGCCACAAGGAAGTGCTTGAGAATCCTGACAGGATAAGCAAGACGGTACTTGAAAAGGGTCTTGATGCAGGAACAGCATTTGAGATTCTCTCGATTGATATCGCTGACATTGATATAGGCAAGAACATTGGCGCCGTGCTGCAGATGGATCAGGCCAATGCCGACAAGAACATTGCCCAGGCCAAGGCCGAGGAGCGTCGTGCGATGGCAGTGGCCCTCGAACAGGAGATGAAAGCGAAGGCTCAGGAAGCACGTGCCAAGGTCATTGAGGCCGAGGTGGAGATTCCTCTGGCCATGGCTCATGCATTCAAGAGCGGCAACCTGGGTATCATGGATTACTACAGGATGAAGAACATCGAGGCTGACACCAGCATGCGTGACTCCATCTCCAAACCGCCCACTTCGGGAGGAGAGAAGAAGAAGTAATCAGGATTTTCGATTTTCGATTTGCGAATTGCGATTTAACGGGCCATTCGCAGATCGCAATTCTTTTTCTATTTCAGGTAGAAAAGGATCATTTTCTCAAGCGCCTCCTGGCACACCTCGCAGAATGAGTCTGCCTCATTGCTCTTCATGCGGCAGTCATATGAGGGCCTGTAAATTCCCTTGGCGGAATACCCTCCTCCCTCAAAGAGGCCGGTTACACCGATATATCTCTTTTCATTTGGCGTTGGTACAGGGACTGACTTGGCTATCAGGCTCTTCCATTTGGAATCGAAATTCACCCTGGTGGTGATATTTGGTTCCCATGGTTCCACATCGAGAGGGTAAAACTCTTCGTATGCCACCTCAGAGGAGTAATACTCATCTGCCAGTCCGGCAAAACCGTGACCGAACTCGTGCGTCAGCACCTTAGGCGTAAGTTTGTGATCAGCCGTGACGGCGCTGTAATAGTTATACACTCCGCCACCACCGTACCTGGGGCTGTTGATGAGCACAATGATCTGGTCATGCGGTGCTGAGGCGGCGTAGTCGTTGACCCTGCGTATATCCTGTGTGGTCAGGTACCGGTCAACATCGAAGGTGTAGTAGCTGGCACTCAGGGCAGTATTGACATAGATTCCTTCCCCCGGCACATCCGTTCCGGATTCCTGGGAGGGAGCCTCAACAGCCCAGATATTTATCCGGTCTCTGTACTTGTCGAAGGGTGCTTCGGCGAAGATGAACTCCGCCATCCGTTTGACATCGTTCCGGAACTTTTCCATCTCGGCGCTGGTGTAACCTTCGGCAATGAATGCGAGGTCAAGTGAGGTATGGGGATCGCCGCTGCCTGCTATGCGGGTGGCCAGGGAAGCGTCAGGTTTCTCCCTGGTAATGAAATAGCTGGCAGGGTCAATGGCCGTCTCGTACAGTTTTGAGAAATGGCAGTCGCGTCCCCTGATGCTCAGCACGAAATTGACTTTGTTTTTCGGGAAAGGGAAGGTTGCAACCTCATGGAAAACGCGTTCCATCTGCTTCGCCTCGGCGGTGGTCTGCCACTCCTGGTAAAGGGTACAGAAGCCGCGCGAGTAAATCAGCTTCCCGGTAACGGCATCAAAAATCTCGTACCTGAAGTTGCCGTAACCGAACGGATCAATCAGGTTGATCAGTGAACCTCCCCAGAATGGTTCCTCCCTGAAGGAGACAGGATAGACTTTGGTTGTTGTGCTGTTGCCGGCCATCATGAAATCAAACCTCATGGTGCGGTCAGTGAAATAATCATCGAAAGCAACCTGGGCCTGAAGTGAAAATGCCAGAAACAGAAGCGGTAATACAGAGAAAGACTTCATGATTTGACAGTTTTATAGTGTAAAGGTACTAAACAGGCAGCCACAAAAAAAGATAATTAGTAAATTCACCGGCGTAAAAAAAGTTAATAATGTTCAGATCATTCGATCCGGTTATGGCAGTCAGGGAGTTCCTTGCGAGCCTGGGGATGCCGGCTTCAGCCGTTTCATTGCTGAGCACTGTCATCCTGGTGGCTGCGGTGGGCCTCCTCGCGTGGCTGTCATATAATTTTACCCGTCTCATCCTGGTCAGGATATTCACCCGCATCGTAAGGCGTTCGCGGTCAGCTTATGACGACAAGTTCCTCGAAACGAGGATGTTCAAACGCCTGGCAATGATAGTGCCCGGAGTCATTGTATATTACCTCGCAAGCTGGATGCTTCGCGAGAATCCCGGCTGGCTCACATTTGCCCATAAGACCGCTGCACTTTATATAGTGATCTACGCTACCCTGACCCTCACCGCTTTCATCGAGGGATGGCACCAGGTCTGGCTCATGCAGCCCATCTCAACCGGGAGGTCAATCAAGCCTTACGTGCAGATAGTAAAGGTTCTGGTAGCTTTTGCCGGGATACTGATCATGATTTCGGTACTCTTCAGAGTATCTCTTACAAGTGTTTTCGCGGGACTGGGCGTGGCAACAGCCGTACTGGCAGTGGTATTCAAGGACACCCTGCTGGGCCTTGTGGCCAGCGTACAGCTCTCAACCAACAATATGGTGAAGCTGGGCGACTGGATAACGATTCCCGGAAGGAACATTGACGGAACGGTTATTGACATGACACTCTATACGGTCAAAGTCGAAAACTTTGACAAGACGATACTCACGGTGCCCACCTACGCCCTGATATCAGAATCTTTTCAGAACTGGAAGGGGATGGAGGATTCAGGGGTAAGGAGGATCAAGCGCGAGATCCGCATTGATGTACGCTCAATTGCCTTTGTCACGCCTGAACTGCTGGACTCCATCTCTGTGAGGACCCACGTGGCGAAGTGGCTCTCTGAAAACAATGAAGATATAGAGGGACTCAGGAATGGCGGGACCACCTCACTTACGAACCTCGGGGCATTCAGGGCTTACATGGTCGAATATCTCAGGAATCATCCTCATATTGACTCCATGATGCCTGTGATGGTGCGTGACATGCCTCCCACGGAGTCAGGCATGCCGGTGGAGATATACTGTTTCAGCAAGATAAATTCATGGGTTCCGTTTGAGAGCGTTCAGTCATCCGTGGTCGATTTTGCATATGCCGTGGCGGGACAGTTCGGGCTGAAGCTCTTCCAGAGTCCTTCCGGGACAGACCTTGAGGCTCTCAGGAGTGTGACAAATCAAAATCATAAGATATGAGTTTAACCTACAACGAAAAGCTGACCGCCTTTATCAGGGCCGGTATCGATGACAAACCTGTTTCTCCGGGATATGATCCATTCTGGCAGTCGTTGCACTCAACGGGAACAGAGCTTTGGCTTGACACCGGTGACATGGATGAAGCCGAGGCCAACTGGACCGCGGAGATGACCGCGCTTACCACCAACAATACGCTTCTGAACAACGAGATTCAGAAGGGCATATATGATTCGTTTGTTCCGCGGGCGCTGGAGATGGTCAGTCATCTCTCCGTCAGCGAGCAGGTGAAGGAGATAGCCTTCATTCTTAACGCCCGTCACGGCCTTCGCCTGGCGAAGAAGTTCGGAGGTATGGTAAGTGTTGAACTGCATACTGATACGGCATATGACATTGATGCCATAGTCTCATACGGACTTCGCTACAGGGAGCTATGCCCGGAACAGTTCATCGTAAAGGTTCCGTATACTCCTGAAGGACTTATTGGCGCCCGGTTATTGCATGACATGGGGGTGCGGATCAACTTTACCCTCGAGTTCAGCGCCCGCCAGAATACGCTGGTGACACTGGTGGCCAGGCCAGACTACCTGAATGTGTTCCTCGGAAGGATAGGGGCATTCATTGCTGACAACAAGCTGGGTGACGGCAGCGGCGCAGGCGAGAACGCAGTTCTTTCATCACAGTCATGGGTTACACGGTTATCCGCTGAGACGGGCTCGAAGACAAGGCAGATAGCTGCCAGCCTCAGGAATTACACTCAGCTTGACCTGCTTGCAGGAACCGATGTCTATACTATCCCTCCGAAGGTGGCAGCTGCCGGCAGGAAATCGCTCGGCGGTCTCTTTGAGAGCAAGCTTACACAGCGCTATGATGTGCCTCTGAACGATGATGCGGCAGGACTGGGAATTGAAAAATTCTGGGAGGTGCCGAAGTCGGTTGTTGAGCTGGGCAGGCAGCTTGGGAAGGAAGTTCCGGCCTATGGTGAGGAGATAGTTGCAAAGGCGCATGAGGCAGGCCTGGGTGACATGTTCCCGGTGATGGATCCTGAGGAGAAGGCGCGCATTGCTGCGGAAGGAAAGATACCGGTGCTGTCATCATGGAAGGAGCGGATTCTCTCAGGAAGTCTCGCCCCTGACACCCTGCTGACCCTTGCCGGCCTGGCATCGTTCACTGCTGACCAGAGGCAGTTGGATGACCGTATCCGCGGGATACTCGGGTGAGAAAATTGCGAATTGCGAGTTGCGAATTGCGATTTTGCGATTGGCGCATAAAGCATTATATTACAGAGCGTCACAAATCACAAGTCACAAATCGCAAATCTCGAATCGCAAGTCTGCACTGCTAACTGCTGACTGGTACTGCCTGCTGACTATCACCTGGCCTGCCTCTGCCGGCCAACCTCATAGAGAAGTATCCCTGCTGAAACGGATACATTAAGGGAACCAATGGCACCGGTGATTGGTATGGAAACCTGCGCGTCTGACAATCCCAGCAGTTCGCGGCTGATCCCCTTCTCTTCCGAACCGAGAATCATAACCAGCGGACCGGTCAGTCCGGCAGCGCTCACCGGGCGGTCAGCCTTCTCAGTGGCAGCCACGGCTTTCAGTCCTGACTCCTTCAGGTAGGTCAGGCATTTTGTCAGGCTCTTTACCCGGCATACCGGGAAAGTGCTGAGGGCTCCTGCTGATGCCTTGACAGCATCGGCAGATATTCTTGCTGAATTCTTTTCGGGGATGATCACCGCGTGGGCTCCGAAACAGAGCGCTGACCGCACTATGGCTCCAAAGTTGCGCACGTCACTGACGCCGTCAAGCATCAGCAGGAGCGGATCACCACCCTCTTCAAAAATATGGGGCAGGATATTCTCAATATCCTGGAATTCTATGGCCGACAGCCATGCTATCACCCCCTGGTGGTTCTTGCGGGTGATATAATCAAGCTTCTCCTGCGGCACCACCTGCCATGGCACGGCAAACTCGTTCACCACCTGCATCAGCTCATGGTACTGTCCGCCGCGGAGTCCCTGGCGGACCAGCACACGGTCTATCTGCCTGCCTCCCCTGATGGCTTCCATTACAGGGTGCATCCCGAAAATGAATTCCTTTTCGCTGTGTATCATCGCAGTTCCTGAGGGTTATCGAGCCTGAAAACCTTGCCTTCGCGCCACCGCGCAACAGCTATATCCCAGTAGCTGACAGGTGTCCCGGCACGGTTCAGGACAAAATCATTGTCTGAAAAAAGGCTCTTCTGCTTGCGGAAATTAAACCAGAGGTACTGGTCCTCATATGTATAGCGCGAGCCCCAGCGGCTTTTGACGGGAGGTCTCTTGTAACCCCAGCTCTCTCCCTCGGCGTTCTTGTAGACCTTGTCAGGCGGACCGTACATTATGTAGACCATGCCCCTGTCAGTGAGCCATCCGGCCTTGTAGGAGGTGAAGTAATAGTTTGAAAAGAGCGTGCGGTTATAGTAAATCCTGATCAGCTCCTTCGATCTCTCAATGCTTCCTGTACGTTCAAGCCAGAAATTATCGAGCGCCAGCTTCGGTTTCTCTGATGTAAGCATTTCATCCATCTCCTGCGGTGTGGCGATATATGCCAGCGGAGGGATCATTGTCTCCGGCCGGGCCATGGAGGGGTGATCAGGACCGAAGTTGCAGAGGACGAGACCCTCGCGGATCAGGCTGTCAACGGAGATCAGATAAATGCCCTGGTTGGGGAACATGATGGGAAGCGTGTCTGACCAGGCCAGTGGAACTATTGCTTCAGGTTCCGGCGCTATTGTCACCTCGGGAAGAATGGTTGACGGGGACGGGGGGATTGCCGTAACGGCCTTGTAATAGAACAGCCACAGCGTGTCAGGCTGCAGCGACGGAGCGAGAACGTTGACATACTGGTCAACCCTCACCGCGCGGCTGAATACCTCATTATTGGTAAAATGGTCACGTACCTTGTAGTTGAGCCCGCTGTACCTGCCTGTACGCTCGAAATCCACGAACAGCTGCTGGGTGCGCTGCCTGATGAGGTCAATGATCTTAATTTCAGCAGTGTATGAGCTGCCGTCACGTGCAGACAAGGGGGTCCGGAATGAATATTCACCGCCGGTCTCCTCACGTTTGATGTCATACTTGAAGGTCGATGTATCTGCCAGGGCTCCTCCGAGAGTATTGTCATAGAGCCTTACCGAGACGAGCATTGAAGCCATCGGTACGCCTTCGGGGTTCGCCTCGTTGAAGTAGAGCTCACTCTTGCGGATGCTGATGTTCAGAACAGATGTCTCTGCATCCTCATTGTATACGGAGATCCAGGGGGTAAAAAAACTCCGCGACGGGTTGTATATATATGACATGTCTTTTGTGTCAGTGACGTTCTTGGTCACTGCACATGATGTCATCAGTACGGCCGCTGTCACAACCGCAGCGAGCGCAGCCGGTTTATAGATGAGACGCATTGTCATGGCATAAAGGTAATAAAGATTTCATTGTCCGTTCTCTTTCCAGCTCATTCTCAGACGGCATAGCTCGGTGCTGTCGCTCTCACGGGTCACGGAGTGTATGTATGAATTATCCTCACCGTCGCAGGGAGCGGTAAGGATATTTATCATCTCGTCCTGATGTCCTTCAAGGAGGTAGTTCACCTCGATAGTGTCAGGGGTATGGAGGCTGATGAATTCCGGGTCATAGCAGTTCACCGCCCAGTGCACATATCTCGCGTTGTTCACGTGCCTGTTTACGTCGATGTCGTCAAGTTTGACCTTCAGCCTTGTCAGGCGATGATCACCCCGGGGAAGCGATGGCACCTTGCGTGCGTTTGTATCAAGGGCCCTGGCTTCGGGAAATTGGAGGTTCAGGCTCGAGAGCGCCTTGTCAGGACGCTGAGCCTTGCGTGTGCTGTAATCGACTATCACCCATGACGATGAGGCACCGGCGATTCTGCGGCCCGTGTCATCATACATTTCAAGGTCGCGCAGGGCGAAGATGGTTTCGGTGCCGCGTGGCCATGTGCGGAGGGTGACCTCGTCCCAGGCCATCGGGAGGCGTTCTATCTTCACCAGCATTCGCGAGAGCGCCCAGAAGTACCCGCCCGATGCCATCAGGTCATCGCGGCCCCAGCCCAGCTCTGCGGCATGACGACCCGCCAGGTCCTCGAAGAAGCTGAAGAGTGCACCGGGACTGAGCCGTCCGGTGAGGTCGGTATTAAAGATGTTAACCGGGTATTTCCTTTCAAACAGTATCATTGTTGTTCATATATTCCGCCTGGAAGCTCTCGAGCTCTGTATGCGCGTTCTCCCATTGTTCCATCAGTGCCTCAAGCCTTTTTTTCTTCTCCTCGTATGCGCTGTAGAAGGCCGGGTCACTTATCACTGCCGGGTCTCCCGATGCGAGGCGTGCATCCATTTCTGCTATTTCGTGTTCCGTGGCCGTTATCTGAGCCTCGGCCTCTGTTACCTGTTTCTGAAGCCGGCGGTGCACGCGTTCGTTTTCCTTCTTCTCCTGGTACGTAATGCCGGGTTTTGCCCGGGACACCACCTTCGTCATGCCCTGGTTGCCATTTGCGGCTGGCGGCCCGTTTTTTTCCGCTGCCGGGCTTTCGTTTCCTGCCGGCGGGCTTCCGTTTCCTGCAGGCGGGCTGTCTTTAGCCTGCGTCCCGCGGCCTTTACCTGTCATGGGGCTTCCTTTTCCTGTCTCCGGGCTTCCCTTCACCTGCGCCACGTTTCCTTTTCCTGCTGCCGGGTTTCCCTTTCCTGCCAGGGGACTTCCTTTGCTTGCTGCCGCGCTGCCTTTTCCAGCCGCCGCGCTTCCTTTTCCTGCCAGGGGACTTCCTTTGCCTGCTACCGCGCTTCCCTTTCCAACTGTCCCGCTTCCTTTTCCTGTCTCCGGGCTCTTCCTCTCAAGCTCCCTGAGCGACTCTATCTTCCTGGCCCTGAGGAACTCGGCGATCCCTCCGAGATGCGTTCTGATCTTCCTGTGGCGGAACTCGTACACTTTCTCAACCAGACCGTCAAGGAAATCCCTGTCGTGAGAAACCACAATTAATGTGCCATCGAATTTTTTCAGCGCCTGCTTCAGTATCTCCTTTGAGCGGATGTCGAGGTGGTTGGTCGGCTCGTCGAGGAGAAGCAGGTTATATGGCTCCAGCAGAAGCTGCACTATTGCCAGCCGTGACCGTTCTCCGCCGGAGAGGACCTTCACCTTCTTGTCGATGTCCTCACCATGGAAGAGGAATGCTCCGAGGATATCGCGGAGGCGGGTCCGGATGTCTCCCACGGCAATCCTGTCTACCGTCTCGAAGACCGTCATATCGTCGTTCAGCAGCTCATCCTGGTTCTGGGCGAAGTAACCGATATTGACATTGTGTCCGCGTTTCAGTGTTCCCTCGAAATCGACCTGGCCGAGGATCATCCTTGCGAGTGTCGTTTTTCCTTCGCCGTTCCGGCCCACGAAAGCAACCTTTTCTCCTCTTTCGATCTTCATTGAGACCCTGTCGAGCACCAGGTGGCTGCCATAGCGCTTCGAGGCTTCATCTGCTTCCACCACCACCGTCCCGGATCTCGGGGCGGGTGAGAAGCGGATGTTCATCGCGGAGGTATCCTCGTCTTCTATCTCAATGCGTTCCAGCTTCTTAAGCTGTTTGATCTTGCTCTGCACCTGCACCGCCTTGGTGGGCTTGTACCTGAACCGCTCGATGAATTTCTCGGTGTCGTCGATCATCTTCTGCTGGTTGCGGTAGGCTGCGGTCTGCTGCTCGCGCCGCTCGCGCCGAAGTACGGTATATTTTGTGTATGGGACCCGGTAGTCATAGATTTTGCCGAGGCTTATCTCTATTGTGCGGCGGGTGACATTGTCGAGGAATGTGCGGTCATGCGACACCAGCACAACAGCCCCGGGATAGGTCTCAAGGAACCCCTCGAGCCATATAATTGATTCAATGTCAAGGTGGTTGGTGGGCTCATCGAGAAGTATCAGGTCAGGTTTGCGGAGGAGGATCTTTGCCAGCTCCACGCGCATGCGCCAGCCACCGCTGAGTTCACGGGTGGGACGATTGAATTCCTTCGCGCTGAAACCGAGTCCGTTGAGCGTCTGTCCTGCCAGCGCCACATAATCGCTTCCTCCCAGTATGCTGTGCCGTTCGCCGGCTGTATGCATCCGGTCGAGAAGCTGGTGGTAGCTGTCGGTCTCGTAGTCAGTCCGTTCGGCAATCTCGAGGGTCATGTCATCTATATCCTGTTCCAGGCTCCTGAGTTCGGCGAAAGCCATAAGGGCCTCCTCGAGGACGGTGGTGGTGTCGGAGACCTTCATCTGCTGCTCGAGGTAGCCTACGGTGAGTTCGCGGGGCCGCTCGACGGCGCCGGAGGTGGGCTCCTGGAGGCCGGCGATGATTTTCATCAGCGTTGATTTGCCCGCGCCGTTCCTGCCTGTCAGACCGATCCGCTCCTGCCGGGTAATGAGGAATGAGACCTCATCCAGGAGGACGAAGCTGCCGAAGAGCAGTGATACGTTGTTTACGGAGACCATCTGGCCGGTTTTTCAAGGCGCAAAGATAAATAAAATCGTGGTTTGGTGGTGAGGGCAGGAGGGATGCACGGCATGCATTGCACTCTCCCCGCTTTTCCGCCTTCAGCCACACTTTGCCCGCCGCCCGGCGTTCTGTTCCCCGCCACCCGCTGTTCCGCTCCCGGCCACCAGTTCCCCGCCGCCAGCTGTTCCGCTCCCGGCCGTTCCGCTCCCCGCCACCAGTCCCCCGCCGCCAGCTGTTCCGCTCCCGGCCGTTCCGCTCCCCGCCGCCAGTCCTCCGCCGCCAGCTGTTCCGCTCCCGGCCGTTCCGCTCCCCGTCACCAGTCCCCCGCCGCCAGCTGTTCCGCTCCCGGC
>JADFDS010000018.1 GCA_018262715.1 Bacteroidota bacterium
GGAATGCAGCGATCCGTAGCGGGGCAGAATTGCAGGCTACATGATCAGCGACTTTTCAGAATTTTGAAGTATTCTGATTTTTGGCCCCGGGTAACATTCAACAGATACCATCCCGGCTCAAGACTCTCCAGATCAAGGATTATCAGGTCTCCCTCCTTCTCCCCTGTCAGCAGTAGCTTTCCAGAAATATCCGTAATGCTGTACCGGGTTTTCGCCGCGAGGCTCTCTTTCGGATCCAGCCAGATTGACAGTTTATCCCGGAAGGGAACGGGAAAAATAAGCAAGCTGTTTTCAGTAACAGGACCGATACCGGTAACAACATAATTATATGGTTCGGACAGTTCCGAAGGACAGCCGTCAGCTATCACCTGCAGTGTGTAAATACCGGTAATAGAGGGATATAGCGTTTTTGCCGTCTGCCCGGAAAAGGTATCATTTACATACCACCGGTTGTTAATCTCACTCGATGACATAAGCCTGACAGTTCCGGATATTGTGTCGGCAGCTATAACGGGCTTTTTCGGATTAACGCATAACTCCATCCACACCGTATCTGCTTCTTCATAAGAATCATTGCCCGGCTCGGTTGCGATGACCGTAATCTTGCCCGGAGCGCTGTATATCAGCCTGTTCTTTTCAAAATAAGCGTTACCTGCCATCACCTTGAAAAAGACCTCCTCTCCCGAACCGGAAGAAGCATTCAGATAAACCGGATTGTCACCATCGGTAATTATGCCGGGATCTTCCACGACAATTGTATTCTCCGCCTTATCAATGGAAACCGTAATATTCTCCACGCTGAAATATGTGCTGTCAGTCCCGTCAGTATAAGCTTTGATCAAAGCCGTGCCCAGCCCGGTGGCACGCATCTCGTTCCCTTCAATATGGGTCTTGTTGTCCATGCTGATGAAACTTACATCGAGACCTGATCCGGATGCGGCACTGATTGTCTGATACTGGTAAAGCTTCATGGGATTCAATGGCTGGTAACTGATGGCGAAATACTTCTTTCCCGGCGCCGATTCGATTGTAACCAGAAGTTTATTGGAGTATTGGGTTGTAAGAAAAACAGTTCCTTCAGGAGATTCGCAAAAATATCCGATCACATTGACTGTGGCGGGAATACCTTCATTGGATGAGACCCATTTTTGAGAATAGGCCATCCTGGAATAGATACCCGGAGAGACACCTGAAACCCGGCTGGCAAACAGGTGTCCGGAGGAAGCATGGAATAAACTATTCATTAATAGTGTAAAAGGCAACGGGTTTGTTGCGCCCCAGGTTTCCTGATGCCATGCTGTTGAGGCAATGGCACCGGAAACGGTATTTCTGAACAGTCCCACGACCTGGAAATTGGTTACCACACCATCGAGAGATATGATCATCTCCGAGCCGGAAGTAAAATCAATCCCCAGGATCTGCGCTACCTTGATCACATAAACCGTACCATCAATATTCAGTCTTATCTCTTTTTTCAGCCACCGGTTTTGATTCTCATCCCAGAGCCAGAGGCCGCCGTTCACTCCATTATCATCCTGCTGCAGAGTACAGAACAGATTTCCATCTGCGTCGGAAACAATGTTATTCACGTAATTTGAAGGGAGGCCACTTGTACAGACGGTCCACGACCTGCCATTGTCTGCAGACCTGAATATTCCTCCTGCAACGGGTGAGCAGGCATACAGATAGCCGTTCCGGTCTTCAGCAAAACCCGTAACAAAAGCAAGGCCGACAGGTATCGCTTCCCATTTGTCGCTGTTTGCTTCATTCCGGTATATCTCTTCAATCCCGCCACCTAAAATGGTTCCGTTCTTAGCGGCAAACAGAGTGGTGACAGGCTTATCTTTCGGGAGCTCCCAAACATGATCCCAGGTGGTTCCTTTATCTGCAGTCCTGAAAATTCCCAGATTGTAGGTGGAGACATAGATCGCGTTGCGGTAGGGCGAGTAGAGTATTCCGGAGTGCTGAGCATTTGCAGCTGATTCCACACCGCTTATCTTCCAGAAAGACTGTGCGCTGATGCTGAAAGTGGAAATAAAGAATATGAATAATGCTAATATTTTCATATCCGGTCTGTCCGGGGAACGGTCGGTCTTCGTCCCGGTTGATTTTTTAACAATCGACTCTGCGAATTGTTTAACGCGAGGTTGATAATGAAGGGATTGACCCCGAACTTGTGTTCCCGACAAGACAGGGCGCGCTATGAGTCTGCTACGGAATAGTATTCCGGCATTCAGTCAGGGTATTAGTCCCTTGCAGCCATGGCGGCGACAGAAGATCCACCAGTGAATTCCAGGCTCTGGATAGTAACCGGCCAGGTTTACCCTTCCGCTGCCGACCTTCCCTGCAGATGCCAGTTCAGAATATTTCTTTAAGTTCTTAAGCTGCCTTAACATCATGATTTTATTTATAATGGAAAACGCAGAGAAGAAAAACCGTGAAAGAGCGTTGCGCCTTATGTACCCCGATATTTTGCACCACAACCTGGCCCCGTGGCCATCCTCTTCTATTCTGTATTCCATGTACAGGCTCCGCAGGCACAGACTGAAAGGCGGATTGACAGGCTCGCAATACCGGCAGGCAATAAAGGAGTCCTCTTCAAATTCTGATATATGAAATGCAAGCAGGAAATGGGTGTTAATCCTGAGAGGCGGAAGGTTTTCAATTATAAAACCGGGCGATTTCCGCCTGCCGTTATCAATGAAGTCGTAACTGTAAGGAGCAACCCTCAGCTGTGTCAGCCATATGAAGATATCATGAGCACTGGCGTCTATTCCGATGCTCCTCAGCAGGTTCCTGCGCCTCGCACCCGGGATATCAGGCAGGGAATCGATGAAAAACTGTGGCACAGATTAACTCCTTATTATCTGAATTGCCAGCCTGTCGAACACTTTGCCTGACAACTTCTTCAGCGGATTCAGCTTCACCGGGTAGAAGTAATCCGACTCAAACCAACCCTTATCGTGGAAGTAAGTATAATCGCGGCAGCTGTCATCAAGCATCTTCTTTATGCTGGTCCTTGCCATCCTGAATATCATTAACCACCACAGTGACGGCGAGGGGTATTCATGTTTTACAAGCTGTGCATAGAATTTTCTGCTCTGCGCATCTATGATGCTGTCAAATGCCTTCTGCGATTTTTCTGTCATCGGCTCCAGGGTCTTGATACAACACCCTTTGACGACATTAAAGCCCAATCCCCTGCCTGTGAAGTCGAGGTATCTTACTATTTTCTCTCCCTTCCCGATCCCCTGGACGACGATGCTTGAAAATGTTTTCCCGAAGAAATCGGGACGGTGAAAACCAAACCCGAGCCTGTCGAGGAAAACCTTCATCATACCCGAGACCTGAAAGGAATAGTTGGGTGATGCAAAAATCACCCCGTCAGAATCCTTCATCTTTTCAATCAACTTATCCCGGTCATCCTTATGGGGACAGAATTCCTCCCCCTTGTCGAAGCAGATCCTGCAACCCCTGCAGGTTCCGATGTTGTACTCGCTTAACCGAACCATCTCATACTCCACATTGCCCATCGTCTGCAGGTTCTGCAGGAATTTTTCGCAGGCATTGTATGAATGCCGCTTTCTTCCGCTTCCGATAAATGCTGTAACTTTCATAATCTGGTACTTCTTATAGGTCTGTATACTAATTGGTTCCCCCTGTCAGATGAACAAAGTTACGCCATGTAAACAAGTGCAGAAAAATTATTTTCAATTGAAGAGCCATTTTAAGCCGGCCAATGGCTGAAATGCCTCAGTGAGAGACATTCGTCTTCATTTTTCCGGGATGACAATCGCGGCATTTTCCGGAAGTTTCATAACTTGCTGCTTAACAAATTCAATAATCATGAGCAGTGAAAATCAGTCAATCCACGAAATCGACTACGGTCTGATCTGTGAGTATTTCTCAAATTTTGAAAGACAGGGGCCCGGCAGTCCGGAGGTGACTAAAAAGGCTTTGAGTTTTATCGACAATCTCACGAATGACTCGGTGATTGCCGATATCGGCTGTGGCACAGGCGGGCAGACGATGGTTCTGGCGCAGAATGCACGGGGAAGGATTACAGGGATCGATCTGTTCCCGAAATTCATCGAGCTGTTTAATGCCAATGCCGGGAAACTGAATCTTCAGGACAGGGTTAAAGGGATTACAGGTTCGATGGACAAACTTCCTTTCGGGGATGAGGAGCTGGATCTGGTCTGGTCTGAGGGGGCAATCTATAATATCGGGTTTGAGCGGGGCCTGAAGGAATGGAGAAAATTTCTGAAAAAGGGAGGATATATTGCAGTTTCCGAGAGTTCATGGTTCACCGAAGAACGGCCGGAAGAGATAAACAGGTTCTGGATGGATGCATATGCTGAGATTGACACAATACCGAGGAAGGTTGACCAGATGCAGAAAGCCGGGTATGTTCCGGTTGCTGCTTTTATCCTGCCGGAAGAGTGCTGGACGGTTAACTACCATGAACCCCAGGCTTCGATACAGGAAGCATTCCTGAAAAAGTATCCGGGGAATAAAGCTGCCGAAGATCTTGTTGCTTTCCAAAGGCATGAAGTTCAGCTATATGACAAGTACAAGGAGTATTACGGCTATGTGTTTTACATAGGGAGGAAGATTTAGCGGCATGGTCAGGTAATTCCGAAGAGGTGCATTTTCACTCCAATCTCCCTCTTCAAGAAGAACAGCTGCCTGAATACATATTCTTGCAGCCTATTTTTTTGACTATCTTCAGCCATGGGTTTATGGAACAAATAAAAAGCACTCAAGTCATGAAAACCAGAAGATTATCATTAGTATTCGGACTTCTCGTCCTTGCCACCGGCAGCGCCATGTCACAAACGGCAGGCAATTCTGTCACTGATCTCCTCCTCTCTGCATGGTCGCCACGCAATTACACCGAGGTGGCCGTTACCGACCAGCAGATTGATATGATTCTGCAGTGCGGGATCAAGGCGCCCAGCTCGCGCAACGGACAACCATGGCACTTCACGGTGCTTAAGAATGAAGCAATGATAAAGGAGATCATCTCCAATATAACACCCGGCAATGTGATCATAATCATCTCAGGCAAAGTGTCACAGTCGGGCTCCACACCCGACTTCGACTGCGGGCTGGCAACACAGAACATGTTCGTGGCTGCCACCTCCATGGGCCTCGGGGCAAGGATTTATGGCGGTCCCATTGCCGCAGCCAGGGAAAAACGGGAGGCACTGCAGATACCGGAAGGATTCACCCCTGTCATAATGCTCCGTGTGGGTAACATAGAGAAAGGCACTGACGCCGTCACCGGTGCATCTCCCCGCAAGTCAAAAGAGGAGATTGTCAACTGGGTCAGGTAACTTTGTAAGACATTTTCAAATGGCGTGAAAATCCCTGTCAACAGGATTGTCTACAACTGCATTCTCCAGATGGAAATCAAGGCCAGGAAGAAATGGAATACATCCTTATTATAGGAACTTTCGAAGCCCTGTTTCTGCTTCTGCTGCTGCTCGGGAAAAAGAACAAATCACTTCCGGATTATTTTCTTGCGGCAATCTTCGTGTTATACGCTATCAGCATCGGGGGCGTTTATCTCGAATTACAAAACTTCAGCCACAATTTCACATATTCCGCAATAATCAGTACAAGCTGGGTATTCCTCTTCCTTCATGGTCCGGCGCTGTGGTTTTACATCAGGAGCTTATCCGATCACGAATTCAGATTCAAACCCCTGTACCTGCTTCACTTCGTACCTTTCATCTTCTTTTCGGTCTTCCACTATTTCAATTTCATCAATCTCACTGTTCCTGAAAAGATCAGGTTCCTTGAAAATGACCTGTTCAAGGAATCGGTCTCTTATAAGATAACAGTTATGCTGATTGGGGTGTCCACCATCAGTTACAATATATGGGCTCTCAACCTGATCAGGAGAAGGCGGGACAGATTAATGCAGCATTACTCGAAAATTGAAGACATCGACCTCGGTTGGCTCAGCGCACTCACAATTGCCACGCTGATAAGCTACTCAGTCAACGTGACCCTCTTCAACCTTGACATGATCTTCCATTTCGCGACCTACAATTTCCTGATAATCTTAACGAATGGTTTTGCATCGGTATACATCCTTTTCCTGGGTTACTTCGGGATACGGCAGGGTAATATCTTTATAAACCAATCGAAAGAAATACAGAAATCAGGCGTTAAATCAGCTTTAACTGAGGCTTCATCTCCCGTCAAAAACACAGACGATGCCTTTATAAAAACTCTCACCCGGGATATGGAGGAGAAGCAGCCATACCTTGATCCGGATATTACAATCTCCAGGCTGAGCGAGATGCTGAATGTCAAAGTCGAGTTCCTTTCAGAGGTGCTCAACGCCCGGCTTAACCAGAATTTTTTCGATTTCATCAACAGGTACAGGGTAGGTGAATTTAAAGAGCAGTGCGTTTTAAAGGCAAACAGCCATCTCTCCATAATGGGCATCGCCTATAACTGCGGATTTAACTCAAAAGCTTCATTTTACAGGGCTTTCAGGAAGTTCGAAGGGATGTCCCCAAGTGAATATATCGGGAAAGTCTCATAAAAAGTGGGACTCCTTTTTCCAAAAAGTGGTACTTCCAGGATAACCGGTGAGACTACGGCCTAATGCCAGTACGGTACTTTTGTCGCGAACAATTTCAATTACCGAAGATGGACAGAGCAGCAATTATTCTTATCAGAGTTATATCAATCCAGGCGAGTAACCTCCTGCTGGTAGTCAGGCATTTAATTTATGGCCAGTAAAATATGGATACCTGGTTTAATCAAGCGCATTGAAATGATACATGAAGAGACCATGTTAAGGATTGTCAAGTATGCTGTGAAGGCTCCTTCATGTCATAATGCACAACCATGGAGATTCAAGATCAGGAATGACACAATATGCCTGTTGCCTGACTTCACCAGGGCGTTGCCTGTTGCCGATAACGATAATCATTCTTTATATATAAGCATGGGGTGCGCCCTGGAAAACATGATTCTTGCGGCGCATGAATTCGGTTATGATACAGAGGTTGAAATCACGGGCAATGGAAATAATCCGCAAATCATTGTTGCGCTTCATGATGAACCCGAGGGGGTCAAACCGGAGTTGTTCGATTATATTTTAAAACGGCAGGCAAGAAGGAATAAATACAGAAATGATAAAGTGCCTGACAACCTGATAAGTGAACTTTTTAATGATCCTGATGATGAAGGTGTCTCGACAAAGCTGTTTCTCTCGGGAAATGAGATGAGGGAGATGATCCCTTACATTTCTGAAGGCACCAGGCTGCAATTCAGCAACAAGGCATTTGTCGACGAGTTGGTTGGCTGGGTACGGTTCAGTGAGAAGGAGGCAATGCTGAAAGGTGATGGTATCCGGGCAGGCGCGATGGGTTTACCAAATACGGGAAGGCTTATCGGAAAGATAATAATGAAGTATTTTATCTCTGCCGAAATTGAGGCCAGGCGTATGGAGGAGCTGGCCCGGGCTTCTTCAGGATTCGCTCTCTTCATGGCAGAGAAGAACGACCCGTACCACTGGATAAGACTGGGCCAGGCTTTTCAGCGCTTCGGCCTTAAGGCGGCAAAATACCAGGTCAGTCATTCTCATCTGGATATGCCCTGTGAGGAGATGGAGGTACGTGATAAACTTATTAACCACTTGCAGCTGAAAGACCTGACGCCGTTGCTGCTAATCCGGTTTGGTTATTCGGGACCAATGCCATACTCATTCAGGAGAAGTTTTTATAAATTGCTTGATCCATGAATAGAATTGCAGATTCCCCTGTCCTGATTTTCCTGGCTACGTTTGGCCTGTCATGGGTGTTCTGGACGTCTCCTGTACCGGGCACTACAGGAATCCTCGCAGATATCAGGACGGAAAAACCTGTCCCCCGGCCGGAGGTCTTCATAGTCGGATCCATTCATTCCATGCATTATAACCCTGACTACCATTATTCAATTAATGACCTGCTGGAGCAGATCATTGCCTTGAAGCCTGACGTGGTTTGCGGGGAGATCGCCCCTGAGGCATTTGAACATATAACTGAAGGCTACTTCCCACCCGAGGCAGCCTTGCTGGCAGAGATGGCACCTGAGCTTCATTACCGGTTCGTCCCGGTCGACTGGCGGCTGGATTATGCCACCCAGTCGAAAGCGGACAGCATTTATCCGGAATCGGTGAAGGAGAAACTGGCACCTTTCGGAAGCACCTATTTCGCCAGGATGAATGAATCAGCCAGCCAGTCTATGTATGATGCAGTACACTGCGAATCAAACATCGCGATTATTGATTCTGTATTTGAACAGATCATTGGCGCAGACCCGATTGCCGAAACAGCCCATGGCAACTGGCACGAGCGCAACCGGCGGATTGCAGAGAACGGGATGAATGCTGCCGGGGATGCGCAAAGAATAGTCTTTGTTTTCGGAAGTGATCACATTCCACAGATAAGGAGACAGTTACAAATCCTGGGATTCGAACCGCAGGTTCCGGACCGTTTGTTTATCCCGTCAGGGAACCATAAGGTACCCGATGCCGTCCTGAAACGCTGGAAACACAACCTGGAGAACCTGCGATTAATCCGCGACAGAAAAATCCCGGTCACGGATGATTACTTTCAGAAGATAATCAACAGTGGCCGGATCAGGGAACTTGAACAGGCCATACAAAAATCGTCATAAATCAATTGCTCCGGGATAGAGAACCCTGAGCGCTTCAACGAAAAAATCAAGATAATGAAGAATATAATAATTGCCATGATCCTGCTTGTCACAGGCTCATCATGCTCTCAGAAACCTGAAAACGGGTATGAATTAATTGAGCAGATGTACAAAGCAAACAAATCGAACTGGTATGAGACTCTTTGCTTCACGCAGGAGGTTCTCCATTACTGGAATGACAGCATCACATCTTCCGAAGTCTGGTACGAGGCATACCAGTCGCCCGGCAATCTCATCATCAGATTCAACGACTGGAACAGCGGCAACGGAATGCTGTTTACAAATGACACCATCTACAGCTTCAGGGAAGACACACTCGAATCTGTCCGGTACCGGATACATGACCTGGTTGTACTTGGACTGGACATAAATAATATCCCACCGGAAATTACTGCTGAACGGGCTGTGAAATGCGGATATAACCTCGATCTTCTGGCAGAGGGAAAGTGCATGGGACGTGATGCCTGGATAGCAGGTGATACCCTGAGTACCTGCTTTTGGGCAGACATGGAGTCTTTGCTGTTCCTGAAGATGAGGCGCCGGTCAGGCGCTAACTCAAGAGAGGTTGAGTTTGCCAGGTATGAGGACATCAATGGTTTTCCCGTTGCAACGGAAATCAGGTTCTATGACAAAGACGGAGTCCTGAACATGGTTGAGAAGTATTTTAATGTCATGCCCGGTTGCAGAGTTCCTGCACAGACATTTATTCCGTCGGAATTCAATAATGCAAGGTGGTGATCACCGGATAAAACAATGATTTATAATAAAATGAAAAAACTTTCGTACTCCCTGTTACTGGTTCTCGCCGTTTCAATAACTTCCTGCACATCAAACCGCCGGGGATCCGGTGATGCGGCTGTGGTCAGCGGTGATTACCTCGGGCAGGCAGCTCCCGGTGACAGTGCCAGGCTCTTTGCATCTGGCATCATCTCAACGGGTATGACTGAGCGCGATTTCGCCATCACTCCTGATGGCAATGAGATCTTCTTCTGCCGCGAGGCAGGCAATTTCAGGTATGTCACCATTTTTTACTCCCGGAGGAGTGACGGTGTGTGGTCAATCCCTGAGGTATTTGAGTTTTGTACCGATCCCGCATACAAGTATGTTGAGCCGCACATATCTCCTGACGGGACAAGGTTGTATTTCATATCCACAATGCCGGCTGACTCCGCGTCAGAAGCAAATGAAGATATCTGGGTATGCACAAAAACAGATGGCAGATGGTCGGAGCCACGGAACCTTGGTGCACCCGTAAATACTGCAAGCAAGGAGTTTTTCCCGTCAGTGACGGTTGACGGTACAATCTATTACACCCACCTGGATCCTGTCTCCGGCGAAGAGTTCATCTATCGCTCCAAACTGGTTAACGGGGTTTTTCAGGAGCCTGAAAAGCTTGGGCCAAACGTAAACACAGGGAGTGCCAGATACAATGCGTTTGTTGCGGATGATGAAAGTTATATCATTGTACCGGCATACGGCATGCCCGACAGTTTTGGCGCCACTGATTATTACATATCCTTTCGCGACAGCCTCGACAACTGGAGTCAGCCGGTCAATATGGGTCCCGAAGTCAATTCTGCCTCTCCCGGGGAGTGGTCAGCATCAGTATCCACAGATGGGAAGTACCTGTTCTTTATGTCGGACCGGATGGGCCGTGGGAGCCCCGGAAGACTGAGTACAAAGACACTGCAGGAGTTCCATAACTCCCCGCAGAACGGCAACCCGGATATTTACTGGATCAGTACCACGGTGATTGAGAAACTCAGGGAGAATGCAACGTTCTGAGCAGTGTTGTTCATCTTTTAAATACAATGAATTCTTATTGCATATGATAAGTCAAAAAGTCATGATACCGGTGTTAATACTGGCAACGGCTCTTCCCATACTGCTGTTTTCGTGCAACCGCAGCAGGCAGACAAAATACGCTTCAAAGGCGGAAATGACCCGGCTGCTGCAGGCCAGACTGGATTCACTCACAGACAATCAGATAATACCGGGTGCCACTCTCTCTGTCAGGTTAAGTGACGGAACAGAAATTTCCCTTGCTTCCGGACTGGCAGATGTTGAGGAGAAAATTCCCATGAAGCCTGATGATATCATGCTTTCAGGCAGTGTGGGAAAAACTTATGTCGCGGCTGTAATTCTCAGGCTGTACGAACAGGGGCTAATCGACCTGAAAGGCAAAGCTATCTCATACCTGCAGGACGCAGGCTGGTTTCAGAAGATCCCGGGTGCGTCTGAGATTACGGTTGAGATGCTGTTGAACCACACTGCCGGAATACCCGAGTATGTTTACCATAAAGAACTCTGGGAGACCATAAAAGAGGATCCGGACCAAGAGTGGAGCGTTGAGGAACGACTCTCTCTAATTTTCGATGATCCACCCTCTAGCGCTCCCGGAGAAGGATGGGCCTATGCCGATTCGCATTACCTGATACTGGGTTTGATCATTGAGAAAGTTACCGGCAGAACCTACTACGAGGTGCTTGATGAGCTGATCCTCGGTCCCTGCAACCTGAAGCACACATTTCATTCAGACAGGAGATCAATTCCCGGTCTGATTCCTGGCTATACAAATCTCACGGAGGAATTTCTGCTTCCCCATAAGGTAGTAAATGACAACAGTTATGCCTTTAATCCCCAGATGGAGTGGACCGGCGGCGGGCTGGCCTCCACTGTGTCTGACCTGACCATGTGGGCCAGCCAGTTATACGGTGGAAGTGTCCTTAAACCGGAAACACTGAAGCTGATGCTGACTCCCGCACCATTCGAAACCACATTGTTCGAAGGTGCGGGATACGGGCTGGGCAGTTTCATAGGCGAAACGGACGGGGTTACCTATTACGGTCATACCGGATTTTCGCCAGGTTACATCACATATGTTCAATATCTCCCCGAATATAATATTGCCCTGGCTTTCCAGGTAAATGACGACTCGTCACACAGCAACTTTTCACTTAAAGAATACTTCAACACAATCAAGGAAGTTGTGCTGAATCACAGGCCGGAAAAAGCTGGCAGGTGATACTATTAACCGCAAACAAATACTGGTTATCAATTAAATATTAAACATCATGGATAAGCTTACTGTTACAGACAAAATCATTGCACTTGAAACAGCTGCCCTCGACGCCTGGCTTGATGGCAACCCCACTCCCTATCTCGAGCTTTATTCGAAAGACTTCACCTATTTCGATCCTGTCCAGGAAAGGCGGCTTGACGGCTGGGACAGGATTAAGGAGTTGTATGAGACCATGCGCGGAACAGTAAAGATGGACAGGTTCGAAATTATTAATCCCGTTGTGCAGCAGGCCGGAACGATGGCCGTCCTGACCTACAATCTGCAAACAAGCTCAGGTGATACACTCTGGAAAGAGAACTGCACCGAAGTGTACAGGCTTGAAGAAAACAATGAATGGAAAATTATCCACAGCCATTGGTCGCTGACTAAATAGCCTCTGAATGATTAAAAAGAGTATCTCCGCATTAATCCTTCTTATTACAGGTTTCACCTCCTCCGGCCAGGTGGTTGATGAGTACCAGGTTTATGCTCTTAAATTCAACGAGCCGGGTTCTGTGCCGGTCCGTGATATTGCAGCCGGAACATCGTCAACAGACAGCGTGTCGGTATGCAATATGTTCTGGTACCTGGAGGGTTCAAACGGCAGGAATATTATCGTTGATGCAGGATTCATTGATACAAACGGTACCGGCGACAGTATGTATGAACGACCGGACATTGTGCTGAGAAGGCTCAACGTATCCCCTTCCTGTATAACAGATGTAATAATTACACATCCTCATCCGGATCATATCGGAGGAATTAACCTTTTCCCGAATGCCAGGGTCTGGATGCAGAAGGAGGACTTCGTCTATTTTGTCTCAGGCGCCTGGAAGAAAGAAGGTGCGTTATCGGAATTTACTGACAACGATGTCCGTAACCTGACAGAGATCAGCTTGCTGGGAAAGCTGGAACTGACCAATTTTATATATTTATAGCCTGCTAATGGTATGTTCGTTTGGCGGAGCATTAACAATTCTCTCATTTTCGTCATGAGAATTTGTTAAACTTGCTGATGCATTGGCGGATAAACCAGAACAAAAGATACTGAACATGAAAATTAACAGGCTGCTCGTTGGCATTGTATTGATTTTATGCGCGTTGACAACATCCCCTGCTCTTGCGCAGGACGGTGATCAGTTCCTCGACGGAATAGGTGAAACCGGCCTGATATCGCGCTACCAGTTCAAGGGAAATGACAGGGACTGGTCGCGCAACAACCTCCATGCCATCACCCGGGGAACCGACTTCAGATTCATACCCGACAGCCTCTTTGGTAATGTTCTTGCCCTTTCGGGCGAAAGCGAGACATATGTTTCCATCCCTGGCGAGGCGGTGTCAGGCGAGGAATCGCTCACCATCACCGGATGGATCTGGCTTCGCGATGCAAAACCGGGACAGCTGTTTTTTGATTTCGGGAAGGACAGCAACTCGCACTTCTTTGCTGCCCCTGCAGGAACGAAGGAAAAGCCCGGACTGCAGACTGCGTTTGTGGCCGGATCAAAGACATACACTACTTCCTTTGATGCAGTGCCCCTGAACAAATGGAGCCACCTGGCAGTGGTTCTTGACATCCCGGCGAAGACCATGAGTACATACCTCAATGGCATGCTGGTCGTTGAAGTTAAGGATGCAGCACTGGACATTTCACAGCTGTTCGACAATGATTCGGAAAAGAATAACCAGCTCTATGTTGGCAAATCAATCGACGGTGAAAAGACTTTCCTGAACGCAAAGCTCTCCGACTTCCGTATTTACCGTATTCCATTGACACCGAGGCAGATCGGCAGGATCTATTTCACCGCTCTCAGAGGCGGCAATCCGCAGGCAGGGCGCAGGGGCCAGCCTGAACAGACCCTGCAGGTTTTTCCGGTAACAACGCCGCAGCTGTACAATGCGTTCCTGGTAAGTGTTCCTGACACGCAGGTTGAGACCACTGCAGGAAACCTCCCCAGGCTGCCCCGTTTTGTGAAAGGTGTTTACGGCAATGGTGTGGATGGTCCCGATGTGAGAGTGATCTGGCCGGTCCCGGAGGATAACAGCCAGGCGCTTGTCCCCGGGACATACACGGTGACAGGAAAGGTTTCCGGAACGAGCCTGCAGCCGAAGGCAGTGGTGACTGTCAGGGCAGCCGTGGCGCCTGTTGCACCGCACCGCACCCTCGAAGCGTTCAGGCTTGACCAGGTTACGCTGGATGCTGACATCCACAATCACGAGACGAAGTTCATCGAGAACCGTGACAAGTTTTTAAAGGGCCTCGAGGCCACCAATCCGGATAATTTTCTTTACATGTTCCGCAATGCCTTCGGGCAGAAGCAGCCAGAGGGTGCGCAGCCGCTCGGCGGGTGGGACAGCCAGCAGACCAAGCTACGCGGTCACGCAACCGGGCATTACCTCAGCGCCATCGCCCAGGCCTATGCAAGCACCGGTTATAATGCGGAGCTCCGGGCAAAGTTCGCCGGCAAGATGGAGTATATGGTGAATACGCTTTATGAGCTGTCGCAGATGTCGGGCCAGCCCCGGATGGCCGGCGGAGAGTTTTCGGCCGATCCGACAGCCGTTCCGCCTGCGGCGGGAAAAACAGGCTACGACTCTGACCTGAGCGAGGCAGGGATACGCACCGACTACCAGAACTGGGGTAAGGGTTTTATAAGCGCCTATCCGCCTGATCAGTTCATCATGCTGGAGAAGGGAGCCACCTATGGCGGCTCAAATGCCCAGGTATGGGCGCCGTACTACACCCTGCACAAGATCATGGCCGGGCTGATGGATATTTACGAGGTGAGCGGCAACGAGAAGGCGCTGGAGACAGCGAAGGGGATGGGTACATGGGTATATGCCCGCCTGAGCCAGCTGCCGGAGGAGACGCTGATAAGCATGTGGAACAGGTACATCGCCGGGGAGTTCGGCGGGATGAACGAGGCGCTTGCACGGTTGTCGCGTATCACCGGTGATACCAGCTACATGAAGGCTGCTCAGCTGTTTGACAATATCAGGCTGTTCTATGGCAATGCTGATCATACGCACGGGCTGGCGAAGAATGTGGATATGTTCCGAGGGCTGCATGCCAACCAGCATATTCCGCAGATCATCGGGGCGATAGAGATTTACCGTGATACCGAATCGCCTGAGTATTATCACATCGCTGACAACTTCTGGGACATGGTCACCCATGACTACATGTACAGCATCGGTGGTGTTGCAGGTGCACGCAATCCGAATAATGCTGAGTGCTTCACCGCGCAGCCGGCATCGTTGTATGAGAACGGTTTCGCCGCAGGCGGACAGAACGAGACCTGCGCCACCTACAACATGCTCAAGCTGACCGGGAGCCTCTTCCTCTTCAACCAGGATGCGGCGCTGATGGATTACTATGAGCGCGGGCTCTACAATCACATCCTTGCCTCGGTGGCGGAACATAATGCCGGGAACACCTATCATGTGCCTCTGAGGCCGGGCTCGATGAAGCAGTTCGGGAACGAGGATATGGACGGGTTCTCGTGCTGCAACGGGACGGCGCTGGAGAGCAGCACGAAGCTGCAGAACTCGATTTACTTCAGGAGTGCCGATAACAGGGCGCTGTATGTGAACCTGTATGTACCCTCGACGCTGACATGGACCGAGAGGAAGATCACTGTTACGCAAGCCACGGCTTACCCGAAGGAAGACCGCACTCAGCTGGTTATTGGCGGCAAGGGCAGGTTTGACCTGAACGTGCGGGTGCCGCACTGGGCAACGAAAGGATTCTTAGTGAAGATCAACGGCAGGGATTTTAGTGTTGATGCGGTGCCGGGGAGCTATATGACTATCAGTCGCAAGTGGAAGAAGGGCGATACTGTTGAGCTGCGGATGCCGTTCAAATTTTACCTTGAGCCGGTGATGGATCAGCAGAACATTGCGAGCCTGTTCTACGGGCCGGTGCTGCTGGCAGCGCAGGAGCCTGCTCCGCGCACCGAGTGGCGCAAGGTGACGCTGGATGCTTCAGACATCAGCAAGTCAATTACCGGTGATCCCTCGAAGCTGGAGTTCATGATTGATGGTGTTGTATACAAGCCATTCTTTGACACTTACGGGAGGCACTCGGTGTACCTGGATGTGGAATTGAAGTAGGGGCCTGACGGGTCCGGTGAGCTGCATCAGGTATTCCGGGTTTTTCATGTCTTCACGACATAAAAATCAATTACGCAATAGTGCGTTATGCCAAGCTGCGTATTTCTGTATTGTATAACAATCCACAGGAAAAAAATGAATAATCCATTCAGGTATGGAATACCAGTTGATGAGCCAAATTTCATTAACAGGGAACAGGAGATAACTGGTGTCTCAGTTTGCGCCAACGTTCCACGCCGGCATTTAATCTCTCCTCATTGCTGTCTCTTGCCTCCTCTCAGAGAAATTCATAACAGGGGCAACTGTGCCGGAAACAAATTGTGTTTCCATGATTTTTTATAAATGCAAAGGAAATATGATAACTTACAATTTTGTAAGTTACATCTTGGTAAGTTACCTTCCGGTAAGGCGAGATATTGCATATCTCTTGCACAACGATTTGCACATAATAACGTTCTTAATCTAAAGACTGAAAGAGATCCATGCGATATATTATCTGCCTTCTGGCACTGCTTATCCCGTCCCTGGTTCAGGCCCAGTGGAAAGAATTATCCCCTGGACTTGAATACCGGGCACAGTCCGTGACACTGCCGGAGTACAGCTACCCTATTGAGATCAATGCAATCAGGATTGATCTGCAGAAATGGGACCTGGTTTTCAGGGGAATCAGCCAGGAGGCTGACGGGCCGTTGAAGACTCCTAAGGAGTGGTGCGAAAAGTACAGCCTGACCGCTGCCATCAACGCGGGTATGTACAACGATGATTATCAGACCCACACCGGATATGTGCGCGACGGAGAACACCGCAGCAGTCTTCACAGGAACAATTATAAATCGCTCCTTGCCTTCAATCCCGCGAAAGGAAAGCAGGTGCCCCCGGCGAGGATCTTTGACCTCGATCAGCCAGGGGTGACAATCGACAGCGTTCTTAAGGATTACTCCACTGTCATCCAGAACCTGCGGCTGATCAAGCGGCTGGGTATCAGTGTCTGGCCTGATCAGGGCAACAGGTGGAGTGAAGCTGCCATCGCGGAAGACAAGCAGGGACGGATACTATTCCTTTACTGTCCTTCGCCGGTCTCGATGCATGATTTCAACAAGATTCTCCTTTACTCTGATATGGAAATTGTGGCCGCGCAGCATCTCGAGGGCAATGCCCCGGCACAGGTATACCTGAAGGCCGGCAGCACGGAGCTGATCCTTTCGGAGGATCCTGACCTGATGCTGCCTTTGCCGAATATTATCGGAATCCGGCCTAAACCTGTAAGGAAATAAAGGTGTGCACAGACTGTCAGACTTTCAGGCATCCTGGCAGCATTGGTTTCAAAAGAACTGTAATTGCCTGCGATTGCTCATTTTACAGTAACCACAACATTCCCTTTCTTATGCTGCTGTTCAACATAGGCATGTGCTTCCGCAATCTGGGCAAGGTCATACAGTCTGTCTATTACTGGTTTAACAGTGCCTGATTCAACAAGCTTTTTCAGAAATGCCAGGTCTCCTTCCCTGCTTTTTGCGGTACCTCTTCTCACAGATATGTACTTTCCCCCGGGTTTCATGATTTTTCTGCAGGCAGACAATGAAATCTTTCCCACCGCGTCAAAAATGAGATCGTATAATTCACCTTCCCTGCTGACGTCATTTTTTGTATAATCGATGACCTTATCAGCTTTAAGGGATTTAACAAGCTCAACATTCGGGGTGCTGCATACTGCCGTGACTTCGGCCCCATAATACTTCGCAAGCTGAACGGCATAAGTTCCCACACTGCCGGAAGCACCATAGATCAACACTTTGGATCTGCCCCTGATATGTCCTTTGTCCCTGAGAAAGTGCAATGCAGTCAGTCCTCCGACAGGAATAGCGGCAGCCTCTTCAAAAGTCATATTGACAGGTTTTAAGGCAATAGTTCCCCCTTCCGGGATGCATTTATACTCAGCATAGGCGCCAAATGTAAATCCGGTGGCAGCAAACACCTGATCCCCTTTTTTAAACAGCCTGACATCCTTTCCGGTCTCTTCGATCTCACCGGCCAATTCAAACCCCAATATTTTTATCTTTCCGGGTTTGAACAGTCCATTGAAAATCCGGGCAAGAAAGGGATCAGCTTTCCGTAGTCTCCAGTCTGCAGCTGTCACTGTTGTGGCATTGATTTTTATCAGAACCTCTTCGTCCCCGGGGACTGGTTTCTCAACTTGAGTGAGTTTCAAGACATCTGGTGGTCCGTATTTTTCATACACCACTGCTTTCATTTTTTCCATCTTGTTTCATTTTTCCTGTGTCGGTCTGAAGCCAACGAAAAGTGAATAGAATGTAATCGAAAGCTCCCAGGCGATTTCCATTCCTGTAAGAGCAAACAGTCCGGCACTCATAGGCTTAAGGAGATCAAACAGGACCAGCACGCCACCGGCAAAGGCGAGTGGTCCTCCAATGAGGCCTAACAAGGCCATACGCCGGGGGACGAGCCCCGACCGGTACATAAGGTATCCAAGCAGAATTCCGTTACCGAATCCTGAACCGAATTGTGGTCCAAGCAGAAAGGTCCAGCCATGAAATGCAAGGAGGCCCTGACCTGTCATGGTGAGGGCCACGGTGTCACCGCCAGGCTCGAAGCCGGCCCGTAATGTGACAATAGCCATGAGGCTGACAACACCTGAGAGAATCATTACCGACTCCACGGTGCGTGATGTGATGTAACCGACTGCGGCGGATTCACTGACCCTTTTTACAACAGGGAAGATGACGATGGCGGTCGCGATGTTGCAGATGGCAGTCAGTATCTCGAAAAGGGCGCCCATTGAAGCACGCCTGTCAAACCCCCCGCCATGAATGTAGCCGGAGTCGTGCAGCAACGGGTCATAAAAGAATAGTGCCGGTATCGAGAACACAAAAGTACCTGCGAAGAAGAGACCGAAGATCAAAGAGGTTTTTCTGAGTGCGTTCATATGGTTTACTCCTTTCGGTTTAATTCAGATCACGTGGGCAGAATAAAAAAAAGCGGAACATCCTGCATCAGAAATTTCGAAGAAAATTGCCAGAATGCAATTGTAATAACAACTGAAGTAATGTATTGTTTCAGTCCCTGACAGGGACATCGATCCTGAGAAGGCTGAGAAGAGTCTTCGTCACATTTATTTATTCGCAAAGCTCCTTCAGCGTCTCCAAAGCTTTTGGCCAGGCCTCCAGTAAAAACGGTCTGTGTTCTGCCGGGACATCGGTATCGATGCACAGCAGTGTTTTGCTTCCTGCCGGTTTCAGCGTATAGTTTTCCAGAGCCCCGCTCCAGCTGTTTTCTTTCCCGGTGCCGGCGTCCTCGCTGCCGTCGACGAACTCCCTGAGGCTTTCGATGCTGAGGAATTTCCCCGGGATGTTCTCCCTGATCCTGCAGACCATTCCCCCGGTCTTACCGTCGGCGTCCGTACCAAGGAATGTGATCTTCTCCCCTTTATTCCATGATCCATAGAACCGGGATGTGGGATTGAATTCAGTGGTCCACTTGTTGTATGTATCGCTGCCTGTCATGATCCGGAATATATTCTCAGGGGAGTTGTTAATGAGTATTTCAAAATGGAGCTTTTCAATGGGGCCATAGCCTTCCACATACCTTTTGAAACTTTCGAGGATTGCCTGCCATCCGGCTCTCTGCAGCTCGGCGCTGTTCTGATCCTCAGCCTCAAACGACTCAGTAACGAGCGTCACTCCTGCCTTCTCGCTGAAGCTTGTGTGAACGTTCCTCCCGTCGTCAAGGGTGGATGCAATTGACTTACCCGGTACGATTTCGCTGTATGTGCCGGTAAAGTCAAATCCCTCAGAACCGTCCCGGGCTTCCATCCTTGAGAGGAATGCCCCTCCGGGGCGAAGATCATTCTCTGCATAACTCGTCTGCCAGTCGTCCGATGCGTGGTTCCAGTGTATTATATGCAGCGGGTCAGTGAACAGTTCCCATACCCGCTGGAGCGGGGCGTTTACCGTATCTGATACGGTAATAACCAGTTTTTCAGCGTGCGGTGTCATAACAATGGTGTTTTAGAAACAATGGTACTTCAATAGCAATAACAATGAGGATTTGTGTTTGTTTGCAGGAGCCCGGAGAAACTGCTTCATCTTTTGCAATATTTAAGGTTGTGCAGCATCCGGTGCAGACAGAATTTATTATGATCTTTATGTCATGAACAGATTAAAAGCAAAAACCCACCATATGCTGATACTTGTCATTACTGCTTTATTGATTATTGTTGCCATGCCGCTGCTGATGCTGGTCCTGGTAAGTCCCGGGAAAACCCGCTCCTGCCCCGCTGCGGGTTCAGGCAGCAGCATCTGTGAAAAGAGATTCGAAGAGATCGGCGGCGTCCGCCAGGGGATGTTTATAAAGGGCGCAGACACAGCCAACCCGGTACTGCTGTTTGTGCACGGCGGTCCCTCCTTCTCCGAGTATTTCCTTGCAGAAAAATACCCGACAGGGCTGGAGGATCATTTCACTGTCTGTTACTGGGATCAGCGGGGCGGAGGGCTCTCCGCTACCCGCGAAGTTACAATGGAGAGCCTGAACCTCGGGCAGCTTGCCGCGGATATGATTGAGGTGACGAACTACCTCCGCAGCCGTTTCGGCAAGGAAAGGATATATATTCTGGCTCATTCGGGAGGTACGGCTTTCGCCCTCAGGGCAGTTGCCGAAAATCCTGAACTGTACCATGCCTATATCGGGATGGCACAGATAACCAGACAGGCTGAATCTGAAAAGCTGGCGTACAGATATATGGTTGATAGCTATTCCTCTTCGGGAAACAGAAAGATGGCAGCAAAATTCCGGGAATACCCGATTATTGAAGATGAAGCATATCTCCTGCCCTTTTTTAATTCCGTGTTACGTGACAAATCGATGCACGAACTGGGTATAGGAACCATGAGAAACATGAACTCAATAATGACCGGGGTTTTTTATCCGGTCTGGCTCTGCAGGGCATATACCATCAGGGAAAAGTTCAATATCTGGCGTTCGAAGTTTTCGTTTGTGAATAAATCAGGGCTGAGGGCAGAGGTGCTGAAACTCGATATGTCAGTAGCGGTTCCTGAGCTTGGGATTCCCGCATATTTCATCAGCGGCAGGCATGACCTTACTGTTAGCCATGACCTGTCTGAGGAGTACTGCAATAAGCTGGAGAGTCCGCTGAAAAGATTTTACACCTTTAAAAATTCAGCCCACAGCCCGATGTTCGAGGAGCCGGAGAGGTTCCTGGAGATAATGATCACAGATGTCCTGAATAAGGCGATCACTCTCACAAATGACTGACAATCTCAGTGTCTGGCCCTTTTCCTCAGCAGGTTGAAAGCGCTTAGATAACCGCCGCAGATTGCTCCGGAGAAGCCGCCGCCGGTTCTTCCCCAGGCTGACGCGAAGTGGAGGTTCTCAACCGGAGCGAAGGAATCGAGCACCTTCCTGCCGGGATTCTGTGCAAATCCGTAAACGGCCCCGCCGGGATTGAGGGTGTACCTCTTCACCGTGACAGGGGTGCCGACTTCATAATAACCGATGATGTCGCGGATGCCCGGAATCACCTCGCCAAGGCGGTCAATAAACGTCTGCGCAACATATTCCTTTTTGAGTTTATACTCCTCACTGCCGAGATCCTCCCAATCGGCCAGGTAGTCAATGCAGCAGATGGCCCCTACACTCTTTCCTTCAGGCGCCAGGCCGGAGTCGACCTGGCCGTAATCGACAAACGTGAAGCTGCGTCTTGAAAAATCATCCCTGTTATTGGCGGCAATGTCAGCCTGAGATCTGACTGACCGGTCATAGATAAATGCCGAATAGTAGCTGTGACCCAGCTCCTTCAGTGGCCTGTCAAACCCGAAATAGACCGTCAGCAGCGAGGCGCCTGTGTTCAGCCCGCTGTATTCTTCACGAAGCAGTGCTCCCTGTTCCGGTGGCAGCATATCAGCAAGCGCCGGGATGGAGCAGTTTGCAACTATCTCATCAGCTGTGGCCTCCTCGGGGTTCTGTGACTTACCTCCACGTTTCCGGAAGGTGACCCCTGTCGCCCTGCCAGCCTCTACCGTCACCCCGGTGACCACGTGGTTCAGCAGCACCTCTCCCCCGTGGCTCCTTATGTATCCGGCCAGGTGGTCAGAGAGCCGCTGTGAGCCTCCCTTTATGAAACTTGCACCGTTGGTATAATAGCTCCCTTCGGCGACTGAGTAATATATCAGCGAAAGCGAATACGGATCATCATGGAAATAGCCCAGGTTACCCAGCAGGATTAGTTTCAGGTCATCATTGCTGATAATGGAGTCAAGAAACGATCCGACGCTTTTATCAGGTTCGGTCTCCCCTGCCGGCTTCTTTTTCGGACTGAGCAGCTGGTCAAAGTATTTCGCTATCCCCTCCTTTTCTTCCGGGAACATCTCTGTCAGACGTGCAGCGGCCAGTTGTGGATCATGGGGTATTGTCACGGCAAGGTCACCCCTGATGAACCGGTAGAACTCAGGTACATGAATAAATTCAACATTGCCCGTGACATCCAGCTCACTGAAGATGCGGTTCTTCATGTCACGACTGCCCGGGCCGTCCATCTCGTGCAGCCCCACCTCGAGGGTGAAATCACCGCGCCTGAAGGAAGTTGCGCATCCACCGGGCTGGCTATGCTGTTCAATGACCAGCACCTTCATCCCCTCGCGGGCCAGCTTCGCGCCTGCGGTAAGGCCGCCGAGGCCAGCTCCTATAATGATGACGTCATACTTCATTTGATATCAGGAATTGGATAGCGTTTGAACTCTTTTGTCCTGTCAAACAGGTACCTGTATGTAATGTAGTGTTTCACTGAAACACTTCCGACCGATATAAAAATCTTGCGCATCTTGGGGTTGAAATCGCCCACCCAGGAGAACTCAACCTCCTTATAATGAGGCTTATGTTCGATTGCCTCGCGTACCTTAAGGATGAAGGCCGACTCGATCCCCAGTTTCTGGAATTTCGGGATCACCCCCATGAGCATGCCCCGCGCCCTTGTCATTGTATTCCGCTTTTTCAGCCAGAGGAATTTGATCATTGAAACCAGGTTGAGCTTCCCGTTAAGGTGCCTGAGAATCTGGTTCAGGTCAGGGAACATAAGGTATATGGCGATGGGTTTCCCCTCGAAATAGGCCAGCCAGATGAACTCCTCATCGAGGATGGCTTTGGCTTTTTTGAGGGTGCCTTTTATATAGTCCGGCTCGAGGGGTTCGAAGTTGGCCTTGAAAGAGGCCCATGCCTCATTGAACACCTCCGCGAAGTCGGCGACGTACCTGTCCTGTTCCTTCCAGGTAAAGTGCCTGAATTCATACCCCGGCTTTTCGGCCACCCACTGTGCAATCTTACGGAACCGCGTGTCGAGCGGTTTGGTAAGGTCATAATGGAAACCCTCCTGCCTGAACCATGTCCGGAAACCGTATCTTTCAAACAGCCCCTGGTAATATGGCGGGTTATAGGATATCTCGAACGAGGGATGTGTAAATCCCTCTACAAGCAGACCCCAGTATTTATCTGTCTCACCAAAGTTTATGGGGCCGTCCATTGCCTCCATCCCTCGTTCGCGGAGCCATTCCCTGGCGGTATCGAAGAGCATGCCGGCCGCCGCGTCATCATCAATGCACTCAAAGAATCCTGTGCCGCCGGTAGGCTGGTCATAGGTTTTTGCAATGTTGAAGTCGATAAAGGCTGCTATGCGTCCGATGAGGCTGTTGTCATCGCCGGTGAGCACCCATCTGGTGGCGGTGCCGTGTTTGAAATAGGGATTTACAGCGGGATCGAAGACGCCGTTTATGTGCCTGTCGAGCGGACAGACCCACGTATCATCATTCCTGTAAATGACCCTTGCGGTGTCAAGGAACATCCTTTCCGTTTTCCTGTCAGTGACCTCGATGAGCTTCATGTGTGTGATTTTTGTTGCCGGTCCGGTTACTTGTTATAAACCTGTTCAACCACCTCGCTGTATTTTTCGTGGATGAATTTTCTGCGAAGCTTCAGTGTCGGAGAGAGCTCGCCTGTGGCAGGGCTCCATTCATCTTTTACAAGCCTGAACCGGTTTATCCTTTCCGGCGGGCTGAGTCGCTTATTCATCTTATTGACTTCGGAAGAGAAGAATTGCAGCACTTCCGGGAGGGTGATAAGTTCGTCATTACTCGAATAGTTTACTTTCCGTGACGTCTTCCAGTCTTCGAAGTATTTGAAGTTTGGAGAGATAAGGGCACTGGCGAATTTTTCATGTTCACCGATAACCATAATCTGGTCAATGGCGGGTGATTCCTTAAAGATGTTCTCCACTCTCTGTGGTGCGATGAACTTTCCGTTTGAGAGTTTGAATATTTCCTTCTTCCTGTCTGTGACCATCAGGAATTTTCCCTCTTCGATATGGCCTATATCGCCGGTGTGAAACCATCCCTCCTCATCGAATACCGAGGCGGTCAGTTCGGGATCATTGTAATATCCGAGCATCACGTTGGGTCCCTTGCAGAGTATCTCGCCGTCGTCAGTAATCTTCACCTCAACCCCTTCGATGGTCATGCCTACCGACCCCAGTTTCACCTTTCCCTTTTCTGTCCGGTTGATTGTGATGATGGGTGAAGTTTCCGTCAGGCCGTACATGTTTATGATCTTTATCCCGGCTGCCCAGAATACCCTTTCGAGGCGTGGCTGGAGGCTGGCGCCGCCGCATCCTACTATGCGGACGTTTCCGCCAAGCGCCTCGCGCCATTTGCTGAAGATGAGCTTGTCGGCGATTCTGAGCTTTCTTTCGTAGAGCCAGCCGTTTTCGCCGAATGGCTGGTAATTCAGGCCCAGGTTCACTGCCCGGAAGAAGAGGGATTTCTTTATTCCAGTGAGGCTCTTGCCTTTGGAGATGATCACATCGTAGAATTTCTCCAGTACGCGGGGTACGGCATCAAAGCCGTCGGGCTTTATCTCCTTCATGTTGATGGAGATAGTCCCCATGCTTTCTGCATAGTAGATGCTTGTTCCGCTGAATTGCGTCTGGTAATTGCCGAGTCGTCCGCCGACGTGGCACAGGGGCAGTATGCTGAGGTATTTGTCTGTCGGTTTCAGGTTGAACACCGATGCTGCCGAGATGAAGTTGCTGACCATGTTCCGGTGCGAGAGCATCACCCCCTTGGGTTTGCCGGTGGTGCCGGAGGTATAGATGAGGGTTGCAAAGTCATCGGGTTTGATCAGTTTCTTTATCTCCTCCACTTGTTGTTTCGTTTCGGCGGAGCAATTCCTCCCCTTTTCAACTATATCGAGCCAGTTGGCGGCGCCGTCGATCTTATCAAAGGTGAATGCGGGGCATGAGTGGCCTGTGGCAGTAAGGGCGGGTTCGAGGGTCCTGCAGAGCTTTTTGTCCGATATGATTATCATCCTGGCACCCGAATTTCTTATAATGTATTCATATTCAGTTGCTGAAAGGGAGGTAAAGACAGGCACATGGACAACGCCAAGCATTGACATCCCCATATCGGTGAAGTTCCATTCGGGGCGGTTGGCGGAGACGGTGATTATCTTGTCGCCCCTGCGGAATCCCGATTCACAGAGGCCATAGCAGAAGCTGTATGCATGTTCAATGTATTCGGCTGTGCTGTATTTTTGCCAGTTGCCGTTATGTTTGAAGCAGAGGGCATCAGCCTTGTTGTATAGTTCCCTGTACCTGTCAAGCAGGTCGAAGGTTCGCGAGACGATATGTTCCATATGGTTTATAATGCAGGAATGAATGAGTTTGCCTTCTGCAATATAGCGAAAAAACAATATAAATCAGAGGCCTCAGCCTATGATGTCCGGGAACAATTACCAGCCGGGTTGACGCATATTCCCCGGTGCGAATGTCTAAACCGGACAGACAGGGCCTCTCATATTCCTCTCTTGTAACAGATTATAAAAACATGCGAATTGTCATTGTAAAATGAATTTATGTTCATTTATTTTGTGGTATGAGATCAAAGGATTACGGCAAGGTTGAGCTGGTATATGAGGCAGGGCTTGAGCTGATAAGCAGGGAGGGGATTGCAGGGCTGACGATGAAGGGGCTGGCTGCCAGGTCAGGTGTGGCGACAGGCACTCTTTACATATACTTCAGGAGCAAGGAAGAGCTCTTCCACAGGATGTACCTCTACTACCGCAACAGGTCGCTTGACAGGTTCATGCAGGGTTATGATCCGGTGGAGCCGTTCCGGATAGGTCTCAAGAAGGTTTTTGTCAACTACCTGACTCACCGGATAGAGCATCACTCCGAGAGTATCTTCCTTGAACAGTACTACCGCTCACCGTATATAACCGAGGAGCAGAACGCCCTGGCAGAGGCCATGAAACACCCAGTCTATGAGGTGATCAAAAGAGGCAAAAGGGAAATGCTGATAAAGAACGATATTGATGATGAAATGCTTTTCCTTGCCATGATCGGATTCGTCCGTGAACTGGCCGACGAACATGTCACAAAGCAGTATAAAATGACCCCGGAACGGATTGAGAAGGCATTCCAGCTTGCCTGGGACATGATCAAAATGTAATTCATATAATCATTAATGAACGAATATTCATCTATAAATAATACGTTATGAACATACCTGTCTGGCAGTACCTTGTTTCGATGCCGTTATATATAGGCATCCTGTTGATCCTTGTGGAGCTGATGAGGAAGTATTACAAGGCATCAGCCCTTTTCTGGATCCTGGCACTATTCACATTCCCTCTGTGGGCAGCTCAGCTCGATGGATGGTTCCGCTGGGTTAAAACCTTCTCCGTGCTGGTACCTACGGCACTGATCCTGGGTTTGGGGCGACTGGCTCATGCAGATGACCGTCCGGGCTGGCTCTCATTCTTCAGGAAGGACTGGGTTTTATGGGCATTATATGCGGTGCTGGGATTGAACATTCTGGAGGCATCGCTCAAGGATCTTTCCCTTGGAAACTATTTCAACGCCATATCAGGATTTATCCTTATCGTTACGATGCCTCTCTTCAAGTCGAAGGGGATGCGGAACGGATGGGCGTTCTCAAAAGGGAAGCCCTGGGACATGCTGGCGTATACCGATCCGATGTGGAACTTCCTCTACACCACATGGAACATAGCCTTCGTATATGCGGAGAATCCCGGTTATGCGGCCAGTTCGCTATGCATCCTGCTTGCTGCCGAGATTTACCCGATAATAAAGCGCCGTCCGGAGCTCTATGTACAGGCGCGTGCCTATACTCTCGCGGTGCATATCCTGATACGGGCCACCTATGATATATTTACCCCGATAATGGATTCATCAGCCTTTGCGAGTGAACGTGCAGTCTGGTACTGGGGGCTGATAAACGTGGTGATGCATGTACCTTATCTCTTCTGGTACTTCATTAAAAGGAGAAAGAGTTTCAGGCGTTAAGCCATTTCCTGAAAGCTGAGGAGCGGTCAATACTCACAATGGTGTCAAGTTCATCGTCAGCTTTTGGCTTCAGTTCCAGTTTGATCCGGCCGCGTGACCAGGCCGTCATTCCGGCGATTGAATTCATGCTGACGAGGTACTTCCTGTTGATGCGGAAGAAAACGGAGGGATCAAGGACAGCCTCCAGGGCCTCGAGGCTCAGCTCCGCCGGATATGAGTTACCCTGAAAAGTCTTCAGCCAGGCACTTTTTTCCAGCACATAGAACCATGCTATCTCTGTGACCTCGATCTTCCTGAGCTTCTCTCCTGTCTGTACCAGGAAACGCTTCCTGTAACCCGGATCTCGTCCCTGCAGCTGTGCCATAAGTGCATCAAAGTCGATGCTGAAGGCGGCCCGTAGCGACTGATATTTATTCAGACTCTCTGCTAGGTCGCTCCTGCGGATTGGCTTCAGGAGGTAGGCGATGCTGTTAAGCTGAAAGGCCCTGACAGCATACTGGTCATAGGCTGTGGTAAAGATCACCGGCGTGTTGACGGCCACCTGCTCAAAGATGCTGAAGCTGATCCCGTCAGAGAGCTGTATGTCGAGGAAGATGATGTCAGCCCGGTTCTGCATGAGCCATTTAACCGCATCCTTAATCGACCCGAGCTTCGCCGTTACAGTCACTGACGGATCGATTTCCGCGAGCATCTTCTCAAGCTTCTCAGCCGCAAGGCTTTCGTCTTCAATTATCAGCGCTATCATTACCTTCAGGATTAAGCAAGGGCAACCGTGCAATATAATGATCATTCTCAACGGCAAACTGCGGGAGCCTGCCGGTTATTAGGGAGTACCGCCTGGTGAGATTCTTCAGTCCCAGCCCGGTGGATGCCGGTGCTGAGATCTTCGGCTGAAGCCGGTTTGCAACAGTCAGCATCATGTCACTGGCAGTTATCCCGATATGCAGAGGTTTTGAATGGTTTACTATATTGTGCTTGATAGCGTTCTCAAGGACCACCTGCAGTGAGAGGGGAGGAAGCACAGCGCCGAGCAGGTCACCGGGGACGCTGACCGACCATGTCAGGTCCTCCCCGTAACGCATCTGCTGGAGAAAGAGGTAGGAGCGCATGAATTCGAGCTCCTTGCCAAGAGTTGTTGTATGCTGCTCGACAGTTTCAAGAACGTACCGGTATATCTGGGAGAACTCATCGATGAATTCCTGGGCCCTGGAGACATCCTTTTCTATAAGACCGGACAGCACATTGAGGCTGTTGAACATGAAGTGAGGATTGATCTGGCTTTTCAGCATCTCGAATCGCATCTGTGACAGTTCCCTCTCAAGTGCCTCGGCTTTCCTGGCTGCCTCTGCGCTGCGGATGTAAAAGACCCAGGCCTCGAGCACCCCCATGATGATAATATTCACCACCGCATAGATCAGGGCATTATAGAGAAGCACGAGGTTCAGCGGTTCGCTGTATGGGGTGAGGCTGTTGGCGGTCAGGGTCATCAGCACCGACACCGTGGCAGCAAGTGTGACGGCTGCCATAAACTGTATCACCACCCTTGGAAAGACCCTCCTGTGCCACGGGAAAAGGGCGTTAAGTCTGCCGATGATCAGCAGGTCAGGAACAGCGACGAGCATTGCAGCAGGGACTGTAAGAAGCACGCCGCGGGTGAGGCGCAGGAGAAAATGGGTGAAGTTCTGGAGTGGGTAGAATCCGCTGAAGTTGTTGTAGATTATGACGATCATCTGGGCTGCCACGGAGATGCCGATCACGAATCTCACCAGCTTTGGCAGCGGGATGAGCCCGTTTAACCGTTTCATGAATGATTGTGTCATCGTGTATCTGTTATCTGTGACTGCGGTTTGCCGGGATTAATTTAACAAAAGTAAACTCTTGATCCGGCATTACTGTAACAACTGTCAACATTATCTTACAAGGTTAAGGTGCATCCGGATAACTCCTTTGCCATTCAGACTGAAGTAGCGCATCCTCCATTCTCCCTCCTCAACCGGCAGGGATTTGTCAATATGCACCTCTCCGGGAGCTTCAACCGAAGCAGAAAAGACCACGGCTCCCGAGGGTGACATTATTTCGGCAACCAGGGCTCCTTCCGAAGCAATGATGTTCCCGGTAAGCCGGATGGCACTGACTGTGAAATCCACTTCCACGTTGTTGATGCCACCGGAGCGGGGGCCGACCGGCAGGTCGAAGCCAAACCGGTCGGACGCGATGGGTTCGCAGGCGCTCAGGGCTGTCATTGCAACAGACGTCATGATCAAGATCGTTTCCCTGATATTCATTTTCATTCAGTTTTATTGCACTGATCAGAAATTCATGAGGATACCCAATCTGACTGAGAAGTAGTTTCTGTCCGGGAGCGGAGCATCAGGGACATGTCCTTCCCTTTCCAGCAGAGCGTTGTATTTCAATTCGGAGAGGAGTGACCATTTTTCCGTCAGCGGGAGATCGATGCCGCATCCTGCCTGCCATCCGGGTCCGTGGGTCGTATCGAAGAGCAGTTCGCCTGTCGGGTCCTCTATCTCAATGTGCTTGTACTGGTACCCGCCCCTGACAAAGACCGAGGCGTTTGAGAATTCGATTTTCCGCTTGTACTGCAGACCCAGAATATAGCCTGTCTCCTCAAAATCGCATCTGTGCCCGGCAGGTTCATAGTCGTTGCGGAAGGCGTTATAGCCCCATCCACCGTAGATGCCGAGGTGTTTAGTCAGTCGGTAGTGAAGCAGTGCTTCGGCGCCGGCGCCGGCATTTGTGATGGCCTGACCCGGTGCGCAGGTTGAGAGCGAGAGTCCCCCGTTGACTTCGAATCCGGCTCTTTTCTCTTCGCCCTGGGCAGTCAGTGCCACAGGCAGAAGTGCCAGGATTGCTGCTGTCAATAATACTTTTGTTTTCATCATAATTGGTTTAAAAGGATTAGTGTTTGTTTGTCGAAGCAAAAGTAGGGGGCGCCCGGAGGCTCCGAAAATAAAAGGTGCCGGGGGTGCGAAAGAGGGTGCTGAAGGTGCATATCCGGGGGCTGAAAGTGATGGCAGTTTCTGGTGAATAAAACCGGATGCAGCATGAAATATGGCTGACTATGCATAACTTCGGGTGAGAATTAAACGCTATGCCATGAAGAGTAAACTTATTGCCGTCTGGCTGTTTGCCGCGATTGTTGCCACGGCCACAGGGCAGCAGGTGCCGGACACGGGGTATTCCCCGGTGATTAAGAATCCTGCCTACGAACAGGGACTGGGTCCGCTTGTATATATTGACGAGGGGCATAATAACTTTCACACACGTGGCGACCGCTATCTTCCGTTTGCGAGGCTGGTTGAACGTGACGGTTACGTTACTGAGGGTTATGCCGGGCAGTTTGAACCGGAGAGGCTGAAAAAGTGCCGGATACTGGTCATCTCCAACGCCCTGCACGAGACGAATGCCACCCGCTGGCACAAACCGGTTTATTCCGCATTCACCCCCGGGGAGACTGAGACAGTAAGGAGGTGGGTTGAGGAGGGCGGATCACTTTTTCTGATAGCTGACCATATGCCCATGGGAGGCGCCGCGGCTGAGATGGCTGCAGCGTTTGGGTTCGGGTTCACTGACGGCTTCGCCCTTGACACGGCTCAGGCAGGGCCGGCGCTCTTCTGCAGGGCCGACGGCACCCTGGCGGAAAATATCCTGGTTAACGGCCGGAGCGCCGACGAGAGGGTCGACAGCATTTTTTCATTCACCGGCCAGGCATTCACTGTTCCGGATGATGCCCGTACGGTGCTGACTTTCAATGAAAAGTACCTGCTGCTCCTTTCTGACACAGCCTGGGTTTTCAATGAACAGACGGTTTACAAGCCGATAAAAGGGTGGTCGCAGCTTGCTTTCAGGGAGTATAACAGAGGGAGGGTTGTGATGTCGGGTGAGGCTGCCATGTTCACCGCGCAGCTGGCAGGGCCACAACAGTTTCCGGCCGGCATGAATGCCCCTTACGCCCGCAACAACTACCGGTTGCTGCTGAATATCATTCACTGGCTTGACGGGAGATGAAGGTGTTTGCCTCCATGATCATTGAGTTCAACAGGCAGGTCAGGTTCCGCTGTGAATTCCCGGATATTTTTAACCAGATTGCCTAGAGATACCTGCTTACTATGTCACGGCGGGAGAAGGGGGCGATGAGGAATCTCCGGACTACTTTCCAGTTTGTCAGCCAGTTGATCTTTGCGCCGTGCTTCCTGTTTCCAATCATCTTACGGACAAGAAACGGAGCAACAGTATCAGCCTCGTTGGCCAGTATGTTGTAGATTTTTATAAGCTTTTTGCTGTTTCCCGGATCCTTCCTTATCTGCTCCATTGTGAGGTCGGTGAGGACCATGCCGGGACTGATTGTTCCCACAATGACCGGACCTTCCTTTACTTCTTCAGCAAAGGCATCAGTGAAATATCTGACCGCCCTTTTGGAGGTTCCGTACGGAGTGAGGCCTGTGATACGGCGGCCGTCGCTGCCGAGGCCTTCCATATTGTAGATGGCTCCGTGACCCTGCTTCAGCATCCTGTTATAGACAACGTGTGTGGCAAGCATGAGTCCCCTGACATTTGTATCAATAATCCGCGTGAAGATCTCAGTCGGGAGTTCATGAAAGGGAGTCTGGTCGCTGGAGGTGCCGGCGTTGTTGATCCAGATATCCACCCGGCCGAAGGTTTTAACCGCGCGGTCCCAAAGGCTGACCAGGTCAGCTTCAACTGAAACATCGCATTTGAAGGCTGCATATCTTCCCCTTTCAAACTGACCATCGAGTAACTTCAGAGATTTTTCCACATTTGTTTCCGATGTCCCTGAATAGGCAACATTCCATCCCGACTCAAGAAAGGATCTTACGAGTGCGGAGCCAATGCCCCTGGTGCCGCCTGTTATAACCGCTGTTTTCATGCTTATGGTATAGTGAAGTAAATCTACAATTATTTGTCTTTCAGATTTCCGGCATTCAGGCCTGCCAGAACAAGATTAAAATGTCCTGGCTCCTGGAGTGTTTTTATTGTACAAGTTCATCAATTAATAAGTCACATGAAACCAGCAATCTGTATACTCCTTCTGGCCTCCATGATGTGGAGCTGCAAAAACAACGCAGGCTATATTGAATATTTTGTCAGATACACGACTGAAGACATCAGTCTGAAATCAGGGTTGGCAGATCCGGAGCTCTACCATACAGGCATGGGTGACTATATCACCAGCATCACACCCAGCTATTTCGAGCAGGAATTTGAAGTCCCTGCCGGTTACGGTACAATGCAGATAATCGGGCAGAATGGCACCTATACTACTGAACCCGGGACAGGTAAGCGTTATATTAAGATCTGCCATCAACCTTTAATTGAGCCATACTTCGGGGTTCCAGATCGTCAGCCATGGGGATATTTTTTCGGGAATACAGAGTCGACATATGTTTTCAACAGGGAATGTGCAGAGCTGCCGGCCTCAGAGGATTCCCCAGACGGAGGCAGGGATTGCATGATCAGAAGCCACCAGTTTACCCCGCTTGCTGTCACAATGCCTGAAGAAGATGAGACTATCGGGATGTATTCAACAGTCAGTTTCAACACTGACAACCTGATCAAGGTGTATGCCGGGATGGATAATACTCCCTACACCCAGGACGACGTATTTACCTACGCCCCCAACTACTGGGAACGACTGAAGGTAAGGCTGGAGGTGCGCTGAGGCTACTTCGGACATCAAGCCGCGCTGAATACCGGTTACATACTACAGGACTACGGCAACCCTGTTTCTATGTTCAGAGCTTAATGACTTTCCGTCTGAGCATATTGTCTGTCTGTTCAATCTCCAGGATATAAGTTCCGCATGATAAAGCAGATGAATTAAAATTTACCTGGTTGCCATTCAGGTTACTTTTCCTTTGCACTATCTGTCCCAGGCTGTTATATAGAGTTATGGTTGAATTATTAAAAGGTACGTCTGATGAAATTGTAATCCTGTCCCCGGCCGGATTCGGATAGATACATATGTCGTCGTCTTCAGCCGGGCTTGCCACGCCTGTCAGATTGCACACTGATGGCGTTCCGGTTGTTTGTCCGAGGGTAAGTATACCGGAAGTGACAGTCCAGTATTCATAGGTTCCGCCCGAGACAGTTGTCCAATCCTTTAGATCCACCGATTTTGCAGCTGCAGGGGCGGCGGTATAACTTCCCGGTCCTGGTATCACATAAACCCTGGCACCGTTTGTCCATGTCAGTGGCTGTCCCTGAACGCATGTTTCCGGAGCGGCACACCATTGTCTTAAGAAATATGCCTTGCCCACACCCGCCACCATTGCAATTCCATCCTGGTCAATGCAGACAGCGGTCTTTTCATCGCAGGCAATTCCTTTCACGTCTGTCATTGCCGAGTCTGTAATCATTCGTGACAGAAATGACATCAGCCTTCCCTGTCTCCCCCTTATGCCGTTGTCTGTGGTGCCACCCTTTGTATTAAAATGAGTGTCGCAGATTGTTTTCTTCAGAAACGGATTCTGCAGGAAATCGTTATAGTGTATTCCGGTGCCTGACCTGTACGGATTAAGCAGGACCTCTTCTGACACAACGTTTGTGATGCCGTCATAATAAACGGAGCCCTGGATTGCCATGCCGGCGCTGGTGCCTCCGACAGGGATATGTTTGACATTTGCCAGGTAATTCAAAGCGGAGCCCAGCGCGGTTCCCCGGTAGAACCTGATATAATCATTCTGATCACCCCCGGCAAAAAACAGGGCTTCAGCCTTTCTTACAGCCTGAACAACGGCAGAATCATTTGCCAGCTCTCTCGAATTAATCAGAAAGGTCTCAACAGAATTGGCTGAACCCAGACCATATATATAACTGTTGTAAGCATTTGTGCCGGTGGCACGAATAACCACAAAATCTCCCCCGCCCGATTTGTTGATCATCCATGTGAAAGCAGCATCAACGTCAGCGCCTCCGCCCATCAGCACCGTTCCGGCCGAAACCGATGGGCTTATATCCGTTGCAGAGCCGACTCTCCCCAGGCTTTGTGCTCCGGCACAGATGACACCACCAAGGGAAAGCCAGACGGTCAGGAGTAATATTTTCATACACAATCTGCTCTTTTGGGTAACTGCAATTAACAAAATCCCCCGGTAACGGGGATCCTGAGATCAGGATTTATTAAAGAAATATAAAATTTCCATAGTGATCAAAAAGTAATATCAAAAAGACCTAATTTTATAGGGTGAACCTCATTTTTGAGCCAATGCCTGCAGAACATAAGGAACTGACAACCTACGGCAGCATATAAATTGCATGACCACTGACTGAAAAACTCAAGTAATTCTTACTATAATGAAAAAACCCATTTCACAAACACAATTCCTTAATACCTCAGGTATCAGGATTGTTATCTGTGTAGTGCTTTTCCTGCTCGGTGATATCTCATTTGCAGGGAGTCTGAATTTAACCGGGAAAAGCCGGGAGGATAATAAAGCCATACCAGCCCAGACCCGGCAGGGAATCAGGATCACAGGCAAGGTTCTGGACGAAGAAGGCAAACCCCTGCCGGGCGCAAGCATCCTGCTTGCAGGTTCAATGACAGGCGCCATGTCCGAAACCGACGGATCCTATGCAATTACGGTACCTTCCGCAGAAAGTATCCTCGAGTTCTCTTATGTGGGTTACCTAAAGCAACAGATCAGGGTAGGAACAAGAGCTGTCATCAATGTACAGCTTGTGATGCAGTACAACAGCATTTCAGATGTGGTTGTGGTGGGTTATGCCACGGAGCAGAAGGCTCTTCTTACCGGATCAATAGATGTGGTCAGTTCTGACGCGATCAGGGATATCCCTGTCATGAATATCGACAACCTGATGCAGGGGCAGGCCAGCGGGGTTCAGGTTACCCAGAACTCGGGAACACCCGGAGGGGCAACTTCCGTCAGGATCAGGGGGGTTAACTCCATCAGCGGATCCAACCAGCCGCTCTATGTTATCGACGGAATTCCCGTTGTCACCGGTGACTATGGCCAGGTGGGATATGAAGGGCAGGGTATCAATGCAATATCCGACCTCAACCCCAATGATATCGAATCAATCAGTATTCTGAAGGATGCGGCTGCCGCCTCGATTTACGGAGCCCGTGCATCAAACGGGGTTATTGTGATCACCACAAAAAGAGGCGCCAATCAGAAAACACAGGTCAGCCTGAATTCATATTACGGGGTGCAACAGGTGTGGAGAACACTTGATATGCTCGATGCACGGGGGTGGATGGAATACAGGAATGACCTTGCAGGCACGCCTGTCTTTTCGCAGGAGCAGATGGAGAATATAACCATTGACACCGACTGGCAGGATATTATTTTCCGCACCGCACCGAATGCAAATTATGAGCTGACGGCAAATGGCGGGAACGAGAATACAAAGTTCTTTCTGAGCGGCGACTACTTCACCCAGGATGGCATACTGATAGGCACTGATTATCAGAGGCTGAACGGAAGAGTGAATATTGACCATAACCTTACTGAGAAATTCACTGTCGGTGCCAGCGTCGGACTGACCTATGCGAAAACCAACCGTGTGGAAGGAGACCAGACACTGCACGGGCCTCTTCCCAATGGTATTTCAACTCCTGCCATTTACCCGGTATATAATGAAGACGGCTCCTATAACCAGAGCGGGCCCTATTCAAATGCTGTTTCCATTGCCAATGAGGCAATCAACCAGAACTTCTCATTCAGGACACTGGCCAACTCTTACCTGACATGGCATATCCTGCCCCGCCTGAACCTCACCACCAAGTGGGGTGCTGACTTCCTGAACTTCCGCGAGCATGCCTTCGAGTTCAATACTGTCCAGGGGCAGAAATACAACGGCCTGGGATTTGAAACATACACCAATGTGCTGAACATAGTCTCCAACAACGTGCTCACCTATGACTTCGCTGTCGGGGAGAACAAATTCGGGTTCCTGGCCGGTTACAGTTTTGAAAAATACCAGGACAGGTCTTCGTTTATCAGGGCACAGGACTATGCAGATGAGAGCCTTGAATACATCAACTCAGCCTCAACCATCGCTTCGGCAAGTTCCGATGCGAACAACTCGGGGCTGAACTCATTCTTCGGAAAGGTCAACTATGACTATAAAACAAAATATATCATCTCACTTTCGGGCCGGTTTGACTCATCCTCGAAATTCGGTGAGAACAACCGGACGGGATTTTTCCCGGCAGCTTCAGTTGCCTGGAGGATGGGCGAGGAAAGCTTTATGGACAACCTCCCGGCAATATCCGAGTTAAAGATTAGGGCCAGTTACGGCCTCACAGGGAATGATGACATCCCCCACTTCCTTTATGCCGAGCTGTACGGTGTCACCTCCTACAACAGCGCCTCAGCCATATACCCGAGCAGCATCCCCAACCCGGACCTGAAATGGGAAACCACGGCGCACCTGGATATCGGCATCGACCTGGGATTTCTGGAAAACCGTATTTTCCTTACCGCTGATTATTATAACAAGCAGACGAAGGATCTTCTTCTTGCAAGGCCGTTACCGGGAAGTTCAGGATTTTCTTCGATCACGGAAAATATCGGACAGGTCGAAAACAAGGGTGTGGAGCTAAATTTAACCACCAACAACCTGGTGGGCCGGTTCAAATGGAACACGGTAGCCAATCTGTCGGTCAACAGGAACAAGGTGCTTAAACTGTACAACGGACAGCCGATAGATGACATTGGCCGCGGAGGCAACCGTGTTATGGAGGGTCAGCCCATAGGCATTTTCTACAGTTATGAATGGCTGGGCATTGATCCCTCGACGGGCGACTGCGTATATTCTGATCTTGACAAGAACGAACAGATAACGACGC
>JADFDS010000019.1 GCA_018262715.1 Bacteroidota bacterium
AGATCACTTACGATGAAGGGGAAGGTGTACTCGAGGCTGATGGCCGAAATACTGAAATCAAAGGGCGAAGATCCGGGAAGGATAATCAGCAGTCCCGCATTCAGGGCACTGGAGACAGCTATCATTTTCTGCAGGGAATACGGCCTCAGCGAGGCTGAGATAAAACTGGCCCCGGAATTGTACCACGGACTCCGGGAGGAGAAGTTCCTTCCATTCATAAGAAAGCAGAACGACACGGACCATACAATCACCTTTTTCGGGCACAACCCTCTGATTACTGAGATGGCGGCATACTTCGCCGCAGATGAGCCCGGATCACTCGCCAAGACCGGCATTTACTGCCTTGTATTTGATGCCGCAAGCTGGTCTGAGGTAGAGCCGGAGAGCGGACGAACCCTATACTACCTGACTCCTGCTGACCTGTCATGAGCAAAGCGTACATTCCCAAGGAGATAAGCTGGCTCTCTTTCAACGCCAGGGTACTGCAGGAAGCCGCCAACAGCGATGTGCCTCTCCTGGAGAGATTCAATTTCCTCGGGATCTATTCCAATAACCTCGATGAGTATTTCAGGGTCAGGGTGGCAACTCTCAGACGCCTGGCACTTTTCAGCAATAAGGCCAGGAACATCCTGGGCTACAGCCCGAAAGCGGCGCTCAAGACTATCCAGGAAACAGTTCTCAGACAGAATGAAATCTTTGAAAAGACCTATTCCGACCTGCTCGGCGAACTGAAGAAGCACCGCATCCACTTCGTAAATGAGGAACAGCTCGATGACACACAGACTGAGTTCGTGAGGAATTACTTCCGCAAGGAGGTTCGGTCGAGGCTTATGCCTCTGATTATCAGCAAGGAAAACAAGCTGCCCAACCTCACTGACGATGCCATCTACTTTGCCATTCAGCTTCGCAACAGCGAGACCGAGAAGAAAAGATACGCTCTGCTGGAGATACCCTCGCGAAGCATACTGCCAAGATTTGTGCTGCTGCCCGGGAAAAAGGGAATAAGGTATGTCATCTTCCTCGATGACGTGATCAGGTGGGGACTGAAGGAGATCTTCTCCATCCTGTCATTTGATGAGATCACGGCTTACACCATCAAGGTCACAAGGGATGCCGAGCTCGAGATAGCGGATGACATTTCCGAAAGCTACATCGACAAGCTTTCCAGGAGCCTGCAGCAGAGAAAAAAAGGGAGTCCGGTGCGGTTTGTGCATGACAGGGAGATGCCTGAGGAGTTCCTGAAGATACTCTCCAGGAAGCTGACATTGGGGTCAGAAGACGTGATAATGCCCGGCAACAGGTATCACAACTTCAAGGATTTAATGAGATTCATCGAGGTGGAAGGAGAAGGTCTCAACTACCCGAAACTGGCGCCGGTGAGGCATCCTGCGCTGCAATACGGGAAGAGCATCCTCTCGGTTATCAGGAAGAGAGATATAATGTTCTATTTCCCTTACCATCCTTTCGATCATTTCATCGACCTGCTCAGGGAGGCGTCAATAGACCCGTTCGTCACATCGATACATATCACACTTTACAGGCTGGCAAGGAACTCAAGCGTCATTAACGCACTGATGAATGCTGCCCGCAACGGCAAGAGTGTGACAACCGTGGTTGAACTGCAGGCACGGTTCGACGAGGAGGCTAACATCCACTGGGGAAACAGGCTGCTCGACGAGGGGGTGAAGGTCATCTACGGGGTACCGGGGCTGAAGGTTCATTCCAAGCTGTGCCTGATAACCAGGGTCAAGGGCGAGGTGACGCAGAGGTATGCTGCCGTGGGCACCGGCAACTTCAACGAGGAGACTGCCAGGGTGTATACCGATCACCTGTTGCTCACCTCTGACAAAAAGATCACCAACGAGGTGTTGAAGGCTTTCAATTTCTTCAGCGCCAATTACAGGAAGGACAAGTTCTATCACCTGCTGGTGTCGCCCTTCGGGCTGCGAAACAGGCTTCTGATGATGATAGAAAATGAGACTAAAAACGCTAAGGCAGGTAAAGAGGCTTATATCAGGATAAAGATCAACAACCTGACGGATGAAGAAATAATCTCGAGGCTATATAAGGCCGGTGATGCCGGGGTACAGGTAAGACTGATTGTCAGGGGGATGTTCTCCATGGCGCCGGGAGCAAAGGGAGTGAGTGAAAATATACAGGCCATAGGGATCGTGGACAGGTTCCTGGAACACTCGAGATTCATGATCTTCTGTAACGGCGGTGATGAGCTTGTTTATATCACCTCGGCCGACATCATGCCGCGCAACCTTGATCACAGGATTGAAGTCACCTGCCCTGTCTGGGACCCGGCGATAATGAAGGAAATCTCAGACGTATTCGATATCCAGTGGAATGATAACGTCAAAGCGCGCATCCTCGATGCGGAGCTGTCAAACACGATGGTGAGCAACGGCGAGCCTCCGCTGCGGTCGCAGACGGAGATTCACAGGTATTACTCAGATATCAGTTCACCGGCGCCTGGCAGTTAAGCCGGGGCATTTGGGCTCTGCATTCTCCGAATGACAGGAACTGAAAAACAGTGAATTTCTAATTCTGCTGATTAAATCTCTGAAAACTGTGTTTGTTTTATACTGAATTTCAGAATACTTTCTTAATTTTATTGCAGAAATCCCCTGGCGTGCTGATTTACAGGGATTTTTAATTCGCTGCAATAACTGTTTTTATTTAGTGACCATGAAAAATGAAGATCACTTCGGTGGAAGCTATTTTGCCAATTGTGGTAAGATAGTGTACTGTGAAGCTGATGGGAGCTATTCCGATATCATCTTCCTGAACGGAGAAAAACATAAAATATCGAAGAACCTGATACAGATATCAATGCACCTTCCCAGGGATATGTTTTTCAGATGTCACCGCTCATTTCTGGTAAATTCTTACAGAATTACAGGATTTGATATTATCAACCGGACAATTCTTCTGGACGGGAAGTTTGTGGTTCCGATATCAAGCGACAGGCTAAAAAAGATGGATTGTAAAATCAGTGAGGTTACTAAATATAAGATTATCAATATGATTCGCCGGAATCATGATATCTGACACAGATTTTCATAAAAAAGATTTGCACATGACAGTGTTTGTTCGGAATTTTGAAATATGTCTAACTAAATCTCGTGCAAAATGAAAACGCTTAAGAAACTTTCAGCTGTTTTTGCTTTAGGATTAGTCCTCGCCCTTATTCCTGTCTCATCAAATGCAAAAGAAGACGTGGAAGGAGTAGTTATTACCTGTTCAGCAGGCACTACTGGGAAATGCTATCGGCTTAACTTCGATGTGTGCGATTTTTATCTGCTGGTTGCCGCAGAGTGTGAGTGGACAGGTTTACAGCGTAATTACTGCAGCCTTATCCTGGTAAAAGCATATAATATTTGCGTCGACTATATTATGTGAATACTGAATATCATGATAATGCAGCCAAGCAAATTAAGATTCTCTCCGGTTTATTAACTCATTGGGATAGAGTAATTGGCCAATTTTGTGTAACAGCTTAAATCTGAATAAATGAATGCTTACTAACTGTCTGGCTTTGAAATCACATCAGTACATCACTGCGATATTACCTGTGTTTGTCCTTGTAATGAGCTTTTCTGCTTGCCAAGAGCAACACAGTGGAGCTGTAAAGAGAACAGATTCCGACTCGACCTCCATTACTGTTAATTTAGATGACAACAGCAAAATATCGGTTTTTGATATTTTCAGCAAGATATCGGTAATACCCCTGGAAACAGACAGTAATTCCGTGATTGAGCAGATATCAAGGGTAATCCCTTATGATGACCGGTTCTACATTCTGGACCGTAAGCAAAGTGCTGTCGTTATTTTTGACAATGATGGAAACTTCATGAAAAAAATCAGGAAGATAGGAGTCGGGCCTGGAGAGTATTCATTGTTATATGATTTCAATATTAATCCATTTACAAAAGAATTGGAGCTGCTCAATCCCAGGGGAGAATTGTTGTCATACACCATTGATGGTGAATTTATTAAATCCCAGAGGATCCCAATGCGCAATGCTAGCAAGTTCATTCCTATTACGGAAGATACGATCATATTTTATACTGAATACGAACAGGAAAAACTGCACTATTATTCCAGGAGTCAGGATAAGGTAATCAAAAAAGAATTCAGTTTCCCTGAGACTATTTTAAACACACCCCTGATATCACTTAACTCAAGCCCATTCAGCCAGAATGGTAATCATACCACATTTTTTCAGGGATTTACAAACGACATCTATGACATCGATACCTCAGGATTGAGGTTTCGATTCAGATGGGATTTCGGGGAGCACAATCTTGACTACAGGGATCTCCCGGAGGGTAAGGATCCGATGTATTACATGGCTCTCTTGAGGAATGGGAACATGGCATCCTGTTTTTATTCATACCAGGAGAATCAGAGTATCATTATGACAAGATTTATATTTGATAAGCAATGGGTTAGTCTGATTTATGATAAAGCAGACAAAAAATCTACAATTGTGAAGAGGTTTACTGAAGATATTGTTCTTCCCCCATTTCCTGTTTTATCTGAAGAAGGGATATTGGGATATGCAGACCCTATGGAGGCTCACCTCCTTGTAAACGAATCCGTAGTAGACGAGCCTTCCCGATCAGTGCTTGCCAATCTGAAACCTGAAGACAACCCGATCCTAATCAGGTACTTTTTTAAAAACCAAAAATGAAACCATTATTGATCGTCATTGCCGCTTTATCTTGCATAGGCGCAGTCTCCAGCACTTTACTTCTCGTGAAAAACGGGACCGGGCAGGAGAATTCGGAACAGTCAATTGAAAACTTTTATATGAATGAACTGATCAAGGCTTCAATTGAAAATGAATGCATTGAGTTGGGCAATCCGATTGTATATCCTGGAAAAAGGATAGAAGAACAAGTGCCGCTATTTGATATTGTCGACCAGGAGTGCCTGGTTTTCAGGTTTTCAGGAGCAGCCTGCGATGTGTGCGTGGATTTCGTACTCGAGAAAATCAAAAACAGGTTCAGCGATTTCAGCAGCAACCCGAGGATACTGCTTATAGGCAGTAATCTTAATCCCAGAGTAAAGGAAGATTATTATGGTAAAAGTGTTCTATCCTACGCCTCCGATGATTTAGGTATCCCGTTTGAGGAATACCAGATACCCTTTCTCTTTATACTGGACAGGGACAGAACATGTAAGATGATCTTTATTCCCGAAAAGGCCCTGCCGGAATTGACAGATCTGTATCTTGATACAGTGCTTAAAAGGTACTTCACCGCCGAATGATCCGGAATTTAAACTTTCTTTTTCAGGTAATGCTGACCGGTGTCTTCATTCCATTCAGTTAGTCCTCATACGGCAATGTCGGGAGGAACTGCGGGGCCTTGCGGAATTTTGTACCCTGCTCATATGAGTATGCAATTTCAATCAGCAGCGGTTCGCTCCATGCCCTGCCGAAGAATGAGATCCCTACAGGCAGGCCGTCAACGTAACCCATCGGCACGGTGATGTTGGGGTATCCGGCCACTGCAGCGGGTGATGAACTGCTGACGGTGTAAGAGTCGCCGTTGACCAGGTCGGTCTTCCATGCCGGCGAGCCTGTCGGGGCAATGAAGGCATCAAGGTTATGTTCCTTCATCACCTTGTCTATTCCCTCATCCCTTACCAGGCGGTTCATCTTCTCCAATGCCTCAAGGTATTCTTGGGAGGTCAGGTCACCTTTCTTCTGAGCTTCAATCAGCAGTTCCTGGTCATAAAAGCGCAACTCGATGCTGTCATTCCTGTTGAACTCTATCAATTGCTCCACGCTTTTCACCGGGGCGTTTTCTCCAAGCGAAGCGAAATACTTGTTCAGCCCGTCCCTGAATTCATAGAGCATTACCTGGAATGAGAGCGAGCCCACCTCACGACTGTAGATATTGTCAATCTCGATCACCTCTGCGCCCTGGCTTTTGAGAAAGTCAACCGCATGCTGCATCAGGGTGTCAACCTTGAAGTGTGCTCCCCTGGCGGCTGTGTACCACCCGAGTCGTTTGCCCTTCAGTCCCCCCTCCTTCAGGAAGGTAGTGTAGTCCGTCAGGTATTTGCCTTCAGAGGCTGCAGTCTTGCTGTCGTTCGGGTCAATTCCCGTCATTGCACCAAGGGCTGCGGCAGCGTCGCTTACGGTCTTGCCCATCGGACCGGGAGTGTCCTGCGTAAAGGAGATGGGCACTATGCCGCTGCGACTGAGCAAACCCACTGTTGGTTTGATACCCACGATGCCGTTGGCAGTGGCGGGGCATACTATTGAGCCGTTTGTTTCGGTGCCTATGGCAATCATGGTCAGGTTGGCTGAGACAGCTACTCCCGAGCCGGAGCTTGAGCCACACGGATTGCGGTCGAGGACGTAGGGATTCTTCGTCTGTCCGCCCACGCCGCTCCATCCGCTTGATGAGAGGTTGCCACGGAAGTTGGCCCACTCGGAGAGATTGGCCTTGCCGATGATGACGGCGCCGGCTTCGCGAAGCTTAATCGCAATATAGCTGTCCTGCAACGGGTGCGAGCCGGTAAGTGCGCGTGATCCTGCGGTAGTCTCCATCTGGTCATGGGTGTCGATGTTGTCTTTAAGCAGCACCGGTACGCCATGCATGGGACCCCGTTTTTTACCATCCCTCAGCTCTGCATCCAGCTGTGCGGCAATGGTAAGCGCATCAGGATTGACCTGGATTACAGCATTTAGCACAGGACCTTCATCATCGATTTGTGCAATTCGGTCAAGATAAGCCTGTACCACATCGGTAACGGTGAATTCACTGTTGTCATAACCCTGCTGAAGTTGTGTTATGGTGTACTCTTCAAAACGAAAAGAATCTGCTGAATCCGTTCCTTTCTTTTCTCCATTGTTACATGAGAAAGCTGTAATCAGGAATAACAGGAAAATTTTGGGTAGTGAATCGTTCTTCATGGCCGATATTAATAATAGAAAATGTATCAGCTAAAGTAAAGTAATAAATAATTAAAGAAATAATGTCGGTATTATTTCTTTCCATAGTGCAGGATAATTAATATCTGATATTTTTAATTAGATATAGATAATATTATCTGATATTTTTCACCATCGATGGGTAATAATATCCATTATTGTGTATTTTTGTTAAAAACAAAGGTATGATTCGTCGCAGGTTATTTAGTGACCTAATTGAACATCTTCCAAAAAAGGAATTCAGTATAGTGACCGGCCCCAGGCAATCGGGTAAGTCAACTTTGCTAAAGCAGATGGAAGAACATTGCAGGAATGAAGGATTGCCAACGGTTTTCCTGAATCTTGAAAACCGGACACTACTTGCAGATTTAGACAATAATCCGGTAAATCTTCTGAGATACTTGCCTGAAGTGCAAAAAAGGGTGATCGTATTTATTGATGAAGTCCAGTATCTTAATCATCCTTCCAATTTCCTCAAGCTGATATACGATGATCATTGTTCCCGTATAAAAATTGTAGCCACAGGTAGCAGTGCTTTTTACACAGATGTTCGTTTAAAGGATTCTCTTACCGGCCGGAAGCGGATCTTTCACTTGCTGACCTGTTCCTTTGGTGAATTTCTGGAGATTAAGGGCAAGGGTGATCTAGTTGAGGAACTGAACAGAATATCATCTGTCCGGGAATCGAGAACCGCACTTCTTGATTATCTGAGGATTGAGTGGGAGAACTACATGATTTATGGAGGTTATCCAGCTGTTATCACAGAACCTGATAAACATGAAAAAATAAACCGGTTGAAAGAAATCCGCGATTCATTTGTGAAAAGGGATATTCAGGATTCAGGGGTGACCAATGAAACGGCCTTCTATCAACTATTCCGTATACTGGCTTCCCAGACAGGAAATCTTGTGAATACCAACGAACTCTCTGCCACGCTGCGTATCAAACATGAAACAGTCACCAATTACCTGAATATCCTGATGAAATGTTTCCACATATCATTAGCCCGACCATTCTTCGGTAATCTCAGAAAAGAACTGGTTAAGATGCCTAAGGTTTTTCTCCTTGACAGCGGAATGCGAAATTGCATGTTGAATAATTTCCAGCCAATTAATCAGAGAGCTGATAAGGGTGAATTATGGGAAAACATGGTTAACAGGTTATTGATTGACCGGTATGGTTTGGAATCTGTGCTTTTCTGGAGGACCTCCGCAGGCAATGAGGTTGATTTTGTTTTACCGGAGGTTGAGCATCCTGAAGCATTCGAAGCCAAACTGGATAAGGTTATGATACACCAGAAGAAATACAGGATCTTTCAGGAGAACTACCCGGATATTGATTTCAGGTTTTTATGGCTTTACCCTTTTGATGAAGATTTCTTCAGGAGAACAGCGAGTATCTGACCTGATTTCCTTGAGGCTGCTTTTATTTATACCGATAGTTACTCAAAAGGCAGGGTATTGATTTTATTGGCAGATTGATCGTCCTGCTGCCAATCCTTTGTATTCTTTAAAGACAATGACCCTACCTTTTGCAAATCTCAGGGTGAATGAGTCTTCTTCCGCCTCATTCAGCGTTCCGCGCCACCAGCTGTGGAGAGTCAGGTTATTGAGCGGGGATATAAGACTGGATAAAGTCACCCACAGCGTTAAGTCAAAGCTTAAGAGTGATAACAGATGGCGGAACCGGGGGGCAGTGGTTTTAGATTATATTTCAAAAAAAAGAGAAGGTGATAATTGTTTTATTATCAACCTTCTCAGTATTATTCTGAAATCACCAGCCTCACTGACAGTACGTAACCTGTCAGCCGGAAGTCTTTGTGGCTGAATGTCAGAAGAAGTAATCAGCCAACCATTTCATCTTGCCTTGATCTGTCATGTTACTGATTCTTACCTTTGAAGGGAAGGAAGCCATAACTTCTGGATCTGTAACATGAATATCCTCAATGGAGTATTCTACCCAGTTGAATCCCTTCTTTAAATCCAGGTCATACGTATATGATGCCTCTGCAATTCCTCTATCCAGATGGATCTCATTCTGACATGTGATATTGATGCTAACGTCTGCATCAACATATATTACATCCCAGAATTGACCCCTGACTGCTGAATTGTAAGCAGGATCTGCCATCCAGGGTTTCAATTCCTGGTCAGAAGCAATGAAAAAGGATCCCGTCCATTCTTTATCAGCCAGGAGAGCCACATTGCCTCCCCTGACAGCCGGGACTGTTCCGTGCTGCCCAAAGTCATCCCGGTTTCCGCAACCGAAAGCAAAGACGAGCCATAGTTCGGATGTGAACAACTCCCTGATTTCAGCAGTCAGTTGCGGCATTTGAACTTCAGAAAGATCCGTCAGGAGGTTACCCTGTACGTCAACAGTGCCAATTTTAACCGGGTTGTCAGACCCGTATGCAAATAGTACAAGATCTGACTGCCGGGAATTATGGTCCTGAAGAGAACGGCTGATTTTCTGGGCATTTATAGATGTCAGAACAGCCAGTAAGAATACTGTTGTGATAAGTTTCATATCGCTACGCTGTAAACTCATTTATGATAACCGGATGAGCCTGTCTGGCATCCGATTCAATTCTGATGTATATTTCCTGCAGCATTCCCGGAGAAGTTATTGCTGGCCTCGGACAGGTTTGTAGTACCTGCTGCCCTTAGTATACCATATGTAGCGCTGTTGGAGATCGTACTGTTTGTTATCATCAGCCTTGATCCGGGGGTGGCGCCAACCATATAAATGTTGCCGCTGCGTCCTGCCGGATCTCCGCCATATGATATAATGCCGTGATTAATACTATTCGATGTTGAAGGTGAGGCAAGTTCGATACCCCACCATGCACCCGGGTTCTGGGCAAGCCCGCTGAAGGTGATTTTGTCCGTAGCTGTACCATCTGCAACAATAGCCCCGTCAGATGTGACCCATAACCTGAGCCCTGCGGCAAACAGACAGGTAACTCCCGGCTCGAAAGTAATGTCATCTCTTAATTCCAAACTGCTTAGGACATGATATGGAACGCCTGCAGCCTTTATTGTTCCCGGATTGTCAAAGCGGACGTTGGTGTTTCCTGAAGAAGCCACCACTATGGCCTGTGTCCCGTTCCCGGTATAGACAGAGGATTTGTCAATGGCGAGCAGTGCCTCGGCGCCAATCCTCATCGGAGCAAGTGTGTTGTTGCTGAAATTGTTGTCTGAAAATTCCGAAAAACTTCCCGTGTTACCGTCTATATATACAGCATAGCCGTCAGACTGCGATATGCTTGTGTTCTTAATACTCAGCCTTCCCGAAACGTTGCTCTTAACAAGTATGGCTGTTTTCTGATTGCTTGAAGCAGTACTGCCTGTGTGCATGATCTGAACATAAGCAAGTTTATTGTTCAGGTTGTTTGAATTGATCTCGATCAGCCTCCAGCTGCCCTTGACCTTGTCAATACCCCTGAAGATAATGTTCTTTGCAGCAGTCCCTTCAGCATTGATAAATGATGTGTTACCATTGAACCACAGTGTCACATCCGGGCCACACTCAACAACCACCCCGGGCGCAAAGGTTACACCGGCAGTTGCCTGCAAGCTGTTAACAGCGTAATAGTCAGGATATTTTATATCTTCAAAAAGATCCGGATATGCAGTGTTCGTTGTTATGGAAGTGGGCAGAACACCTCCGATGTATAGCTTTACAAAAGCTGACGCAGTTCCTCCGTTACCGTCATCGGCAGTCACCTTTACGCGGTAAAATCCTGCAACGGAAGTGTTGAATGTGGCTGAATTGTTGTCACCGGCAACAGTTGCAACAGAGCCGGCAGGAGATTCATCTATGGACCAGGCAAGGGACAGCGTGTTTGCATCAGGATCAGTTGCGGAAGCAGTCAGGTTAACAGGAGTTCCTGTCATACCGATAATCTCATCCGTAGCTGTTACAGCAGGATTATTGTTCTCCTCTTTTGTACAGTAATTCAATGTGATGATGGCAATCATCAGCGTGCCTGTTAAAATAACTCTCTTTCTTGTCTTCATACCTGAAATCTTTTTAATGATTAATTGGTTCGGGGTAAAGATATTGTTATTTTAATATTTTCGGACCTTTTTATCCTTTATTATGAATTTATCAGGCAAATTTTTTAGATCCTGAGTATAAGCACAGAGTCAAATTTGGGCTATTGCGCTACATATCAGGATTATAAGCAGCGAGGAGCTGTGTACTAACCATTCTGGCAGATTAAATGTCTTTCTGCCAATCTTTTAGTATTCTGTAAATAAAATCAATTGACCACTTACGAATTCCAGTGAGAAAGAGTCTCCCTCTGATTCATTCAGCGTGCCTCGCCACCAGCTGTGGAGGGTCAGGTTATTGAGCGGGTATTTCAGGCCGGCGGAGGTTACCTTCAGCAAGGGATCAATGCTGAAGAGAGATACCTGCTGGCCAGGATGTGAGTCGATGGTCACGCTGCGGTCATATGCCCTGAAGCTGCCGGTGTCAGTCAGCATTACAGCATCTATCCTGCTGCTGTAATCGGCAAGCAGGGAAATGTTTCCCAGGGTATGATCTTCGCGGATGCCGGTGGCGCCTATGATTGTAACCTCACCTATTCCGGCAGCAATGCACCAGTTGACTGCCTTGGTCAGGTCATTGGTCTCCTGGTCGGTGTCCTGCACAAGGATGTTCCTGTATCGTTCCCTGAGTTCAGGAGAGACCGAGTCAAGGTCGCCGATGATGATGCCTGGTTCAAGGCCATTGGCCACCAGCTTTTCTGCTGCACCGTCACAGCATACGATCATATCAGCTGCATGGAGCCGGGCCAGAGGGATCAGGTGCGAGGGGAAGGTGCCGTTGGCGAGGATGACTGTCTTCATGATTGGTCTGAGGTCTGAGGGTCTGAGGTCTGAAGGTCTGAAGGTCTGAGGTCTGAAGGTCTGAAGGTCTGAGGTCTGAAGGTCTGAGGTCTGAAGGTCTGAAGGTCTGAGGTCTGAAGGTCTGAGGTCTGAAGGTCTGAGGTCTGAAGGTCTGAGGTCTGAAGGTCTGAAGGTCAGGGGATTAGGGTTGTGCGATCAGTTATTCAGGGGCTGCTTCCCCCATTTTATTAGTCCGATAATTGCCATACCGAAATATACAAAAAACAGCACCGCTGTGGGATAGAGGCCGGAGGCGAGGTAAACGGCAACGGCAATGGCGTTGGCAAAAATCCATACATACCATTGCTCGAGGTATTTCCTGGTGAGCATCCATGTTGCCACTACTGAAAGTGAAGCTATAAGACCATCCCACAAGGGTATCTGTGAGTCAGTTGCGCGGCCAAGAATGAACCAAAGAATTGCCCACAGTGCAACGGCAGTAAATATGCACCATACAGCTGTTAGCCTGTCAATCCGGCGGACATCGGTGCCAGGGGCCCCGTCAATGTTTCCGGTGGGGAGGGATGATGGGGGATCGCCCGGACCTACAATTCTTGAAGCTCTACGAGCTATCCCGGTATCATTGTTTTGAGTCCGGCGCCAGGCGTACCAGCCGTAAATGCTTATGACAAGGTAATAAACCTGAAGTCCCATGTTGGCATAGAAACCCTCCCGGCCAAAAACATATATATACACTGCCGAGGTGATTATCCCCAGCGGCCAGAGAAGTATGTTGCGCCTGATCTCCAGGATCACATAGGCAATACCGGTGACCGCCCCGAAGATCTCAACAATATTTTCAGCTATCCAGTTTGTTGCCATTGAGTAAGCGGAAAGAATAGAAACCTGTCATAAGTTCAGTTGCCATCGGATCAGAAAGATATAGAAATACCTGCCGTGTAGTTTATCCCGGCCTGCGGAAAGTAATATGCCCACGTCTTCTCGTCACCGTCCTCGGCCCACATGCCGCCGTAAGCATTGTTCTCATAGCGCGTGTTGATCAGGTTGTTGACCATTAACCGCAGCGTCAGCCCGCCGGCCTTCTTCAACCTGAAACCATAAGCAGCAGAAAGATTGCTTACAAAATAGGGGTCAATGGCCCGGTCAGCACTCATGGTGTTGTCAAAATACTGTTTTCCCACATATTTGCCCGTAAGGCTGAGCAAGAGCCTTTCTACAGGATTGACCTCCAGCTCGGCGGAGCCGGTTACGCGAGGAGAATAGGCAATATCAACCGTTCCGAGATCGCTGAAGAGATACTCCTCGCTCCAGTCGTCAGTGTTGTAATTGAAGTAATAGTTCCGGAAGTCTCTGATCCTGCTCCGGCTGAGGGTCAGATTCATCTTCAGCGCCGCCACGGGTGACGGGCGGAAGCTTCCCGACAGCTCCACCCCTGCCCTGTAGCTCTCAGGCACATTTGTCATAATGGGATAACCCGTGGTGCTTATCCTGCCTGTAGGGACCAGCTGGTCGCGGTACCACATGTAATACAGGTTGACACCCAGGGCTGCCGCGGAGGTCCTGAAGGTATACCCTCCCTCGAAGTCGGTCAGCCTCTCGCGGCCCGGGGTAGCTGAAGGGTCGCCGGCGGCATCCTTATAGTCAGCGCGGGTAGGTTCGCGATGAGCCACGGCGGCCGAGACAAAGGCTTCGCTCCCGCTTCCGTTGCTCCAGAACATGCCTGCCTTGGGATTGAAGAAGAGGAAGCGGTGGCTCCCGCCAAGCTCCTTCATATCGTCATCCGGTCCCTCGAAACGGTAACCGATATGCCTCAGCTGCAGGTCAAGGAACCCGCTCAGGCTTCCTGTCAGGCTGGCATTAACCTTGCCGTAAACGTTAACCTCATCCTTTACCCCTCTGTTCCTGTACCACTCATAGCCGGGATTGATGTCACCCGGGTACTCTATCCAGAGAATTGTTCCGTAATGGTCGCCGTCATACCTGTTCAGCGCTCCACCGAGTGTCCACTCAGTACCGGCGCCCTGCTTAATAAGCGACCATACCGCCCCGTAGAAGAGGTTATCGAGCCATTTCCGCTGTACGATATCCAGTTCCTTGATAACCGGGTCCGACGGGAACATGTCCGACAGACCGTATTCTGACGGGCTGATATCGCTCTTCTGTTCCTCATAGTAACCCAGTCCCGTGGTAAGGTGTATCCCGGTGTTCAGGCTCACCCTGCCCGGGAAGAGATGTGTATGGAAGAGGTGGTAATGATTCTGGGTATAGACATCCGTTTCATCCTCATAATAAGAGGTGATACCGTCAGAGCCAACATACTCTCCTGCCGGGTTGTACCTTCTGTTTTCAGGAAGGATTTCAGCCGGAACCCCCCACCAGCTGATCCCCGTTTTCTGGCTGCCGGTAATAATGTTGAAGCGGATCATGTCTGACGGTGCCGACCACAGGCCGGATACCATCGCCGACTTAATGTCAGCAGCGCTGTGATCAACATAGCCGTCGCTGTGGATGTCTGATGCGCGAACCATCATGTTGAATCTGTCGCCCAGCATTCCTGTCCATGCCTTCGCCGAAAGGCGCGAGGTGTTGAAAGAGCCGTATGACATATCAGCCGAGGCGCCTGCTTCAGAGGGCGGGGTCAGGCTGCTTATGTTCACCGAGGCGCCAAAAGCTCCGGCGCCATTCGTGGATGTACCCACACCCCGCTGCACCTGTACGCTGCCTGTCGATGATGCCAGGTCAGGCAGATCGACCCAGAATACCTGCTGCGACTCGGAGTCGTTGAGCGGGATACCGTCAAGTGTGATGTTGATGCGGCTGGCATCTGTTCCTCGTATGCGCAGGGAGGTATAGCCAATGCCCGTCCCGGCGTCGGAGGTCTCCACCACTGATGGTGTAAGCGAGAGCAGGAACGGCATGTCCCTGGTCAGGTCCCGCCCGCGAAGTTCATCAGAGCTGATGGTACTGTGTGCCATAGGTGTTCGCGCCCCGGCGCGACTGCCCCTGACAATAACCTCCGGGGCAACATAAAGAGCCTCCTTAAGTGTGACATCAGCCACAGCCGAGCCTCTCACAACTACCAGGGTATCATGTGGTTCGTAACCGGTAAAGCTGATCCGCAGGTTATGGGAACCGTCGCTCAGGCCCCGAAGGGTATACCTTCCCTCATTGTCCGTGGCAATACCCGTAGCGGCATCAGTGAGTACCACAGAAGCTCCTGCCATAGGCACACCGCCACTGTCAGTGACCGTGCCGGTGATTATGCTCCCGTGGCTTTGCGGCCGGATCACCTCTCCCTGGTTCTGCCCGGTACCCGTAACGCCCCTCCTCTGACCGGTAACAATTACTGCCAGAAGCATAAATACAAACATGAAAACCGAAACTTTTCTCACCATTTCTCCAGCTTTTTAAATAAACATCGTCTTAATCAAGGGTGTTCAGACAAGCCGGAAATGATTACTCTCTTTCCCTACGCCGGCATTATCCGGATCAGGTTTTAAGGGTATGATCTCAGCCTGTTAAGTAAGGCACCCCGAAAAGACACCGCAAAGGTACCAAATAAATGTGAAATTACCACCGGCGGATCCCGGCAATTGCAATTCTCTGTTATTTGTATATTTGTCCCGGGAAGAATTATAAAGAAATGGACAATATTCTGAAAAAACTGAAGTATGGGGAACAGGCACGGATTGCGGTGCTTAACGCTCCCGAGGAGTTCCGTGGCCGCATCACCGGGCTTCTTCCGGGCGTACAGATTGATTCTGAGATCAATGCCCGCTACCTGTATGATTTCATGATTGCCTTCACTCCCGGCTCTGCCGAAGTTGACAAATACGGCCCGGCGTGTATCCATAACCTTAGTGAGGACGGCAAGCTGTGGATGGTCTACCCGAAAGGCACTTCCCGCAGGTACAAAACCAATATCAACCGTGACCGGGGATGGGAAACGGTTACCGGTACCGGATTCAGGCCTGTGAGCCAGGTAGCCATTGACGAAGACTGGTCAGCCCTCAGGTTCCGGAATGTCAAATTCGTCAAATCCGGCAAATAGTTTTTTCTGATGAACAGGATACTGCCGGCTGCCCTCGCAATCTTACTGATCACATCCTGTACACGACAGCGTGAGACTGAGTTTTTCACCGGGAGGGTTGACTTCCCCGTCCAGCCGAATCTCGGGGTGAAGGAGGCGATGGCTGCGCGGCTTATCCCCCACCAGCGGCAGCTTGAGTGGCAGAGTCTGGAAATGACGGCATTCATACACTTCACTATAAACACTTTCACTGACAGGGAATGGGGTACCGGCAAGGAATCCCCGGAGCTCTTCAATCCTTCCTCGCTTGACGCGGACCAATGGGTCAGGGTACTCAGCGAGGCCGGCATGAAGATGGTTATAATTACTGCCAAGCATCATGACGGGTTCTGTCTCTGGCCCACGAAGACAACCCCTCACTCCGTTGCCTCCAGCCCATGGAAGGATGGCAAGGGTGACGTCATCAGGGAGCTCAAGGATGCATGTGAAAAGTACAATATGAAGTTCGGCGTCTACCTCTCTCCCTGGGACAGGAATGCGTCATGCTATGGTGACTCGCCGGCCTACAACCGCTTTTACATGGAGCAGCTTACCGAGCTGCTGACATGGTACGGCAAGGTTGATGAGGTGTGGTTTGACGGCGCCAACGGCGAAGGGCCTGACGGCCGGCGACAGGAATATGACTGGCAGGCATACTATGACCTTATCAGGAAACTTCAGCCCGATGCCGTCACCGCCATCATGGGTCAGGATGTGAGGTGGGTTGGAACAGAAAGCGGCTATGGCCGCGAAACCGAATGGAGCGCCACGGTACTGGCACCCGGGGCAACCCCGGAGAGTGTCGCCATCAACGAGGCACTGGAGGTAAATGCCATGTCAGAGGATCTTGGAAGCAGCAGCCTCCTTCATAGGGCAGATCATCTCTTCTGGTATCCGGCGGAGGTTGACGTGTCAATAAGGCCGGGGTGGTTCTGGCATGCTTCCGAAGATTCACTGGTAAAGGACGTTGCAAAGCTGGCTGACATCTACCTGAGTTCTGTGGGACGCAATGCCGTTCTGCTGCTAAATGTACCGCCTGACAACCGCGGGCTCATAACTGATCAGGATATCAGCAGCCTCCGGGGGATGAAAGCCTGGATAGACAAGATGTATGCCACTGACCTGCTCAACGGTTCCAGGCCATACGGACGGGGAACATCGAACCTTACTGACGGAGACAACAGTACCTCGTGGAATCCGCGCCGCAACCCCGTGGCCTCATTCGTTCCGGCCATAGCCGCAACATTCAATGTGGCAATGCTGCAGGAAGACATCAGCAAGGGGCAGCGGGTAGAGAAATTCATAATCGAGGCTCTCTCCGGCGCTGAGTGGGATACCATCGCTACAGGCACAACTATCGGTTATAAAAGGCTGATACGGTTTCCAGAGGTAAAGGCAGACGAGATAAAACTCACCATAGTCTCATCACGGGCAGCCCCTTATATAAGCACCTTCGCACTTTATTATACCGAATGATTTGGTATGGTTATTGTGGCTTTGAAGGGCTGTAAAAGCAAACGGGAGAATAATAAACTCAAACATGAAACCTTCACTTATTTTAATGCTTCTGATCGCAGCCCTTCTGACATCATGCAATCTTGATCCCGGTTACACTATGTACACTGATCTGGTGATTCCCATCGAGGAGCGCAGTGTGCCGGAAACGGGTGTAGTCAACCAGCCGGTTAACATTTATGTCATTGCCGCTGCATACAACGGATGCTGGTCAAACATCCATTTTTACCTGACACAGAAGGATGACCGTCAATACGAGATCTGGGCAGCAGCCGACTTCGAATCAACCGGGCAATGCCCTGACGTGATAATCTCGGCAGATACAATTCTCACCTTCACCCCTGCACGGACGGGGGATCATGTCATTTCATTCCGGATGACTCCGGAGATAAGTGAAAGAGACACCGTGGTAATAGGCACTGCCCCGGGGAGCAGGTAACCGGGCTACTTCACAATTCGTCTCATCCTGCCGGCAAGCCAGCTTTTCTGACGCTCCTCCTCAGACCTGTGAAAGATCTCCTTGTTGACGTACTTGATTGATTCCACCGTATAGAGTGCACGCGGGTTGAAAATGTTGATTTCGTCAAGCACCTCCCTGATCATGCTCCTGCGTGCAATAATATAGATTACAGCAACCTCCCCTTCTATTCCTTCGGCTTTCACCGATGTCACGCCGTAACCCTTGTTCCTGAGGTCCTCAATAAGGCTGCTGGCATCCTTGCGTGTAATAACCCTGATCATCTCATGACCTATGGCAAGACGCTCCTCGAGGTACATCCCCACGAAATTACCGGTGGCGAATCCACCGGCATAAGCAACATAACTGACCCAGTTATCAAGATCCTGCATGATCCTGCTGATGGCCAGAAGCCAGATAAGCACCTCGAAAAAGCCCACGAACGGAGCTACACTCCTCATCCCCTTGGTGACGAAGATGATCCTTAGAGTGCCGAGGGAAACGTCAAAAATCCTGGCCAGGAAAATGAAGAGCGGGAGCAGGACATAATTAACAATATCTGTATTAAGATGTTCCATGGCAGCAACAAACATTTTTGAACTTGCTAAGATATGACTATTTTTGAAACCGATACCCCAAAACCATGTGGCGATGAGATCGTTGAAAATCATTTTACTGCTGGCATGTCTGAGCTGTGCCCCTCTCATCCTGGGGCAGGAACCGGATTCGGTTCTTACCCTCCTCTTCGCCGGTGACATTATGGGGCATGACGGGCAGATTGCCTCAGCGCGCAATGACTCTTCAGGCACATACGAATATGACAGTGTCTTCAGGCATATTGCCCCCTTCATCTCATCCGTCGATGTTGCCACAGGCAATCTCGAAGTAACGTTGGGAGGGCCTCCGTACAAGGGCTACCCGGCCTTCAGTTCGCCCGATGAGCTGGCAGTGGCATGCCGCAATGCCGGTTTTGATATCCTGGGGACCGCGAACAATCATTCAGCCGACAGGGGGGCTCGGGGAATCTTTCGCACCGTTAAGGTACTTGACAGCCTGGAAATAAGGCATACCGGCACATGGATCAGCCCGGAAGAACGTGATATCATCTCTCCCCTGATGATATGCCATGAATATATGAGAATAGCCCTGCTGGCTTACACCTACGGCACAAACGGGATAGTGGTGCCGCCACCGGCTACGGTCGCATATATTGACACCATACGTGCTGCCGCTGATATCCGGAGGGCTGAATGGCTGGGGGCAGACCGGACAATAATATTCATTCACTGGGGCATTGAATATGATACCATCCCTTCATCCGAACAGAAGAAGACGGCGGCGGCGCTGCAGAGGGCGGGCGCTGATATCATCATCGGCTCCCACCCGCATGTGGTGCAGCCGGTGGCGGCCGAAACAGACTCTGCTGTAATCAGGAATCCTGTAGTATGGTCCATGGGCAACTTCGTATCAAACCAGAGGACAAGGAGAAGGGACGGCGGGATATTGATCAGGCTGGACATCACCGCAAACAGTGACACCGCCTATGTTTCTGACGCCGGATACGTTCTCACCTGGGTCTACACCCCGGTGGAAAACGGCAAACAGAAGTTTTACATCCTGCCCTGCGCTGAATTTGAAAAGAAACCGGAATTCTTTCAGTCTTCCGGGCATTATGATGCAATGATGCTCTACATTGCAGACGCAAGGCGGCTGCTTGACAACCATGGAACGGGATTCAGGGAGATGACCCTGACCGATGGAAAGTGGACAGGGGTTACAAGGTAGCCGGACCGTCAATATCATTATCTTTACACACTGTTAAAATCCGGTAATGGAGAACTCAACAATACTTCTGGCAGGCACTGCAGTAACAATCGGCTTCATTCACACGCTGGTGGGACCCGATCACTATCTGCCGTTCATTGTTATGGGCGAGGCGCGGAAATGGACCATCAGGAAAACGATGTTCATCACCTTTCTCTGCGGCCTCGGACATGTCCTGAGTTCTGTAATCGTGGGATTCATAGGCATTGCTGCAGGGATCTCCCTCTCAAAACTGGAATTCCTCGAAGGATTCAGGGGGAATATTGCAGCCTGGCTGCTGATAGCCTTCGGACTGGTGTACATGCTTATCAGCCTTCGCAATGTCTACCGCAGGAAACAGCATGTCCACACGCATACCCACGCTGACGGTATCGCGCATGAGCACCGGCATGACCACTTCAGCGGCCACTCGCATATACACCTGAATGACAGGAAGAACCTCACCCCGTGGATTCTCTTCCTTGTTTTCGTGCTGGGCCCGTGTGAACCGCTTATACCAATTCTCATGTACCCGGCAGCAGAGAACAACATCAGCGGGGTGATCCTCGTCTCACTGCTTTTCTCTGCAGTAACCATTGCCACCATGATGGCAGTGGTACTGGCCTTCAGGCTGGGTATCAGCAAGATAAACCTGAAACCCCTCGAGCGTTGGGTCAATGTGATTGCCGGAGCCACCATTGCAGTCTCAGGCCTTGCCATCCAGTTTCTTGGTCTCTGAGAACGAATTTATTAGTAGCTTTGAGCAAAATATAACAGATGAGTTTCGATTACAATACACAAAGAAAAAGAATGGCACTGCCTGAATACGGGAGGAATGTCCTGAAGATGATTGAGCATGTCAAGACAATCAAGGATCCGGAGGAGAGGAACCAGGCAGCCAGGACCATTATACAGATAATGGGCAACCTGAATCCCAACCTCAGGGAGGTGACTGATTTCAGGCACAAGCTCTGGGATCACATCATGATCATTGCTGATTTTGACCTTGACGTTGATTCGCCTTATCCTGCCCCTGACCGGAAGAAACTTGACGCAAAACCAAACAAAGTCCCCTATCATAACGGGGAAATAAAATATTCTCATTACGGGCGAATCGTTCCTGCCATGATTGAGGCAGCAGCAAAGATGGAAGACGGCGAGGAAAAGGATTATCTCACATCACTCATCCTCAACCAGATGAAGAAGGACTATCTTACCTGGAACAAGGCAACGGTTGCTGACGAGATCATCATCAGGGACCTGACTGACATGTCAGGCGGCAGGCTGAAGGTGCCTGAGAACTTCAGGATGCCCGACGTCAGGGACCTGCTGGCCCAGCCCAAGAGCAAGATCCAGGGCAAGCATCAGGGCAGACCCCAGGATAAATACCAGGGAAGGCCGGGTAAGCAGCAGAACAAGAAGAAACATAAGAACGGCTACTAATAATCAGATCTTTCAGACCATGGGCCTCATCAATGTTATCACCTATGACGCTCCGTTGCCAGGCGGGCACTATTCGCAGGCAATTGTCTCCGGAAACATGATCTTTGTCTCGGGCCAGCTGCCCGTCATACCACTGACAGGAGACAAGCTGACCGGTAACATCAGCGAACAGACCCTTCAGGCTCTTAAGAATGTGCTCAGTATTGTGAAGGCTGCCGGAGGTGACATTACATCCATTGCCCGCACAACCATCTATACCACGGATGT
>JADFDS010000020.1 GCA_018262715.1 Bacteroidota bacterium
ACAACCGGCTCAACCCGTTCTTTGTCTACTGGAGCGAAAGATCGGTGGTGGAACCCGACCCGGACAATCCGGGAGACATGATCTACTACAGTAAGCCTGAGCTGAGAAAGGTGACTGTCTTTCCGATAATTCCGTCGGTATCATATTCATTCAAGTTCTGACAGCCATGAAGATCCCGAGGATAATAGTACACCCGACTTCCATGAAGATCACCACGAAAATAGTCGACCGGATATCCCTGAAAATCCCGGGGAAAATAGCCTCCCTGACAGCCGTGAAGATCACAACGAAAATAGTATCCCTGACTGTCATCGTGCTTGCAGTCATGATACATGCCGGCTGTGAGACGGTGATTGACTACAGGGGTCCTGAGACTGAGCCCAGGGCAGTCATTTACGCCCTCCTTGAACCGGACATGTTTATTTCGGTGACAGTTTCGGAAAGTCATTCAGTATTCCAGGTGCCATGGCAGCCCAGGCAGATCAAGGATGCCACGGTCCGGGTGTACCGTGACGGAGAACTGCTGGAGACCCTTGCATACACAGGTACTGAACCGGCAGATGAGAACGCTGCTGTGAGTCCCCATTCACCTTACTCCTCTGCGACAATTAAACCGGAATTCGGGCATACCTACCGTATCGAGGTTTTGATCCCGGGATACCCTGCGGCTTACGGAGAGACAAGACTGCCGGACCCGGTGGATGTGGAGGTCGCTGACACAAGCTCCAGTGATATCGGTTATGGTAACAGGCAATTAAACGTGAAACTTCGCTTCCGCGATCCGGCTGACGAGGAAAACTACTACAGGTTTACGGCGCCGGCAACTATTGGGAACTATTATGCTTTCCCCGGTGAACCATATGATCCCGGGCAAAAGGTATATATCAGGTCCGATGACCTCAACTATGGAGGCCTCAGTGATCCGATCATTTCACCAATGCAGGATGATGACATCTTTGGCATCTACCCTCAGAATGAGTATTATGTCTTCACTGATGAGCTGATACCGGGCAAGGAGTATACCCTCAACCTTAAGTACTCCGGATTGAATCTTAATACTGAGAATTACGAGTTCCTCCGTGCATCCTTCAGGTTAAACTCCATAACCAGGGACCTTTATCTGTACCTTCAGTCATATTCGGTTTACGGCCAGACAGAGGGAAATCCCCTTGCCGAACCGGTGCCGGTCTACACAAACATTATCAACGGACTGGGGATTGTGGGAGCGCTCTCATTTTCACAGGATTCCCTGAAGATAGGGGATTACCCTGTCGAGGGGGTGCAGTATGAAATGCAGCCGTATTGACCTTCAGGTTTAAGACTTACAGGCATCCTCAATTATCGCCCCCCAAAAAATAATCTCACTTTTTCTTGCAGGGATAAAAAACATTGGTTAACTTTGTAGCGCAAAGTACTACAAAACACAATGACAAATCAGACAGATCAGCATCTTGAAGATATCCAGGCCATCAGGAGGCTAATGGAGTCTTCATCCAGGTTCCTGTCGCTCAGCGGCATGTCCGGTATTATCGCAGGAGTTCTTGGCATTGCCGGAGCGTTGGGTGCACAGCTCATCATCACCAGGATTTCCGCACCTGTTGACTGGTATGCACGGCCGTTTGCAGAGGGTCCGGATGGTATCCGTGAGTTCCTCCCCTTGTTTGTATTGATGGCTGTGGTTCTGATACTGGCATTTTCAGGTGCAGCTTTCCTTTCAACCCGGAAAGCCCGGAAAAGCGGTATCAAAGCATGGACGCCAGTCACCAGGAGGATGCTGGTAAGCCTTCTCATCCCACTCGGTACAGGCGGATTGTTCATTCTTCTGACAGCCGGAACTGTTCCTGCCGGTGTTATTATAGCGTCCACCCTGATCTTTTACGGACTTGCCGTTATCAGCGCCGGAAAATTCACATTCGGCGAGATACACTGGCTGGGAGTGCTTGAGGTGGCTGCAGGTCTTGTCTGCCTTGCACTGCCGCAGTACAGCGTGTTGATATGGATTCTGGGATTCGGACTCCTGCATATCGTCTACGGACTATTCATGCATCTCAGGTACAGGGGATGAAACAGATTCTTGCAAACTTCAACAAGGCCTTCGAGAGCCGCGTCAGGCTGGGCATCATGTCAGTGCTGGCGGTGAATCCCGCTATGGACTTCACCGGCCTGAAGGAAACCCTTGCAGTCACTGACGGCAACCTGGCCAGTCATCTGCGGGCTCTCGAGGAGGCCGGCTATATAAGGATGGAGAAGAGTTTCATCAACCGCAAGCCCAACACCAGTTACTCAATCACAGACGATGGGATGGAGAGCTTCAGCAGCCACCTCAAGGCACTCGAGGAACTGATCAGAAACCAATAATTTTTTTATAATTTAACTTTGAATCACAAAGTACTTTAATTAACTCAATAAAATGGAAACAGGAAACGAAAAACAGGAAAAATGGTATGAGTCGATGACAATCAAAATGATTCTGATTGCCATTATGGGGCTGATGCTTCTCATCCCCCTTGCACTTATCATGGAGGTTATCAGGGAGCGTTCGGCGAATGCCGAATCAGCCCGTACCGAGATTGGCCAGCTCTGGGCATCGGCCCAGACGGTAACCGGTCCGGTTCTTAATGTTCCGGGAACACGGGTTATAGCAAACGACGGCACCTTCGTAACCACCACCATGCACATCCTTCCCGGCGAACTCGGTGTCAATGGCGTGCTGGAGCCCGAGATGAGGTACAGGGGGATCTATGAGACCGTTGTATATGACTCGGAGATGGAAATATCGGGCAGTTTTACCATTGCAGGATTTGAGCAGCTAAATGATTACACCTGGCAGTGGGATAAGGCTTACATTTCACTGGGGGTCTCCGACAACAAGGGGATCAGCGACAAGGCCGAGCTTTCGATCGGGGGAAGAGTCATCAGCGCCATTCCCGGCGCAGGGCAGAGTGATCTGTTTGACAAGGGGATCACGTTCCCCTATGCCGTTGATCCTTCAAAACTGGCAGAATCAGGAGGGGAGTTCAGCCTGAAACTGGGTCTCCGCGGAAGCAGCAGCGTAGCCTTCTCTCCGGTGGGGCAGACCACAAAGGTTACTCTTTCTTCAAAATGGAATGCACCCTCGTTTACCGGTAATTTCCTGCCTGCGGAACGTGATGTGACTGATTCAGGGTTTACAGCCAGCTGGGTTGTGACTCATCTTAACAGGAGTTTCCCGCAGGTGTGGGAGGGCAAGCGCTATTCCCCGTCCGATGATGCCTTTGGCGTTGACCTGATTCTGGAGGCAGACCATTACACCAAGGCTGAGCGCAGCGCCAAATACGGCCTGCTTTTCATCGCTCTCACCTTCCTGGTGCTGATAATCATTGAACTGCGTTCATCCCGGAGAATACACATCTTCTATTATCTGCTTGTGGCACTTGCGCTTATCATGTTCTTCTCACTGCTTACCGCTCTGAGCGAGCATATCGGATTCAATCCTGCCTACCTCATTTCCGCTGTGGCCACCGTCGGTCTTTTGACCTTCTTTTTCAGGTCGTTGCTGGAAAAGGGCTGGATGACCCTGCTCATCAGCGGCCTGCTGACGGGACTTTATGTGTTCATTTTCTTCCTGCTGGCAATGAAGGATTATGCATTCCTCGTCGGCAACATTGGCCTCTTCGTGCTGCTGGCCGCGCTGATGATCGTCTCGGCCAGGTATAAGCTGTTCAGGTCATAATTTTCGCAGAGCGAAATGCCTCCGGCAGTCCGGCCGGGATCTTTCCCCGCTGCGCGACGACTCGCAGCGGGGATTAATCCTGTAATCCTTTTTCCTGTTCTATCTGCAGGCGTTCCCGGGTAATCTCCTGCTCAAGTTCCTTAACTGTTGGCATGTATAGCTTGTATTTGGAAGCAAAGATTTGTTTGCTTTCATTCAACAGACTGTATTTTACTATTGTCCGGTCTTTTTCAGCGCATAGAATAAGTCCAATGGTTGGATTATCAGATTCCTGCCTGACCTGGTCCTCAAAGAACCTGACATAAAAATCCATCTGTCCAATATCCTGATGTGTCAACTCCCCGGTTTTCAGATCAATAAGCAAAAAGCATCTGAGGATATAATTGTAAAACACAAGGTCAACATAAAAATGCTTTGTATCAGATGATATACGATATTGCCTGCTTACAAATGAAAAGCCTTTACCAAGTTCCAAAAGGAATTCCTTCAGCTTATCGATAAGAGCCTGTTCAATTTCTTTCTCGTAAAAATTTGTAGCGGGTTTCAAGTTTAAAAATTCAAGTACATAAGGATCCTTGATTAGTTGTCCTGGTTGAATATTCTCCTTTTTGTCCTCAGGCTCTTTTTTTACCAGTTTGCGACCTTCTTTGCTGCTCATTAGTATCCGCTCAAAATATAGGCTGTTGATTTGCCTCTCCAGCTGTCTTGTACTCCAATTGCCATCCACACATTCCTGCAGGTAAAACTCTCTTGCCGGGGCTTTTTCTACTCGCAAGAGTATCCTGTAATGTGTCCAGGATAATTCTTGACGCAGTGCGTCGAGAATCGGGAACTGACGATAAAACCGGATCATATTCCAAAGGTTGGTCTTATCAAAACCTTTGCCATATTCCTCTGACAAAGTGGCTGATATATTCTCTACCAGGAATGTACCATATTCGGCGCGATTGCCACCCTTTTGTTCTTCTTCTACAATTGCACGGCCGATGTTCCAGTAAGCTTTCACCATGGTAATATTTACAGCCCTATACGCATTGGCCCTCGCAGCCTCAATTATGTTTCTTACATCACTGTATAAACTCTCAAGTGAAGGAACTATCTTTTTATTCATTTTAACTACTATCTTACTCAAAACTACATCAATTTTCTGAGTTGTGATATTCATAAAAGTCCCAAACTGTGATCTTTTTGACCTCCCTTTAGATAACGCTAAACCATCAATATTTAAAGAATATATGAGTTTTATAATTGTCCCATCCATAGAAGATGATCTCTAAAGGAACATTATCCTGAATCATCTAACGGTTGATGAGTTTCATTCGCGGAATGAATTGATCCGCCTCATAAGGATTCTCGACTTTTTCGACTAACTTACAGCGTCGTTTTAAACTGACTGATCAATGATGCTTAAAAGGTATATCGAAGAAGGGGGGCCTGATAAGTTTGACCTGGTTATCGTCGGCGGAGGCATCACCGGTGCCGCCGTGGCATATATCGCTGCTGCGCGGGGCCTCTCTGTTGCTCTCTTCGAGAAGAAGGACTACGGCGGCGCCACATCGGCAGCCACCTCGAAACTCATCCATGGCGGACTCCGCTATCTCGCCAACGGCGAACTGAAACTGGTACGCGAGTCGCTCCGTGAACGACGGATTCTCGGCAATATAGCACCGAACTTCGTCTACCCGCTCCCTTTCCTCCTGCCGATGTACAAGCGGTGGCGAGGAAATATCTGGAAGATGCTCATTGGAATGTACGTTTATGACGCCCTTTCATACGATAAAAAAGACACCTGGGACAGGAGCAAGAAACTGGAGAACCATCGCCTGATAAACCACAGGAAAACCATCAGGGTGGAACCCAACCTGCAGAAGGAAAACCTGCGGAATGCCTTCTACTTCTTTGATTACCAGAGCATTTTTCCTGAACGCCTGACACTGGCCTTCATCAAGTCGGCTGCCGAATACGGTGCCTCGGTCTCCAACTATACTCCCGTGGAAGGATTCATTTTTGGAGAGGGGAAGAAGATTACCGGAGTCAGGGTGAGGGATATCTTCACCGACAGGACCAGGGAGATTCATGCCGGCCTGATAGTCAACTGCGGAGGCACATGGGCTGACAAGATACTGAGCCTTGCCTCCGGCGAAGGAGAGGTTAAACATCGCGTCAAACGGTCGGAAGGGATACATATCATAACGAAGAAAATTGCAGGCAATCATGTGGTCTCCCTGCAGAAGCCTGACGGAGGTCACATGATGATCATGCCGTGGCGCGAACACTCACTTATCGGCACCACCGACAAGGAGTTCCTGGGTGACCCGGACGACTATAAGGTGTCAATGGAGAGCATCGATGAGATCATTGAAAATGTAAACAACAATTTTGGCCGGAAGATTTCACGTGAAGATATAATCCATGCCTATGGCGGCCTTCGTCCGCTGGTTGATGACCAGACGAAAGGCTCCTACGAGACCTCCAGGAAGTATGAGGTCTATGACAATGCCGCTGACGGCATCGAGGGTATGATTACGGTGGAGGGAGGCAAGTACACCACCAGCCGCAGCCTTGCACGCGAGGTGCTGAGGCTGATCTCGGCAAAGCTCAACCGTACACTGTCTGATCCGGTCTCCGACAATCTCTACCTGTCGGGTAGTGAGATCCGTGACATGAAGCAGTTCATGATCAGACAGCACCTCAATTATAAGGACTTCAGCCGCAATACCGTTGAGTATGTGAGCAGAAACTACGGCACCGAGAGCCAGGTTGTCTTCCGCATTGCCCGCAGTAATACCAGGTTTGCCGAAGAGGTCACTCACGACGGGGAGATACTGGCCGAGGTGGTCTACGCCATACAGTACGAGAACGCCAAAACCCTCAGGGATATCATGCTCCGGAGGACCGGCATCGGCACTCTGGGTAATCCCGGCAAGGCGGTGATTGATAAAATTGCCTCACTTGCGGCCGGTATGATGGGTTGGAGCGAAAAAAGAAAAGAGGATGAGATTGCATCACTAATAAAGGTTTACGATTTATTCTGACCATATGGAGAACGGGAACAGTTACCGTCACATTCTGAAGTGGGGAGACAAGCATGAGGAGGGCATCAGCCATCACATGGCTGAAGTGATCAAGGAGAAATTTGACCTGTCGGATGCGGATTTTAAAGGAAAACATCTGCCGGGAACGGAGCCAGTGAAACTTGAGAAGCCTTCGATGCTCAAACCGGTGCAGGTTGATTTTTTCAGGAGTGTTTCGGGCGCGGAGAACATACAGACAGATGATGTGTCACGGGCACGTTTTTCATGCGGAAAGTTTTATGGTGAGTTGCTTGACCTGCGCCTCGGCCTTGTACCGGATCCTCCCGATGCAGTGGTGGCTCCCCGTACGCATGAAGAAGTGAAAAAAATAATCAGTTTCTGCAGCGGGGAGGGGATAGCCGTGGTTCCCGCAGGCGGACTCTCTTCCGTAACGGGTGCAGTACGCGCACCCGGCGGTGGCATCGCTCTTGACCTCACCAAACATCTCAACAAGGTGCTGGCAGTCAACAAAGTCAACAAGACTGTGACCGTGCAGGCAGGCATGTATGGGCCGGCACTCGAGGAGAAGCTCAACAGGCAGGGTTACAGCTGCGGTCACTTTCCGCAGTCATTTGAGTATTCAACCGTGGGAGGCTGGATCTCTGCCAGGGGGGCAGGACAGGCATCGACGGGGTACGGAAAGATTGAAGACATGCTGGTGTCAGTCAAGGTTGTGACACCCGCCGGAGTGATAGTAACAAGGGATTTTCCACGCATGGCGCAGGGTTGGGATATCTTCAGGCTATTCGCAGGTGCGGAAGGAACACTGGGCGTGATCACTGAAGCCACGCTCCATGTCTTCAATTATGCCCCTGAAAACACCACCTCCGCCGCTTTTATCTTCAGATCGTTTGAAGCAGCTGTTGAGGCTATGCGCATTATTATCCAGGCTGAATGCGGCAAGCCCCACCTGTTCCGAATCTCCGATCCCGACGAGACAGATATTGCATTCCGTACAGGCGGATTCGAGGGCACCCTTGCCGACAGGGCACTGCAGATGCTGGGATTCAAAACCGGCAGCCGCTGCCTGATGTTCGTGACGGTGGAGGGGGAGAAGGACTATGCACGGTTCGTTATCAGGAAGATTAAAAGGAAAGCCAGGGCAGGGAAGGGGTTGTACATAGGAACCTCTCCGGTCAGGAAGTGGCTGGAGCAGAGATACTCAAGCGCTTACATGCGTGACCCGCTGATGGACCTGGGGATCATGACCGACACGCTCGAGACTGCGGTTACCTGGGAGAACCTGCTGAAAGTCTGGAAGGCGGCGCATGAATATGTTGCACGCAGGTCAAAAGCCTTCATGATGATTCACATATCACATGTTTATGAGAACGGCGCCAACCTGTACTTCACCTTCCTGAGTCCCATGGAAAAAGGAAATGAGAAAAATGATTTCACAACTTTTCACCGCGGACTGGTGGAAACCATCCTGGAGCACGGTGGCTCAATCTCGCACCATCACGGTGTGGGCAGGGTGCTGGGGCCGTGGATGGAAGGGCACCTTGGCAGGAGCTCGATGGAACTGCTCAGGGCAGTGAAGAAACACCTTGACCCTAATAACATAATGAATCCCGGCGGCACGCTGGGCCTTTAGCAACCTGACATGAAATCATCTGACGACCTGATATTGTCCATCGACTTCGGCACACAGTCGGTACGCTCCGTGCTCATTGACCTTGAAGGCAACGTACTTCAACTGGCCAGGGTCGAAATCGAGCCTTATTTCTCCGTGGCGCCCGGGTGGGCCGAACAGTACCCCGAGTACTTCAGGGACAAGATGTTCGAGTCACTTCGCAAGCTCTTCAGCGAGACTTCTTACAATAAGGATCGGATAAAGGCAGTGACACTCACTTCGCAGCGATCGACGCTGATCAACCTTGATTCTGAGGGGAAGTCGCTCCGCCCGGCCATTACCTGGCTCGACCAGCGGCTAAGTGCAGTGGGAAAGTATCCCGGAAAGATGATGGATCTGGCCCTGAGACTCGTTGGCATGAGGGAGGCTGTTCATTTTGCCGTCAAGAACGGCGAGTGCAACTGGATTATGCAGAATGAACCGGAGATATGGAAGAAGACAGGCAAGTATCTCCTGCTCTCCGGCTATCTGACATGGGCGCTGACAGGAGAGTACCGCGATTCGGTAGGGTGCACGGTGGCTTACCTGCCGTTCGATTACAAGACCCAGAAGTGGACTGACAGGAAGCATATGAACTACAAGATGTTTCCGATAGACAGTGAGAAGCTGCCTGACCTGGTTAAGCCCTCCGAGGTGTTGGGGACAATCAGTCGCGGGGCTTCGGAGCTGTCAGGCATCCCTGCCGGGCTGCCACTGATAGCAGCTGCAGCCGACAAGGCCAGCGAGGTTCTGGGCTCCGGGGTCATCAACCCTGATGTGGCATGTCTCAGCTATGGCACCACGGCTACGGTGCAGACCACCCACAGCAGGTATCATGAGGTGATACCATTCTTCCCGTCATACCCGAGCGCCATCCCCGACTGTTTCAACACCGAGGTGCAGATCTACAGGGGTTACTGGATGATCAGCTGGTTCAAGAAGGAGTTCGGCCTGAAGGAGATACAGATGGCCGAGCAGACTGGCAGACACCCTGAGACCTTCTTTGATGCCATGGTTGACGATGTGCCGGCAGGCTCAATGGGCCTGGTGCTACAGCCATACTGGTCGCCCGGCGTGAAGGTACCCGGAACCGAAGCTAAGGGTGCAATCATAGGATTTGGTGACGTTCATACCCGTGCCCATGTATACCGCGCCATACTTGAAGGCCTCACCTATTCACTTAAGGAAGGACTTAACCGTACGGTTAAACGTACGAAAATCCCTGCACGAAGCGTAGTGGTTTCCGGAGGAGGTTCGCAGAGCAGGCAGGCCATGCAGATCACTGCTGATATATTCAACCTTGAGACCTTCAGGGCTCACACCTATGAGACATCGGCTCTCGGGGCGGCAATTAACGCGGCTGTAGGGATGAAGTATTACAGCGACTTCCCGGCAGCGGTGGGGGCAATGACCAGGAGAGGTGACAGTTTCACGCCTGACCCGCACAATGTGGAGATTTACAGTGAGCTGTATGAAAAGGTTTACTCGAAGATGTACCGCCATCTGCAGCCGCTGTATGAGCAGATCAGGGATGTGACGGGCTACCCGCCGAAGATCTGACGCTGCCAGGTGCCGTCAGACGAACCTGACGGCAATGGTGCCACCCAGGCCGACCTTATCACCTGCGATTATGACAACTGACAGGATCTCTCTCATTTTCAGCGCCTGTTCAGTCACTTCACGAACCATTTCCGGGTTTTTCACCATGTTGCAGAAGGCAGTGGCACAGGCGTCGGCAAGAGCGCCGCTACGGCATGCAATCATGCATGCATCAGCAACCCCGAAGCTAAGCGAATGACCTACCGTTCCGGACGAACAGCAGAGTGACAGAGGCGTGTCGCCAGGTACCGGCTGAAGGGCAATCTTTTCTGACAGCGGGGAGTCTCCTGCAAATATCGCCACCGTGGCCGGGGCTGTCAGTTTCATGAAGATGTCGCCGCCATTTTCAATTATCACTTCATCAGCCCCTGTTTCCGCCAGCATGTCCCTGCAGATATATTCAGCCATTGCCCCGGCCACGGCGCTCATCGGCCCGGTGCCGGCGGCAAGTGCAGCGTCGCTCATATCCGTGATCAGCGGGTGAACCCCGCCGGGTGCCACAACCGGAGTCAGCGAATCCCTGAACTCCGGGTGCAATTTTATGTGTTCCTCCAGCACCCTGCGGTAAAAGATGATCCGGTCCATGGTGAACCGTTCAACTTCCTTGTGGTAGTGGCTGCTGTCAATTGCCACCCAGAGGTCTGTTTCGCGGAAAGCGCAACGGAAGCTCGTCCACCGGCTGTTGCCCATGGCTTCGCGGTACAGCCGGGGCTGATATGCTGTGCTTTTAGCCAAGATCGATTTCAAATAGTTTCAGCGGGCAGGCTGTGAGACAGAGCTCACAGACCACGCATTTCTCAGGTTCGAACACCAGCTCAGCTGATTTACGGTCCATTGTCAGAGCTCCTGCAAAACAAACCGCCGAACACGCACCGCAGTGCACACACAGTTCCTTCCGGTATGTTATCGTACGGTCAATGGGAACACACTCGACATTCTGCTGCTTCATGTATTCAATTCCGTCCTTCAGGACTTTTGACGGGGCAGACATCTCCATCACAAGGTGGCCCACCTGGCCAGGTGAAACGTCAGCTTTTACTATGTTGACCATGATGTCAAATTTCCTGATAAGGTTATATGTTATGGGCTCACCCGTCGCCTCGGGCGGGAAAGTCAGCACAAATCTCCTGCTTTTCATAATGTCATTAAAAATTAAATGTTAAAGTCTGATCTCCAGGTTATTGAGGCCGGAGGTCATCTTGAAGTTTTCCACCGGGGCTGTCAGCAGGAACCGTCCTGCTGCTATTTCCCCGCGGAGTGTTTCTGCTATCTCGCGTGCCACTCTCAGGCTCGAGAGCGGGGCAGTACGTATCTTCTTCCCGTTGAGGGAAATCTCTCCGGAGAAGAGAGACTCATAGTTGGCGCGTCCCAGCAAGTCATGACCGGGTGAGCCATAGTCAAGGACGTTTGTTTCTATCTGGCTGTTGCGGATCATAACCCTGCGCGCAAGGTCTTCGTCAAGCACCGGGATGGGTATACCGACCCCAACAAAGATTGACACTCCGTATTTCTCAAAGTATGCCGCCCTGATGAATCGGGTGTTCATCTCCTTCGCGTTGCCGATAAGTGCCAGAGTGGCTGAGTTGCCAACGGGAACGCCGTGTTCGTTGACCGGCTTTCCGGTGTTGAACTGCGTACCGTGCCATGCCACATAACCGGTGGTACCGCCGAAAAAGATGCGTGTACCGATTCCGATGGTCCGCATTTCGGGATCATTCAGCAACGGGCTGAGCTCACCCGAGGTTGAAAAGGTGGCATTGCCGAACGATGGGAGCAGAGTTCCCATATACGTATATTTCATTTTTGAGGTACTGTTCACCGCTACATTATAGTTCTGGTATGCATTGCGCGGGTTGAACATTATCATCTCATTGACGCTCTCGCGGTTGATAAGGGTTTTAACCTCGGTGCGCGGGTAGCAGTCGGTGCCCTTCGCAGTGGCCTGCATCATCACATCCCTCCCTGCTATCAGCTCCTCGATGACATGTGCACCGCCGTACTGATCGTGCGGCAGTGCTGTCTCGGTGGCCCCGATGTAGGCATCAACGGCAGCTATCCCGGCAAAGACAGGCACATTGTTCAGGGTGATCCTCTCCATGCGCATAGGCGGATCGGTGTGACCGAAGTTGATAAACATGCCCGACGAGCACATCGGCCCGAAGGTGCCTGTGGTGACAACGTCAACCTTTTCTGCAATCTCAGCGGGCGTTGCTTCGCGACCCATGGCTGCAACCTGTTCGGCCGTCAGCACTACCGCCTTTCCGCTGAGGATCTTTTCATTGATCTCCGCAATGGTTCGTTTCTTCGACATAATGTAAATTTTAAAGTAACTTTAGCCTGCTTTCAAACAAACTTCAAAGATATGCTTAGATCACTTATCACCGCCGCTCTTTTTGCAATTCTTTTCTTTTCATGTGTACCGGCTGACGACCCTGCAATTGACGTAATGACACTCAACATCAGGATGGATACTCCGCGCGACAGTATCAATGCATGGCCTAACCGGGCTGCTATTGTTGCAGGTTTTGTCAACGACCAGATACCTGATCTGCTTGGTATGCAGGAGGTTCTCTGGCACCAGTATAAGTACCTCGATTCAGCACTGATCGGATATGGTTCGGTGGCAGCAGGACGTGATGACGGTCTGCGTGCAGGCGAGGCTTGTCCTGTTTTCTGGCGGCTCGGGAGATTTGAAAGGCTTGACACGGGAACTTTCTGGCTGTCTGCCACCCCGGATGTGCCCGGATCAATAGGATGGGGCGCGGCACTGACACGGGTGGCGACCTGGGTGAAGCTCTATGACAAAGTGAAACAGGATACTCTTCTGTTCTTTAATACTCATTTCGACCATATAAGCGATTCAGCCAGGGTGATGAGTTCCGGCGTGCTGCTGGGAATGGTCAGGAAACTGGCGGGTGACAATGAATTTGTGATCACCGGTGATTTCAACGCGCTGCCGGAAAGCCTGGCGATTTCGCGCATGAAAGAAGGCGACTTTGCAGTTGATTCATATCTTATATCGGAAACCCCGCCTGCAGGTCAGTCATATACCTTCAACGGCTGGAAGGATGAACCGGGTGAAGGGAGGATAGATTATATTTTCATCCGAAACGGCATGAAGACACTGTCGCATGAGACGCACAGGGTGATTGAGGATGGTGTGTTCATATCGGACCATTGGCCGGTGACCGCCAGGATAAGGCAATAGGCATCAGGCAACAGGCAGTTGTGCCTGACTTGGTCAAATACGGCAACAAATGATCAAAATCCGTCAGGAATTGTTTTATATATAATTCACGCGGATCATGAACACAAAAGCTCCCTCGAACATCGACGATTATATTTCGCTGCAGGCGCCTGAAGTGCAGCCACTGCTGAAGAAGGTGAGAGAAACCATTCTTGATGCAGCCCCGGGTGCTGAAGAGTACATCAGCTACATGATGCCCTCGTTCAGATACAACGGCAAAATTCTGGTCTATTTTGCTGCGCATAAAAATCACCTCGGCTTCTATGCCACACCCTCCGGGAATATTGCATTCAGTGAGGAACTGAAAGACTACAAGTCATCCAAAGGGGCGGTTCAGTTTCCGCTGGACAGACCTATCCCTTACGACCTGATCCGCAGGATGGTTCAGTACAAACTTGAAGAAATCATGGCGTCATCAACAAAGAAAAGAATATGAACAACTCAATCTATCCATCGGTCTGGTGCAACAACAACGCCAGGGAAATCGCGGAATTTTACATATCCGCCTTCCCGAAATCGAAAATTGCAGACGAAAACCCGGTGGTGGTAATAATGGAAATAAGTGGTCAGAAACTGATGCTTCTAAACGGCGGCGACATGTACCGGCCAAATCCGTCAATTTCCCTGATGTACCTCACTTCATCGCAGAGCGAAGTGGAGGAAATCTACTCAAGGCTGATTGAAGACGGGAAGGCGCTGATGCCACTGGATGAGTATCCTTTCAGTCCGAAATACGGATGGGTTGAAGACCGGTACGGAGTATCGTGGCAGCTGTACAGCGGCCAGGAGGAACATATCATCCGGAAGCTTACTGAGGCAGCCGGCTGATTTATTTCGCCCGGCAGGGCAGAAAAGATCCGGTCAGATAACAGTCACGCCCTCTTGCGGTATGCCCTTATTGCCAGTGTGAGGTATGAGAATGCAAGAACGGTCAGCATCCCCATGTCCCGCATGATGTCACTGAAACCTGATCCCTTCAGCATCACCATGCGGTTTATGCGCATCAGGTAAGCCACCGGATTAACCCAATTGAATTGCTGTGCCCATAACGGCATACTCTCGGTGGGAGTAAAGATACCACTCATCAGAATGAAAATCATCACAAAGAAGAATGCGACAAAGAGGAACTGCTGTTGCGTCGATGCCATTGTGGAGAAGAAAAGCGCCAGTCCAAGCACTGCCACGAGGAATATCGCCGCACAGGCGAAGAAGAGGAGAAGACTCCCCTCGAAGGGGATATTGAATGCCAGCCACCCGATACTCAGCCCCAGGGCAAGATCGAGGAGACCGATGATGAAGAAGGGGATGATCTTGGATGCTATCAGCTGCCATTTCATTACCGGGGTGACGTTGATCTGCTCTATGGTTCCGCTCTCCTTCTCCCTGACGAGGTTAAGTCCTGACATCATCAGTCCGATGGCTGTGATTAGAATTACCAGTACGCCCGGCAGCATGTAGTATTTGTAATTTAATGTCGGGTTATACCAGTACCGCGGAGAAACTGAGATCCCCGGCACAGACCCTCCAGAGAGGGCTGTTGTGTTACCGGGCATCATCCCGGTGCTGACAATTACATCCCGGTTGAAATCGCGTACTACCGATGTGAGATAGCTCCATGAGAGCTGTGCGCTGGTGGCGTTTACGGCATCGACAAGCACCTGCAGGCGCGGGCGGGTGACTCCGGCAAGTCCCTCGGAAAAATCAGGCGGTATGACCAACGCAATGTCGGCATCGCCGGAAAAAAGCATCGACTCTGCCTCGGTGACGGTGGCCGGTGTGGCGGCCACAACAAAGAATGATGACCCTGTCAGCTTCGCGACAAGCTCACGCGAAGCCTGTGAACGGTCATTGTCAATCACGGCGAGGTCTATCCGCTTGACTTCAAAGGTGACAGCCGGAACAAGGATCAGCATCTGTAATACCGGTACGGCAATGATGGCCCTGATCATAAACGGATTCCGGCGTATCTGACGGAACTCCTTACTTAACAGGAAGATAAGTTTTTTCATCTTTTGCCCTCCCCGTATTTCGTGCAGGTCTTCCATTCATTACCATCTCCGGACCCGGTACAGTTATTCCTGCTCATTTTCCTTCCTCCTCAAGCCTTGTTTTGAACCTGCGTGAACTGATGACCATGAGCAGCAGCGTCATGCCGGCAAGGATAGCCGTCTCCTTCCATATGTATGCGAATCCCGCTCCCTTGATCATTATCGCCCGGATGATCTCAACAAACCATCTTGGCGGAAGGATCATGCTTACATAATCATATATCACAGGCATGTTCTCTATGGGGAAAATGAACCCCGAGAGAAGAAGTGTCGGGAGCATCAGGGCCAGGAAGGATATAAAGATTGCGTTTTCCATCTTGCTGGTTGAGGCTGACACCAGGATCCCGATGGCGAGTCCCAGCAGGATATAAAGCATGCACTCGGCTATCAGCAGAGGTATGCTTCCGCGAACCGGCAGACCAAAGACAAACCATGCCATCAGCAGAATCACTATCACGTTCACCAGCGAGAGGAAAAAGTAGGGAGTCACTTTCCCAACGATGATCTGCCACGGTTTCAACGGCGATACCAGAAGCACCTCCATGGTGCCGTACTCCTTCTCGCGGACGATGGTGACTGAGGTCATCAATGCGCATATCAGTATGAGTATGAGCGTTATGACGCCAGGGATGAACATAAAATGGCTCTCGAGGCCGGGATTGAAGTACATCCTTACCTCGGGCACTATCAGCGGCAGTGAGGAGGTGACGGCAGACGTAAGTGATGATGAGTAGTCGCTCACGATCCCGGTAATGTATCCCGTCACCAGGCTGGCTGTATTCGGCTCTGATCCGTCGGCGATGATGCTTACGGTGGCGCTGCCCTCACGGGCAACGGAGGCGGCAATCTGTCCGGGGAAGATGATCACGGCCTTGATCTCACCCTGCCTGAAGGCCTCATCAATCTCCTCATACGAGTTGAGGTGCTTCTTTACATAGAAAAATTCCGAGGCCTCAATCTTCTGGGTCAGCTCCTTCGATACCCCGTCACCGGCATTGTCAAGCACTGCGATACCGGCATCCTTAAGGTCGGTGCGGACGGCATAGCCGAAGATGAGTATCTGTGCCGCCGGTATCCCGAACAGGATTATCAGGGTCCGGAAGTCGCGGAAGATGTGGAGGAACTCCTTGCGGACAAATGCCATGAACCTTTTCATACAGTGTTCTTTTGAGGTCTGGCTATTTTCACGAACAGGTCTTCCACCGATGCCGTTCCGTACTGGCGGAGCAGGGCAGAGGGGGAGTCGAGGGCTACTATCCTGCCCTCGCTCATGATGGTGATACGGTCACAGTAATTGGCCTCATCCATATAGTGGGTTGTGACAAAGACAGTGATTCCGCGTGAGGCGGTTTCGTAGATCATCTCCCAGAACTGGCGCCGCGTGACAGGGTCGACACCGCTGGTAGGCTCGTCGAGGAAGACTATTTCCGGGTCATGAAATACCGCCACGGCGAATGCCAGTTTCTGTTTCAAACCGAGAGGCAGCGCCCTGATCAGCATGTCACCGTATGAGGTGAAGCTGAGCCTTTCAAGCAGTGCCTCACGGCGAGGAACAATCTCTTTCATGCTCATACCGTAAATCCCTCCGTAGAGCTCGATGTTCTCCCTTACGGTGAGGTCCTCATACAGAGAGAAGCGCTGTGACATGTAACCGATTCGTTTCTTGATCTCTTCCGGCCTGCGCGAGGCGTCAATACCGGCAACCAGAACCCTGCCCGAGGTGGGGCGCGACAGGCCGCAGAGGATCCTCATGGCAGTGGTCTTGCCCGCGCCGTTGGCTCCCAGGAACCCGAATATCTCGCCCCGGTACACGTCAAAGGTGAGACGGTTATTGGCCGTGAATGCCCCAAACCGCTTCACCAGATCCTTTACCTCTATGACTTTTTCCCTTTCCATCAATATTCCTTTTTCATCCCTCTACTGCTCTACAGACTTTCAGACTTTCAGACCTTCAGACTTTCAGACTTTCAGACTTTCAGACTTTCAGACCTATTCATCAGTCCGAGAAACACATCCTCAATGCCGGGGGTGATCTCCGTTGCTTCAGCGCCCTCCAGGCCGGCGCGTTCCAGCGACTTCTTCACATCTTCCACAGATGCACCTTCCCGAAGGGTTATATGAACTGCTTCGCCGAAAGGCTCCGGGCCGACCGCCTCAGTCATCGCACGAAGTGCCAGGAGGAGCCTGTACCTGTCGCGATGGCTCACGGCATAAATCCTCTTACCGTATGATGAGCGTATGGCTGCAGGGGTGTCTATGCCCATCAGCTTCCCTTGCTGCATAAGGGCGATGCGGTCACAGCGGAGCGCCTCGTCCATGTAGGGTGTGGAAACGATAATGGTTATCCCCTCCCTTTTCAGGCCCTCCAGCATCTCCCAGAATTCAGTGCGCGAGACAGCATCCACCCCGGTGGTGGGCTCGTCGAGGATCAGGATCCTTGGTTTGTGTATCAGTGCGCATGAGAGGGCAAGCTTTTGTTTCATGCCTCCCGAGAGACGACCGGCAAGCCGTTTCCTGAAGGGCTCTATCTGCTTGTATATCGGTTCTATAAGGTAGTAATTCTCATGTATTGTTGTGCCGAAGATGGTGGCATAGAACTGCAGGTTCTCCTCCACGGTCAGATCCGTGTAGAGGCTGAAGCGGCCTGGCATGTAACCGATATGATTCCGCAGCTCCCGGAAATCGCTCACCACATTGAGCCCGAAAAGGTTCATCCTTCCGCCGGTGGGGATGATCAGAGTTGCCGCGATGCGAAAGAGGGTTGTCTTGCCCGCTCCGTCGGGACCAATGAAGCCGAAGAGCTCACCCTCCCTGACGGTGAATGAGACATCGTCGACGGCAGTGATCTTGCCGAACCTCTGGGTTATGCTGGTTGCATCTACGGCGTTCATCTCATTTATACTATATCGCGCCGGTTTATAGCTGATTTTCCGTTATTTCCGCAGGGCCATACGTCATTGGAATATTGCCTGACGGAGTCATATATCAGTTGAATATTGCCTCTCCCGGCATTCCCGATTTGATTGAGCCGTCGTTTGGCACTTCGATTGTCACCGCATAGACCAGTGTCACGCGCTCCTCTTTTGTCTGAATGATCTTGGGAGTGAACTCAGCCTTCTCAGCTATATGGGTAACTGTGCCGGTGTAGTTTTTAAATTCCTTTTTACCCTGATCAATGCGCACGGTACATGTTGTTCCTGTCTTCACCTCTGCCAGTTGTGCCCCGCTGACCCACACCTTCAGCTTCATGGTATTCATGTCAGCCAGCTTCACCAGGGGTTTGCCTGTTGCTGTCAGTTCATGGGCCGAGGCATATTTTTCAATGACGGTTGCATCGCAGGGGGCGCGGACGGTGCTTCGGGCGATCTGTTCATCAAGCACGGCACGTTTGGCTGCTATGCCCTGCTGTTCCGCTGCCACCGACCGGCGTTGGGTGCCGTTGGCTTCTCCCTGCCGGCGGAGGACCTCCATCTGCCCGGTGAGGTCATCGAGCTGTTTCCGGGTGGCGGCGCCGTCAGCGAGCATGCGGCGCGTACGCTCTATGTTTACGGCGAGGTTGTCCATCTGCTGGCGTATGACCGCGTCCTGCGCCGCAATGCCCGCCAGGCGCGCCTGCGCCTGCGCCGTCACCGCATCAAGCTCACCCCGCTGCAACACCGGCATCGTCGTGTCGGTGACGGCGATGACGGCGCCGCCCGCCACCAGCATGCCCTCCGTCACATCCATGCGGATGATCCTGCCCGGGGTCTCGGCAGATATGATCACCTCGTCGGCTTCGAAGGTGCCCCAGGCATCGGCATCGCTCTCACCGCGGTTGCAGCCGGCGGCAGCCAGGAGCAGAACTATTGGTATAACCACTCTTTTCATATTATTCCCGTGTTTTGTATCCTGTTATATAGAGATATTCCGTTTCGGCCCTGGCAATGCTTATCCTCCTGGCCGCCGCCGCAATAACCGCCTGCTTCTCGTTGTTCAGCTCCGTCATGTACTGCGAGGCAGTGATAGTTCCATTCTTCAGCTGTGAGGCAGCGGCCGCAGCAATACGGCTGCGAATGCCGATCAGTTCCTCGTCGCGACCTGCAGCCTCACGCAGCGACTCAATCTCTGCCATCTTCAGGGTGAGCATACGCTGCAGCGACTCTTCCGCTGCACCTCTCCTGATCTCCAGAAGCTGCTGTTGAATCGCCAGGGTCTTTTGTTCATTGCTGTTTTTTCCCCAGTCGTATATGTTCCATTTCAGTCCTGCCCCGAGCGAATAATATATGTCTGCCTTGTCTGAAAGAAAGTTGTTCCCGGGGGGATTGCCATAGCCTGCCTGCGCAAAACCAAAGAGCCTTGGCATCCGCTGACTCTTCAAAAGGTTTTTGGATAATTCCAGCTGCCGGCGGCGGGTATCAAAGAGCTGCAGGTCGGGATTCTCCACCTTCTCGTTACCGGTAATAAGGTTGTCAGGCAGCGCCAGCCCGGCATATTTCAGTCCTGACATCCCGGTGAGTTGTTCCAGTGCAAGAGCCAGCGCATCATGCCTTCGACCCAGCTCAGCAGCTGCCTGCTCAGCCTTTATCATCTCTGCCTTGAGAACGTCAAGTGTAACTGGCGGAACCACACCGTTCTCCACTCCTGATTCAGCCTCACTGATGCGGGTGCCCAGTTCCGAGATCAGTACAGATGTCACTTCAGCCTGGCTTCTTGTGAGCAGCAGGGAAAAGTAAAGATTGTTTACCTGTTCGCGAAGGCGGTATATGTCGGCTTCGCTCTGCTGCATGTTCAGCTCGCTGACCACCCTCTCCACCTCGCGTGCACTGCGGGTCACCCCGCCGTCCCAGATAACCTGGCCAAGGTCAACCGTGGCCCTGTACTGCTCATGTGGTATTGACGGCAGCGATCCCGGAGGTACCGGCATGGATCCAAGCATCTCAGAAATGTCCACCACATCTGACTGGTAGTTGAAAGAACCCCCCAGGTCAAGGGAGGGAAACCAGGCGGCAGCCAGGTTATGGTCACGCAGTTGCGTCATGCCCGCGTAGAGTTCTTTCTCTCCAGAGAGAGGTGAAATGACGGTGGCAGAGTCATAGCACTGCCACAGGGTAACTGTCCGCTGTGGCATGAGAGGCAATGCCGGAAGGAACAATATCGTCAGAAAGGCAAGTCTCTTCATTTCTTCCTGTGTTTTAAGGAGTTGAGGATGAAGTCGGCGGCAAATTCCTTACGTTCATCCATGAATGTTTTAAACCTCCTGTTGTCATGCATCTGGGGCATCATCAGGGCTATCATGTCCCGTGCCGCATAGGGGAATACCGACATCGAAACAACTGTGATCATCAGCTGCGGCATATCACTTTTTTTAATGCCGTATCCCTTGAGTTCCTTTGCATGTTTCTCGTATATCAGGTCACGCATCTCTCCGTACAGGATTGTCTCCTTCAGTCCCGCCGCAATGGAAGGATTCCTTGAGACTTCATTCAGAAGGAAGATAGGCAGTTTGGGGTTTTTGCTCAGGAAGTCAATGTGCTGATCAAGAAACTGCCTAATCTTTTCCTTGAAAGTGGTGTCCGCAGCAAAAATTGTCATGATCTTTTCAAACATCTTCTTCAGCAGCACCTGGAATACTGACATAAAGAGCTGATCCTTACTACGGAAGTAATAGTGCAGCAACGCCTTGTTAATACCGGCCCTGTCTGCAATTTCCTGCATCCTGGCGCCTTCATAGCCCTTCTCTTCAAAAATATCTGAGGCTGCCCTGAATATCTTAAGCCTTGTCTGGCTGTCAGTTACTACCGCCTTTGCCATAGTTATTAACTGTATAGTTTAACCAAATGAATTAACCAACA
>JADFDS010000021.1 GCA_018262715.1 Bacteroidota bacterium
GATAAAACCGTAACTTTGCTTTCAACCTTGATTTTCATAGTCGGAAATGGTATTGGTAGTACTATTCCAACATATTGTATATCAAGGTTTTATCCTAATAATAAGACGTGTTTTTATTAACATATCAAACGTAAGATATTAACAATCAATGCGTTGACATTTTTTGTCATGTACTAAGCTCATTTTATTATATTATGTTAAGGATCTGATCGCAGAAAGCTATATGAGCCGTATATCGGGCATTAAACGTGACCCAGTCAAAGTGAGAAGTATTTTTCAGGTCAATAGCAAGGAATACTGCAACGATGGTAGCCTAAACCTCTAATGTTAAGGATATTAAAGAGTATGACGGCGGTGATATCACATGTCCAACCTTGAATGAATATCTGGATGCCCTGAAACGGCTGATGATCATTGAAAACCAACCGGTATGGAGTACACAAATTAATTTTTTAAGAACACACTGATTGGAACACTGCCTCAACCATGGATATCATTGATAATCAAAGGTTAATCCATACTTATTAAATCGTCAATAGTATTGAGAAACTCTTCAACTTTTGGAATAATAGAAATGATATCCTTTTCTTCAAAGTCATAAAAATCACCATAATCTCCTCTTTGTCTCAGATCGAACAAATCTCCATATATCATCCCTAATTCCTTATCAAGAAGACCTGGTTTTACAAAATGTAGTGATAATTGGGTTTTGACACCTGAATGGGTTTGAGTGTTCAGGTTGTGTTTGGCAAATAATGCAAGTACCGAATAAAAGCAGGCATAATAAAGACGATTCATAGAAGAATTCCAGCTCCCAGTCTTTGCCAGTAATTTAGCATCTTCAAAAGTTTTCCAAGCTTTCTCTATACGATATCTTATATACTCTTCTTTTGAAGCCTTCATTTTTATATCCTTATACCTTCCTTTGACACATTCTTAAACAGAGGCGTCATCCAATACCTGGTTCTCCAGTCTGCCCTGTTATAAACTGTAGTAGAAAATACTTCTCCGGTTTCTAGTTCAAGATCGTATAATTTATGTCTGAATAATCTTTCATAATTAAGGTCAACTTCACTATCAACAAGAATAAGAATATCCCAATCAGACTCAGGATGGTAATCTCCTCTGGCTCTTGAACCGTAGAGTATAACCTCTGCTGATGGATCTATCTCCCTAACAAGAGTCGTAATCCTTGAAGTGATAGTTGTATTCATTGATCTCATAAAACAAAGTTAATGAATTAAGTAATTGGCTGAAGTTGTTCAAATAATCTCCAAATATTAAATAACCAGTAGTAGTGCGTAAGGAAAGAATTTTGCCTCCGGTTTCCTTCAGATCCCCCATCTCACGATGAACACCCCTGCCTTCAGCCAACTCTTCCCACTGTCATGGCGTGTTCGGGATTCTCACCCTATAGTTATCGCCCATTCTGGGGGTACACACAATTCATGGCAAGGAGGTGCAGGGACACAAAAGGGATTAACTTATGAGAAAGGCAGAACAGGTTGGAAATACTATTCATACTTATCCTCTAATCAATTATGAACCGTTCCAGACCGTTATTACTAAATGCATAAAGCCTGATACCTGATACACAGATGGTTTCGTACCACGAATCTCCGAGGTTGAGCAGCCTTTGGCAAGACATATTTCTATCGCTCACATCAATAACCAGGATATCACTACAGGATATCCTGTTCCCTCTATTGGCATACAACAGAAGATAAAGTTTGCCATCATTATAACAAACATCCTCAACAAGAAGAGTATAACCATTTGGGGTTGTATTCTCACTGATTACAGCGAGCCTCTCTCTGACTATCGGGATGCTTGAATAATCGAGTGTCTCTAGCAGTTGACCCGAATGGCTGTATTTCTCAATTACCGGCATATTATCCGAGACAGCAAATATGCAAGAATCAGTCCCTGACAGGTGCAGGTGATTCCTTATCCTGGTTTGTATATCAGTATCAAAAACCTCCGGTTGACCGAATTGTTCTATAGCGGAGGTTTTAACATCAAACGAACAGAGACTATTTGTTTCTGACACCGAGCTCATGAACAGCCTGTTCCTGAAGAGGAAAAAATTGAAACCTCCACTGTAATCTATATTATCAGGAAGCCTGATTGTCTGCAGGTGACCATCTGATCTGAAAACCTCAAAACTACCATTACCATCATTGTAAACCCACAGTGAATCACCCTGAACAATGATGTCTGATGCTCCAAGGAACTCTCCCGGCCCTTTGCCCTTTGCCCCAAGATACCCTGCCAATTCTCCTTGCGGAGTTAGTTTTATTATCTGATTCCGCTCATAATCTGTAACATACAAGTATCGATCAAACACCATTGATCTCACATCTGACAGGTACGACGAATCACTTAAACGGTCAATTCTCATGTCAGATCTGAGGTATGAGACCGGCATCTCCTGATTCTTACAGGAGAACACACATAGTGAGGATATTATTAACCAGAAAGTTCTATTCATAGGCAATCATTTCTAATTTATCAGCCATGGTAGTAAATGTGCCCGCATTCCCGGGCTCCTTGGATTGGTCTGACAACGTAATAGCATCATTTCAAGCTCACTTTCATAATTACCGGGTTGCTGAATTCATCTATTGTATCCAATATTGGAGCCATTTGCCGAAGGTATTTTGTGTCATTCCTTGTTGCCTCGGAAGCGTTGCGGTAGTATCTTGAAAATTCATCTCCATCAACTATACTGTACATGCAATTCCCGGACGAGATAAAGTATCCATTTTCATTTACAGGTGCAAATGGTATTAGATTATCAATATCATTTTTCAAATAAACCCTGGTATACGCTCTTTTGAACTCCTTCAAAGTATTCATTTCAGTTGCACCTGTATTCCTGTCATTGGTAACCAGGACCTGCGGACCCTTGTGCGATACCAACATCAAGAACAAAAACCGGTCAGTCTCGCTGAAAGACTGCATCCAATATCCGGCAGGCGGACCTCCGGATATATCAAACATTGCATTATCACGCCATACTTCCCAGGCCAGTTTATCATTGGCGATATCAATAATATACCTGGGATTAACCTCAAATTCCCGGTTCGCCGTAAAGATCGTATCACTGAATTTCTCCTTGAAAAGGAGGGTGGTTTCGTTTATCTGAAAATGAAAGTCATGCGGAATAATTGCAGGATTCCTCTCACTCTGATCATCCTTATATTCCCGGATATTCTTGTACAAAACATGCAACGTGTCTTTCTGCATATCATAACACGAGTAAATGTATTTAACCCAGGGCTCTTGGGCAACTGCAACGAATATTGTATTATTGAAAATTCCTATACGCCATGGAGGTAATGATTCTTCAGGATTTATTGGCCTTGTGATCGAGGTGACATAATTCCCGTTGAAGTCGAATACTTTTAACGATCTGTCCCAGCTAAATACATAAACAAGGCTGTCTTCTTTACTTATTGCATAGCAGACCGGCTGAACCTCTGCCGGACCACGCCCCTTAGTATATATCCTGTTCAGGAATTTACCGTCGCTACTATATCTGAAAAGATCTTTCTCAAAATCGACAAAGATGCAGTCGTCAGTAATCTCAAAATCATAAACATGCCCAATCAACGCCTGATCATTTCTTTCGAGGGGTATATATTCAATTCTCGTGGCGATTTCAGACAGATTCATTGAATCGCTTCTGGCTTTGGAGAGATCAAGTTTGATCAGTTTTACAAGATCTACCTGAGATGAGGAAGAGTCCTTGTTTTTGCATGACAGCAACATAAATGTGCCGCAGGCTATCAGAATGCACAATATTCTCATATCTCTTTATGGTTATTTCCGTAAATTCATAAAGCATAGCGACAGCTTATCCAATTGCATACTCCCAGGAACCGGAATTAAAAATATCATGACAGCATCAGATCAGGTGTCTCCCGGATTATTGAAAGGACTCATTAAATGTACGAAAAAAATAAAAATGAGGCTTAAACTATGTTTTAACTCCATACTCAGAGAGCCCTGCCGGTGCCGACAAACAACCCGGGAACCCGTCATCTGTCAGGTTCTTGCCGCCAATCAGTAATTTCCTTGCCTCAAAGAAATAATAGTTATCTGCAATAAAAGCGAATCCTGCTATCATTATTAATTCAATCTGACCAGAACGAGGATCGGATTATCTGTATCTTTCAGGTTGTCTGCCAGTCTTTCAAGCTCTTCTTTCTTTTCCGGGCATTTGGGAATTATATCCCTGAATTCACTCCCTGCAATACGAGTTTTTAAAGTTACTGGTTCAACCAGTCCGACCAGGTATTCTCTTCCATTCTCTTCAAAATAACCCTTTGGCAGAAACTTTGTGCCACCATCCAGATCATTTTCAATACCGCCACTTCCATTACGCTCCCAATAAGACAAATAAGTATCATGGTTATACCTGTCAACAAGCACGCATCCATTCTTCCCTCTGTAAAACGAGTACCTTATTGTTATAAAAGAGCGCGTCTCAAAAATCTGATCGATAGTCATATAGTCAGATAGCTGGCTCAGAGGGTCTTCTACCCTTGATCTGGGCAATCTGTAATCTCCAGGTTTAATAATAAACTCAGGGTTGATTGTTAAGTCATCAGAAATTGAAAAAACAGTGTCGATGAAATTACTCCAATAATTAAGCTTTGATCCGACTATGTAAGTCCCTCCGCCAGCAAGGTAATTGCTCGAGAAAAAGTCGTCTGTTCTTCTCTTGTTCATTAACAGATTGCCCGTTGAATCAACTAAAACCCATTCAAATTCAGCGTCACCATACTGCATATTGTAAGTGACAAATAACTTTGAATCAATCAGACCAATCGCGTCAACACTCCCGCCGTAACTCTGAAGGGAAATGCTTCTTTGAAATGAACCTGAACCACTATAGATTTTAATTATGTTACCAGCATCGCAGACATATACTCTACCGGTATTCTCATCGACTGCAAATTTGTTCCCCCGTACATACTCACCCGGTCCTCTTCCCATAGTACCAATTATTCCATGTAACTCTCCAATTCTGTTAAATAACATGATTCCGGTTTCATGGTCATATAAATAAACAAGGTTCCCAATAACAATGGGATTATAAAAAGAATTAATCATCCCGATTGTAATACTATTATCAAGAGGGATATAGGTTATTTCATCGGCGATCTCCGATAATGTGATCTCTTCACCATTGAGGTTTTCAAGATCAATCATAATAATCTCATTGTCAGGCGAACCGCATGAAAACACAAGAAAAATAGTCAGGACGAATAAGGATGCTTTCATAATGATAATTCCTTAAATGCGAAGGAGTATCAGATGACAAGGTAATACTATCATGGCAAAACACAGTAGAGCAGCATTAAAATCAAGAGGGTAATTATTGCCGACATTACCACTGCAATTTGACTTTCCTTTCCCATTGTACGAATCCGTATATCGCCATTGCGAGGAAAATGATGTATTGAACTGAAACGAGCATGATTCCACGCATTGCGTACATCGCAATACTCATGATATTGACAAGTATCCAGAGTATCCAGTTCTCAAGTTTCAGTCGTGCACAGAAGAGTGATGCCGCGATGCTCATTACGGCGATCATGGCGTCAGTATAGATAAACGTAGCCCTTACGGGGAAGAAGTCAGGCAGCCAGAGATGGATCTTGCCCATGACCGTGCCCATGGCCAGAGCCATGGCAATGATACCCGCAACCCAGAATACCCGTGCCTTATGACTTAAGAGGGTCACAGGCTCGTCGCCGTTGCTGCTCTTACTTCTCCAGTTGAACCAGCCGTAGATTGCATTGCAGAAGAAAAAGATCTGCAGCACCATAGCCGAATAGAGATTCACCTGGTAGTAAAGCATGAAGAAGAGAACGGCATTGACCAGTGCAAATACCCAGGTGATGATTTTTGCCCTGGCTGCATACCAGACGGCTGCCAGCCCGGTGAGCACGGCAAGCAGCTCGAGGAGACTCATCCGGTAGCCAAGGAGTTCGAAGAGGGTGGTGTCGATGTTGAACATAGGTCTGAAGGTCTTGCAGTTTTGCGGTTCTGCGGTTTGACTTATATTTATTATGCCGGTTATAAAGGTAGTGAAAGCGGCGGAGACGTGAAGTCGAATTTTGTTGGTGAAAAGTGCAAAACAGGTCGAAATATGTTGATGGTACATGCAAATTTCGACTGCTTTTCAATTTCGGCTCAGTTTGATTAGCTTTAAACCTTCATTTGGATGCGATGTCACCACGCGAAGTTTATCAATCCAGGGAGGCGGAGTTCAGTACCGCCGCCGAACAGCTGCGGAAACTGTCTGACCGGCTGTCGATGGCACGGCTCACAGCGTTTGCAGGAGGACTGGTGGTGTTCGCTGTGCTTCTGTCATTTTCGGTTATCACCGCCTTTGCCATCCTTACTGCTGCCCTGATCCTTTTCGCATGGCTGGTGATAAAATACGAAACGACGGAAAAAAGCAGGAAGAGATTCCTGCAACTGGCAGAGATCAACAGGCTGGAACTGAAATGCCTGGATGGCGATTTCTCCGGCTTTAAAACCGGTGAAGAATATGCTGAAAGAGACCACCCCTATACATATGACCTTGATATCTTCGGGAAGGCATCACTCTTCCAGTTTCTGTGCCGTGCCACCAGCAGGCCGGCCTCTGACCGGCTGGCAGAGCACCTGAAACAACCTGCGGGACCCGAAGAGATTCTGCTGCGCCAGAAGGCTATCGCAGAACTTCAACCGCTGACAGACTGGCGGCAGGAACTGATGACCCTCGGATACATGAACGCCGGCGCCGGCAATGACCCTGGACCCTTGATGCAATGGATTGGAAGTGATGATCTATTCCGGAAAACCGGTCGGGAGAAAGTCTTCACCGGCTGTCTCAGCCTCCTGGCGGTGACAGCCATAACATCAGTCATAGCCGGGCTTCCGGCTGCGATACTCGCCCCTGTGTTCGTGGTGAACTTCATCTTTTACTTCACACGGTTTAGGAGGATCTCGAGACTGCAGGAACAGGTGAGCCGGTCGTCAGACCTGCTGAAAGGATACTCCGTCATCATCAAACTGATAGAAACCCGCAACTTCACTTCTCCCCTGCTGCAGAGCCTGAAGTCGACATTTATGGAGGAGATCGCAGCATCGGACCGTATCAGGCAACTTTCAAAACTTGTCGGCAGGCTCGACTACAGGCTGAACGTGCTTGTTTCAGCGCCTCTCAACCTGCTTTTCTTTGCAGACATACACTTCTGCCTCGCCCTGGAGAAGTGGAAACGCGAACATGCCCTGCGCATACCGTCATGGTTTTCCTCGATGGCGGAATTCGAGGCGCTGGCTTCACTTGCAAATATGGCTTTCAACAATCCAGGCTGGGTTTACCCGCAAGTGACGGAGGACTATTTTGTTTTCAGGGCGGAGGATATGGGCCACCCGCTAATCCCTGCAAACAGACGTATCAACAATAGTTTCGCCACAGAGGGAGCCGAAAAAGCCATCATAGTGACCGGGTCGAACATGTCGGGTAAAAGTACCTTCCTACGCACCTGCGGAGTGAATGCAGTACTGGCCTTTGCCGGGGCACCGGTATGCGCCTCTGCTTTCACCATCTCGCTGGTCAGGCTCCATTCCAGCATGAGAATATCAGACTCGCTCGAAGAGAATATCTCATCATTTTATGCTGAGCTGCGGCGACTCAGGGCTATCATCTCCGGAGCAGAATCCGATCCGAAGGTATTCCTGCTGCTCGATGAGATCCTCCGGGGCACCAATTCAGACGACAGGTATACCGGCTCGGTGGCACTGATAAAACAATTGACCGGTTACGGTGCCGTGGCCATGGTGGCAACGCATGACCTTCGCCTCGCGGGAATGGAACAGGAGCTACCGCAAGCCATTGAGAACTACCATTTCGATGTTAAAGTCAATGATGAAGAACTCTTCTTCGACTACCTGCTCACCCCTGGTATCTGCTCCAGCTTCAACGCCTCGCTGCTGATGAAGAAGATGGGAATAAAGGTCTGATCCGCCAGTAGGCGGACAAGGGTCTGAAGATCTGATCCTACAGTAGGCGGACAAGGGTCTGAAGGTCTGGAGTCTTCCAGTCTTTGGTTCTGTTTACCTTATTTATTGATTAAGAACCTTTGGAGTATTTTTCCATCTAATTTTCTTTCAGCATACTGAAAGTTTTCTTTTATTATATAAAAAGATATTATATTTTTGCACATAAGTTTATCTGAATCAGGAATGTTGACATATGATACGGCAGGATGAAATAGCTGTGGTAATAGATGCACAGAAAGAAACACTATTAAGACAGGAGCCAGGTCTTAGACGTGACGCCCTAACCGGAATTCCGGTTGCAGAATCATTCGCCACCATCATAACCGGCATGCGAAGATGCGGCAAGAGTACGATCATTATGCAATTACTGCACAAGAACCATCAGGATACAATATACCTCAATTTCGACGATATTCGCCTGTCAGGATTTGAGGCAGGCGATTTTTCAAGATTGCATAGAGAAATAGAAACAAGAACAATTAAGACACTGTTCTTTGACGAAATACAAATAGTTAACGGGTGGGAAAAATACATTAACCAGCTCTTGCGTGAAGGTTACAAGGTATTTATAACAGGTTCCAATGCATCGATGCTGAGTGTGGAACTCGGAACATTTCTGACAGGAAGGCACCTGTCAATGGAGTTATTCCCTTTCTCCTACAATGAGTACCTTAGGTTTAAAGGGCTTGACAGCGGGGAGTCATCTGTCCTGGACTACCTCAAAACAGGTGGAATACCGGAATATGTCAAAAGCGAAATCCCCTTGATTCTGAATAATCTTGTGGATGACATTCTTATGAGAGACATAGCTGTCAGGCATTCAGTAAGGGATTTGGCATCATTGCGTCAGCTAACTGCTTTTCTGATAAACAACATTGGAAATCTGATATCGGCAAATAAACTGGCTGGTTTATTTAATACAAAATCCCCGGCTACCTTGCTTGAATACTTTTCTTACCTTAAAGACGCTTACCTTGTTGATTTTATTCCTGTTTTCAGTCATTCGTTAAAAGTGCAGGCCCGTAATCCAAAGAAAGTCTATGTAATGGATACCGGACTTTATACAGAGAACTCTCTTTCGACCAGTGAGAATCTCGGAAGACGTCTGGAGAATCTCGTTTTTCTGCATCTGCGACGGAGATACCAACATGTTTTCTATTACAGGAACAATGGAGAATGTGATTTTATAACACTTGAGAAGAATGTAGTGAAAGAGGCAGTGCAGGTTTGTCTGGCCGTTAATGAAGATAATTTTAAGAGGGAATACAATGGTTTAACGGAGGCAATGCACAATCTTGGCATCAATAATGGATGCATAGTAACTCTCAACCAAAATGACATCTTTGTGGAAAATGATTTGAAAATCAGAATGATCCCTGTCGATGAGTATCTTTCCGGCGGCCAGGATTGAAAGTCTGCCACTCCTCAACTTCTTTCAGTATAGTGGAAGTTATCTTTTATTATACTGAAAGATAAATATGGATTATGTTCAGCTTGTTGATAATGGTCTGAGCTGTAATTATACGGAGTTGAATGATTGCGAGATATTGAACAAAGAAATTTATCGTAAAAACCAGAATATCTCTTATTATGTTCTGATTATGTATGATATAACTTAGCAACTATGTAGGCGGTTTTCTCCGGGTCACTCATACTGCCGTCTATCCAGTTAATGGCAATCCCCCGGCGCTCCATACCGCGGAACCAGGTCATCTGGCGCTTCGCAAAACGATGTATCTCAACCTCCAGCTTCTGAACCATCTCTTCCCGCGAGAGCCTGTTCATCAGGTAAAGGGTTATATACTTGTATTCCAGCCCGTAATAGATAAGGTCATCAGGATGAATGCCCCCTACCAGCAACCGCTGCACCTCCTCAATCATCCCCTCTTCGAGCCGGGAGCGCAGCCTCTCGCTTATGCGCTTCCGCCTTGTCTCCCGGTCAACAAACACTGCAATTACCAACGGATTTCTTACAGGGAAGGGTCTCTCATCAACTGGATGATGTGAATAATAGTCTGCAATCTCAATGGCCCGTATCGCCCTCTTCACCGTGTCAACATCTGTCTTGTTGTGCAGACTTTTGTACTGCGAGAGTATCTCAGTCAGCTCCTCAAGCGACCGCCCCGCAAGCAGGGCACGCAACTGTGCATTGACCGGCACCTGCACCAGCCGGTACCCGCTCACGATGCTGTCAACATACATCCCCGAACCGCCGCAGACCACCGGAAAGACGCACCTAACCGACATATCTTCAAACACCCTCAGGAAATCGCGCTGGTACTCATATACATTGTACCTGTACCCCGCATCCACGATATCAACCATGTGCACCGGCACTCTCCGGCCGTCAACGGTATAATCCGACAGGTCCTTGCCCGTCCCGATATCCATCCCGCGATAAACCTGCCTCGAGTCAGCACTGATCACCTCCCCTCCCATCCTGTCAGCCACCATCGCCGCCAGCCTCGTCTTCCCTGTTGCGGTAGGGCCGGTGATAACCAGGATATCATGCATCGGATTGTCCATCAGAAATTAAAGATAGCCATAATGAGGTCACGGTATTGCAATTTTACTTAATTTTGCCGTTCCTAAACAAAAAGTGGTCATGGACTTAAGGTTCTTATACCATAGGACAAAATATTTCATAATAAACCCAGGCAAAGCCTGGGAGGTGGTCCACCGCGAGGAGAGACCGATGAGGTTCGTCAGGGGCAGCTTCTTCATGCCGCTGATAATTCTAGTCTCTGTGAGCGCATTCCTTGGGTCGATGTTCTTCATCAACACCACCCTGAAACCGATGTACTCGGTGCTGGCGGCCGCCAACACCTTCCTCTTCCTCTACCTTGGCGTTTATGGCTCTGCCTTCGTGGTGAAGGAGATCATGAAGGCAATGGATCTCGGCCATGATTTCCTGGTGGCATTCAAGCTGGTAGCCTACTCAATGGCCCCCATCTTCCTGTCACTCACCGTCAGCCGCCTGTTCGAGTCGCTGCTTTTCATCAACGTACTGGGGCTCTACGGCCTATACATCTTCTGGGTAGGTATGGAGGTGATGGTCAACCCGCCTGACCACAAAAAGCTCCCTATGATAATTGCATCGGTGGTCTCCATGCTGATAATCTTCTTCCTCCTCCAGGTCATACTGTCAAAGCTGACTCAGACCATCTACTTTTCAATATTCGCCTGATATCTCCGATGAGAAATGATAATAGCAATATCGTCATCAAAAACCGGAGGGCGTCGCACGATTATGAATTCCTCGAAAAGCTCATTGCCGGCATCAAGCTTACCGGCACCGAGATAAAATCGATCCGTGCCGGGAAAGCCAACCTGACCGATTCTTTTTGTGCGTTTCGCAACGGCGAACTCTTTGTCACCGGGATGCATATCTCAGAGTACTACTGGGGAAATCTCAACAATCATGATCCGTTGGGTGAAAGGAAGCTTCTGCTGACGCGAAAGGAACTCCGTAAGTGGGAAAGAAAGGTCAATGAGACGGGACTGACAATCATCGTCACCAAGGTGTTCATCAACCAGCGCGGGCTGGCGAAGGCGGAAATAGCCCTTGCAAAGGGTAAAAAACAGTATGACAAACGCGACACCCTTAAGAAACGTGACCACGATCGCGAGATGGACCACCACGTAAAGGAACGCGGAAGGTAATCAGAAGTTCGGACTCAGGAGATACCTCGAGTAGAACTGGTCAATATAGCCTACAGCTTCCTCAGCCTCATCAACTATCCGGAAAATATTCAGATCCTCTGGAGAAATATTATGCTCCTCGTTCAGCATCACCTCTGTCACCCAGTCGAACAGCCCTGACCAGTACTTTGTACCAACCAGCACTATCGGGAAGCGCCCGATCTTCTTCGTCTGAATCAGGGTGATAGCCTCGAAGAGCTCATCAAATGTCCCGAAACCACCGGGCAGCACTATGAATCCCTGGGCATATTTCATGAACATCACCTTACGGACGAAGAAATAATCGTATGTGATAAGCTTGTCGCGGTCAATATAGGGGTTGGCCTTCTGCTCAAACGGCAGGTCAATGTTGATACCGATTGACTTGCCGTTGCCTTTCTTCGCACCCTTGTTGGCTGCTTCCATGATGCCCGGACCGCCGCCGGTGATGACGCCGTACCCTTTCTGGGTCAGCTGAAAGGCGATCTCCTCCGCAAGCTTGTAATACTTGTTGTTGAAATGGGTCCTGGCAGAACCGAAGACGGCCACGCTCGGCCCTATCCTCGAAAGCTTTTCAAATCCTTCAACCAGTTCCGCAATAATCTTGAAAACCCTCCATGAATCCATCGTGTGAATCTCATTCCAGGTTCGTGGCTCAAAGGCATCCTTTATCAGGTCCTTCTCCTTAGCTTCGTCCATAGGTAAATATTTAGGCGTTAAATATACTCTTTTCTAATGTTCCAGCACGGGTGCCAGAAACTGTCCCGTATAATTATCCTTCTGCTTAATTATCTCTTCCGGTGTGCCCGAGAAGATGATCTCTCCGCCGCCGTGTCCTCCTTCCCTGCCGAGGTCAACGATATAGTCGGCCACCTTGATTACATCCATGTTATGTTCTATGACCATCACCGTATTTCCCCGTTCGACCAGCCTTCCCAGCACCTCCAGTAAAACCTTCACATCATCAAAATGAAGCCCGGTTGTTGGCTCGTCAAGTATATACAGGGTACGCCCGGTGTCGCGCCTCGAGAGCTCCGTTGCCAGCTTGACGCGCTGTGACTCACCTCCTGACAGCGTCGTCGACGGCTGCCCGAGCCTGACGTAGCCTAGGCCCACATCCTGCAGGGTTTTGATCTTATGGTATATCGAAGGAATCCCCTTAAAGAACTCTACTGAATCATTGATTGTCATCTCAAGGACATCATTGATTGACCTTCCCTTGAATTTCACCTCGAGTGTTTCCCTGTTGTATCGTTTTCCACCGCAGTCGGGGCACATCACATATACATCCGGCAGGAAGTTCATCTCTATGGTCTTAACCCCTGCACCCTCGCATCCTTCGCACCTGCCACCCTTGATATTGAACGAGAAGCGGCCCGGGCCGAAGCCCCTGACCTTCGCGTCAGGTGTCATTGCAAACAGGTTCCGGATCTCAGTGAAAACCCCGGTATATGTTGCAGGGTTCGACCTTGGTGTTCGCCCGATGGGCGCCTGGTCAACCTCGATCACCTTGTCGATGTTCTCCAGTCCTTCGATGGACTCATACGGCAGTGGCATCCTGCCCGCATTGTGCAGCTTCTTCGCCAGTGCCGGGTGAAGCGTCTGGTTGATCAGCGACGATTTGCCGCTGCCGGATACGCCGGTGATGCAGATAAAGGTTCCAAGCGGCACCTTCATGGTCACCCTCTTCAGGTTGTTGCCGGTGGCGCCGGTGATCGTGAGGAATTTACCGTTGCCATCCCTCCTCTTTGCCGGGACCTCTATTGTTTTTGCACCATTCAGGTAGGCGGCAGTGAGGGTGTCAGCCTTAAGTATATCTTCAGGGGTGCCTTCGGCGACGATCATCCCTCCGTGCACGCCGGCACCCGGGCCGATGTCAATGATATGATCTGCGCTGAGGATCATATCACGGTCGTGCTCCACCACTATCACCGAGTTGCCAGCATCACGGAGACTGCGCAGAGCCTCGATCAACCTGCGGTTATCACGCTGGTGCAGCCCGATGCTCGGTTCATCAAGGATGTAAAGCACGTTGACCAGCTTCGAGCCTATCTGGGTTGCCAGCCTGATACGCTGGCTCTCGCCGCCGGAGAGTGTGCGGGCACCACGGTTCAGCGCCAGGTAATCGAGCCCCACGTCAAGAAGGAATCCAAGACGCGAGCGTATCTCCTTCAGTATCTCGGCGGCAATCTTCTTCTGCCGTTCCGACATGTCACCCGTGACGTTTTCCAGGTAATCCCTGAGTTCGGTAAGGTCCATCGCGGCAAGCTCACCTATGTTCTTCCCGCCGATGCGAAACCAGAGAGCCTCCTTCTTCAGCCTCATGCCGTTGCACTCAGGACAGACATGGTACTGGACATATTGCTCCCTGCTCTTGCCTGTGCCGTTGGCAGTCCGGCCGCTCATTGCCTCCATGTTACCCACATAGTTGACAACTCCCTCGAAGGTCATGAAATAGTTAGATGTGACCCCCAGCGGAGTGTTTGACAGTTTCAGCACCTCGTCGGAGCCGAAAAATATCTTGTTCTGAACATCCTCGGGAATTTCACCCACGGGGGTGTCAACGGTGAAGCCGTACTTCTCACCGAGGGCTTCGATCATCCAGAAGATCCATATGTTCCGGTATTTGCCGAGCGGCTCTATTCCGCCCTTGCGGATGCTGAGCAAGGGATCAGGCATCATCCGGCTGATATCCACTTCAGAAATCTCACCCAGCCCGTTGCACTTCGGGCATGCGCCCTGCGGCGAATTAAATGAGAAAGTGTGCGGCGCAGGCTCATTGTACGAGATGCCGGTGACGGGACACATCAGGTGGCGGCTGTAAAACCTCAGGCTGTTATCACCGGCATCAAGCAATGCCATGATGCCGTCGCCCTGGTCAAGTGCCAGCAGTACCGCATCGTGAAGCCTCTTTTCAGTCACATGGCCCACCTGGAACTTGTCTATTACCAGCTCGATGAAATGGACCTTATACCTGTCGAGCTTCAGCCCCTGGGTAATCTCCCTGATCTCGCCGTTGATGCGGGCATGAAGAAATCCCTTCCTCCTCAGTTGGTCGAAAAGCTCCTTATAATGGCCCTTTCTGCCCTTGATCAGGGGTGCGAGGATGTAAACCTTATGCTGGTCATACCGCTCAGCTACGAGATCAAGTATCTGATCATCAGTGTATTTGACCATTTTCTCCCCTGATTCATAGGAGTATGCATCAGCAGCACGCGCATAGAGCAGGCGCAGGAAGTCATAGATCTCCGTGATGGTTCCCACTGTAGAGCGGGGATTCTTGTTGGTGGTCTTCTGTTCGATGGAGATGACAGGACTCAGCCCGGTAATCCGGTCAACGTCAGGCCTCTCCATCCCCCCGAGAAACTGGCGGGCGTAGGCTGACAGCGTCTCCATGTATCGTCGCTGTCCTTCGGCATAAATGGTGTCAAAGGTAAGTGACGACTTCCCGCTGCCGCTGAGCCCGGTGACGACCACCAGTTTGTTTCGCGGCAGCGTAACGCTGATATTGCGAAGGTTATGGACCCTCGCTCCATACACTCTTATCTCGTCTTTCTGTTCCGGCATGGGAGGTGACTATAGGCCCGCCTGTATCCTTGCACCTTTCTCCGGTACCCTGATGGTGTATTCACGCTTCTCGCTGTTGGTCAGGAAGGGTCTGCGAAGCCAGGGATTCAGGAATTTCAGTAGCTTGTAGTTGGTGTCAAACTGCCTTGCGAACTGTTCAAAGCTGGTAACGGCGGTGTCAATCTTCACCTCCCTGAACGGTATCGGTTTGTAAAGCTCACCGGGGCCGATGTTGAAGCCGTATTTGGCCGGTTCTGCCATGACCAGTTTGAGAGACACGATACGGAATATATATCTTGCAGTCTCCTCATTCAGAAGCAGGTCGTAGTAATTCGTCTCCTTCTGGATGTCAACCTGCTCGCTGAGGCCGCTGAAGCCGTTGTTGTAAGATGCTGCCGCCATTGTCCAGCTGCCGTACCGCTCATATGCCTTCAGGAAATACTTGCAGGCGAAGCGCGTAGATTTGTCGAGGTCATACCTCTCATCGATCTCCCTGTTAATGATCATGCCGGATTCCTTGCCGGTGCTTTCCATTATCTGCCAGTAACCGGTGGCGCCTGCCAGCGAGATAACGTTGCTCAGGTCACTTTCGGCGCATGCCAGGTATTTGAAATCATCAGGAATACCGTACTCCTTAAGTATTTTTTCTATCTCCGCGAAATAGCGTCCGGAGCGCTTGATGGTAAGCAGGGTTGACCCGTGGCGGTAGGCAGTAGCATTGAGCTCACGGTCGAGGCTCTCGCGGGTATCAAAATTCTGCAGTGGCAGCGCCTCTCCGGCGAAAGTTACATTTTCGGGGATTGCCCAGGAGACTGCAAGCGGCGCACTCTCCTCGTAATCAGTCGCTTCCTGCTGCTGACTGTCGGCTGAAACAAGAAGGGTAAAAAGAAATACTGCGCTGAGCAGAAACATTATGGCGATAGCGGCTTTCCCGGCGGTAATTTTCATGATATGGCAATCTCAGATTGAAACTGCAAAAATAGCCAAAATATTGCTTTTGGGGAAGCAAATAAAGCATGAGAATCAGGGATGTCAGAATTTGAAGAAGAAGCCCGAGGAGAAGCCGACAGAATAAGGTTTGTAGAGAGAACCTGAGATTTCACTGAGAGGAGTGACATAGTACCTGAATACAGGTTCCAGGTTGAATATTAACTTATGTGAAATATTGTATTCCATGCCAAGGCCCAGCTGGCTGCTGAGGTTAAAGTTGCTCACCCCTTCCGTGTGGCCGATGCGTATCAGGTCTGATCCTTCTCCGGTGTATGCTGAATTGTCAACCAGGAACCCGTAAGCCACTCCTCCTGAGACATTAAGTCCCACTTTGCGGTCAATCAGCTTGTACCTGATCATAACCGGAAGCTCAAGGTAACGGAAAACCTGCTGTATATCCGAACCCACCTGGGTCAGCCTGTACTTGGAAGGGTCAGCCATATTGCCAGGGATAAGAGTCCCGACCCTGGCCTTGCTGTCTGCAAGATAAAGATCGGTATTGCCTGCCAGGATCAGGCCGGCAGCGGTTTCAACGCTGTAGAGATAACTGCTCTTGACTGAATAGTAGTCAGAAAGACCTGCATAAACAGCCACATCCGAGATCGTCTGGCCTATTGATGACAGACCTATGCCGGACTGTATCGAGAGGCGGTCTGAAATCCTGTAGGCTACAGAGACACCGGTTGTGTAAGCGGGCCGTGACTTCTCACTGTTAATCAGCTCTGCCAGCCTGGCATCATCTCCTGACCGTGAGAAGCCCATTGCCGGAGAGAGCGATGCTCCAAGCAGGAAACGCTGGTCTGCCTTCGCACCCTTCAGGTCAGGCAGGGTGGTTTTGAGGTTCTCCCCTGCTCCCTTAAAGCGGCCGGCGTTGATAATTGTGATCTCATCTGAAAAGAGCTGTACCGGCTCATCGGGAAGAACATCCCGCTCCGGCAGATCAGCATATGCGATAAGCTCTGTGGGCGCCTCCTCCATGGCCGGCATGTCACTGAGACCGGCTGGTTCTGACGGGGCTGTGGTGGCCGGAAGATTTACTATTCTCGCTTCAGCAGGCCTGGTGACCGGCGCTGCTTTGGCAATATCAAGGCTCACATCACGGATATCTCTCCCGGGGGCAGTAACCTCTGAGAGAAGCAACGGAGTGCTGTTATTGCGTACATACCATGTGGCCAGAAGAGAAAGGGATACCAGCGCGGCCACACCGGCAGCAATGCCGGAAATGATCCGCAGACGCGAGTGTTTCACCGGCATCGGCGGGATATTGTCCCACACGTCTGCAGGCGGAAGAACCTCAAGGTTTTTCAGGCCGTTGCGGAATACAATGTCAATATTTGGCTCCCTTTCAAACATGTACCATTCTCTTTGTGACACCCGTAAGTATCATCACCTTCTTCTGAAGAATCTCCCTTGCACGTGAGAGGTTTGATTTGCTGGTACCTTCGGAGATACCCAGCATCTCTCCCACCTCCTTGTGAGAATACCCTTCAATGGCATAGAGGTTGAATACCATCCTGTACTTGGGCGGCAGCTCCATGATCATGTTCAGCAGATCAAACGCTTCCAGTCCCGCAAAGTCATCGGTATCAGGCTCGGCTTCCGGTTCGGTAACCTCGTCTATGTCATCAACACGGTTGAGATAATACCTGTTGCGGTACCGCTCAAGAGCAGTGTTGACGATAATCCTCCTCATCCATCCTTCAAAAGAACCTTCGTGGCTGAAGTGCGACAGGTTTTCAAAAATCTTAATGAAGCCCTCCTGAAGCACATCCCTCGCCTCTTCCGTATTGCCTGCATACTGAAGGCAAACGGCATAAAGCTTCGGGGAGTACCTCCGGTAGAGCAACTCCTGGTCGCGCCTGCTGCCGGTCAAACAGCCGTCTATTATTTCCTTGTCCTTCGCCAAACCCGGTTATTAGTCGAGTTATAAAGGTAAGAAATAATTTCCGGCCTTATCAATAGATTGATGATAAAAAGGGTCGAAAGGTTGCGTTAATGGTAGTATTTACACTTAATAAAGTTACCCGTGGATCAATTACCGGGGCACTGCCGTGACCGATCCACTGATGACTGACTGCCAGCGGATCAATACCCGGGGCACTGTTGTGACCGGTGCCCCGATGGCTGACTACCCGCGGATCACTTCCCCGGGAGGTGCAGTGACCGATGCCCCGATGACTGCTTACCCGTGGATGGCCTCACCGAGTGCCGCGGCTGCAGCCTCCATGATCCCTTCCGACATTGTGGGATGAGGATGGATGCTGGTCATAAGGTCATGGGCTGTGGCCCCCATCTTCCGTGCCGTCACAAGCGATGAGATCATCTCGGTGACATTCATTCCTATAAGGTGACCGCCTATCAGTTTGTCATCGGCAGCATTGAACACCAGCTTGACAAACCCCTCGCGGGCGCCGGCCGCGCTGGCCTTGCCCGATGCCATGAACATGTATTTCCCTGACTTCGTCTCTATGCCTGCCGCCTTTGCTGCCTCCTCTGTCATGCCGCACGATGCCACCTCCGGGGTTGTATATGTGCAGCCGGGGATGTTTGCATAGTCAACCGGATGAGGATCCCGGCCAGCGATCTTTTCAACGCATACGATGGCTTCTGCCGAGGCTACATGCGCCAGCGCGGGACCCGGTACAATGTCACCGATAGCATATACGCCGCTCACCGACGTGCGGTAAAACTCATCAACAACAACCCTGCCCCTGTCTGTCTTCACTCCGGCCTCCTCCAGGCCGATGCCTTCAATGTTAGGAGTGATGCCAACCGCCGAAAGAACTATTTCTGTCTCCACTGTCTCTTCGCCTTTAGGCGTTTTTATTGTCACAATACACTTTTCGCCGCTGGTGTCAACCTTTTCCACGGTTGAGTTGACCATGATCTTCATCTTCGCTTTTTTGAACGCGCGTTCCAGCGTGCGTGAGACTTCCTCGTCCTCTATCGGAAGTACGCGGGGCATGAACTCCACCAGCGTAACCTCAGTGCCCATGGCCCTGTAGAAGCCTGCGAACTCACTTCCTATGGCGCCTGAACCCACTACCACCATCGATGCAGGCAGCGACGGCAGGTTCATCGCTTCGCGGTAGCCGATAATCTTCATGCCATCCTGCCGGAGGTTCGGCAGCTCTCTCGATCTTGCTCCCGTAGCAATGATGATATGTTTAGCACTGTAACTCACCCTCGTCCCGTCAGCTGCCTCCACCTCCACGGCGCCGGCGCCCTTCAGCCGGCCAAACCCGCTGATAACAGGCACATTATACTTCTTGAACAGATACTGCACCCCCTTGCTCATCGCATCGGCCACCCCCCGGCTGCGGGCTATCACCGCCCCGAAATCGGGCGCCGGCGCCTCTCCGGCATTTATGCCGTAGTCGGCAGCATGCCGCGTATATTCTAGCACCTGAGCACTCTTCAGCAGCGCCTTGGTAGGTATACAGCCCCAGTTAAGGCATATCCCACCCGTCTCCGCTTTCTCCACCACAGCAACCTTCATCCCAAGCTGCGATGCCCTTACTGCTGCCACATATCCGCCGGGACCGCTCCCGATGATTATCAGATCAAATTCATTCATATTGTAGTCTTTTTAAGTTTTTCAATGTTGCTGCTCCTGATAAGGCTTCGCGCACCGCGCGCCACCAGCCAGAACAACACAAGTACCGCAACAATTGTTGCACCTGTCGGCAGGTTGGTGAACCACGAGATGACAAACCCCGCGCTGATCCCAAAAAAGCTGACCACCGTGGAGAGCACGATTATCCGCAGGTACCGGCGCGTAAAAAGCATCACTATATTAGCCGGTATGGTGAGCAATGCAATGATCATTATCACCCCGGCCATCCTTATGTTCAAAACAATGGCCAGTCCGGTCAATCCAACCGAGACGTACCTGAAAAGGTCAACATGACGCGTGAATGTGCGGGCATAATTCTCATCAAAGGAGATATAGAGCAGTGTCCGGTAGAAAACCGCCGTATAGACTATCAGTACAACCGAGATTATCCCCAGTGCAATCAGGTCACCATCAGTCACGGTCAGGATGCTCCCGAAAAGGTAACTCATCAGGTTTGGCGCATAACCGGGTGTAAGATATATGAAAATGATGCCAACCGCCATGCCCAGCGCCCAGAGTATGCCGATGGCACTGTCCTCGCGCATCTTTCCCCGCGCTGACATGTACTCCATCCCTATTGCTGATCCTAGCCCGAAGACAGCTGCACCAACCACCGGGTTTATCCCAAGGTAATAGCCCAGTCCTATTCCTCCGAAGGAGGCATGTGTCACCCCGCCGCTGAGAAAAACCAGCCTCCTGGAGACAATGTAGGTGCCCGCAAGCCCGGCCGTGATGCTGGCAAACAATGCCCCGAGAAGCGACCTGAGGACAAATGAATATTCAAAGAGGTTTTCCATCAGTCATGTTTATGGAGTACAACATGCGGCACATCACCGTGGGTGACAAGCTGGATGGGACATCCGTACATGCGGAGATCCTCGTCGGTGATCTTGCTGTGCGGGTGGTAGAACACCTTTCCGCTGACACACGCAAACGACTTCACCCAGGCGGAGATGGTACCCACATCGTGCGAGACCATCATGATCGTCATCCGGTTGTTAAGCAGCTTCAGTTTTTCGTAGAAGTCGGCCTCAAACGAGGCGTCTACAAATGTTGCCGGTTCATCAAGCAGCAGCAACCGTGGTGAGCCTGACACGGCCCTTGCCAGGTAAACGCGCTGCAACTGCCCGCCCGACAGCTCATTCAGAGCCTGATGTGCCAGCGGCCTCAGCCCGAGCTCATCCATCACTTCAGCCGCCCGCTTCTTTTCAGTGCGACCCATGCGGCCCATGGCGCCCCTGTCATGCATCATCCCCGAAAGCACAACATCCTCCACAGTCACCGGAAAGAGGGTGTCACCCTGTGCCACCTGGGGCATGTAACCTATCTGGTTCAGCCGCAGGTCACCGGGTGAATAGTCGATCCTTCCGGATAGCGGTTTAAGCAATCCGAGGATCACCTTCAGGAGAGTTGTCTTGCCCCCTCCGTTGGGACCGATGATGCCGATGAAATCGTTCTCCTCAACGGCCATGCTGACATCATGAAGGACGACTTTTTCCTCGTACCCGGCGGTGACTGAATCTATGGTGAATAATATGCTCATGGAGGAATTTGCGATGCGCGATTTGAGATTTGCGATGTGCGATGTGCAATGTGCGACTTGAGTTGTTTTGTTTAATCCGGCAATCGAAAATCTAAAATCGAAAATCTTTGCCGCCTACTGCTCTGGCAATCTCCATGACAGCCTCCGGCCAGTCACTGTTCATGGGGTTGATGACCACAAGCCTGGCGCCGGTCTCACGCGAGAGCGACTCTGCATTGCGTACATCATACTCCGCCTGTATGAAGATAATCTTTATCTCATTCTCCCGGGCAAGGTCAATCAGTTGCTTCATCCTCGCCGGAGAGGGACTCTTCCCCTCATCCTCGAATGATACCTGCTCAAACCCGTAATCACGACCCATGTAGGCCAGCGCCGGGTGATAAATCATCACCGTCGGGTGCGGGCCGGGTCCCAGAGCCACCCTTACCAGCGAATCAACCTCAGATATCTCCCGGTTGATCGCATAAAGGTTTGAATCATATTTTTCTGACGATGCTGGATTGAGTCCGACGAGGAAATCATGCACGTCACGGGCCATTATAAAAGCAGCAGACGGCGACATCCAGTAATGAGGATCGGGGCCGCCATGCGCATGACCGTGATCTTCATGGTCTCCTTCTTCATGTCCGGCACCCTCAGACCTCAGACCTTCAGACCTCAGACCTTCAGATTGAGGCTCCGCACCCGGCGGGGCCGAAACCCCGATGCCCGAAGGGTGTCGGGGCCCCAGCAACTTAATATGCCGTGACAGATCCAGTACTTTCATGTCCGGATTGACCTGCCTGAAACGGTCCATCCATGCATGCTCGAAACCAAGCTGACCGTTCATGATGAAAGCCTCTGAACCGGACAGGGAGCTTATCTGCGCCGGAAGAGGTTCCCATATATGGTGATCGGCCCCCGGCGGCAGCAGAACATTCACTTTAAAATCATCTCCTCCGATCTGTTCAACAAACCAGGCGAACGGTGGTATGGTTACCGTGACCACTCTGCCCTCTTCCCCCCGAGGGGAGCGGGGACCGCATGAAACCGCGGCTATTGCAATAAAAACCAGCCACAATGAAATTTTCTTCATGTCTCTTTTTGTGCAGTGCAAAATTAACAATTTATGGAATCTAAGGGTAAAACGATTCAGGGACGAAACAGTTCAACAGTATGTTATCAATGCACCGGGAATACGGCTGACAATGCCGCCTGTACAAAAGAAACAGAGACAGGTGGTGCATCTGTCTCTGTACATTGACCCGGAGAGCTGCAATCAGTCCGTAAACGCTCCCCTCTGGTCGGAACCAATTAAAAGCAGAAAACCAAAAATCAGTAAGAGTTCATTGAAATACGCAGGTTTCCCGTCGCCTCCTTGGCTTTTATCCTGAATGTCCACTTGCCGTTCTTCCAGCCGTTCCCCTCACCGGCCTCAAAATTCTTCCTCCAGTTCAGACTGCCGTTCTCATCAAGAACAACTTCCGAAAGCTGCTTTCCGTCAGGCATGATGATAGTCACCGCCATTGATCCCTCCGCACAATCACCTGACACAGATAGATTTACACTTTTTGCATCATCTGCACTCATAGTCATCTCGTTGGTGAAGGAGGCCTCCATCACCTGACGCGAATAATTCCATGATGAACCAGGCCTGCTGCCAAGACCCTGACCCTTGTAAAGGAATATATTACTCCCTGCATCCCTGCCCAGGTCAATATACTCATTCAGATCATTCAGTTCAGGCATTACCACCACAGGCATATCAGGGTAGAGGTTTCCCGCATGCCTGCTCATGTCAGCATACTGCTGATAATAAAACTCAAGCTCCTTATTCTTTTCGACACTCTTTGCATCAATCTCCTTCATCTTCTCCTGTATCTCCTTCCTCTTGGCCTCGATGTCTGCCTGCTTCCGCTTCAATTCCTCAGTGAGGGCCTGCTGCTTCTGGTATTCGGCCTGCTTCTGAAGTTCTGCCTGCTTCTGCAGTTCCTCCTGCTTCTTCTTTTCATCTGCGGTTTTGGTTGATGTTTCCTGGCCAAATGCGCCCGCTGATGAAAGCATTATTGCCATTACGGCGACACTGATAAAATTTACTGTTCTTTTCATGACTGCCCATTTAATGTTCGACAATGTAAAATTACATCCACTTTTCACAGGCTAAGGTTAATGGGAGGTTAATGCAAGGTTAATCTTCTCCATCTTCCGCCGGCAATGATTAATTTTGAACAAAAGTCGGTGAAATGAAGCGTCAACTCCTTTTTGCTGTTTCTCTTGCAGCCCTGCTTCTCTTCGTAGCGGTTCAGCTCTATATGATTCGCAATACCTGGAAACAGAAGGAGGAGATAATCATGATGAGATACAGTAGCCTCTCACGGGAAGGACTCTCCCTTTTACTGGCAAAAAAGAAGAGTAATGGCTTCGAGAAGGCCATGGATATTACGGATAAGTTCGCTGATTACCTGATATCAGAGGAGCTCTGCAAGCTGTATACATCCTATGACAGCGCCTCCCTCAGCAGACTTGCCCTCAAGGAGACATATAAGATAATGGAGGAGAACGAGCAGCTTACCTCATTCTTCAGATCATATTTCGGCAATGCCGGGTATGACAACGACTTCATCCCGGTAATTGCCATCTCGAAACTGGTGCTCCTGGTACCATCTGACAAAATGGTGATGGCCGATACTGTCTATTCCAAGCCGGGTAAAACGATGGTGCTGGTGAACACCTTCCGGGAGGAACACAACAACTTTATTATCGAGTATCATTACCTGCTGGACCTGACACACAAGAACGAGATGGTCTTAAGGGAAGCCCTCCTCTCCTTTCTGCTTATAATCGGCAGTATCCTGATTGTCTTCCTGGTGTTCGGCCTGACATGGAGAAACCTTCTCGAGGAGCGAAGGCTCTCGGAACTGAAAAGCGACTTCATCAACAATATGACCCACGAGCTCAAGACCCCTCTCTCCACCATTACTGTGGCCGGGAGAACGCTTGAGAAGGAACAAATCATCTCGGACCGGGAAAAAGTGCTTGAAACGGCACAGCTGATAGGCAAACAGAGCGTGCATCTCAACCAGCTTATTAACACAATCCTCGAAGTAAGTTTCCTTGAGAGGCAGGAATTCGAGCTTGACCGGCATAAGGTGGCAATTGATGAACTGCTCCACCAGGTGGTTTCATCATTTCTTACATCATGCGACGGTTGCGCCGTGATTGAGGAGGATTACACCACCAACGGCCTGGAAGCCTCTGTTGACATCGTCTATTTCACCACCATGATCAGCAACCTGCTCTCCAATGCGGTGAAGTACTGCGACAGGGAACCCCTTATCCGTGTAACAGCCGCCGTATCAGGGTGTGACGTTGAAATAACAGTCCTTGACAACGGAGTGGGGATCCCGCAGGAACACCTCGGTCATGTATTCGAGAAATTCTACAGGGTACCCCAGGGGAACATCCACAAGGCAAAGGGGCTGGGACTCGGACTTTATTACGTCAGGCGGATTGCCATGGCGCACGGAGGCGATGTATCCGTCACCAGCAAACCCGGCCGCGGCACCACATTCAAAATCAGAATACCAATCCAGAATACGATATGAAACTCCTGCTTGCCGAAGACGATATCGATTTCGGGAACATACTGTCACAGTACCTCTCCATGAGTGGTTTCGAGGTTACACTGGCGCGAAACGGCCGCGAAGCATGGGACAGGTTTCACGATTCAAAGCCGGATATTTGCGTGCTCGATATCATGATGCCCGAAATGGACGGATTTACCCTCGCGGAGAAGCTGAGGGCGAAGGACCCGGGAATACCCTTCATCTTCCTGACGGCAAAAAGCCTGAGGGAGGATATGATCAGGGGTCTGAAGCTCGGGGCAGATGACTATATAACCAAACCTTTTGACCCGGAAATGCTGCTGCTCCGCATAAACAACATCCTCCGTAGAATTTACACCGTGGCTGAAGACGAATACCGGATCTCTGACACCACCCTCAGGTACAACGCCCTTGAGCTCATAACCCCTGCGGGAAAGGAGAAGCTTACCCTCCGGGAAGCCCAGCTGATGAGGCACCTTATGATGAACAGGAACAAGGCACTTACCCGCGAACAGATACTGACAGAAATATGGGGTGAGGACGACTATTTCCTGGGTCGGAGCATGGATGTGTTCATCAGCCGCCTGCGAAAATACATAGCTCCCGACCACGGATTAAGCCTCCGCACCCTGAGGGGGATGGGATTCATACTGGAAGAACTGCGACAATAACACTGACACCCCTGACGGCCCGGAAACCCGGTGCCACCTGACGTGCAGCACACCGGTCACAACGAAAAGGCCGGCTCCCCAGGAACCTAGTCTTCGCTTATCTCCGCCTCGTGAATTAGAAACTCTGTCAGGTTGACATCATGACTGAGGTTCAGTTTTGATCTCAGCCTGTAACGCGCTATCTCCACCGCCCGCGTGGATATGTTTGAAAGATTGGCAATCTCCTTGGTGGTAAAGTTCATCCTCAGGTACGAACACAGTCTCAGGTCATTAGGTGTCAGTGCAGGATACCTGGCCTTCAGCTTTCTGAAGAACCCTTCCTGCGACAGCTTCAGGTTTTTCATCACGTTCTGCCACTCCTCCGTCTGGGTGTCAAGTCCGTGATCAATAATCTGTTCCATCTCCCTGATGAAACGGGCGGGCATCTTTACAGAGCTTTCCTTGGCCGTCTCAAGCTTGTCACGCAGTTCCCTCAGGGTGTCTGTCTTTCTTATGAGGTAACGCATGGTAAGCATCAGCTCATAACTCTTGTAGTCGAGCTCGCTTTCCAGCCTGTTCTTGCCAACCTCATATTCAATCATACGGCGGTGGCCCTCGAGTTTGGAACGGAAAAACATAATCCCGGCTGCGGTAATTGCTGAGGCAGCAAGAAGGTAGAGGACCAGGGCCCATCCGGTCAGGGCAAAGGGCCTCCTGATGGTAAAACGGGTCTCCGTCATGCCCCTGCCGGCTGCCTCTCTTACCTGGAGATGATATTCACCATGCTTCAGGTTTAACAGTGAGAAGTTGTCGGTCGCCGTTCGATACCACTCCTCTCCCATCTCGGTGATCCTGTAAAGATACTCTCTTACTTCGCGGTCAAACCCGGATGGATTTGCAATATAGACGGTCAGGTTATTCGCCCTGCTGGGCACCTGTCTTTCATCACCTGACTGCGGGAACAGCGTGGCGCTCCTGTTACCCCCGCTGAAAACCAGGCGGCTGACGGCAAGCGCAGAGGCTTCCGAACTGTTGACCAGTCTGTCAACGTCATAGATGCTGAACGCCTGCCGTGTAGGAATGAGTAGCATGCCGGAATCCAGAGACATCACCTGCTGTTCCCGCCATGGCAGGTCAGCATACTCATGCACAAATTCCATGACCTTCTCGGCCTGCATGTCACGGGTGATGCTGAACAGGGCAATCCTGTTGTCAAGCACAAACCAGTAACTGTTCTTCTGAAACGGGATTATCTGCGTTGCTTTGACAAACTCACCCAGGCCCGGCTCCAGCGATGTCACGGGGAAAAAGTCCTTCCGCTCATAGTCAAAGCCATATAAATGATCCGCGGCGATGAACACCATCTGGTTGTTCATCATTGCCATGGAGATGATCCTGGCGCTGTCGCCGGCCTGGCTGAAATGAAGGGAACTGGTGACCGAATCAGCCTCCTCGTTCAGCTCCAGCCGGTATAAACCCTTCTGTGGATGCAGCGCCCAGACGTACCCGAGGTAATCAATCTCCACGAACCTGGTGGGTTCGGCATACCCTTCAATTTTGGCGCAGTACTCCCATTTGCCCCTTGCACCCCTACTGAATGAGACGAGACCAGTGTATGTACCCTGAACCAGGTACTCACCGAACGGCCTTACAGACCATCCCCCGGTGACATCCGAAATCCTGACGGCGTTCAGCCCGTCAATAAGAAAGGTGCCGTCATTGTGTCCGCACAGTATCTGCCCGTCATATTGCAACAGCTTCCAGACCTGCCCCTGGGTCCCGGGTATGATCCGAAGTCCGGAGAAGCGGTACGATCCGTTAACATTTTCTATGTCCGTAGCAAAAAGTCCGTGGTTTGTCCCCAGAAAAAGATAATCCCGGTCACGGATAACAGTATATATTGTTCCAAGGTCACCGCCTGAGTTCTCGTAGAACGCCACAGGTGAATTTGTATCAAGAAAATTTGCACCATCATCAAGCCCGACCCATAGCCCCTTTCCGGCATCCTGGTACAGCGACAATACAGTATTGTTGCTCAGCCCGTTGGAGTAATCATAGGTTTCAAGAATCCTGCCGCTCCGGTCACAGAGCACCAGGCCCCTGAGAATGGTTCCGAAGGCAAGGAGCGAATCATTCACAGCCAGCCCGGCATTGCAGGTAGCCTCTTTCAGGTACCCCGAGATCTCATTCGCCACAGGGGTGAACTTCGCTCCGTCGAACAGAAAAATACCGTCATTGGCAGTGCAGATCCACTTCTCATCCTGGCCTAAATCGATCAGTGCATGAATCTTGTGCGTGGCAAATATCTCGCTTCCGGGGATAAATCTGAAACCGGTCCCGTCAAACCAGTAAAGTCCCTCATCTATTGATTGCGCAATAAACCTCTCGCCTGACCTGAAGAAGAACAGCATCGAGGATGGGGCCGGAATCCTCTTTACCCCGTTGTAGTCATAAACATACACAGAGGTGAACGACTGGAAATAAAGGGTACGGCCTATCTCGAAAATGTTCCATATCTCGTCGTTCTCGGCAACATCGGCCGAGCCGGCCAGTGAGGTGTATGAAAGCACTCCGGACTGATCCTTCATCCAGAACCCGAAATCTTCAAAGGAACCAGTGAAAATCACCCCGTCACCGTTCACATATACAGACCTTGCTCCCTGGCGGTCGGGCACAGGGTAACTTCTCGCAGTAATACCGTTGTATTCGATCAGGCCGGCAGAATTGGCAAAATAGACGTAACCGCTGACCGGGTCCCTGCTTATCTCCCAGTTCTGGCTCTTCACCGGGATTGTTCCGGGAATAAACCGGCTGATGTCATTCCTGCCTCCAACTGCCTGGGCCTGGACCTGCACAGGCACTGAAAGAAAGGTGATGCAAATGACCTGAATCAGCAGTCTTAGAGTTCCCCCAACTGGTATCTCTGACATAAGTCCCGATTGTTACGCAACTTCCTGTTACCAGTGGTAAATATAGGAAAAAGTCAGGATCTCAGAGGTATATTTCAACCCTGTCTTCGCTGCCTGACGGCATACCTTCAAAGACACGCTCATCCACTGCCGCGCCACCGGGACGGTACTGGTTCTCAACAGGCGTGAACACCACATCACTTCCGTTAACGGTAATCCGTTTCGGGCTGCAACACCCTTCAATGACATGGTAAACAAAGGTCACGGTCCGGCCCATGATTATCATCGAAGCCTCAAGACCGTCAAGAGAGGCCGGCATCACCGGGTCAATAATTAACCTGCCCCATTCCCTCCTGATACCAAGGAGATGTGTCATGATGATACCGGCAAATATGCCCGGGCCACTTGAATAAACACGCCACCCTCCTCTCAGGGTGATTTTACCCTCAATTATCTCATTATACAGCTCGTCAGCCTGGTATCGTGTTTCAAAGATGGCGTCAGAGCTGCTGTAATAACAGTTTGACTGCCTTATATCAGAGTTGGATACAATGTCACGATACCCGACGGGAATTGCCTGCCGCAATGCCTTCATGAACTCTACGGCACGGCCGGTGCGCGCAAGAGACTCGGCGTATCTTATGTGTTCATGAACATACATCAGGCCTATCTCCCTGCCGAAGAACGTACTGCTCTCTGCTCTCCGGAAAATCTTCTCGGGGCCGCCGCTGTATCTCAGTGGCCGGTCCATCAGCCGGGCTCCGTCAGGTCCGGTGAGGTGCCTGCAGATCAGTTCCAGGTGACTTGCTGCCTGTTCAGGGGTGAAGATGCCGCTGACAATCCCCCGCTCCATCGGCAGGAGGCTGTAACTGATGCCTGTCACCGTATCCGACGGATGAAGCAGCAGGCTAATCCTGCCATCATCACCGGCGAGACCGTAACCTGCCACAACACCGTCTCTTAAAAGATACCTGTTGAAGTCAGTCCTGATATTCTCTGAGCAACTGTTCATCTCTTCGGCACCGTCATGATCGCCGGCCAAAGCGCAAACCTCCGCATACTGCCTGAATGCCTGGTAGTTCATCTCAACCGTCCATGATGAGATCAACCTGTCAGCCAGCTCCCTGTTAACCGGCTGCAATGAGTCATTCCAGTCGCCTCCTCCGTAACGGACCAGCGACTTACCCGGTACAAACGACCCTGTCACCTTTTTAACCAGTCGGTTAATATGTTCTCTAAGTGTATTTATGAGATTTTGCGCTTCATTATCTTTCTGAAAGTATGGCAGGGATTTATCAAGGAATCCAAAATCTCCGGTTGCCCTTATATAACTGCTCAGGGCAATGAGGCACCAGTAGATAACGTCTCCGTGTGCGCTGTCTGCCCTTATCTCATCGTAGCTGTCAAACATCCACCATTGCGGCCATCCGCCGTCAGGCTCCTGGTTTGAAAAGATGACTGTAAGTACATTTCTTGCCTCCTCATACTTACCCATCGCAATCAGCAGTTCGACAGGTCCCTGTGATACGTCGCGTGTTCCCCACGCGGCGCCACTGAACTGCTCAAGGCCGTAAGGGGTCAGAAAATGTGTGATTGCATTCATCCCGAACCACGGGAGTATCTCTGTTATGGCACTTATATCATCATCACTGCTTCTGATTGAGAGTGAACGGCTCATTTCTCTCCATTCCCCGGAGGCATCACCGGCGTCTGAAGCAAACTGCCTGTCCGCATCGTCAAAGAATACCGGCTCAATTCCGGCCGTAACACAGCCCGTGAAGCTCATGCTGAACCGGGTCAGCGGAGCAGTCTCTACAGTAAACAGGGAGTTGTCGTTCAGCACGTCATCTTTCCCTGAAAACCCGTTACCGCCGGCACGGTACCTGCTGCCGGAATACTGAATGGTTATCCTGTAACGCGCATCCGGGAACTTCCGGCTGATCATGCTTCCGGCAGCAGGCAATGCGATATACTCCCCGGCAACAGCGTCAGGCCTGATACTCCAGCCGTTGAGCTCATCAAAATCATGGGTAACCACCAGTGCCACAGGATCTCCTTCGAGAACACGGAAATCCATGTTGACCTGCGGCACCTTCCCGGATGTCCACGTCTGCACCTGGTACAGACTGTTGCCATGCCGGTACAGCCACCTGCAGTGGTTAAGTCCCATCTCGAAGGCCGATGGTACGCCGAGAAGCATCCTCTTCCCCCCTGCCACCACGAAAATCCTTTGCCCCGAAACGGGATTGATATTGAACTGGCTGTTGCATACTGACAGAAGGGTGTTGAAGTTGGTATTACCCTGGGTGATGTGAGAGTTGAAAACCCCGGATGCAAACGCTGTGGTTGACATTATTGACTCATCCGGAAGAAGATGAGCCCTGTTATGCATGATATGCCCGTGGGGACGGTCAGCCAGCAATTCCTTCCCCCTGAGCATCACGTGCCGGTTCATGTCGTAAAAGAATGATAACAGGCGGCCTCCGGAAAATTCAGAATACCTGCGTGGCCCCGGAAAAAAATTCTCAATCTCCTTCTCAGTCAGCTCCTCTGCCTGCAAGATGACCGGAGTGCTGAAAAGGTTCAGCTCCGGCTTCCGGAATCCTTCAATCCCGCTTAAGCCTCCCGGCTCGCGAAAGGAACTGAAGAGAGCCTCAGAATGAAGGCTTCCGGCAGCCCCGGAATGGTCATGGCTGAACTCCATTGCCAGGCCCGGCAGCCTGTCGAGGTCCGCTTCCGAGGTGGCCGGTGGATGATTATGCAAAAATGTCAGAGCAAACCTGACTCTCCTTGTCTCTCCTGCCCTGAGCACAAATGGCTCCTCCTGAATAGCAATTACAGATGACTCACCGGCATACTCACCTCCCAGGCTTTCCGCCAGCAATCCTTCCGGAATGCCGGTAGCCCGGTAACTCTTCCCGTAAAACTGCATTCCGTCAGTACAGGCGGAGCCGGCACGGCCCAGAGAGGCCATCATCAGCCACGGCCAGCCACCCGACTCCTTCATGTTCTGACGGCAGCAGACCACCTTCCCGGCCTCGGGATCATCAAGTATCCTCCTCTCTGTATACTGGCTCACATAGTACTCATTTACAAGCCCCTGCGAAACAGCCTTCAACCCGGCATCCTGAAGACAGACAAGGTCCAGGGTTACCTCCCTGCCACTGTTGTTGAACAGTTCTGTCGTCCATTCCCAGCTCAGACTCTTTTCTGACAGCCTCAGACTGCATATATATCCGATGTCATCCCAGCTTCCGGCAACGCTGTATATGCTGTTCTCCACACGGTAATAACCTTCACTCCCGGGACCGGTAAGCAGATGGCTCTCAATTGCGCCGTCTCTCTTTCTCAGAAAAATTCCGGCATATGCACCTGTATAAACCGTTGCCTGGCGGAGACTGATCATTATGGTGTCAGTATGTATGCATGACACCGCTCCGTTCCCGAGAAACTCCACCGTCAGTCCTGCATTGTTGCTGATCTTCATTGCCTGTTTGTTTTTATCATAACCATGGTGCCCGTCCGTTTGTCATTCCCGGAGCCCCTCCCAGGATGAACTGCTGCCGGACACCGCTCAACCCAGGGTGATTCTGAGCTGAAGTTCCTCTCCGTGTCTGTGGCTGTAGGTTATCACCATGTGCCCCCCGGTGACACCGGTCTCAGCAGGTTTGCCGCCGATCTCCGTCCTTTTTATCCGTAAAGCTCCGGGACCCTCGAGCACGGCCTCTCCGGCCAGATCTCTGTCGCCGCATAGTGTCATGATTATCTCATTACCCTCCCTTCTGAGACCGAGAAGATCGGAAGTGGTATGGAGCAATGTCACTCCCTCCGCCACCTGCAGGCAGACAGGGGTAAGTATTGCCCTCAGCGGAGGCCATGAAATTTTTTCTCCGCTCAGCGGCAGTCTGACCGTTTCACCCGATGCTGGATGAGTATAGGTGACGCTGCCGCTCATCTCCTCGTTGTAGTAGTTAGCCACGAAGAGCAGTGCCCTGCCGTCACCGGTGAATCTCTCTCTGGCAATTATGAATCCGTTGTCAGATGCGGCATTCCGAAGTCTGGCACCAGATCTCTCCAGTAACTTCTCATAGAACGCCCTGTGAGCCTCAGTGTCAAATCCGGCCCACGTGCCGATGAATGTGACCTTTCCTTTTTTCACCCTCTTTTCAAAGCCGCACGGAGTGCCCCTGAGTGTGCGGGCAATGACCTCGGCACCGGACAGCGATTCGGAGGTGAATACAACCTGCGGGTTGTTGCACTTGATGTCATGGAGATCAAAAAGGTCTATGAGCGGTGAGTCTGTCACCTCGGTCCCTGACGGATCTGCCCCTATTGCATCACGAAGCACCTTGCAGGGCTGCTGAGATGTATCCCTGTCAGGAAGGTAAGGATAGATAACTGCATGGCCTCCGCCTGTGATATAACCGGCGATGGTCATCTGAGCCGGGGCATCCATTTCGTCGGTTGCAAAAACCCAGACCTGCCGATACTGCGAAAGTGACTCAGGCGAAGCGGTGCTGAGGTCAGCCATGTCGTAATCGACGTTCAGAACCTGCAGCGCCTTCAGAAGGCCGTCAAAATATGCAGGCCGCCTGACAGCTGATGGTATGTAAGTCAGTCCGGAAGCCTCACCGGCCGGCCTTTCAAGTTCCGTGGCATACCAGTGTGGATAGAACAGCACGCACACCCTGGCCCTGCGGCCGGAATTTACAATTATGTCTCCTGCCACCTCTGTCATGTGGCTCATCTTCTGCACTGCAGGCCAGGCGCTTCCGCGTTTTCCTTCTGCATCGAGTGGCGTGAACCAGTAAAAAGTGTCTCCTGAGTAACCCCTGCGGCTGACGTTCCGGCCCTGCGAAAACATGTAAAAGTTCCAGCCCTTCAGCCCGTTGGCAATGCTGGCCTTATAAAACAGCTCCATCTCGCGCGGGTTTGTCACTACATGATACTCCCGTGAACCGCTCTGAAACTCTGCCGCAAAGAGCGGCCCGCCTCCCTGCATTGCCAGCGTGATGTCATTGATAATCCTGTCGTCGTGAAGATTCCTGTAAGAGACATACTCGGGTATGTGGTCAACGCCGAAGATGATCTCACTCCGGCCCCTGAAGAGGTCTTCATACATTGTTATGTTCACCGGGAACTCGTAGCCGTTGCCGTAGATCCATCCCGGGAGATTATGATACAGGGGCACCGTGACACCGCGTTCCCTTATCATAGAGCTCAGCATCCGGAGGTAATCTCCGTAATATCTTCTCCAGAAGCTGTGCCATGCATTGTCACGTCCGCGGTCAGCCGGAGATGCATATGGTTCGCGGCCGTCAGGCGGCAGTTCAATCTCGTCAAAACTGCTGTACGACGTGCCCCACTGCCTGTTAACCTCACTGACAGTACCGTACTTCCCTGAAACCCATGAGATGAACCTGTTCCTGACCTCATTGCCGTAGTCGGCCTGCCGGGCCAGCCATGAAAAGACACCTATCTCATTGCAGACCTGCATCATAATGACAGAACCTCCGGCCTGAATCTCATGATTCCTGATGACGGGCATGACCTGGTCATACCACAACCTGACTTTTTCAAGGTAATCCTTGTTGAAGAGGCTGACACCGTCACTCATCACCCTCACCCCCCGTCGGGTGTGCATCCGCACCCCGTCACCGTATCTTTCGAGGAACCAGTCGGGCAGACCCGCACCCCTGAACTCTGCAAGTATAAACGGACCGGGCTTGACGATGGCGTGTAAACCATGTTCTTTGCACTTGCGAAGCCAGCCGGTCAGATCCTTTTCGGGGCAGGAACTGCCGTCGACATCAAACACACCCTCCTCCTCCTCATGCCAGGCCCATGGTACATATGTGCTGACTGCCTTCAACCCGGCGCTGACTGCTTCATCAAGATGCTTGTCCCACAACCCGCGCCTGATCCTGAAATAGTGTATCTCGCCGGAATTGAGGAAAATCCTGCGACCGCCGAGATAAAAATTGTTATCCTTAACACTGAATGTCATATGCTGTATTTTAATCAGGTCGACTGCAATCCTTCAGCCTGACCGCCATTGTTCCCGATTCCTCTTTTTTCCCTGAGCAGTTCCTTTATCTCCATCGTCCTTTTCTCCGTAAGGCTGTAACGAAAGGCAAAAACCAGAGCCAGCAGGCACAGAAGAACAGGCAAACCAATCTCCACCACCCGCATCATAAGGAGGGTGTAAGGCGACTGTTTCTTGAGGGGGCCGACTCCGGCACTGATTGGCGCGAGGCTGGTTTCAATGACATCAAGTGGTGATCCGGGCTCCAGGGCATAGATCATCCTGTTCATCTCTGCTACGCTGCCGATAAGGTGTTCAGTGTGGTCACGGCTCTTCTTCTGTTCATTTGACCTGGTGCGGAGGTGGACCAGCAGATCAAAGGAGCTGATCCTTGCCTTAGTAAGCTTTGATTGCATAATTAACGGCACTGTTGACCTTATCAGGCTGTCGGCTGCCGGAGCCGGCACACCTGCCGTAGCAGAGGCAAGAGCCTCAATGTTCCTTTCGAGAGCTGCAATGTTTTGCCTGGTAACTGCATTTGCATTCATCAGCACGTTCTTCCTTTGAGCTTCAATCTCAGGAGTAATGACTTTCTTCCTGCCCGGTTTTTTAACTGCCTCACTCTCAAGATATACCAGGTAGTCCTTCGATTCCTTGAGTGCATCAGCAGCCTGTGACTGTGCATTCTTCAGCCATGTGCCGGCAGCAGCAGCATCACCCGTGTAACCTTTCCAGTAGGAAACTTTAGCCTGCATATCGCGAACGCTTCCCTGAAGGCCGTCAACCTTTGTCACCTGTGTCTCGTCGAAAAGAGTGAGGGTGATAAGCACTCCTGCAACGAAGCTGGCAAATGCCGTACCGAGTTTAATGAACCACCAGTAAATGGAGTAATAGCTCCCCTCGGTGCGATGACCGGTACGAAGCTCATCCTCATCGCATATGTCGCCCACCATCGAAGATCCGAGAGTGAAAAAGAAGAGCATGCCGGCAGAAAGCATTATGGTGGGAATGATTACCAGGTAGGGATGCTCAGGATTGTAGCATACAATCTTTGAGAGCTGTGCCAGGGTCATGAGAAGCATGGAGATTATCAGAGTGTTCCGCTTACCGAGTTTCGGGCTGATCCAGTTGAGGGGGAAGACGGCAAGCACACCCGTGATTGCCCAGATCGTTCCGTTTATCCCCAGCAGCCGCGCACCGGCAACCTTGTCTCCTCCAAAGACATAAAATATGGGAATGTATGAGCCCAGCAGGTTCACAAAATTGAAACCCATTGCAAGGGTGAAGATGGTCAGCACCAGGTATATATAGTTCTTATTGGTGCCGACAACCTTCATATCCTGCCAGAAATGGGTTTTCTCCTGCTTCGCCACCCTGACGAATCCCGGTTCGCGCAGCTTCGCAGTCCACCAGAAAGAGAGCGGGATCAGAACAGCTGCGATCATCAGGGAAACGTACCGCATCCCGTCAGCTTCGTTGCCTCCAGATCCCCGGAACACTTCCATATTAGCCAGGGCAAATAGCCATGGAGTGCTCATGGCGAACAGATTGCCCACGAAACTTTTCCCGCTGAAGAGGCGGGTGCGTTCGTGGGGGTCAGATGTCATCTCCATCCCGAGCGCACCATGAGGTATCTCAAAGACGGTTGTGGCGGTGAAGAAGAGCAGCAGGGCAAAAAGAATATAGAATAACTGGAAACTCTGGAACCCGGTCTCACTGGGGAACCAGGCATGCACTGTCTCGCCTTTGGGAATCCACCACATGACCACAAAGAAGACCGCAACGGCTATACCCCCGATCAGGAGGAAGGGTCTGCGCCTGCCGAACCTGCTCCGCGTGTTGTCTGACAGATGGCCTACGATGGGATCAGAAAACGCATCCCAGAGCCTGGGGATGATCATTATGAGCCCCAGCCAGAAAGCACTGAGACCCAGGCTGATATTTCCCATCAACCCCACCAGCTGACCGGCGATGTTGAACAGCGCCACCGGTATGATGCCACCTGCAGAATAGGCTGCGAGCTGACCGAATGTTATCCGGTCATAGCCCTGCACCGCCTTTCCGCGACTCGTCTTCGTATCTTCCATCAGAATTCCTGTTATGTGCTCTCAATATCTGATTATCACCTCTGCCGGGACCTCTGTAACGGAGATATCCCTGCCGGTGAAACCTGTTAACTCATTTCCGTTTACAGTCACCCCTGACGGCATGGCGCCTCCGTTGAAGTTGCGTATCCTTATGCCTCCTGCGGGCAGGTTGAGATCGCCCGTAATACTGAACCGGTACGTGTTATCCTCCTTCCTGACGGAATAGGAGATATCTCCGTAATAGGTTGGCAGGTTGCTGACTGACATACCTCCCGGGGCATCAATCCAGTCGCGGTACAGGGCGGCTGCAATTACCAGGGTGTGATCATACTCGTTCTCATAAACAAACATTGACCTGACGGCATTGATGAAATCACTTCCGCACCATGTGTGAGGCATGTCCCCGATGAATCCCGGAAAGCGGCGGTCTTTCCATACTACCTCCGCCCAGTGGTTCCATGCATGCGGCTTCTGGTCATCAAGAAGAAATTTAGTCAGTTCATGAGCCCTCTCCGGCTGGTCAAGCATAATGAATGAACCTATGAGCCTGCTTTCATAAGGTGTGTAATTAACCCACTCCAGCAATCCGTCCCTCCTCTTCCTGAAAAATTCGTAATACTGCTCAAAGGTGTTGTATACCTGGGGCACGGGGAGGTTCCCCAGCTCGTTGCACGGGGTAAGGGCAATGGTTGTCGACGTGGCGTCAAAATCCCCGAGCTCCACACATCCGGGGATATAGTCAATCCCCCTTATCTTCATAGCGAGGTCAATCGAGTTGTATAGGTTCTTCCGGAACTCATCGCGCATCAGCGCTATCTTCGCACGGTGCTCATCATCACCCAGTATGTCCTGTATCTCCACGGCATCCTTCAGGCCCTTCATAATGAAGAAATTATCCCAGTATGAGTGCATCGGCTTAGCCGAATAACCCTCATGGCTGATTGATTCGGGCACCAGCCCGTAATATGCCCTTACGCTGTCATTGCCGTTCCTGAAATGATCTGTTGATCTCTCCGCGACAAGTGAACCGATATAATCAGCCGCTTTGATGACATGGTAATTCATGGACCTCAGGAATGCGGTGTCAGCAGTGAAATTGAAATACTCCCTGATAAGATAGATCAACTGGCCGTGGCTGTCATTTTCAGGCACGGGGTCAGACCCCCGGAAGTCGACAACGCATGGCACCTTTCCGTTATCATACTGGTGTGCTGCGTACCATTCAATGAACTCCTTCACCTCCGGGACGATGCCTGATTTGAGAAGTGCTGATGATGTGAGCGATCCGTCACGGATCCAGCTCCTGTCATACGAACGTGAACCCGGCTGTATGCCCGCCCTGTCCCTGTTGATCAGAATATACGCCAGGTTTGACCGCCATGTGTCAATCAGCCTGTCAGCCGAAAGAGGGAGATCAAAACGGATATGTCCTGTCCTCTTGTTCCAGTAGTCCGCTGACGCGAAAAACTTCTCCCCGGCTTCAGCAGTTGTCTGTGGAAGAGTGTGCGGCATAACCCCCTCACCCGATGATTTTGCCCTGATGACCTGAGGCGGATTTTCACCGGCCCCCTGCCCGGATGATTCTCGGATAACGCTGTGGTATGGGATTATGGCAAATAATTCCTTCGACTCACCCGCTTTAAGCTTTATCCTGTACTTTACAATCCCGCCAGCCATCCCGGACGGATCCGTCACGCCCGACGAAACAGGCATCTCCCCCATGCGGATCATCTCAACCGGGTTGCCCTCATCGAACTTCGCGGCACCAAAGGATTCATACTCCTCAGTCAGCCTTACAGGCTTACCGTCTACTGAGATCAGCCCTTTGCTGATCTCCCTGACCGACACTATCCTTCCGATGCCGCCGACGGTGTTGAGAAACTGGTAGTATGGATTCACCTGGTACGGACGGAGCAGAAGATAAAATTCCAACTCCAGCGGCTCTGCCAAAGTGTTTTCAAACCTGTAACCGATGTAAAGCTCCGAGTCGTCATTGGGCTTGCCGCCCGAGGAGACACCGGTCACAAACCTGATCCCGTTCTGCCTCCACTCAACGGAGGGAAGAAAAACATAATCACCGGAATATCCGGGAAAGCCCATAACCTGCTCCGGCTGGACGTTGCTGTGATTAATAAGCGTATTCCCGGTTTTAAGCATGGGCTCCAGTGAAAACCGTGCTTTTTCAGCCTCCACCATACCGTCCTCGCTTATCAACGCCTCCTTGGTATCGCTGCTGACCCCGGTGACTGTCCAGTATGAGGCACGTCCGCTGAAATAATCTGGATAACTTCCTGCTGGCGAGTTTCTTGCAGCATACATTATGAAATCATTGGAAGTCAGTGTACTCCTAACGTCAGGAATCTTTATCTCCCTGATGCCATAGGACCTGTCGTTGGCCGGTTTCAGAAGGTCAATCCGGAGATAAGCCGCCTCGGCTTCCGGAAGTCTGATTATGCTGGAGCCGCCACGGTTGGGGCTGACCGAATATGCCTTTTCCCATCTTTTTCCGTCTCCTGAAAGCAAAACGTCAAATTCTTCGGCATGACTGCCTTCGAACCATGCGATATAAAGCCCCCCGAACTCCCGCCTCCCCTTGAAATCAAGGGTTATGCTCTGTTTACCCGCTTTCCTGCTTTGCCAGAAGGACTCACCTGATCCGTCAGCTGCAAGCCCCGGTCTGTGACCCCTGGCTGAGGAGGAAGCACTCATGACCGGCTCAGGCCAGACATCCGTCTCCGGAGGCAGGGGCTCAAACTTCAGGTCGTCGAGCCACAGGGTTCCCTTCCCTCCGACAAAGGAGGCAACGGTGAATTCAATCCTGTCGACCCTATTCATATCGTGGTCCTCCGTCGGTCCCCAGGCAAAACTGATGTGCCTTTTCTTTATGCGGATCTTCGTCCACTCCTGTGGAAAATCATAGTTGCGGTTATTGACCCACCAGACATTATTCCCGGTGCTGTCAATGAATTTTATCTCGAAATTGTTCGAAGGTGATTCGGCCCTGAGCCAGAAGGTGAACTCGTAGTTCTCAGGCAGGTTTATCGGAAACATCTTCTGTATGCCGCCAAAACCTGTTCCCCCGGTAAAATCATAGTCAATCCTTACGGCATTGCCGGTTACCCCTTTTTCAGCGGATACATTCAGGGTAACACCGTCAGAGATGTTGTATGACCAGCCTGAAGCCTGATCAAAAGTCTCCAGTGTACGTTGCTGGGCTGTTGCGGCAAATGATGTCAGTGCAATGAGCAACAGCAGGGCTTCCGTTTTTCTGGTTCTGTAATTCATGATACGGGTTTCGGTTGGCGGTTTCAGGAAGGATTCAGGTTAAAGCGCTACAGGTATGAGAATCCGAGCGTCTGAAGGCCTTCCAGGATCACCGTATCCTTCATCACGTAGTTCCATACCAGTCCGGTTCTGAAGTTCTCTATCATTATAAGCATCGGACCCTGATCGATGCCGATGAAATCATCATTTACCCATCCTGCGGTAAGGTTGAATGAATCATAATACCCGTACCTGCCCCAGATTTTGTCTCCCATCTTCTCATTTATTGACCTTATGGTGGGGATAACAATCTCCGGTGCAAATGGCAGAGAGGAGAGCGGTCCGTAAGGTGCGATGGTGCCGTCATCAAAGTAGTTGTAATCCGGTCCGCTGGTTCCTCTGCCGGCATAGCCCAGGAACTCCTTTCCGTTGAAGTTGTATTTGTCACCGGGCCCGTCACTTGCCGTGATGCCCCAGCAGAGAGAATCATACCCGACCCATCCGTGAGGATTGTCAATCGCATACTGCCGCTGAACGTAGGTCGCCCGACGCGAGTTCTCGAAATAATCTATTCCCTTGTCGCGAATGTATTCATCGGCCAATCCCCTGAAGTCAATGAAGCAATGAGAGAACTGATGGCCGAAAAGCGGAGGAAAGGCCACGTGTGAAAGCCCCTCATACGGAGTCTGCCATTTGTAGCTGCTGAGCCATGACCTGTAGCTTTCCCTGGCATCATCAAGCCCTGTTCCTGCAGCAAGGATATAAAGGAACAGCGCCTCATTGTAACCGCTCCATCCCATATTATGAAGCCCTGACTCAGGGTGCCAGCCCATGGATATCTGCCTTGCATAGTCACCTGTATCAGGCATCATCATGAAGTCCCACTCAATATTCCCGAGTATCCGTGACGCCTGTGAGCGGATCTGACTTTCTGTTTCGTTTTCACGGTCATAGTAATTCCTTGCGAAGAGTATCCCCATCATAAGCAGCCCGGTATCCACCGAGGAGAGTTCGCACCTCCATTCCCGGAGGCCTGTATCCATCCGGAGAAAATGATAGTAAAATCCCTTGTAGCCGGAAGCCAGAGTATCAGGACTCTGAAGTGAATTCACAAAAAAATTCATCATGTTGAGGGTTATCTGTGCCGCCTCATCCCGTGTTATCCATCCCCTTTCCGCACCAATGGCGAACGAGGGGATGCCGAACCCGGTGGATGCTATGCTTGCCGGCGCCCATGATGCGGTGCGGTCCTTGACTATGCCCCACTCCGGGTGATGTTCACCCATGAAAAAGAGGAAAGTCTTTTTCTGAATAGAATCAAGCATCGCCTCATCTGCGGATGACAGTACATAGTCAACCTTGCCCTGCGAGCGGAAAACTGTCTGCTGAGGCTGATTGCATGCGGCTGACACAAGTGCCGCCAGTAAAATGGAGTATATCTTTTTCATAGGTTTTCAGTATGTAAATCCCAGTTTATCGAGGCCGGTCTGCACTTCCGGGGCTGACATGAATAAATCCCAGAGTAGACCTGTACGATGGTTCTCAATCATGCAGATAATTGGTCCCTGGTCAATGGCCAGGTATGATGTTGCCCACCATCCTTCAGTCGGATTGAAGGCATCATGGAAACCGTACTCACCCCATAGCCGGTCTCCGAGAATGTAATAAAAATGCCTGATTGCATTCATCGACTGTTCCGGAGTATACGGCAGTGATGATATGGCTGCCGTTGGAGAGATGACTCCCAGATCATTTGTGGGAGAGTGGGCGCTGTAACCCTGGTGGTTGTCACTGGCCGTCAGTCCCCAGCATTCACCGCTGTACCCCACGTAACTGAACGGGTTTGTCTCGCAGTGCTTCCAGTTAATAAGTGAATGGGCCGTGTTCTGTTCGAGGTAATTGACCCAGGTATCCTGAAGGTTTCGCGGATCAAGCCCCAGGAACGAATAATGGGTGAAGAAGAGCGGACCGCCATATGCCCACCCCATCGGCAGCATGATTCCGTAGTAGGTGTTTCCGTTCATTATGGCGCCGTCATTCATGTAACCGTACCTGTAAGTATCCCTGCTGATGGTATGAGTGGGTGACCCTGCACCCAGGAGATAACAGATCAGTGTTTCATTGTAGCCGCGAAGGATCATATTCATCTGGAAGCCGTAGTTGGGCGACCAGTGCCAGTAAAGCGCGTTCTGTCCCTGTGTGAAGAAATCAAACTCAACCGCCTGCCAGAGTGCATTTATGCGGTCAATGATCAGCTTCTCGGCTGCGACGCCCGCATCGAGGTACTGCCTGAAGGTGATCAGCCCCTGGATGAGAAACGAACTCTCAACCAGGTCACCGCCGTTATCCTTCTCGCTGAACGGCACGATACGGCCGGTGGACCCGTTCAGCCAGTGCGGCCAGACACCGTGATAACGGTCACATGTCTCAAGAAAATCAAGAATTTTGTCCATGTGAGCAAGGCCCTCCGCCCTGGTAATGAACCCCCTCTCCATTGCCACAACCATGGCCATGATGCCAAATCCGGAGCCTCCGGTGGTGACAACGTCACCCGAAGTGTTGCGCTCCCGCGCAAGCCCGCTGGAAGGATGCGCAAAGTCATAGAAATATCTGAAGGTCTGACGCTGAACCAGATCAAGCAGTTCATCGTCACTTATGAGCGGAAACTTGGGACGGAGGTCAGGACCGGTGTAAAAGCTGTTGCTGAAACCGTCAAAGGTGTACCCGTTGACACCCTTCAACCCGGTAGTAACGGTAAAAGCATATTTTTTGTAATAGTCAAGCCCGGAAGTAGTCGTGACTGTAACCCTCCGGTTGCTTTCTGAAAGGGAATACTGAACCGGGGCCGGGAAATAAAAATATCCCTGGTAATCGGCCGGATCCAGCTCCTCCGAAAAATCGACAACAATCGATACAGCTGCCAGGTTTACATTCCGTGGCCTTACCGGAGGCATGAAGGACTCACCGTTTACTGTGACAGTGGTTATCAGCATTTTACCGTTCACGGTTGTGAAACTGTAGGTCACCCCCGGAAAAGTTTCGCGGCTTGCGCCGCGGAGTGTTGAAGTGATCTCAAGGGTATATTCTGAAAGATGATCAAGGCTGGATGAAGGCTGCAGTACCACTGTCCTGTTGTCATCAATGAAGGTAATGGCTGCAGGTATTGCCGTCACGCCCCCCTTCTTCAGGAAAACACTCTTTCGTGCCGCGGCGGTGTCAAGAGCGCTGCTGAACTCAATCACGGCATTCCTGTCTACCGGGATATCCGTCAGCGGGTTGTTCAGGTCAAGGTATACCGTTCCCACCTTTGCCCTCACAAGCTGGATCAGTCCGGGTTCACCTCCCGGATCATTCCTGTCACATGAAAAAAGCAACAATGACAAAATGATAAGCCACGCTCCCGTTAACCCTCTTTTCATGATGGATCGCTCTTTAAAAAGGGAGGGTCCCGGCAAGAGCCCGGACCCTCCTGTTTTCCGATAGAAAATTGATATTACGGCTTCTCCGAGTTGTACATGAGTGTGATTTCATTCTCGGTAAGAGCCTTGTGCCATATGCGGATGTCATCAAGCTGGCCCTTGAAATGCTGGTTGGCAGGATCAGCATAATTAGCCCAGTCATCGCTGATGGTCCTGTTGTTCCTTCCCTGTATGAAGCCAAGAGCCCATTTTTTATCAGCTGCAATTCCCGCATACTTAAGCCCGGTCACACCTTTTTTTGCATCAGTGTCAGGCCAGAGATTGAAGTCGAAGCTCTTCATCTTAACACCGTCAAAATAAAGAGTCCCGACTTTCGTGGGAGCGTTATAGGTATATACAACATTCAGCCAGTTATCCTTCAGTTTGGCCATCATTTCAGCAGCTGTCAGGCTCTTGGCATATGTCCAGCCCTGCCATGCCTGATCAGGAGGAAGATTGTTGTATTTAGCTTCTACGGGGAACCACATATCTTCAGAAGCAGTTCCGGTTGCATGCTGGTACTGGATTGCAAATTTTGAACCATCATAGCCACCATAAATCTCATACTGTATGCCATTCCAGCCTGCCAGACCCATGACGAAGTGACCATTGGTCTTGCCTGTGGAGTTTGTTTTAACCCAGAATGCAATCGTAAAGCTGTTGGTGTTCATCAGCAGATCACCGTTGGGGATCTCTATGAGGCTGGTGGTGCCGTTGAATGTGGCTGCCTTGCCTGCAGCAGCATTTCTTGAAGCAGTGTAGGTAATGTCAATAATGTCAGCGGCAACAGGATCCCAGGCGCCGATGATGTCATTGGCATTGTCCTCAAAGGTGAAGTGTGCAACGGCGCCTGCCGGAGCAAAAGTTCCGGCCGTGGTGAAGGTCCTCTGCAGCGGGGTAATGGCAAGGGCGTCAACCGACTTCAGGCCGGCGCCGAAGCTGAGCTGATAAAGAGCCCCTGTACCAAGGTTTGCCGTCGGGGTGATGGTGATGGTGTTCCCTGATGCGTTGATTGTCAAAGCAACGGGTGCATCATCATAATCCTGAACCATTGTTATGGTTGAGGCAGTAGCAGTTGCAGGATCAACATCAACATTGAACGTTGCAACAATGGTCGGATTGACAGGAACGTTAGATGGCGATGTGGCACCGTTAAGATCAATGGTGCCGGCCATGAGTGACTCCAGTGCCAGTGGCTCCGGATCCTTCTTGCAGCCTGTGAGCATCAGCGTAAATGCCACAGCAAACAGAAGCAGACTTGTAAAAAGATGTTTTCTTTTCATAAAATTCAAGATTTAAAATTCAACATTCATTTGTACTATCAGAGTTATTTACCATTCGGGATTCTGCTGAAGAGATCCCTGTGATATATCTATTTCGTTCTGAGGAATGGGGAACAGCTCATGCTTCCCGGTTTCGAATCCCATCGGACCGAGGACAGTTGCTGCCCTGCCTGTGCGGACCAGGTCCCAGAACCTGTGCCCTTCCAGCGCCAGCTCATGCCGCCTTTCTTCGAGGATGGCAGTCCTGAGATCATCCTTCCCGGTTACGGTAACATCAGGAAGGATGGAACTGTTACCCTCCCTTGCGCGCTCCCTGACCTCATTCAGATAAAGGAGTGCGTCACCGGGCTTGTCGTTCTCGTTCAGCGCTTCGGCAGCCATCAGCAGAACATCGGCATAGCGTATGAGCCTGCGGTTGTGACCCCACTGGGTTATGGTGTTTGTGCCCGGATACCATACCTTCTGGTTGTAGCATTCAACCTCCGTTACGGTGCCGTCAACCACCACCTCGTCAGGAGTGGTTCCGTCTCCAATGATAAGGATTCCGTCAAGAGTTTCGCCCAGATCGATGATGGTTGCATCAAGACGAGGATCTCCCGGCTCAAATGAGTTGCGCAGATCCAGCGATGGCCTGTTGAAACCCCATCCCCGGTTTGGTGATCCCCTGACTCCCTGTGTGTTGGCGTACTGGTTTCCTCCGGCACCCTCAACCTCCATGGCTCCTACCTCGAACACTGATTCAACACCGTGCTCACCGTTCTTGCCGTTTGCATCGGCAAAATTATCCTCCAGGTCATATTCATCAGATGCAATTACTTCAAGTGCATACTTCTCAGCATTCTCATAATCGCCCAGGAAAAGATACACCCTTGCAAGAAGCGACTTGGCGGCACCTTTTGTGGCACGTCCGGCATCATCCGGGCCGTAGAGGCTCTTTTCAGGCAGATACTGTGCGGCATATTCGAGGTCTGTTATGACCAGTTCATATATCTCACTTGCTGTCGATCGGGGAATTTTGGTGGCCGGGACTGTGGTGGTAACCTTTGGCACACCTCCGAAAGCCCTCACGAGATCAAAGTAAAAGAGTCCCCTGAGGAACCTGGCTTCAGCAATGTACCTCGTGCGCAATTGTTCTTCCATGGTAATGGACGGGACTTTCTCAATGACCACATTGGCTCTCTTGATTCCCTCATAGAGTGCGCTCCACCAGCGGTCAAGACCGTCCTGGGTGGTTGTATAGGTGAATGTCTCAAACGGACCAACTGTAGGGAGCTGGTCATTCGGGTTACTGCCTTTGTGCGCATCATCTGACATTATATCCATGATTGGGTAACCTCCTGAATGATATGCCCAGTTCCGGACAGATACATAAACAGCATTGGTGGCCAGCAACGCATCAGATGCCGTCACCGGGAATGCCTCCTGTGTAAGCTCACCCTGCGGATCCTTCTGCAGGAAATCTTCACACCCCGTGGCAATTACAAGGGATGCAACAAGAAGAAGTGATACAGTTATCTTGGTTTTCATCTTTCTCAGAATTGCAGGTTAACACCAATTGAATATGTAGAGGTTATGGGATAAGCCCCGTAATCTATCCCGTTCGAGAGCACATCATAACTTCCGATCTCGGGCGTGTATCCGGTGAATTTCGTCATGGTAAGGAGGTTAGTTCCCTTCAGGTAGACCCTGAACTGCTGTATATAAGCTTTCTGTGACCATGATGCAGGCAGTGTGTACCCCAGGGTAAGGCTTCTCAGCCTGATGAATGAGCCATCATGGATGAACCTGTCGGAAGGGGTGTAATTATATCCTCCGAAAGATGGCCTGGGCTCCGTATTGCTTGTTCCCGGGCCGGTCCACCGGTCAAAAACATGCTGCTCGAAGTTGTAGGGGTCAGGCCTGACCACCTCCTTCCCGTTGAAGATCTTGTTGCCTGTCTGTCCCTGGAAATCAACGCCCAGATCCAGCCCGTTGTACTCAATCATTCCGTTGAACCCGAAGATGAACTTCGGTATCGGGGATCCGATGAAGGTCCGGTCACGGCCGTCAAGGGTTCCTTCACCGGTGACGTCCACAAACCTCAGGTCACCAACCCCTGCCTGCGATGAGTGCGGGTATGCCGCCAGTTCCTCATCATTCTGGAAAATGCCATCAGTCTTGTAACCATAGAAAGCTCCGATCGGCAGCCCCACCCTGCTGAGGGTCACAGGCCTGCCGTCACCCAGGTAACCGCCGATGAGGGTTGAGTCTATCCCGCTGTTTCCGCCAATCTCAAGCACCTCGTTGTGAATCGTTGACCCGAGTAAACCTACCGAATAGGTTACCTCCCCAACCTTCTCCCTCCAGTTGAGATTAAACTCAAAACCCCTGTTAAGCACTGAAGCAGCATTGTAACGAACCCTCTGCCCCTGACCGTTGCCAAGATGCCCGGGTGTGGAGAGCTCAACAAGTATGTCATTCGTCACCCTGTTATAGAAATCAAACTCTGTTGTAAGCCTGTTGGCAAGCATGCCAACCTCAGCTCCGATATCCGTCTGCGTGGTGCTCTCCCACTTCAGGTCAGGATTGCCGCTCTTACCGTAGGTGGCAGCGGGAACAGGTGCATCAGGATTACCCAGGACGGCAATGATTGATGACTGAACCCTTGAATACCTGTCATAATACGATATCTTGTCATTTCCTATGATACCCCAGCTGGCCCTGAGCTTCAGCTTCGAAATCCAGTCAACTGACTTCATGAACGGCTCATTCCCCACGTTCCATCCGAAGGCAACCGACGGGAAATTTGAAAAACGGTTCTCCTTCGAGAACTTCGACGATCCGTCACGTCGGAATGTGACAGTAACTATGTATTTGTTGTTGAGAGTATAGTTGGCTCTGAACAGGTATGACATCATCGAGTAGTACAGACCTGCATCAACCCCGTTCGAGATAGACTGAATGGTGTTTACATTGTTTGCCGGATCATAGATATAAGAGGGACTGATGTACCAGAAATCCTGCCCGTCACGGAGCACGTTCTCTCCCGGGATACTGGTAAACTCAGATGATGACTCCTGCATTGTGAAGCCGGCTACCATATCAAGTGAGTGGATGTCGGCAAAAGTGTTCCTGTAGCTGACAGTGTTCTCCCACAACCAGTTCATGTTGTCAGAGGTACCCTTGTATATGTCGCTCAGCACATTCTGCTGCTGTGAGGCTGTGCCGTCAGGATTGTAGACTGTATAGGCAGGTGTGAAACTTGTTGATTTGTTGTACGATGCATCAATTCCCAGGCTTGACCTGAGTGTTATTGCTTTGAGAAATGTTGCTTCCGCGAAAATATTACCCACACCTCTTACACCTTTCCTGAAATCATTGGAGTACTCCAATGAAGCAAGGGGATTTCCGACGTTGTACACAACAGCATAATGACCGGAGTCATAATATGGCTTCAGAACCGGCTGTGCACGGTACACGGCGTATGTAACGTTGGGAGCGTTCTGCTGCGAATAGGGAGCAATCGTCAGGTTGTTCCCAAGCTTCAGGAATGGCGTAAGATTATAGGTGTTGTTCAGCTTGAGGGTAATACGGTTGTAGTTTGACTTGTCAATTATGCCATCCTGGATGAATGCCCCAATCCCTACATAATACTGAGTCAGATCAGTAGCCCCGGTCACTGAGAGCTGATGATTGTGAATAGGGGCTGTTGAAAAGACCAGGTCCTGCCAGTCAGTGTTGGGGACCAGGTCGACATTATTGTAGGAACCCGCCACTATTTCATTGGAGATTGTTGCAAACTCCCTTCCGTCAAGCAGGTCAATCTTTTTCGCAAGATGCTGTATCCCGAATTCGGAACTGATATTGAAGCTGGCTTTCTCCTGACCAGGTATACCGGTCTTGGTGGTGATTATAATTACCCCGTTGGCGCCTCTTGACCCGTATATAGCCGTTGCGGACGCATCCTTCAGCACCTCCATGGACGCTATGTCTGCGGAGTTGAGAAATGAGATGTCGTCAAGGATAACGCCATCTACCACAAAGATGGGTGAAGAGTTGTTGAATGTTCCTACCCCGCGAACCCTGACAGCTGCTCCGGCACCGGGCGCTCCGCTGGTGCTGATCACCTGGACTCCCGTTACCTTTCCCTGCAGCCCCTGCTCGGCATTCAGCGAGGTTACCTTCAGAAGATCATCGGTCTTCACAGAACTCACCGAGCCGGTCAGGTCACTCTTCCGGACAGTACCGTATCCTATCACCACCACCTCATCCATAAGGGTGGTCTCCGTTGCCAGAATAACATCTATCCTGGTTTTTGTCCCTACCGGTATTTGCTGTGTGACCATCCCAACCATCGAAAATACAAGCGTGTCAGTGGGCTGGGCAGAAATTGTGTAGGTTCCGTCTGCATCGGACATCGTCCCCCGGAAGGTGTTCTTGACCAGAACCGATACCCCCGGAAGAGGCAGATTCTGATCATCAACCACCGTTCCCTGTACCGTTGCCTGGGCAGACAGACTGCCCGCACAGGTGAGGATCAGAAACAGAATTGAGATAATTTCTTTCATGTCGGTCAGATTTTTATCCAAGTTAAGAAGTGTCTGCCATCAATTAAACAAACAGCTAAGTCGTTTGATTTTCTCATTACTGAAAAGGGAACAGAGGGATACCTATACAATACCTCAACAATCACATGCAAGACATTGTATATGAATTTATTAAAAACTTATTTCGGGAAGTGCCTTGTAAAAACAAATATCCCGGGAATTGACAACCGTCAGTACCCCAGCGTGAACTCCTTTTCAGTTGCAGGAATACCATCCTTCATCCAGGGAGGCATAGCCTCACCTTTCAGGTAATGGTTGAAGAACTGAGCCATACGAGCCTGGAAGTCTATGCGATTTGGCAGCTTCTGTGCCCAGTGCGGCTCTCCGTTGTAGTTGAGAAGCCATGCCGGCTTGCCCAGGCGCCTCATGGCTATGAAGAATTCAATCCCCTGGTACCAGGGAACAGCACCGTCCTGATCATTGGCCATAATGAGAATGGGTGTTTCAACCTTCTCAATGGCAAAGAGTGGCGAGTTCTCCCAGTAAAGATGCGGAGCCTCCCATATATTCGCCCCTATCCGGCTCTGCTGATGCTCATACTGCATTGAGCGGTTCTGGCCCGACTCCCACCTGATGCCTCCATAGGCGCTGTACATGTTAACCACAGGCGCACCTGATTCAATGGCGGCAAAAAGATTCGTCCTCGTGGCAAGATACGCCACCTGGTAACCTCCCCAGCTGTGCCCCTGGGCACCTATCCGCTTCTCATCTACAAATCCCTTTTCAATGAGTGACATAATTCCGGGCATTACGCAATTGTAAGCGCTCTGACCCGGGTACCCGTCAATGTAATATACGTCGGGATTGAAGATGAGATACCCGTTGCTTGTATAGTAATGATAATCAATTGTCGACCTGCCGGGCTCAGGAACCCTGTGCCGGTTGAGCTCCGCGGAGCTCTTCTCATAGAAATTTACAATCATCGGATACTTCTTTGACGGGTCAAAGTTCTCCGGCTTGTAAAGGAGTCCCTCCAACGGCCGCCCGTCAAGCGAGGTCCACTTCACCAGTTCCGCCGTTCCCCACAGGTAATCCTTTTGATGTGGATTGGCATCTGTCAGCCGTATCTCATTCCTGAACGAAAGGTCCGTTAGCAGGTAGTCAGGGAAAATACTGAAGTCTTCCTTCGTGTAGATCAGGCGGTCAGCCTTCCTGGCCTTGACAGGGGTGCCAAGGGTATAATCTCCCCCTGTAAGCCTGACCGGCACATCTTTCCTGCGCATGTCAAGCGAATAGAAGCCTTCAGCCCGTGTAGATTCGTTTACACCAATCAGATACTGTTTTTCCGAAGGATCAACGTAATCATTCTCAGGATCGAAGTCCAGAAGCCGGTATCTGATCCCCTCCTTCCTTCCGTTCGAAGTCACATTCCGGGCAGGGCTGGCTGCGGCCGGATCAAGTGACCAGATATCATATCTGTCTGATACAAGGAGAGCCCTGTCATCCTTCAGCCATCCTGCTGCCGGGTATGACCCTGGAAGATCAGGGACATCATTCAGTTCATCCCATACCCTGAGGGTTGCAGGGGTTGTCAGCCTTGTCTCCTTCCCTGCCGTGACATCAAAGGAATACCATGAGCTGTCAGCACCGAGGTACCAGTAGAGATACCTGCCGCCGGGCGAAAACCGTGGCCGTGCTTCAAGATTCTCCTTTATCTTCGCAGTAGTGCCGGTCATGATATCCACCATCCACAGATCGCTTCCGGATTGGCCCTCCCACATCGATTCAAGTTCATAGGGAAGCGATGACATTCCCAGGGCTTTTGCGCCATCACCCTTTACCGGAAGCTGTACCTCCGGCATCTCTGCCGTGGCCAGCTGAACCACCTTACCTCTGTCAGTATGAAAGACAGCTGTATACGTTCTTTTCATCTCGCGCGGCTTCCTTATGACCTGGGCAGTATGAAGAACACCCTCTGACCAGTGCCATACGTCTACATTTGCCCGCTCCTCCTCCAGAATGGTGGTGTCCCTGATCTTGTATTCAGGAGATGTGCCGAAAAAGAGTCTCGGTGAGTTCTCTGCGAAGCTCAGCCTGGCATTCTCGTTGATGATCCACCCTTCAGGAATACCTTTTGTTCCCTTCGAAGCCGCAACCGTAGCCAGTCCCTTGCCGTTCCATGTACAGAGTGAATATGTATTTCCGGCTTTGTCCTTCTCGTCAAACGAGATAATGAATGCGGCCCTCTCCCCCTTTTTGTCCATGGTCAGCTGTTTGTACTTCGCCTTACCGGAGTAAAGCACGGTCTTCTCCCCTCTCTTCAGGTCGATGATTGCCACTCCCGCCTCACTTATGCTGTCTTCTCCGGTGGTGGCATACATCAGCTTCTCCGCCTCCTCAGCGAAGAGATATTCGGTCACGAACCTGACCTTATCTGTCCGGCCACTCGTAAGATTCCTGATATAAAGGGTGTAACCGTTGTCAGCCGACTCACCTTTCGGTTTCTTACCCTTTCCGTTACTGTTGCCCCTGGCGGCTGTATCCGGCGTTGTCGCCGGCTTCTCCTTCAGCGGCTCACTCTGCCATGCCAGCCATCCTGTCCACCTGGCAGGGGCACTGTATGACTTCAGCCTCCCGATAGTGTCAGTAACTCCGGTGGTAACATCGTATATACCAAGCTTATTCAGCGGCATATCCTCCTTTTTCGCCTTTTTGAGCTTTAGTGCCCTCACCTCCTCTTCGGGCGGTTTAATTGTGAAAAACAGAAACCTCGAATCAGATGAGACTGATGCCCCGGTGGCGCACCTGAATGTCGCCTTCAGTGAACCGGCTCCGTCATAAAGGGTAATCACCGGATCACCCTGCGAGGGCTCCGTCCTGAAAGCCATCAGGGAGCCGTCATCGGAAATTACCCTCTCTGAAATACGGTTCCATGTGACCAGGTCATCAATTGTCATCGCCTTTTTGCCCTGCGGATAAACCAGCAACGCAGCCGGCAGCAACAGGGTGAGCAACATGATTCTTTTCATACCGCGGATAATTTGTTCATGGCTTAAAAATAACAATTTCCTGATGCTGCGAAAGATGTTTTACAGACCTTCAGATAATTGGTTCCGCCTGGTGACTCCGGGATGATCCGTGTCTGTCCCGCACGGGCATCTCGGTTGCGAGGCTGGAGAGTTGAATTCAAGGTTGTCTTCTGATTGCTGAATCTGATCGAAGATTGATTTTTACTTCATGCAGCCCCGGCAATACAGCCGGGGTTGCTTTTTTCCCGCCATTTTCAATACATTTGAGCTGCATTTCTGAATCCCGATCCTGATTTCAGCAACAAAGAGACATTTGCTGGCGCCGGGGGTACAGGGAAGGAATCCGCACCTGATAAACCATTTACTAGAAGTGAAGCTGTGAACAGATTACTTTTACTTGCCGGCCGGCTCTCTGCCATGATCCTGATGTCAGTGACATCTCTGCCTGCACTCGCACAGGGAACCGTGGTTACCGGTATAGTAACCGACCACAGGAACATTCCGATAGTTGGTGTCAGGGCCTGCCAGGTCAGCAGCACAAACTGCACTGTTTCTGACATTAACGGCGTATTTCACCTCGTTCTGGATACAGGTAAGGAAAAGATACTCAATGTCACCTGCCCCGGATTCAATCCGGCAGAAGCAGTGATAAGTGACACGACAACCTATCCTGTAAGAATCACCCTCATTCCAATGTATGTACCGGAAGGGAATTACGTAAATACCGATGACTATTCGGAACCAGGAAAAATAATCGTCCGTTCGTCATTAAATCTCAGCCTGATTTTCAGCGACTTTTCGGAATTCAGCGGATTGCTGGGAACTTACAACACAGATGCTATGGATTATTTCTCGGTAACCGGCCCTGAAATAGGAGCCTCATTTTCCGGATTCTATACAGGATTAGGGATCGGTTTCGGATACCGCTACGAAGATGAACATGACTCACTTGCCATTGACCTGAATAATACCCTGTACAAACTGATATTAGGCTATGATGTTGTGAACTCCTCGAGGATAAGGATGACACCCGTCCTCTCGGTCAACTGGCTGAAGTTCAGGCTGCAGAATTACCCCGACGAACGGCGGGTACCCCTCGAAAACTACCTGGCAGACAGGGAGATAGATCTCAGGTTTAACCAGGTAGTTGCAATGGCCGGCCTGAACCTCGAATACAAGTTCTACAGCGGCATAAATGGAATGAGCGATTACTGGTCATTGGGCATTTACGGAGGCTATGCCGTTAAACTGAACCGGAAGCCCTGGATCCGGTCAGACGGAAACCGGATCACAACAGACAATGAGATAAGGCTGAAGCCATTCACAGCAGGAATCAGTGTATCATTTTACACCAGGTGAGTAAACAAATCATAATGGAAATTAAAAACCGGAAAGATGAAGTACAGGAGATTGGGAAAAACAGGATTTGAAGTTTCGGAGATTTCTCTCGGGACATGGCAGGTAGGTGGCAGATGGGGGTCGAAATTTGATTATACCCTTGCTGAATCGATAATCCGTGAAGCAATTGACAACGGTGTCAACTTTATTGACACTGCAGACGTATACTCCGACGGAGAGAGCGAAAAAGCCGTGGGCAGAGCCGTGCGTGAATCGGGCGCCGCGGTGCGCATTGCTACGAAATGCGGCAGGCAGATAAACCCGCATATAAGCAAGGGATATACTCCCGAAGTACTCCGCGGCTACGTCGAGGACTCACTGAAAAGGGTCGGCACAGATTGCATCGACCTGATCCAGCTGCACTGTCCTCCTACGGACGTCTATTACCGGCCGGAGATATTCGGCGAATTTGAAAAGCTGAAGGAGGAAGGCAAAATCCTGAACCTCGGCGTCAGCGTCGAAAAGGTTGAGGAAGCAATCAAGGCCATCGAATACGATAACGTCACCACCGTCCAGATAATATATAACATCTTCCGCCAGCGGCCCCGCGAAAGGTTCTTCGGGATGGCCGCCGAAAAGAACATCGGACTGATCATTCGTGTTCCGCTGGCAAGCGGCCTGTTGTCCGGGAAATTCGGCCCTGACACCCGTTTCGCCCCCGGCGATCACCGTTTCTTTAACCGAAGCGGTATGTTCTTCGACAAGGGGGAAACCTTCTCTGGAGTGCCATATGATGCCGGTCTCCGGGCTGTGTCAAGGCTGAAGGAGCTTTTCCCGGCGATCACCCCGTTGGCTCATGTGGCCCTGAACTGGATACTCATGACCGGGGAGGTCAGCTGCATCATACCCGGGGCTTCCTCTCCCGGACAGGTGAGATCAAACATTGAAGCACTGGTATTCCACGGTTTCACGGAAGAACAGAAAAGAGCAATCCAGGCGGTCTATGAGGAGGATATAAAGCCCCTGGTACATCAGCTCTGGTAGCCGCAATGGCAGACATGACCCATGCCAATGCCACCTGCAGCAACCGAACAACCGGGTCTGTGAATGATATCCGAAGGGAGTTTTTCCGCCACTCACCTGCCATATACCGCAGTTGACCCTTATTAAACAGGTGTTATTCGCCCGTTTGTTAATATATTTGTTTTCTGATTGCCTAAAAGGCGTCATGAAACGGGAACAAAACACCTTATTAAATTTTATACCTGATGGCTGGTAACGGAACGGCGCTGATAATCGGCGCCGGGATTGGGGGCATAACCACGTCATTATTCCTCGCGGAACGTGGCTATAGCGTCGATGTATATGAAAAAAACGTCGCCGCAGGCGGAAGATGCGGACAGATGATTCGCGACGGGCACCGTTTTGACATGGGCGCCACAATGATTCTTATGCCGGAGGTATACCGCGATATTCTCCGGTCACTGGACCTGACCATGGAGGACCTGAATCTCAAACCGCTCGATGATATCTACACACTCTGGTTTGACGACGGAACAAGCCTTGCCTTTACAACCGACCGCAATCGGATGGAGCAGCAACTCGAGAGTATTGAGCCGGGCAGTTTCGCAAGGGCACAGGAATATGCCAGAACAGGTTATGAACTCTATAGCATTGCCTTTAAAAAACTCCTCGGAAGAAACTTTACCCGCTTCTTTCAGTTTTTCAATCTCAGCAACGCCCTTCTGCTCATCAAACTGAAGACATATCTCAATCACTACCGCTACACCGCCCGCTTTTTCAGGTCAGAACACCTCCGGATGGCATTTACGTTCCAGAATATATACGTCGGTCAGAACCCGTTCACCTCTCCTGCCCTCTTCTCCATGATCCCTTCCGCCGAACTCACGGAAGGCTCGATGTTTCCGGTCGGAGGAATGTATGCCATTGCTGAAAAACTTATGACAAGGGCCATCGAAAAGGGCGTCAGGTTCCATTTCGCAAGACCGGTTACCCAGATCCTCGTCTCCGGGAACAGGGCCGCCGGTGTGACTCTCAGCGACGGAAGCGTGGCAAAAGCCGATGTGATCATTGCCAATGCCGACCTGCCATACATCTACCGCGAACTGCTGCCACACCCGAACAAGTCGAAGCGCCTGGAAAGGATGAATTACTCATGTTCCGCACTGGTTCTGCACTGGGGACTCGATAAACAATACCCCCTACTCGGGCATCACAGCACATTCCTGTCTGACAGCTTTCGCGAAGGCCTGGACAGGATATTCAGGGACAAGTCAATGGGCGATGACCCCTGCTTCTATATCCACGCCCCGGTACGCACTGATCCCACTGCCGCACCGGAAGGTTGTGACACCCTCTCCGTAGCCGTGGGCGTCGGGCACCTCGATCCGGACCGTCCCCAGGACTGGCAGCGGATAACCGACAAGGCCCGTGACGCGGTCTTCAGGAAACTGAGAAAGATCGGTATTGACGACATAGAGCCACATATCAAATTCGAGATCGTCACCAGCCCGGCCACATGGGAGGAATCCCTCAACGTGACGAAGGGGTCAGTGTTCGGAAGCCTCGGCCATAACATCTTCCAGATGGGTTACTTCAGGCCTCACAACAGGGACGGACATTATAAAAACCTGTATTTCACAGGCGGCAGCACCCATCCGGGAAACGGTATACCAATGGTGCTCATGTCCGCAAGACTGGTTGCCGACAGGATCATGAACGAACAAAAGAAAGAGCCGGCAGGGAAAAGATGAAGACGAGGGATCAATTCACGGCATTGTTTGAGTCTATAGATTTCGAAAAGATCATAGACCACCCAAATATACTTATTGCGGCAAACTTCTGGGACAACGAGAGGTACTGCGCTGCACGCACCTGCTACCGTTTCATGCGGGCGCTAGATGACCTGATTGACAACCATAAGGCTGCTCACCAGGGAATCAGCATGGATGACAGGGAGAGCTTTACTTCAGAGATCAGGCATTGGATGGGTATGCTTGACAGGCAGATGAACAAATCACCTTTCAACAATGAACTGGGTTACACGGTTGAGAGATTCAGGATACCCCTGTGGTCACTTGAATACTTCGCTGAATCAATGCTCTATGATGTTATTCATGACGGATTTGCCACACTTGATGACTTCATTGAATACTCAATAGGCGCATCGGTGGCGCCGGCATCGATATTTGTTCACCTTGCCGGCCTGCAGGAGCATGATGGCGTTTACCTTGATCCGCCGTTTGACGTACGCCGTACTGCCGAACCTTGCGCAATGTTCAGTTACTTCGTTCATATTATCCGCGACTTCCGTAAGGACCAGCTTAATAACCTCAGCTACTTTGCCGATGATGTCATGACCCGTCATGGGCTCACCCGGACTGCCATGAGCGAAATGGCTCACGGCGCTCCCCTGACACCCGGATTCAGGGCCATGATGCGTGAATACCTTGATATTGCAGACTGTTACCGGGCTGACACCCTGATAATTATGGATGAGATATGTCCGAAGATGGAACCCAGGTACCGCTTAAGCCTCGAAATCATCTTCGAACTCTACATGATGGTCTTCGAACGTATTGACCCTGAACGGGGTACCTTCTCCACGGAAGAACTTAATCCCACCCCTGACGAGACCAGGGAGAGGGTCTGGAGGGTCATTTCAAGAAAGTAGTCGGCAGTCGGCAGATATGCGATTTGCGATTTGTGATGTGGGCGATGCCCAAAGGGCATCAAGGATTGTAGAAGTGCGATTTGCGATATTCCCCGCAGGGAATTAAGCATTGTAGAACTGAACACTAATGGATGGCGATGGTCGTAGACCATCAAGCATTGTAAAAGGCCGCCTGCCACACGGCAGACGGCCCCTAAGACATGATCTGTAACTGACCGGCTAGAAATTATAACCTATCGAAACACTGAACCCGGTGTTCTTGAGGTTTGATTCACCGTCATAATCCTGAACACTGGTAACCATGTTCAGTAATCCGAGCTGCGCATTAAGCTGAGCATACAGTCCGAAACCAAACTCATACCCTGCGAAAATGTCTGCACCGGCATCAAAACCACGATAATAAGCATAAGCAGTAGTCAGGTAATCAGAAACGTCAATCTCATTTTTAAACTTGATCTCAGGCTCGTATGAAAAACTGCCTACAGTGGTCTTCTGGCTACCGGTTATTCCGTAAGCGACATAAGGACCGAACCCGACCAGAACATGCCCGTTGCCCAGTTCGGGCCTGAACAGCAAATGAAGGGGCAGTTCAATGTAAGAAAGGCGGGTGGTGGTGTTATAGTCACCTGATGACTTTACAGGAATCAGACCGATATTGTTCTTCGAACCCTTCTGTGAAAAAAGCAGTCCGGTCTGAAAATAAAAATCAGGGGCAAATGGTATGTTCGCCTTTACTCCGGCATGAAACCCTACCAGCAGTCCGTTGGTGATCTTGTCGCCATCGGCGTCTTTCCCCACCATGTTCTGGAAGTTCGGACCGGCAACAATACCAAATTCAACCTGCGCCTGGAGCGCGGTAACTGATAAAACTAAAATTGCAATGACAGATAGAATCCTGGTTTTCATAATTTAACTATTTGGTTAATAAAAACTCTTCCTTTGATTTTACTTCTGAGCTTCTGCTGCTGCCTCGGCAATCATCTTCTCATTTGCAGTGATCAGGAACTCGACCCTGCGGTTCTGAGCCCTGCCCTCTTCTGTCTCATTGTCATATTCAGGCAAGGTTTCACCGAATCCCTTCGTGGTGATACGCTCAGCGTTAATCTGATTGGCTGTCAGGTATGTTGACACTGAACCGGCTCTCTTCTCAGAAAGGGTCTGGTTGTATGTTTCACTCCCCTTGCTGTCAGTATGGCCCTGCACCTCGATATTGGTGTCGGGGTATGTATTAAGTACCTTAACCAGTTTGTCAAGATTGGCTTTTGCATCTGTGGAGAGGTCGGACTGATCGAAGCCGAACAGCACTGCGCTGCTGAATTCAACCGTAATACCTTCGCCAACGCGCTCAACCTTGGCATCAGGTACGGTCTGCTCTATCTCAGCAGCCTGCTTGTCCATTTCACGGCCGATTATGGCTCCGGTGGCGCCGCCAACCGTTGCACCGATAATTGCGCCGAGAGCAGTATTGCCTGCTGCCTTCCCTATCACGGCACCCATTGCACCGCCAGCCGCAGTACCAACTGCAGCACCCTTTGTTGTCTTGTTCATTGAAGCACATCCTGAAAGAAGAAGTGATCCGGTTAGAACTAGAATTACTCCGAATTTGATTTTTCTCATGTTTCTCATTTTAGATTCAATAATTATCAATTACAATTCTTTTCTACTTTTTCATTGCCCTGGTAAGTATCCCCATCACCCCGCGGATGAATGTTGCGGAGGTCAGTACCTTTACCACCGGATGGGTTGCGGTCCTCTTCCTGGATCCTGTTCCGGTTGTCCTTCCTGTTGACCGCCCGTAACCCTTTTCATCAGCACGCCGCGCTTCCATATCGCTCCTTCTCTGCTCTGCCGCCCGGATCTTCTTTTCCAGCATCTCTGCGGCGCTCTCCGGATCAACCACCCGCGAATACCTTGTCACCAGTTCTGACGACCGGTTGATTGAGTCTATCTCTTCCGGCGTCAGGATATCCATCCTGCTCATCGGGGCACGCACCATCATCACTGCCAGGGGAGTGGGCACACCCTTTTCGTTCAGCGCTGTCACCAGCGCCTCACCGGTACCCAGGGAAGTAATTGCCTCCTCAGTCCTGTAGTAATCGGAAAGCGGGAAATTTTCAGCAGTAAGCTTGATATCCTTCCTGTCATTGGCAGTGAAGGCACGAAGCGCATGCTGCACCTTCAGGCCAAGCTGTGCCAGCACCGAAGCCGGCACATCCATCGGGTTCTGGGTGATGAAGTAAACTCCCACACCCTTGGAACGTATAAGTTTGACTATTGTTTCGATCTGTTCGAGAAGGACCTTGCTCGCCTGGCTGAAAATCAGGTGTGCCTCATCAATGAAGATCATCAGTTCCGGCTTCGGAACATCACCCTTCTCAGGCATGGTGTTGTATACTTCGGCAAGCAGCGAAAGCATGAACGTGGAGAAAAGCTTCGGCTTGTCCTGGATGTCAGTAAGCCTGATGATATTTATGTATCCGTTCCCGTCGGAGTCTCTCCTCATCAGGTCTGAAATATCGAATGATTCCTCCCCGAAGAACCGTTCGGCACCCTGTTGCTCCAGCTCTATGATCTTTCGCAGAATTACACCTGTGGAAGCAGTTGACATGGCCCCGTATTCCTTTTCAAGCTCATCCTTACCCTCACCGGTAAGGTACTGAATAACTTTCCGGATATCCTTAAGGTCAATCAACGCAAGCTGGTTGTCATCACAGTATTTAAAAATGATTGACATGATTCCGGCCTGTACGTCGTTGAGGTCAAGTATGCGCGAAAAGAGAACAGGACCGAACTCGGAGACCGTGGCACGTAACCTGACCCCGTTCTGTTCCGAGATTGTCAGCAGTTCCACAGGGAAACCCATGGTCGAGTACGGGAGGTTGATCTTCCCGTGCCTCTCCCTGATGAAATCATTTTCCTGCCCCGGCCTGGCCAGGCCGCTGAGGTCGCCCTTCACGTCCATCACAAGTGAAGGAATTCCCTTCAGCGACAACTGCTCGGAGATCACCTGCAGCGTCTTGGTTTTTCCTGTTCCGGTGGCGCCGGCAATAAGTCCGTGACGGTTCAGCGTCTTCAGCGGGATCTTGATATGCGCATCGGCTATCGCCTCTCCGTCTAGCATGGCACCGCCAAGAACTATAAAATCGCCCTTGCACGTGTATCCGGCGTTTATGGAACTAAAAAAATCATCTTTCCTGCTCATTGCCTTAGGTTTAAAGTATATAAAAGCCGTTGAGACACCTGCCCCAACGGCTTTCTAAATTAGTAAATATTTAAATTACTTGGTATCGAGAATTTCTTTTACCTTCTCTGCAAGCGCGTCACCGCGAAGGTTATGCCCTACGATGATACCGTTTGCATCAATCAGGAAGTTGGCGGGGATGGCATTTACAGCATACTGCTTGGCAGGTGCGCAGTCCCAGTATTTCAGGTCAGAAACATGTGTCCAGGTCAGTTTGTCATCCTGGATAGCCTTCAGCCAGTCTTCCTTGCTGCGGTCAAGTGATACACCAAACACGTCAAATCCCTTCTTGTTGTACTCAGCCCATACCTTGACAACATTGGGGTTCTCCTGGCGGCAGGGACCGCACCATGCTGCCCAGAAATCAAGCAGTAACAGTTTGGTGTCACCTCCGATTTTGGAGCTGAGTGAGATAGGATTGCCGTCCGGATCATTGAGGGTGAAATCAGGGGCCTTCTGTCCTACAGCAACTGCCTTGAGCTGCACAAGCCTGTCTTTCAGCGTAATGACTGTCTGAACCTTGTTGAGTGTAGTGTCGAATTTGTTGAGAATGCCTTCCATCTCATCCACTTCAAGATAATATGCAAGCTCGCTCAGGACCGCGGGTGCAACGAATGATGAGGGATTATTTGCCAGAAATTCCTTCTTGATATTGGTCTGCTTTGCATCAATGGCTTCAATTTCTTTTTCCAGTGAGGCAGCAAGCTCCTCATTCCCGTCCATTCTTGCCTTGCGATAGCTGTCGTATATCTTTGTCATCTCGGCATTGGTTTCGTCGAGCAGGGCCTTGTATGAATCATATTCTGCCTGGGTGGCTGAACCGCTCACTGATCCCATATAGAGTGAATCAGCATGTCCGTGAACAGTAATGTCTGAATTCTCGATATAGAAACTTAGACCGCCCCTCTTGCCCCTGATGCCAAGGTTGACCATCTGCGGGTAATCAACCACACCTTCAATCTTAAAGGTGCCATTCTCAATCGTAGCTGAGTCAATAACCTGGTAACCACCGGGAATTCTTTTCTGCAGAATTACTGTTTCATTTCCGGCACCGTCAATGGTACCTGTAAGAGTGAATTTGGGTTCCCTGGCGCAGGCTGCTGCAACAACAACCACCAGCAGAAGGATAACTGTCTTTTTCATCTGTTGATTTTTAATTGGTAAACACTTTCTTCTTTCGAAGGTTCAAATATATAAATAATTGGCTACTTGCAACTGCTGTCAAAATATTTGTCCAGCAGCAATGCAGCAGGTTTATATGAGGTTACCTCCCCTTCGCGAAGTTTTTTTTCCAGTTCGGGCAGCATGGCAGCCACATCAGGATTTGTATAGAATGATTGCTTTAGTGTGTCAATTATTGTTTCGTGCATCCTTGTCACGGCCTGTTCCCTCCTTCTGTCCCAGAACCATCCGTTGCTCTTCGTAACACTGACATAATCACGAATGGCTTCCCATATATCGGCAATGCCGGTTCTCTCAAGTGATGAGCATGTCATCACCCTGGGAGTCCACTTCGACGGAGCAGGCGGGAAAAGGTGAAGTGCGTTCTTGTATTCCACCCTCGCCATCTCGGCTTTCTGAATATTATTCCCGTCGGCCTTGGTGATGACGATAGTGTCTGCCATCTCCATGATGCCTCGTTTAATTCCCTGAAGCTCATCACCCGCTCCGGCAAGCATGAGCACCAGGAAGAAGTCGACCATCGAATGGGCAGCTGTCTCTGACTGCCCCACACCCACCGTCTCCACAAGAATGGTGTCAAATCCGGCAGCTTCACAGAGAATAATGCTTTCGCGGGTCTTGCGTGCCACGCCGCCCAGAGTGCCGGCAGAAGGTGACGGACGAATGAAAGCATCAGGGTCCGTGCTAAGCTCCTCCATCCGGGTCTTGTCGCCCATGATGCTCCCCCCGCTCTGCTGGCTGCTCGGATCAATGGCCAGAACGGCAAGACGCCTTCCGTAATGGCGCGTCAGCATTGTTCCAAACGTTTCTATGAATGTGCTTTTTCCGGCACCGGGAACACCTGTAATGCCTATCCTGACTGACCTTGAACTGGCCGGGAGACACCGCTCCACAACCTCCTGGGCAAGGTCATAATGATCCGTCAGATTACTCTCAACAAGGGTTATGGCCTGGCTTAGAATGGTGCGGTTGCCGCGAAGGATGCCGTCAACATAGTCATCGGCACTCAGCATCTTGCGCCTGTTTCTCTTCAGGCGATTGAGCATGTCAGGATTGATACTCGGAGGCTGGGGCACCCCCTGCTGTACCGAGAGAGCTCCGGCTGTTCTCCTTTCCCTGCTCATTGCACCTCTGCCCCCGGACTGACCTATTTGTTAGATGCCTCGTCCACAAGAACCTCCCCCTTGATCATGAGCATCACCTCGGAGTTCTTGGGGTCATTGGTATAAACAAATATATTCTTGTAGATCTGGCCCTTGTAGCCGCCCGAATTGAACTTCGCCTTTATCGATCCCCTTGCCCCGGGCTTGATGACATTCTCCGTGGGCATGAGCGCGGTGCACCCGCAACCGGCTTTGACATGCCTTATTATAAGATCACTTTTGCCCTGGTTGGTGAAGAAGTACTCAACATCAGCCGACGAGTTCTGCTTCATCTTTCCAAAGTTCACAGTGTTTGAATCAAGCTTGAAAACCGGCGCACTTGCAAGCTGCTGGGCATTAAGCCCCGAAAAATCCTCAACAAGATTGGCTGAAACATACAGGTATATGTTCGGCTGAGACTGGCCATTGACCTTTAGCCTGACCAGGTCATTCACATTACCCCACGCACTGCTGTTGAGCTTCGCATCGTAGGTGCCCTCGATTATCCCTTTCTCTCCCGGCTTCAGAGTGGCAGGTGAAACCTTCAGCTGAAGATGGGCCGGCAGCCCTTCAAACTCAACCGTCGCAGGCTCCTTTGATGTATTGATGACAGGCATCACCCTGATCTTCTTCTCTGACTTGGTGGTGGTGGTGAACGCCAGATGGTTCGACTGGAACCTCACCGGGCCAACGGCAAAAGTAAAAAGCTCCTCAACCGTCTTCTCCCTGGGCGCCACATTCCCCTCAATCACAAGCACGGTAACGGCCGGCTTTGCATTCGAATATACGGTTACACTCTTCGCAAAACGGCTGCTGTAACCCTTCGGGTCGAACACAGCTTTTACAAATCCCTTCCCTCCGGGAGGAACAGGTGACTTGGTATAGTCGGCTGCCGTACAGCCACATGACGACTGAACCCTCGTAAGGACAAGCACCGAGTCTCCGGTATTGGTGAAATTGAAAACAGCTTCCTGCTTCCCCGCCTCTTCCTTAATGGTTCCGTAATCATGACGGGTGTTGGCAAAATTGAGCTTAGGCTGCGCCATCATACCTGCACAGGCCAGCATCAAAACCAGAAATGAAATACTCCGCTTCATATATGCTTATGTTTTTTAACCTAAATCTGCCCGATTCATCGTCGATTCACTACCCTTAACAAAGATCAGGCCAGAAGGGTTGCACCATAATAACCACCAAAATTAACAAAAAAGTATGAGCCATTGTTTTTTTATTTGTTTATAGATTAGTTTTGTCACACGGATGCACCCGTTTGGAACAGATTTTGCTCCGGATGCGGAGGCCTTCCGCCATTTCTTATGATACGAAAAGGACTCTATATACCGTTCCTGACACTCTTCTTCCTCCTGACCGTGGCGCCGGCTTCAGGCCAGTTCTATAACGGCATGCAGATGACCTTCGGTAAGAACAGGGTTCAGTACAAGGACTTCTACTGGACCTACTTCAGATTCGACGAGATTGACTGCTATTACAACGAGTTCGGCAGAGAGGTGGCGGAATACGCCTGCAAGGTGGCTTATGAAAAACTTAATGAGATTGAGGATTATTTCGACTACACCATCGACAAGCGCCCCATACTCATCATCTACAACAAGAAGAACGACTTCAGGCAGAGCAACATAGGCCTTATATCGGCCGAGGATGACTACAACGTCGGCGGCTACAGCAGGGTGATCAAGAACAAGATAATGCTCTGGTTCAACGGTGACCACGAGGAGTTCAGCAAGCTTATAGCCTCGGCTATCGCCGAAGTGGTGGTCTATGAAATGCTCTACAACGCTGACCTCCGCGACCGGACAACCAGCGGAAGCCAGATACAGATCCCTGACTGGTATATCAAGGGACTGATTAACTACGTCGCCTGGGGATGGGACAGCGACACCGACAATCGCGTCAGGGACGGATTTGAAAACAACCGCTATAAAAACCTTGACAATCTTGAATACGAGGAAGCTATCTATGCGGGCCACTCATTCTGGAAATACATCGGTGACACCTACGGCGACGCAATTATCCCCAACATCATCTACCTCTCGAAGGTCTACCGGAATATAGAGGACGGGTTCCTCTATGGCCTTGGCAAGAGCATCAAGGATACCTACCGCGACTGGAGAAACTATTACAGCGCTTACTATGAGACGAAGCCGGGTGAGAACTACCAGGTTCCCCGGGAAGTGAAAAAGGCAAAACCATATGAACGGTTCACCGATGTGAAGGTGAGCCCCGACGGCCGCTATGTTGCATGGGTCTCCAATGACTGGGGCAAGAGAAGGATATGGCTGCATGACACATCCACCGGGAAGAGCAGGAAAATCTTTACTGCCGAGCCGAAATTCGAACAGTCGGTTGACCATACCTACCCTGTGCTTACATGGCACCCCGGCGGCCAGATACTGACATTCGCCAACGAGGAGAAGGGAGGCGTTCAGCTTTACTTCTACCGTACTGCAGAAAAGAAATTCGAACAACGAACAATGCCTTTCTTCGAAAAGGTACTGTCACTATCCTACTCCCCTGACGGATCACGGCTCCTTGCATCGGCAGTGATCAACGGCATGACCGATATCTACGTGCATACAATCATCAGTGGCACCAACGAACGGATAACCTTTGACATTGCCGATGACCTGAATCCCTTGTTTGTAAAGGGCAGTGACGAAATAATTGTCTTCTCATCCAACAGGGTCACAGACACACTCACCAACAGGGGTGACCCGCAGGAGAGAACAGGGCTTACATATAATCTCTTTACATATAACCTGGGGGCTGCTGACGGCAAACTGACAAGGCTTGGCGAGGATTCAATGCAGGACCTGATGAAACCCGTAATGCCGACCCCCTCGTCAACCGGATTCATAGGGAACGGAAACGGGATAATGAACCACTACACCGGAAACATTGACAGCACCATAGCGTTCATTGACACTGCACTTCATTATACCTACTTCATCACCCCGCGCCAGGCTACCGACTTCCCGAGAAACCTCGAGGCCTTTGACAGAAGCGGAGGACAGGATGCCGGTGTCATCTTCAACCAGGGCCGGTACAGGATCTTTACCGGACCGTCTTCTGCCACCCCGGTCGCTGACACTGCTGACATAAAAACAACCACCTGGCGCCTGGAGGAGATCGCAATGCTCAGGGCTGCAGACAGCATCAACCGCTTAAGGGATTGGCTTCTCGCCGAAAGGGCAAGAATGAATGACACCCTTAAGAAACCTCTTTACGAATACTATACCCCGGCCAACGAACCGATAGACTTCCGGAATTACGTCTTTGAAAAGGAAAAGGAAAACTTCTATGAACTGCAGTGGCGGAAAGATTACATGGATATCAACCTTGACACTTCAAGGCTGAAGATGCCCGATGCACTTGTCTACCGCCCCGCATTCTACAATAACTATACGGCCACCCAGATCGACTTCAACTTCCTGAACAACACCTACCAGGCATATAATGGCGGAGCCCCTTACTTCAACCCGGGACTTAACATGCTATTTAAAATAGGAACCCTTGACCTCTTCGAGGATTACCGCATAACAGGAGGATTCAGGTTCTCAGGGAACTTCGACAGCAATGAGTACCTGGTCAGTCTCGAAGCGCTGAGAGGACGGTTTGACAAGCAGGTAATCTTCCACAAGCAGTCGTTTGACAGTTATAATGACACCAGTTATTACAAGATAAAGAGTTACACTACTTACATGTCGCTCAGGAAGCCGCTGAGCGCCGTTCTGGCACTGAAGGGAACACTCACATACCGTTATGACAGCTATGTTGTGCAATCGACTGACCAGGCCAGCCTGATTGCCCCTTCGTTCAACCGCCACTGGGCCGGGCTGAAGGGCGAAGTCATCTATGACAATACGCGCAAGCGGACTATTAATATTTATTACGGCACCAGGTTCAAGATTTTCGGCGAATACTACAGGGAACTGACTGAGAAGAAGAGTGATATGTTCGTATTGGGGGCTGACATAAGGCATTACCAGAAGATCCACCGTGACCTGATCTGGGCAAACAGGTTTGCCGCCAGTACCTCATTTGGTCCCTCGAGGCTTATCTATTACATGGGAGGCGTCGACAACTGGATGAGGCTTCCTTTCGGCAATGTGCCTCAGTTTGACCAGACCGTGCCTGTCAACCCCAATGTTAATTATGGTTTCCAGGCCCTGGCCACGAATATGAGAGGTTTTACCCAGAATATTCGTAATGGCAGTAACTTCGCACTGATCAACAGTGAGATACGCTGGCCGGTGGTGAGGTATTTCGCGGGGCACCCGCTGAGGTCAAACCTCCTGAACAGCATACAGCTCGTCGGGTTCTATGATGTGGGCATGGCGTGGTCAGGATGGGATCCCTGGGGTAATGAAAACTATTGGAATGACAAGGTCTACCGGAATGGTCCGGTGGTGGTAACGATTGATGCAATGCGCGAGCCGTTGGTGATGGGCTTCGGCGGAGGCGCCAGGGCGCAGTTGTTCGGCTATTTCATAAGAGCGGACCTGGCCTGGGGCATTGACAACGGTTACATACTCCCCAAGATCTTCTATCTGTCGTTCAGTCTCGACTTCTGATAACGACCCTTTGGCGGAATCTTTTATCGGGGCGTAAACTGCTCCGGTTCAGGCATTATTTATTGATGTTGGCACCCTATTTGATATACTCCCGGCGAGGGTGAATTTTATTTATGTGTTTCGTTAGGAAAGAATGAAAATAAGAGATAATTTTACGCCCGTAATCTTTAAAAAACAGTATAATGGCTTACAAAATTTCAGATGATTGCACAGCTTGCGGAACCTGTATAGATGAATGTCCGGTTGAGGCTATATCTGAGGGTGACATCTACAAGATTGACCCGGATATATGTACCGATTGTGGTGCCTGCGCCGACGTTTGCCCTGTAGAGGCTATACATCCGGCATAACCGCATTCCCATTTTAGGAAAATTTGGAGGCTGTCCCGAATCAAAAGGGGCAGCCTTTCTTTATGTTGAAGATCTGGTCTCCAGGCACGGTAAGAATACCGGTCGTTCTCTCACCGGATGACATCAGCTCACTTTATGAAGCCACCTAAATAAAGAAATGGTTTGCAAGGGCAGAAACTAAGGAGTACCAGGCAGCCATACAGCAGAGGGACCGAGCGATGCTTGGGATTTATTACGGTTGTGGCCTGAGAAAGAGTGAAGGCACTAACCTGATAACAGGTGATATATTAACGGAGAGGAAATTAATCTTCGTGAGAAAAGGTAAAGGATGTAAGGAAAGATATGTTCCGGTGACCGATGGCAACCTCAGTTACATCACTGAATATTTACAGGATGGCCGGAACTTCTTACTTGCCAGGAACCAGTCCGGGACAGAATCATTTTTTATAAACCAGTTCGGTGGTAGTTGCAGCGATCAGGCATTATCGGCAAGACTTGACAGGCTGGTAAAGAATAGCGCCAGCACGGGTCTGCAGGGTAAGAAACCAACCCTTCACACGCTTCGGCACTCAATATCAACGCACCTGTTACAGTCAGGAATGGAAATAGAAATGATCCAGAAGTTCCTGGGTCATGCCAGTCTCGAAAGCACCCAGATTTATACACATATTTTAAACGAATGTTGAGCGAAGCGAAATCCCGCAAGGCGGGAAGCTTTAAAGAATACCGGCAGAAAAAAGGCTACTCAGAAAAGAGCATCCGGGTGCAGGACAGCCATGTAAACTCATTTAAATCCTGGTGCATCAGGGAGAACATAAATCCCAGTGATATCACCTACAATCAGACCCTGAAATTTATTGATAGCGAAAAAGAAAGAGGTATCAGCAGACAGAGCATAATAAGAGAAATAAACTCGATCCGGATTTACTTTGATTACCTTATGGAATCCGGGATGACACATCAGAACATAATTAAACGCATCAGGATAAGACAAAACGGAAAGAAGGTTCTCCCGGAGATCTTATCCACGCTGCAGCTTGAGAAAATATACCAGGACTTTAGCGGTCTTCCTGCATGGAACCATGGAACAGCAACTGCAAAGCTCTTGCACCAGCGAACACAGTGATCCTTGGCTTTTTGATTTATCAGGGGCTTGACAGTGGCGAGATAGCCAGGCTTGAAACCAATCACGTTAATCTTAACGAAGGCAAAATTTATATCCCTTCAGGAAGGAAAAGCAGCTCAAGAACACTAAAGCTTCAGGCAAACCAGATCTTACCGCTAAAAACCTACCTGGAAGAAACCCGTCCTGCCATCCTGGAAAAACGGGAGCTGCAATCAACTTATCTGTTCCCATCAAAGAAGTCAAGCGACCTGGTCTGTAACATAGTGGAAGCCGTTAAGAAGATCCACCCGGAGATAAAAGACAGCCGGCAGCTCAGGTCAAGTGTTCTTATGAACTGGCTCAAAACAAATAATATACGTCAGGTTCAATACATGGCCGGGCATAAGAGCATCAGGAGTACTGAGAGTTATCGAAGAGAGGATCTTACGGACCTGACAAAGCAGCTTGAGATGTTCCATCCGCTCAGGTGAAAATGGTGGCAGCAAAATGTGTCCTCCAAACTTGATATCACAAATTGTGACCTCAAGATTAAATATTTAAATTTACAAACCTCAAACCCGAAAGCATGACAAAACAAGACACTCAGATAATGATCCCGGATGAAGTAGTAATGAGTAAAATATATGTAATCAGGGGTGTGAATGTAATGATAGACAGGGACTTGGCCGAACTATATGGGGTTGAAACAAAATACCTGAAACGGCAGGTAAAAAGAAATATAATACGGTTCCCGGAAGACTTTATGTTCGAGCTTACAAATCAGGAATTTAATGAATGGAGGAGCCAATTTGTCACCTCCAATGAGGATAGAATGGGACTTCGTTATGCTCCATACGCCTTTACGGAGGACGGAGTTGCACAACTTTCCACGGTACTAAATAGTGAAAGGGCGATTAAGGTAAATCTTCAGATCATCCGAATGTTCAGTAAGCTCCGCCGGTTGACGCTAACACACAAAGATATATTACACAAGTTGGAGGAGTTAGAAAGGAATGATATCGAGCATGACAAGAAAATAGAACTCATTTTTGAATATCTCAAACAATTAGAAGCTGCCAAACAGCAGGAACTGGAGCAAAAGAATCGTAAACGTATCGGCTTCAAGACTCCCGGAAGCAAGGAAGACTAATCCCCGCAGCTCCCCGATGGCCGTGCCCTGCCGGCTCGCTATCGAGAAAACACCTGCAACAACCGAGCAATTTTAGGTAGTTCGCTTAAAACTTTGGCTTAGGAAAGGTAGCTGCCGCCTTCCCGCAGTCAAGGTTAAAATGAATTTTGGAATATTTTTTTGATAGCTGTTTTTTATTTTCAATTGAACCCTGAAAGGCTCACGAACACCTTTGAAATTAATAACATTGTGAGTAATCAAAAAAATATCCCAAAAACCTTGACACTTCCCCTCCCGCTCGCTTCAGTCTGTATCTAAGCCAAAGTTAAGCCATAGTGTAAAGTTTTACCAGAATCATTTCCACAAAGAAAAACCACAAAAAAAGAAAGCTGACCGGAAACCATAGTGATTTTTTCTTTCAATTGAAACCGCTTTCAGTTGAAAAAGAAAAATATGTATCTTTAGAGTAATAACGTTCTTTGAAAAAACACCCCGCACCTGGTCATTGAAAAGTCGGGGCACTGGTGAGAAAAGAGGCTTTACTGGTATACTTATTGCCTGAATAATCCCCTGAAGTATACTGATCCAAGCGGATACCTGCTTGATGCTGAATCGTGGCAAAGGTCGATGTACGAAAGCAGTTTTAGAAGATCCGGGTTTTCTCAGTCAGATATATGGATGCTTGAGAATGACCCTTACTGGGAGACCTATTTTGATAATCCCTATACCTCTTCTTATGCGACAGGTTCATCATACTACAGCAATTATTCAGCAATTTATGGGAAACAACCTGAGAATCCTCACAGATTTACATCCGGATACTGGGTAAGAGAATGGGTTGACAGTAATGGCAATATAATCTATCCCGACGGACTATCAGGAATGGGATATTTTCCCGAGATTACGATTGTAGAGAGATTTATACCTATGGCGCAGGTGGAGGGGGTGATGGAAAGAGCCAGAGATCCATGGTGGTACGAACCCGCTGATTTTCTTACAACCTACCTGGTAAGTTTAGATGTCCTCGCTAGATTATCGGGTGGACTTAAAGAAATGCCAGGATGTGGACAGGTTGGTTTTGCAGTTCAAACAGTAAAGTCTGGTCATAAAATATTGACTGGAGATAATTCTATATTTCCTTACACTGATTTTACTGCTTCATTTATTGGAGCTTTTGTAGGACTAGGTGGATTTATTGGAGGGATAAATTACTTGTTAATGGACAAGATCTGTGGCAGGGAGGAATTTGCTGAAGGCTTTATAAATGCAGTAAACCTTTATAGTGAATATGGAAATCCAATGTTTATCCGTTCTTGGACACACTAATTTATAATTAGAAAAAGGTAAAGTAAATGGGAAATATAATTGAATATGCTTTTAATAGAGTATATCACATATTGAGTTCACTGGATGATGATGGTGAAAAATATAACAAACATATTACAACATGGTTGTTTTGTTCAATAATTACTGCCGTTTTTTTTATAGATATTGTATTATTTTTAACTAATTCTAAAAAGGTTTTTTTATTGAATGATGGAATTTTCTTTTTACTAATATTTCTAGTTGTTGCACTTTTTTATTACTTTTTCACTTTAAGGAAAAGGAAGTATGTAGTTATTATAGAATCATATATTAATGAAAGCAAAAAGAGTATTTGGATAGGAAATATCTGCATCTTAATATTTTCATTAGCTACAATCGTTTTATTCATCGTAAAAAGTTCCGGACTTTAGGGTGATTTTTGGGTCCACTGCGTAGCCAAGAAAGAAGGTTGTTGTACATGGAAACTGTTTTCTTTCCTATTTCGGATTGTATTTTGCCCCTGCCAGTATAGCCTGGCAATCGGTCATTGACATGAGCTCCTCCATTGTCACATCCGGATTGTTGTTCATGTACCGCTCGATGATCCTGAAACCGGTCCATACCACTGCCCTGCCGGGCGATTCCTCGGTAAAATAACTTGTGAACGGAGCCTCTCCGGTGAACTTGCGGATCATAAAGCCATCAGTTGAAAATAACAAGTCCTTGCTCACCAGATATTCCCAGATCATTCCCTCTCCCTCCTTACAGAACTCCATCTGCTTTCCTGTGAACCCGAAAAGAACAGTGTCAGCAAGCGCAGGCATCATCCGCCTGGTGAAATAAACCAGCTTGGCCTCATGAAGCATGGAGTTAAGAAGGGTCTTCGTCCCGTACCCGGCGGAGTTGTAATCCCACTCCGTGGCGGCCCATGCGTACATACAGTCGGAGGCAGTATAATCAGGTGTCATCTTGCGCGCCTGGTAACTGTAAATGCCTATGGACGGATAATAGGCACACCCGGCTCCCAGGTAACGGTCAAGGCTTACCATCAGCAGAGAGTCGTCAACGATGATACTGTTGTTGAATACCGAGATACATGTTATAACCTGCGGCACAACCCTGTCAGGAAAGTAGTGTCTGTAATGCCTGAATGCGCTCTCAAGCTCCTTCTCCAGCCGTTCCGTGTCAGGCCACACCTTCTTCACCGTATCCCACAGATCGAGGTTGCGGAGATCGGTGGCAAACAGAACGAAAGCCGAATTCCACCGCTCGTCTGAAGGATCACCCAGGCCGATGACGGTGCTGTAAGTATCAAGTGCCCTCCCGTATTCAAGCTTCAGCGTATCAGCCAAGGCTGCCAGCTCGTTCGGAGGAGTGCTGAAAACCTCACTCCCAAGGTCCCTTATGCGAAGATCAAGCTCAATCCCTGACACGTTAACCCTGTAAGGATCACGGCGGCATGATGCTGAGAACACGGTTAACAGCACCAGGGCCGCGGCAGTGATTATTCTGGAGAAATGAGTCATGCAGTCTGTATTGTATTGTTGCCAGTACAAAATAAGGACATTTATTTATAATTTTAGCCCGGCTAAGACTGAGAAGATGAAAAGAGTAATCAACCGGACGGTATCAAGGACAATGATTCTTGTACTGATGGCTGCGATGCCCGCCCGGGCCGTCGCGCAGGAACTTGTATTCGTGGTCCACGCTGACCCGGTTATCTCCTGGATAGGCTCCAACGAGTCGGAATATGCCAGTGAAGGAGCACGGGCAGGATTCGACATAGGACTTAACGTGCTGCATTACTTCGCCGAGAACTATGCCATCTCATCGGGCATCAGCATCATCTCCGCCGGCGGGAGGCAGAGCGCTACCGAAAACCATACAATGGTGTTCAATAACCTTGACCCCCCGACCATCCCCGCCGGCGATGAAATGAAGTATAACCTGAAGTACATGAATATCCCGATAGGGATCCGGCTTCAGACAAACCAGGTGGGGTACCTTACCTATTACACTGACCTCGGGTTCGATGTCAGGTTGCTGCTCAAATCAACGGTAGACCTTCCCACCCTGCAGATTTTTTCTGAAAACGCCAAAAACGAAGTCTTCGGAATGAATGCCGGATGGCATATCGGAGGAGGAGTTGAATATGAACTCGGCATCGACGCATCACTGATTGCAGGCCTTACCTACGCGCAGGACTTCTTTGACATCACCAAGGACCTGAAGGACGTGAACCAGCACCCTGACAGGTCAGGGCTGAGGATGTTCAGGATCAGGCTCGGACTGAAGTTCTGACATGCCCGCCATGAAGGTTGCACTCGCACAACTGAGCTATATCCCCGGTGACATAGCATATAACAAGAGTAAGATACTGAATGCCCTTGAAGAGGCACGTCGGCAGGGAGCTGACCTGGCTGTCTTCTCCGAGCTGGCGGTAACAGGCTACCCTCCGCTCGACCTGCTGCTGCGCAGTGACATCATCGACTCATCCATGGCCGCCATCCGTGAGATTGCAACCCACTGCAACGGGATCGCCGCCATTGTGGGAGGGCCCTCACCCAACACCGGCGAATACGGAAAAAGCCTTTACAACTCGGCCTTCTTCCTTCAGGAGGGAAAGATAAATGCGGTGGTGAACAAAGCACTGCTGCCTACATATGACATCTTTGATGAAGACCGCTATTTCAAAGCAGGAAACACATTCCGGCCGGTCGAACTCAACGGTCAGAAGATTGCGGTCACCATTTGTGAAGATATCTGGGACGAGCAGCCATTCGGCGACAGGGGCCTCTGGCGCCTGTACAGTGTGGCACCACTGGATGAGATAATGAGGCAACATCCCTCACTAATCATAAACATTGCAGCCAATCCATTCTCCCATAACCGTCTCAGGGTAAGGGAAGAGGTATTCGTCCGCAACGCAAGGGAATACAGGGTGCCGCTGATCTCCGCCAACCAGACGGGAGGGTATACCGAACTCATCTTTGACGGTTCTTCAGTTCTAATTGATTCGGACGGAACCATCATCGACAAACTGGGATTCTGTACCGAGGAGGTCAGGACCGTGGAGATACCGTCACCGGGAACTCACCGGAGCAGCCTCTCATTCCCTCCCCCGCTGCCTGATGATATGACAGGTCTCATCCACCGTGCCCTGGTCACCGGGATACGCGATTTCTTCGATAAAGGCGGGATGAAAAAAGCCATAACAGGCCTTTCAGGCGGAATTGACTCGGCAGTGGTGACTGCACTTGCAGCTGAAGCCCTGGGGCCGGAGAACACCCTCGCCCTGCTGATGCCCTCAGTCTATTCATCCGGACATTCAGTGTCCGACTCGGTGAAGATGGCGACTGATCTTGGCGTACCTTACCATATAGTGAGCATCGAGGATGCACGGCAGGCACTGGAAAAAACACTTCAGCCCTTCTTCGCCGGAAAGGCGCCTGATGTTACCGAGGAAAACATACAGTCAAGGCTGCGGGCAGTTATTCTCATGGCCTTCGCCAATAAATCCGGGTATATGCTTCTCAATACCTCCAACAAGAGCGAAACTGCAACCGGCTACGGCACACTTTACGGTGATATGGCCGGAGGCCTCTCCGTAATAGGTGACCTTTACAAGACCGAAGTGTACCGCCTTGCCAGGGAGATAAACAGCCACGCTGAGATCATACCCCAGGCAATAATATCAAAACCCCCGTCGGCAGAACTCAAGCCTGATCAGCTCGATACCGACTCACTTCCACCTTACAGCCAGCTTGACCCCGTCCTCTACAGGCATATCGACCTTGAATGGCCCGCTGACCGGATAATTGCAGACGGATTTGATAAGGAGCTGGTTGAGAAGGTCATCAGGCTCGTCCGCACCAGCGAATTCAAGAGAAAACAAACCCCTCCGATACTCCGGGTCTCCTCTAAAGCCTTCGGTACAGGCAGAAGGATACCAATAATAGCCGTACGCAGCTGACACTATCACCTGACACTCAACTATCTGAATAATAGTGTGTTAAAAAACGTTAATTTTCCCTTTTGTGTACTTTTTTAATATCTTTGTATATGTTGTTAAACATAAGGGGAAATGCTTTACACCAATCCGTACCTCGAGCAATGCATCGAAGGACCGTTTTCTGTTTTCAGGGATCTTCCTGACAAGGAGAAGGAGTTTCTGATACAGGATCATTCATGCATTACGCTGAAAAAGGGGGAAATGATTTTTCACGAGGGTAACAGACCGGCAGGGCTTTACTGCCTTGCATCAGGTAAGGTCAAGGTATACAAGGAAGGCATCGGGGGACGTGAACAGATTATCAGGATGGTCAGGCCGCAGGGCCTGATAGGTTTTGCTGCTTTTATTTCCGGCAACGCCTATTCCGCTTCAGCGGTGGCTATCGAAGACTCGGGTATCTGCCGTTTTGACAGGGATCCGTTCATGAAGCTGATCAGACGCAATCCGGATCTGTCGATGAAGCTCATGAGAATGATGGCAGTGGAACTCTCGTTCTCTAACGGGAGAACCATCTCGCTGACCCAGAAACACATCCGTGGACGCCTTGCCGAGTCGCTGCTTGTCCTTCGTGATACTTACGGGGTTGAGAATGACGGCCGGACTATCAGGGCCTATGTCTCACGCGAAGATCTTGCCTGCTTTTCAAACATGACTACCTCGAACGCCATACGGACTCTCTCTATGTTCGCATCCGAGTCTGTCATTGCACTGGAGGGAAAAAAGATCAGCATTGTTGACCAGGCAAGGCTTGAGAAAATAAGCCAGCTGGGCTGATCACTCATTCACATAAATCCTTTTGACCCTCTGGGGTATTGAGGTGAGAATCTCATAGGGTATTGTATTGCAAAGTGAGGCTATTTCCTCAATGGATATATTTGCCCCGAATACCTCAGCCTCATCACCGGATTTTACATCCATACCCGTGACATCGGCCATGCACATATCCATGCATATGCTGCCAACCACCGGGACCCTCCGGCCCTTAATGAAAAGACTGCCTCTTCCGTCTCCCAGTTGCCTGCGCAGCCCGTCGGCGTAGCCCACCGGTATGACCGCTATCTGCCTTTCGTGGTCTGAGGCGCCCCTGCAGCCATAGCTGACCGGGTCGCCGGCGGGAACGGTCCTTACCTGTGATACGGCAGTCACGAACCTTCCGGTGTTCCGTAGCGTCACCCCCTCATGACGGCCTATACCGTAAAGACCTATTCCAAGCCTGACCATGTCAAACTGGTATTCCGGAAAACGGACCAGTCCTGAGGTGTTAAGCAGATGAAGCCTGAAACGGTATCCAAGAGCTTTCTGCAGCCTCTCTGCTGCATCTGTCAGCAGCCTGGCCTGCCGGTGCGTAAATGAGTCATGCTCCGGATCATCACTGGCCGCAAGATGTGAGAAAAGTGAAACCACTTTCAGATGCTGCTGCCCGGCCAGCTGCCTGGTCAGTTCTTCCAGGTCACCAATGCCAAATCCAAGCCTGTGCATCCCTGTGTCAAGCTTGATATGTACGGGGTAACGGAGAAGGCCGTGTCTCCTGGCAACTGCGGCAAAAGCCGAGTAAGACCCGATACTGTAAATTTCAGGTTCCAGGTTATGATGAATTATCAGATCCATCACACTTTCATCCGGATTCATGACCATGACAGGCGACGTGATGCCGGCCTCCCTCAGTGCCACACCTTCATCTGCATAGGCAACGGCAAAACGGCTCACACCGTTGTACTCGAGAAGCGAGGCTATCTCGGCCGATCCTGAGCCGTAGGCGAATGCCTTTACCATTGCAATTATCCCGGTGCCTGGTTTTAGCAAATGCCTGAATTCATTGAGGTTATGAACAACGGCGTTCATATTTATCTCCAGCCGCGTCAGGTGAAGCTGCCTTACAAGGAGTCCGCTGATACGCTCAAGACCGAAAACACGTGCTCCCTTTATCAGGATTGTCTCGTCACTGAATTGTTGCCCGCGGATGGCATCTGCAAATTCTGCTGTTGAACTGAAGAAGAATGATCCTGACTGAAATGAATCCCTCTGCCGTGACAGAGCTTCGCCAATCCCTATAAACCTGTCAATCCCGGAACTTCTGACAGCCCTGGCCACACCCGCATAAAGCTGATTCTCATCCCCTCCTATCTGCCTGAAGTCAGATAGAATAAGAGTAGTCTTTCCCCTTGCGCGGGTCCGTAGAAAATCCAGCGCCATCCCAAGGGAGGCAGGATCAGAGTTATAATAATCTTCTATCAGGGTGCAGCCGTTTATGCCCCGCTTTGTCTCCATTCGCATTGCCACCGCCGGCAGATCTGCCATCCCCCTGGCAATCAGTTCTGAAGGCATATTCTCAGCCAGGCAGCATGCAATCACTGATACAGCATTCTCCGCAGAGGCAGGATCGGCAAAAGGAATGACCGCCCCAAATGATTCGACTGCCGAAGTGCACCTCAGGAGCCGGCCGTTGTCAACAGTATCGGCTACTTCAACTGCAAGGCTGGCATCATTTCCTGCGAGTGACCATGTAAACAGAGGAACCTCAGGATGCTCTGTTGCCATCTCCTTCCTGATGATCCTTTCATCTGCATTGCAGATCAGAAGTTGTGCCCCGGAGGCGAGCCTGAGCTTCTCCGCAGCAATGGCTTCCCGGCCTGAAAAATTTTCGCCATGGGCGTCACCCACATTCGTTATAATTACAACATCCGGCATGATGATACGTGCCAGCCTCTCCATCTCCCCGGGCCTGGAAATCCCGGCTTCGATGACGGCAATCTCATAGCTGTCATCAAGGTTCAACAGCGAGAGCGCTACTCCTACCTGGGAGTTGTAGCTTTTGGGGCTGCGAATCACACTCCGGGAAGTGCTCATCACCCCGGCCAGCCATTCCTTGACTATTGTCTTTCCCGCGCTTCCCGTTACAGCTATGACCCTTCCTCTGAAGCTCTCACGGCGCCACTTTGCCATGCACTGGAGTGCATACAGAGTATCTGTCACCTTTACGAAAGCGGCACCGGCCATCTCACCATGGCCGGAGGGAAGTGAGTCAATAAGAAACAGCCTCACACCCCTGGCATACAAAGGTTCTATGAATTTGTGCCCGTCATGATTGGGCCCCCGCAGGGCTATGAAAAGCATATCTGGACCAGCGCCCGGCGACCTGCTGTCAGTCATGACGCCGGTGACGTTGAGATTTTCATCACCTGTAAGCGTTCCGCCTGTAATGTGCGCCAGTTCCCGGGCCCCGATTATCACCTGTTTACAGCCTTTACGTAACACGAGCGACACAGCGGCTCATAGATATCCTTTTCGCCAAGAACAACCACTTTCTCGCTCTTTATCTTACGATGGGAGTAATTTGCAAGGTTACCGCACCTGACACATATGGCGTGAACCTTGCTCACATACTCGGCAACGGCCATCAGCGCAGGAATGGGCCCGAACGGCCTTCCCGAGAAATCCATGTCGAGGCCTGCCACAATCACACGCGTGCCGTTGTCTGCAAGCATGGTACAGACCTCGATGAGGCTGTTGTCAAAGAACTGGGCCTCGTCTATCCCAACCACCTCCACGCCGGAGGCAAGGAGAAGTATAGAGGATGCATTTTCCACAGGGGTAGACATGATAGATTTCTCATCGTGTGACACAACCTTGTCCTCTGAGTATCTCGTATCTACGGCAGGCTTGAATATCTCCACCTTCAGCCCGGCAAACATCGCCCTGCGCAACCTTCTTATCAGCTCCTCGGTCTTACCGGAGAACATTGACCCGGCTATCACCTCCACCGATCCGCGCTTACCGGCATGGTCAACCGAATTTTCGAGAAACTCCATACTTCAGTTGTTATTGGGGCGTTCAATACTCAGGATTGATTAATTCAGCCCGAAAAACTATTATTGATTACTTTTGCAAAATAAAGAAAACGGAAATAATTAAAAAACTAAGCGAGATGGATTTCCTGAAAGCTGTCAACATTATTGGAAGGGATCTGGAGGAGGCGTTGACGTTGCTGGAACAGCTCTCCGACATATCAGGATCAGACAAGGCGGAAATAGAGCTTGCCAGGTCACGCGTGAGAAGCGCTGCGGACATGGTCAGGTTGCTGCCTTCACTCAGCGGGGCGCCTGACATAAAGACGGCTGAGACTCCCCGCATGGCGGAAGAGCCGGCAAAGCCGAAGCACGAAGAGGCTGTGACCGAAACTTCAGAGATAACACAGGCTGAAGTCGCCGCTCCAAAGGCAGGTCCGGCTGTGGCCGAAACTGCCGGAACAGGCCGGGCTGAGGCCCGGACTCCCGAAACTGAGCCGGTGAGGGAAGAACCGAAGAACCCGGAGCAGTCGAAGACTATCCTTGCTGACCGCTTCACCTCAGGCGGAACCCTGGGTGAGAAGATACAGACAGAAAAGAAAGAAGAGGTCATCTCTTCAGTCGGGCACAGCAAGCCTGTCTCCGATATAGCTGCTGCCATTGGCATTAATGACAGGTTCTACTTCATCCGTGAGCTCTTCAGCGGTGATGCGCTGGCATACGGTGACACCATCAAACGACTGAATGCGGCAGCATCCCTGGGTGAGGCAATGAGAATCCTCGATGAAAGCACCGTAATGGGTTCCGACCCTGCTGCGCAGTCGTCATTCGTCGACGTGGTCCGAAGAAAATTCAGCTTGCATGTCTAGACTGATCCTGGTGCCCACCCCCATCGGCAATCTTGGTGATATAACCATCCGCGCCCTGGAGGTGCTGAAATCGGCCGGCCTTGTCCTTGCCGAAGACACCAGGACTACCAGGATCCTTTTTGACCACTATGGAATAAGCGTCCCGCTCCGGTCACACCACAAGTTCAATGAGCATCGCAGCCTCGAGGCGGTGTGTGACGCCATCGAGGGAGGTACGGTGACAGCTCTTGTCTCTGACGCCGGCACCCCGGGCATCTCCGACCCGGGCTTTCTGCTCGTGCGCAGGTGCCTCGAGAGGGAGATACCCGTAGAGTCACTTCCCGGCCCCACCGCCTTCGTGCCTGCACTTGTATGCTCCGGCCTGCCTTCAGACCGCTTCTGCTTCGAGGGATTCCTTCCTCAGAAAAAGGGAAGGCAGAAAAGGCTTTCGGCCCTGGCCGGGGAAGAACGGACAATGATTTTCTACGAATCACCTTTCCGTATTCTCAAAACTCTCGAACAGCTTGCCGCTGCCCTTGGTGAAGACCGAAGGGCTTCCGTCTCCCGCGAGATAACGAAAAAATTTGAGGAGACCGTCCGTGGAACCCTTGCCTCTGTGGCAGATCACTTCCGCACAACCGCTCCCAGGGGTGAGTTTGTAATTGTGGTGGCAGGTTCCTCACTGAAAGACCATTCCGAAGAATCAGAATAAAGATGCGCGGCAGGAGACAAATTCCGGAGGCACTTTCTTCATTGCCATACATTACTAACAGCGGCAGGAGACAAATTCCGGAGGCACTTTCTTCATTGCCGTACATTACGAATAATGGCCTGGTTCCGGGTACAAGGATACTGATTCTTGTTGCCTTTCTTCTCCTCCCTGCCATTTCGGTCAATGCCCAGGTATTACGCGGCAGGATAACCGACAGCAGCGGAACACCAATGCCTTCCGCATCTGTCTATATCGCTGAACTGCGCCAGGGTACAACCTCCAACAACGAGGGCTGGTACGAGATCTCCCTCCCTCCCGGCAACTACAACGTAAACTACCAGTTCCTCGGATACATTCCTGTGACAAGAAACATTGCCGTCACTGGCGAAGGCGTCGCTGCAGACATAACCCTGACTGAACAGCTCTTCGAAATACCACCGGTGAGGGTCTCGGCATCAGGAAAAGACCCTGCATATTTCATAATGCGCAAGGCTATCGGCATGGCACCTTATCACCTCAACCAGGTTAAGATGTGGAAAGCCGAGGTTTACATCAGGGGCGGTGGCAGTGTTGACCGGATTCCTGAAATGCTCAAGCGGAGGATGAAGATCGACTCGAACGGTGATGACCTCAAGGTAGGCAAATACTACTTCACCGAGTCGGTCAACATGATAACTTTCACCGCTCCGGATAAATACGAACACCGGGTTATCTCTGCCAACTCAAGCGAAGACCTGACTCAGGGGCAGGCCTCGCCAATGGATTTCATCGAAGCCAGTTTCTATCAGCCTGTACTGGTGGAGATGGCAATTTCACCCCTGGCGCCAAATGCATTTTCTCATTATAACTTCACATTCCTTGGGTCATCATCGCAGGGCGACAATGTGATTGACAAGATCAGCGTCACCCCGCGCCGCAAAAGCCAGCAGCTCTTCACCGGGGTAATATACATCGTGGAGGACCTGTGGGCCATTCACTCCCTCGACCTTACCAATGACAACATGGCCGGACGCATAAGGGTAAGGCAGGTTTACACACCAGTGGAAGACGGCATATGGATGCCTGTCAGCCATGAGTTTAACGCTGACATTTCAATCATGGGAGTAAAGGCCAGGGCTGCATACACCAGCGCAGTCAGATACCTTGATGTAGAGCCTGACAGGATTCTCCGGCGGCCAGCCGCATATGAAACTGCCATTACGGCCGGGGCTGAGGAAGGACCTGCTGAACGGCCGAAAACATCTGCCGGGCGGGAGATTGAGGCTCTGCTGGCAAAGGATGACCTGACGGCAAGGGACATGTCACGGCTGGCGCGGCTGAATGAGAAAAATGTCCGCACCACGCGCGGGAAGCCTCCCCTGGAGATAGAAGACAAAACCACGATGATTGTCGAGGATGGCGCCACCGGCCGGGATTCGGCGTATTGGGCGGAGGTGCGGCCCATCCCGCTCACCCGCGAGGAGAGCGCCAGCCTGGCAACAGCCCCGGCCGCAAAAGGAAAACTGGCAGTGCGTGACACCTCAACACTGACCATCACCATCGGCGGAAGATCACAGCCGGGATCAGACTCAGCCGCCGTCTCCGACTCCGCAGGGATGAAAACGAGCCCTGTATCCCGGTTCATCAGGGACCTGACAGGCGGAAAGAGATGGCAGCTGTCAAAAAACACCTTCCTTGAATTTGACGGACTGGCAGACCTGAAGAGCTTCTCCTACAACACCGTTGACGGGTTTGTGGCAGGAACGGGAATGAGTCTCTCGGCCAGGTCAGGCAAAACAGGCCGCTTTACTATTGCCCCTTCGGCAAGGTATGCCTTCAGCAGGGAAAAACTCCTGTGGAATGTCACTGCCAACATGCTATATGACCCGATGCACGCAGGGAATATTTACATCAGGGCAGGCAGCCAGTCCGACGAATTCTCTGCATCAGGCGTTAACCAGCTGGTTAATACCGTATCTTCTCTTTTCTTCAGGGAGAACATCATGAGACTTTACGGAAGCCAATACATCATTGGCGGACACCGTATCGACGTTGTCAACGGATTGACACTTGACATACAGGGGAAGTACGAAAAGCGTGATCCCCTGCCAAATAATTCCTCCTTCTCCTTCTTCAGGAGGGAAAAACCCTGGTCTCAGAACATACCTGACAACCCGTATGCTTCAGCAGCCGAAGGATACGACTATGAGCCACCGGTCAGCCACAGGCATCTCTCCCTTGAGTCATCCCTGACATGGACCCCGCGGCAGAGGTATCGCATATCTGGCGGCGCCAGGGTCAGTGCGGGATCTGATTATCCGACCTTTACCCTGACATGGAGACACGGTTACGGCTATAATGACACCCTTTCAGGCAGCTACGACCTTCTTGCAGCGGAGGTAAACCGCACAGACAGATTCGGGGCAATGAATGAGTTCCGCTGGCGGATCCGGGCCGGTGGTTTCCTCAACAGTGAAAATGCCAGGATGCAGGATATGCATTTCTTCAATACACAGTCGTCACCGGTACTGCTTAATTTCTATGAAGATGCATTTTATCTGAAGCCATGTTTTTCCGTCTCGACAAGGAAAGCATTTGCCGAGGCACATTTAAGATACACCACTCCCACCCTGCTGCTCAAGCGCCTGCCCGGGCTCAGCCGCACACTCATCAGGGAGAATATAGGGATATCAGCGTTGTGGACGCCGGAAGCCGGAAATTACTATGAAGCAGGCTACTCCCTCAGCGAAGTGTTACTTGTCGGTACGGTTGGCGTATATGCCGGATTCACCGGCACATCATTCGAATCAGCCGGAATCAGGGTTATCCTTAGGTTAGAATAGGTTCCTCAAATCACCAATTCGCAATTTTGAGCCTGCGACCCAGGAGCAGGATCAATCCCGCATCCGCCGGCTGACGGATCGGGACGCAATTTCCACTTCGCAAATCGCAATTCGCAACTCGCAATTCAAAAGGGTCTCCGGCCATTGTCATCAGGAGAAAAATCACTGTAGTCCGATGATATGTCATCATTCATCTTTGACCCCATTGTGAAGACGCCTCCGGAGGGAATGTCGGGGAAAGCAACATCAGGCCCGAAATCATCAGGCTCAACAAAGGAGGCACGGTCTTCCTTGAAATACAACAGAACCTCATCGGTGGGGCCGTTACGGTTCTTTGCCAGTATGATATCAGCATGCCCCTTGGTTGACTGTCCGTCTTCAAACTGGAGGACACCCATCTTCTCAGGACGGTGGATGAACACCACCATATCGGCATCCTGCTCAATGGCGCCCGATTCACGAAGGTCTGACAGCATCGGTTTCTTGTTGCCTCCGCGCGTCTCTACTGACCGGTTAAGCTGCGAGAGCGCCAGCACCGGCACAGCAAGCTCCTTGGCAATGCTCTTCAGCGACCTGGAGATGGAGCTCACCTCCTGTTCACGGCTGCCCGCATCGGGCGGCCCGGTCATAAGCTGCAGATAGTCAACCACTACAACATCAAGCTTCCCCTGGGCCTTCAGCCTGCGGCACTTGGCCCTGAGCTCAAAAACGGAGATGGCCGGGGTGTCATCAATAAAAATGGGCGCCTCGGTAAGAGACTTAATGCGCGACTCAAGCAAAGACCACTCCTCCGGCGAGAGCTTGCCGTTCTTGATCTTCTCCCCTGGTATCTCGGTCTCAGAGACAATAAGCCTGTTCACAAGCTGAATTGCTGACATCTCCAGGGAGAAGATGGCAACCTTCCTTCCGTGATCTATTGCCATGTTACGGGCCATAGTGAGAGCAAAGGCAGTCTTTCCCATCGAGGGCCTCGCGGCGATTATCACCAGTTCCGACCTCTGCCATCCCGAAGTCAGCCTGTCAAGTTTCGTGAACCCTGAAGGAACGCCCACAAGAGCATCCTCCTTTTTGCCCAGCTCCTCAATCTCCGCAAGGGTCTGCTTGATCACTTCGTGTATTGGTGCAACCTCATGCTTGATGTTCCCCTCGGCAATGCGGAAGAGTTCATCCTCGCTCCTGTCAAGCAACTCAGTGACGTCAAGGGTATCCTCATAGACCAGGTTCTGAATCATCGTGGCCGCACGTATCAGCTCACGCTGTATATATTTCTGCAGAACGATCCTTGCATGGTATTCAATATTGGCGGCAGATACTATCCTGGAGGTCAGCTCCGTGAGATAAACCGCACCTCCGGCTTCCTCAAGCTCACCTGTCCTCTTCAGCTCCTGCGTTACCGTCAGGAGGTCAATTGGCTGGTCGCGCTTGTTTAGCTCGATAATTGACGCAAAAATCTTCTGGTGGGCAGCCGAATAAAAAACCTCCGGCCGGAGCATGTCAACTACCATCCTGGCAGCCTCTATCTCAAGCATGGCAGCCCCCAGGACAGCCTCTTCCATCTCAGCCGCCTGCGGCGGGATCCTCCCTCCCTCCGGAATTATGACCACCGACTGCTTTTTGTCCTGCCTGCTTTTAGATGTACCCTGTGCCATTAATATATGATTGATTATATGTTAGTTCCACGAATGCAGCATTCACTGCAGCCGGAATCAAATTTAACAATAACAACCGTCTCCGGGGAAACAGCCTGTCTAATTCTTTCCACCGCAAGTTGTTTATAAGATGTTGAAAAAGGATATAATCGATAAAGATGAGGTAAATTAAAAAGGTTCGTATATTTTTGATCTCTCAAGAGACACCGGCTATGGTTGTATTTCCAAAAGCGAAGATAAACATAGGGTTAAGGATCGTGGAAAAGAGGCCTGACGGCTATCATAACATCGAGACCTTCTTCTACCCTGTTGATCTTGCTGATGCTCTTGAGTTTGTGGTCAGGAAGGATAATCGCAGGAATGACTCACTGAGGGTAACCGGGTTGATGAAGGAGGCTGATCCGGACAACAATCTGGTGATGAAGGCGGTGAAGATCATGCGCCAGTCGTTTGATTTTCCCGGCATCCGCATTCACCTTCACAAGAGCATCCCCGTCGGTGCGGGCCTTGGCGGCGGATCATCCGATGCCGCCGGCATGCTGAAGGCGCTGAACAGGTATTTCGGCTTCGGCCTTAACGCCGAGGAACTCCGCTCCTTTGCAGGCCTTATCGGCAGCGACGCACCATTCTTCATAGACGGTACCCCTTCATTTGCCGAAGGGGTGGGTAACATTTTGTCAGAGTTCCCGCTTGACCTGAGGCAGTACCGGATCGTGATACTCTATCCTGACACAAATATCAGCACGGCTGAGGCCTATGCAGGATGCGTACCCTGTCCTACGGGGCTCTCACTCAGACAGCTGCTCAACCTGCCCGTCAGCCAGTGGAGGGGAAGGGTGGTGAATGATTTCGAACTTAATATCTTCAGGTTGTATCCCCAGGTGGGCAGACTTAAAGTGGCACTCTACGAGGCAGGGGCATTATATGCATCGATGTCTGGAAGCGGATCCGCCGTATACGGAATCTTCGACAGCGAGCCGGAACTGCCGCGCGAGTTGTCGCGTTACAGGCTCACCACAGCCATGCTTGAGTGAGCCGCCTGCCATTATCTGACTCAGGCTATCTCCACCAGCACCGCGCCTTTGGTCACCCTGTCGCCGGGACTGACATTCACCGCCATGACCTTGCCATCAATGTGGCTCTTGAGCCTGTTCTTCATCTTCATTGCATCGAGGATGACTATATCGTCACCCTCCTTCACGGCATCACCGGTTTTCACCAGCACCTCAACAACCGTTCCCGGTATGAAACTCTGTATTCTTCCCGGTACGGGCGGCTCATAAGGCTTGCGTGATGTAAACCGCCTGCTCAGCCTGGTGCTGTAGGTGGTGTGGTCTATTATGAGCCTGTCTGTATTTTTCTTTTCCATTGCAGTATCTTTCGGGCATTAATCAGAAGGGCGGGATCCCATGCTTTTTCCAGGGCATCTGAACATCCTTGTTCTCAGAAACCTCAAGTCCGTGCAGCAGCAGCCGGCGAGTCTCTGACGGCTCTATTACCGCATCAACATATCCCCGGGAGGCAGCCACATAAGGATTGGCGAACTTTTCGCGATACTCGTCAACCTTCTGGCGGCGCATCTCGTCAGGATTGGCAGCAGAAGTGATCTCCTTGCGGAAGATGATGTTGGCAGCTCCCTCCGGGCCCATCACAGCTATTTCGGCCGTAGGCCATGCAAAGACGAAGTCGGCGCGCAGATGGCGCGAACTCATGGCAATATAACCTCCGCCATAAGCCTTGCGCAGTATCACCGTAAGTTTGGGAACAGTGGCTTCGCTGTAGGCGTAAAGCACCTTGGCACCGTGACGGATGACGCCGGCATGCTCCTGGTCAACACCGGGCAGATACCCGGGCAGGTCAACAAGGGTCACCAGCGGGATGCTGAATGCATCACAGTACCTGATGAATCTCGCAGCCTTGTCAGATGAATCAACGTCAAGAACCCCGGCCATCTCCAGCGGCTGGTTGGCTACAAAACCCACGGTACGGCCCCCGAGACGCCCGAAGCCGATGACCATGTTCCGGGCATACATCTCCTGAATCTCGAAGAAATCGGAACTGTCAGCAACCGCCCTGATAACCTCCCTGACATCATATGGGAGCGTCGGGTCACCAGGCACTATCTTCTCAATGTCATACCCCGCCTCAGGCGGCAGTGTTTCAGCAACGGCAGCCTTCATCTCATTGTTCCTGGGAATGAAGGAGATCAGTCGCTTGATCTGGCTGAAGCACTCCTCCTCAGAGGAAGAAAAGAAATGGGCGTTGCCCGATGTCTCGCAGTGCACGCGGGCGCCTCCCAACGCCTCCATTGATATCTCCTCGCCCAGAACGGTCTTTATAACCTCGGGACCGGTGATGAACATTTTCGAAATATTGTCAACCACAAATACGAAGTCGGTCAGGGCCGGCGAATATACCGCACCTCCGGCGCATGGTCCCAGGATCACCGAGATCTGTGGAATGACCCCGCTGGAGATGGTGTTCCTGAAGAAAATCTCACCATAACCGGCGAGTGAATTGACCCCCTCCTGGATGCGTGCACCACCAGAGTCATTTATTCCTATGAGCGGTATCCTCATCTTCAGGGCATGATCCATGATCTTGGTGATTTTTCGCGAATGCATCAGCCCGAGAGAACCCCCTGCAACAGTAAAATCCTGCGCAAAAATTGCAACCGGGTTGCCGTGAACGGTGCCGGTACCTATCACCACACCGTCGCTGGGCAGGTTCTTTTTATCCATTCCGAAATCACGGGCATCGTGCTCCACGAACATGTCATATTCATTGAAGGTGCCGGCATCAAGGATGGCCATAATGCGCTCACGGGCAGTGTTCTTCCCCATGGCCTTCTGTTTCACGATGGCTTCCTCGCCGCCGCCAAGAAGCATCTTTTCGCGCTTCTCCTTGAGCTCGCGTATCTTCTTTTCCAGTGCCATAATCAATATTATTTATTACAGTAACTACTTGCAAAAAAAAGCACGGCAATTTAAGCAAAAAACAAATATGCACACTATTGTCGAAAATGTGCTATTTCGGAGCGGTGTAGTAGACCCCTGCCGCAATGAAGGTGTATATGATATTCGGTATCCACATTGCAATGGCAGGGTTCAGGTCGCCCTTGAGCGAAAACTGCGAGGAGAACTGCATGAAGAGTATATAGCTGAATGTCAGCATGAGCCCGAGCCCTATCTGCATCCCGATCCCTCCCTTGATCTTGCGCGATGATAGTGAGACTCCGATTATTGTCAGTATGAAGAACGCGAACGGCGAGGCATAACGCCGGTGCTTCTCATTCAGGTAAAGCTTGATCTCATCAGAACCCTGTGCCTTAAGCACATGGATATAGTCGATAAGTTCATTATGCGTCATTGTAAAGACAAACTCGGGCGACCTTGTGAAATCATCAGGCCCCACGTTAAGCACGGTGTCTATCCGCCGTCCGGAGCTGATCCGTTCACCGAGGCTGTCAGTTTCCCTGATATAGTACCACCAGGCGCCCCATTTGCCGGAGGTGCTGTCCCATCTGATCATGTTGGCAGTCAGCTTTGACTCAAGCATCCCCTGGTCATTGAACTTCTCCATGCTGAAGTTGCGGCCGCTCTGGGAGATCCTGTTATACTGCTCCATATAAATGTACACGTTGGGGTATACCTGCCGGTGCACCGATGAGACGTTCACCCTCCTGAAGTCAGAGCTGCGGTAATACTTCTCCTCGAAGTCAAGCCTGGCTACATTGGCATGCGGCAGAACGCTGTTCTGCAGCAGGAAAGCGCAGAACGCAATGAAACCCGCCGATATAAGATACGGCACCATAAGCCTCCTGAAACTCATGCCGCTGTTAAGCATGGCTATGATCTCAGTGTTGACGGCCATCCTCGAAGTAAAGAAGATCACCGAGATAAAGACAAACATCGGGGCAAAGAGGGTGGCGAAGTATGGAATGAAATTAAGATAATAGTCGAAGATGATCGCCTTCATCGGCGCCTGCTTCTGAATGAAGTCGTCAATTTTCTCGGAAAAGTCAAATATCACCGCTATGCCCAGGATGAGCACCAGCGAAAAGAGGAATGTCCCGAGGAACTGCCTGATGATATACCAGTCAAGTATACCGGGAGACAGCTTTTTCAGACCCTCACTGATATTTTTCGAACTGTTTCTTCCTTCCATGATCCGAATGTACCGTCAAGTATCCTTTCCCTTGCCTCCCTGACGAGGCTGAGGTAAAACGCAAGGTTGTGAATGGTTGCTATCTGCGCACCGAGCATCTCGCCCGAGATTACCAGGTGGCGGAGGTATGCCCTGGTATATGTCCTGCTTATCTCAGAATGTGAACCGGCATCTATCGGGGAGAAGTCGGTTGCCCATTTCCGATTCCTGATGTTTACTATGCCATCACGGGTGAACAGCATTCCGTTACGTCCGTTACGTGTAGGCATGACACAGTCGAACATATCAATGCCGCGCGCGATCCCTTCAAGAATGTTTGCAGGTGTTCCCACTCCCATCAGGTACCGGGGCTTGTCTGCAGGGAGAATTTCGTTCACCACCTCTATCATTTCGTACATCACCTCAGCCGGTTCACCTACAGAGAGTCCTCCGATGGCGTTTCCGGGCATGCCGCTTGAAGCACATTTCTCCGCGGATATTTTACGCAGATCCCCGTAAACAGCCCCCTGCACAATCGGAAACAGCAGCTGCACATGTCCGTAGAGCGGCTCTGTTGAAGCCATTCGTGCCACGCACCTGTCAAGCCAGCGGTGAGTCATCTCCATTGATTTCAGGGCATATCTGTGATCACAGGGATACGGAGCACATTCATCAAAAGCCATGATGATGTCTGCCCCGATCTGCCGCTGTACGTCAATAACGCTTTCAGGTGAAAAAAGATGCTTTGAACCGTCTATGTGCGACCTGAAGATGGCGCCCTCCTCCGTGAGCTTCCTGTTGGCAGCCAGTGAGAAAACCTGGTAACCGCCGCTGTCAGTCAGCACTGCCCTGTCCCACGCCATGAACCGGTGCACGCCTCCTGCCTGCCTGATTATCTCAGTGCCCGGACGCAGGTATAGATGATAGGTATTGGCAAGGATGACCGGTGCATCTATCTCCTGCTTCAGGTCACGGTGAAAAACCCCCTTGACGTTTGCCGCCGTTCCCACAGGCATGAAAATTGGCGTTTGAATGTCGCCATGTGCCGTACGCAATATACCTGCCCGAGCCGATGTGGCTCCGTCTCTGCTCTCAATAGTGAACATCCGCTTCTCTGTGATGGTCACAAAAGTAAGCTTTCTCAGCCTGATTTTTAACAGGCAGTTATCAATTTGAAGAATCCGGACCATGATTGTTGAAAAGATTATTCCCACTGTTTTCCATTTCTTTATAATATTGCTCCGCACAATATCACCTCACATGATCATTTCAACTGATACGACGCACCTTATACTTCTCGGGCTGCTTCTGGCCATGTTTATTATACAGGCCTGGTACTGGCTTGGTTATTACAGGAGAGCTGCCTTCGCCAAGGTCCCGGAGATTGCTCCCGGAACCCCGCTCCCGCCCCTGTCAGTGGTAATATGCGCCCGTAATGAAGCAGAAAACCTCAGCAGGTTCCTGCCCGACGTTCTCAAACAAGACTACCCTTCCTTCGAGGTGGTGGTGGTAAACGACTGCTCCGAGGACAACTCCTTTGATATCCTTGGAGACCTTATGACCCGGTACCCGCACCTGAAAGTCTCCATGATCCAGAAGGATCCAGGTTTCACACACACCAAGAAGCTGGCTATGCTCATCGGCATCAAGGCCGCTAAAAATGACCTGCTGGTATTTACTGATGCCGACTGCCGGCCTGCTTCGCCGCAATGGCTCCGTCACGTGGCTGCAGCAGCAACATGTGAAAAGACTGACATTGTACTGGGGTACGGAGCGTACAACGTAGAAAAGGGACTGCTGAACAGCTATATCAGGTATGAAACCATGTTTATTGCAATGCAATACTTCGGAATGGCCATGGCAGGAACACCATACATGGGGGTGGGCCGCAACCTGGCATACCGGCGTACATTCTTCTTCGGGAAAGGTGGTTTCGGGCCCCATAACCACATAATGTCAGGCGACGATGACCTCTTCGTGAACCGCACTGCCACCTCTGAAAACTGCAGCCTGATGCTGGCCCACAACTCATTCACTCTTTCTGTTGCCTCCAAAACCATCCGGGAGTGGGTGAAACAGAAAAAAAGACACCTTACTGCCGCGGCGCATTACAAGAACCAGGACAAGCTCCGGCTGTTCCTCGAGCCCTTCTCGAGGGTATCATGGTACGGACTGCTGATTGCCATGCTGGTGATGCTGGTCTCGTGGCCGGTTGTCCTCTTCCTTGCCCTGTCAAGGGTTGTCATGAGAGCGGTGATACTCAGAAAGGCAGCTGCTGTTTTCAATGAGCGGCACTTATGGTTTGTTTCGCTCTTTTTTGATATCTTCGCCCCATTCTTAACGGCATTCCTTTACCTGACAAACAGAAGAAAAGGTAAGGGCAGGGAGACATGGAAGTAGAAAGCGGCCTATCGGATAAAGCGCAGTATGACCTCAAGGTCATCGACCGTGCACTGCACGGCGACAGCAGGGCATACACCGAGCTGCTGAACCGTTACCGTGACTCCGTCTATTACGTCATCCTGAGAATGGTAAACAATCCCTCCGATGCAGAGGATCTGACCATAGAAGCCTTCGGCAAGGCGTTCCATAACCTCGCCAAATACGTGCCGTCACATGCCTTCAGCACATGGCTGTTCAGGATAGCCACCAATAACTGTATCGATTTCATGAGGCGTAAAAGCCAGAGTCCCAGGCCATTCGATCAGGATGAAGGGGAAGAGGACGAGGTCGAGGCAACAGTGGCTTCTGATATGATTGCTCCCGATGAACTGATGATCAACAGGGAAACGGCAGCTTCACTCAACAGGATAGTGAAAACCCTCAAGCCGCGCTACCGCAGGCTGATTGAACTCCGCTACTTCGAGGATTATTCCTACGAGGAGATAGCCAGTGAACTGAGCCTTCCCATTGGCACTGTCAAAGCCAGGCTCTTCAGGGCAAAAGTCCTGATACTGAACATGGTCCAAAGCAAATCGAGCGGCATTTGACCACATCAGCCGAAAAATACTTCCCGTCACTCACCCCTTTGCAGCGCCATCAGTTCTCACTCCTGCCTGAAATATACAGGGAGTGGAACAACAGGATCAACGTCGTTTCCCGGAAGGATATCGACAACTTTGAGGTTAACCACCTGCTTCATTCCCTTGCCATTGCCCGTTTCATCAGGTTCGCGCCGGGAACATCTGTCATTGACATCGGCACCGGCGGAGGACTTCCGGGAATACCTCTGGCCGTGTTCTTTCCTGACGTCAGGTTCACCCTGGCAGATTCCATTGCCAAGAAGATCAGGGTTGCCTCAGCTGTCGCCACGGAAGCCGGCCTGAACAATGTCACAGCCGTGACAGCGAGGGCGGAAAGTCTTTCGGGGCAGTATGATTTCATTATCGCCAGGGCGGTGACCGAAACAGCGCAGTTCGTGAGGCTGACACGGCATCTGGCTTCGCGGAAATCATTCAATGAGAAGAAAAACGGATATATCCTTCTCAAGGGAGGAAACCTTGAGGAGGAACTCGGTCCCTTCCTGAAGTCTGTCGAAATTGCGGACATCAGCAACTGGTTCGAAGAACCATGGTTCGAAACAAAAAAGGTTGTGTACCTGCCCTTCTGAGTTATTCCCCCGGCACCGGGGAAATGCTTAATATTAAAAAAAGTAGCCTCCGGACTTCTTTATTTGAAAAAATGACTACCTTTGCAGTCTCAAAAACCGGATAGTTAACAACGAAATATAGCATCAGATGAAAAGGACATTTCAGCCATCGAGAAAGAAAAGGACAAACACTCACGGCTTCCGGAAGAGAATGTCAACTCCCAATGGCAAGCGCGTTCTTGCAGCACGAAGGGCAAAGGGAAGGAAGAAACTCACGGTTTCAGACGAGGTGAGCCACAAGGACTGACAGGCTGACAGACAATAAATAATCGCCGTCTTGATGAACAATTAAGGCGGTTTTTTATTTCTGTTATGCATCCCTGAGCTATTTTTGCAGGGAATCTGAAGAATGAAAAACCTGTTAATCAAAATTCCAAACCCTGAGTTAAGGAATCTGGCAGCAGCAGTAACAGACGGGAAACGGCTCACACCCGCTGAGGCGCTCACTCTATACCGGAATGCCGACCTTTCACTGATGGCGCTGCTGGCTACCACCGTCAAGAGAAAAAAAAGCGGTGACGCCGTCTACTTCAACAGGAATTTCCACATTGAGCCTACAAATATCTGTATCTATAACTGCCGGTTCTGTTCATACCATAAGGCCGAGGGCGATCCCGGCAGCTGGGAGATGACTGAAAATGAGATACTTGATGCAGTCCGCCACTTTGATGGCATACCTGTCACCGAGGTCCATATAACCGGAGGGGTGCATCCCTCGCGTGACATATATTATTACGCCCGTATTCTCTCTTCAATCCGGAAGCTCCGCCCTGATGTCAGAATTAAAGCCTATTCCGCCGTGGAGCTTGATTATATGATAAGAGAAGCAGGCATGACTTATACCGACGGGATACGGTTGCTTCACGAACATGGCCTCGACTCCATACCCGGCGGAGGGGCGGAGATATTCGATCCTGAGCTGCGACGCCGGATATGCCCTGAAAAGGCTGACGCCGAAACCTACCTTGCCATCCATGAGGCCGCACACAGGCTCGGACTGAGCTCCAACGCCACCATGCTCTACGGTCATGCCGAGAGCCCCGAACAACGCATTGACCACATGCTTCGCCTGAGGGACCTGCAGGACCGCACCGGAGGCTTCAATGCCTTCATCCCACTCAAGTTCAGGCGCGAGAACAACCGCATGTCAGAGCTCGGTGAGGTGCCTGTTACGGAAGACATGCGCAACTACGCCCTGTCACGCATATTCCTCGATAACTTCAGCCATATCAAGGCATACTGGCCGGCAATAGGCCGGAACAACGCAATGATGAGCCTTGCATTCGGAACCGATGACCTCGACGGCACCATAGATGACACCACAAGAATATATTCGATGGCAGGTTCCGGTGAGGACAGACCATCACTCTCAACCACAGAGCTGGTGGCCATGATACGGTCAGCCGGCTTCAGGGCAGTGGAACGTGATACCAATTACAATACAGTGAAGGAGTGGTAGAAATCCCTCGTTCCCGCGATATAATTTTTATCTTTGAGGCACCGTTATTAAACTAATACTTCATCACACGATGAGCGTCAGGGAATTCTTCAAAAGCCGGGTCTTCTGGAAACAGCTTGGCCTGGCAATGGTCATAGGCGTTACCATCATTCTCATTCTCATAATCTGGCTTAATATATATACCCGCCACGGCCAGGCAAGGCCCACTCCCGAGGTCAGGGGACTGTCCATCAGGGAGGCCCAGCATGTTGCCGGCAAGAACAGGATGAAGCTGCAGATAATAGACTCGGTTTATACCACAATGGTTCCCCGCGGATGTGTGGCCGAACAGACTCCTCTCCCCGGTCACAGGGTCAAGAAAGGACGTACGATCAAGGCCACCATTAACGCATTTAACCCCGAGATGGTTGCAGTTCCTGACCTGGTAGGACTGCCCCGCCGCCAGGCGCTCTCAATCATTGAGACAGCCGGTCTGCAGGTTGGACAACTTAACTACGTCGCTGACCTGACGGTCGATTTCGTTCTTAAACAAACGATTCACGGTCGCGAAGCATCACCCGGCGACTCCGTCCAGAAAGGGATGGTGGTTGACCTGGTGCTGGGCCGCGGTCTGAGCAGTCAGCGCACATCCCTTCCCAGGCTCACCGGCCTGACACTCGACGAAGCCAGGAATGAGATACTGGGAGCTTCCCTCAACCTTGGTGCCTTCGTCTTCGATGGCACAGTCATTACACACGATGACTCCCTCGGGGCTTTCGTCTTCAAGCAGAACCCCGAGTACCACAGCCAGGCATCAGTACAGCTGGGATCTGCCGTTTATATCTGGCTCACCACCGACAGTCTCAGAATGCCGTCTGACACAATCAGTGCTGATACCCTGCTCCCTGAAGGTGACTTCGGACCACCGGATGCAGAAATACCACGCTAAAGATGAAAAACAGCCGGGCCATATTCCTTCTGCTTGCTGCTGTACTCACCCTTGATGTGTCAGGACAGGAGGTCATTACCGGCCTTATCCGCAACAGGCAGGTTTCTGATGCTTTCAGACCTGCCTCTGTCCTTAAGGGTGCAACGGCCGAAGAACCCGTGCCTCTGCCCTTCAGCGATGACTTTACAGGTGACAGCATTTTTCCTTCAGTCACCAGGTGGGCTGACCTGCAGGCATTTATAAATAACACCTACTCTGTCAGACAGCCTTCTGCCGGCATTGCAACCCTTGACTGCCTTGATGAAAGAGGATTGCTGCACGAGGGGGCTTCACAGGCAGTATTCCCTGCTGACCGGCTCACATCGCGCACCATTGACCTCGAATACCAGCCTTCGGACAGTATATTCCTCAGCTTCCTTTTTGAAGCCGGAGGGGTGGCTGACCTGCCTGAGGCAGGCGACAGCCTCACACTCAGCTTCTGGGCCCCGGAAGAGCAGAAGTGGTACAGCATCTGGCAGGCGACAGGAGAAGCAACCAACGGATTCAACATGGTGATCATACCTGTCACTGACACCAGATACCTGATGAAAGGATTCCGGTTCATGTTCACCGGCCACGCATCTCTTGCCGGAGTGATCTCCGAACCTTCACAGGCAGGAAACGCTGACCATTGGAATATTGACCACGTACTGCTTGACAAAGGACGGTCGGTTCATGATACCGTCCTTCGTGATGTTGCCCTCACCCTTCCACCAAGATCACTTGTAAAGGAATATGAGGCAATGCCATGGCGCCATTTCAGACAGGCATACCTCTCGGCCATGAGTCCCGTGGCTCCGGTAAAATACCGGAACAATGACACCATCGTCCGCAACGTCACCAGACATGTCACCATCACAGACATGTCAGACAATACCGTGGTACGCGATTTTGACGCAGGAGCAGCCAACGCCCAGCCTCTTTCCGATGTCAGCTATAACGCTCCGCTGCTCTATACCTATAATACGACCGCATCTGCAGACACCGCGCAGTTCATGGTTACAATATCACTGATAACGGACGACTTCGATCCCAAACAGAATGACACCCTGAGATATATCCAGAAGTTTTCTGACTATTTCGCAATTGACGACGGAACCGCAGAAGCAGGTTACGGCATCAATGGCCAGGGCTCGAACAACGCCATGGCTGCCCTCCGGTTCAGATCTTTCCTGCCGGACTCCGTCACAGGTATCAGTTTCTGCTTCAATGACGCGTATGACAACGCCAACCAGAGGGCATTCGACATTATGGTCTGGGCTGATGTCAACGGTCGCCCCGGCGCATTGCTGGGCAGCAGTGACGGTCCCGTGGCCTCTCCGGCGGGAGAAATAAACGGTTTCGTGACCTACATGTTTGACACTCCGGTGAGGGTGACTGACAACTTCTGGATTGGCTGGCGACAGAATTCCGAGAAATTTCTCAATGCCGGACTGGACCTTAACACCGCCCCGGCGGGAAGGCAATACTTTCATCTCAGCGGCATATGGCAGGAGAGCCAGGCTCCCGGCATAATAATGATGCGGCCGGTGATGAAGGGAAGCGGCATACCAAATTCATCAGATAACGGCACCCTGATCAATAACCTCTTCTCCCTTTATCCCAATCCGACTGACGGCCTGGTAACCCTGGTCCCGGCAGAAGGGGCGCCTGATGACTTCACCATTGACGTTATCTCATCTTCAGGAGCCCTGGTGATGTCGTCCGGAAATACCGAGAGGCCCGATCTGAGCCGGCTGGCCGCCGGGAACTATATGCTCCTGGTCAGGACGAGGGATGGCCGGCCCCTGTCGCTACTGCGAGTTGCATTAGTCAAGTAAATCCGGGGATGACTGTGGAGGAATTCTCCGATACCAGGGAACAGGAAAAATACACCGAACCTGACCAGGAAGGCCAGGAACAGGAACTATATGAGCATTATCGGTACGTTGTTGACCCCGGGCAATCGATGCTCAGGATCGATAAATACCTCTCCAAACGGATAGAGAACGTATCCCGCACAAGGGTGCAGGCTGCGGCCCAGGCCGGAAACATCCTGGTAAACGATTCCCCCGTCAAGCCAAACTACCGGGTCAAACCACTTGATGTAATCCAGGTCCTCCTTCCCAATCCGCCCCGGGAGATTGAACTTATACCGCAGGATATTCCCGTCACGGTTGTTTATGAAGATGATGACCTGATAGTTGTTGACAAGGCCGCAGGAATGGTGGTTCATCCGGCCTATGGGAACTACTCGGGCACACTCATGAACGCCCTGATGTATCACTTCAGGGACCTGCCGCTCTTCCGGACGGGAGAGATTCGTCCGGGGCTGGTGCACCGCATTGACAAGAACACATCGGGACTGCTGGTTGTGGCCAAGAACGAGTACGCTCACAACAGGCTGGCCAGGCAGTTCTTCAGACGTACCACAGGGAGGCTTTACACAGCCCTGGTATGGGGTACACCTGATCCTTCGGAAGGGACCATTACCGGCCATGTCGGCCGCAATATTCGAGACCGAAAGATCATGCAGGTATTCCCTGACGGCAGCCAGGGGAAGCATGCAGTGACCCATTACAGGATCATCGAACCGCTGGGGTATGTGTCACTGATTGAATGTCGTCTCGAGACCGGCCGGACCCATCAGATAAGGGTGCATATGGCCTGGAAGGGGCATCCGCTCTTCAACGACGAGGAGTACGGCGGTCACCGAATACTTAAAGGCACCACCTTTACAAAATACCAGCAGTTCGTCCGCAACTGCTTCGATCTGCTTCCGCGCCAGGCGCTTCATGCCCGCACCCTCTCCTTTGACCATCCTGTCACCGGCAAGCGCCTCTCCTTCGAGTCACCCGTCCCTCAGGATATGGTTGTTGTTATTGAGAAGTGGAGGAATTATATTGCTGGCAGAGAGTAATGGATTTGCGATTTGCGATTTGCGATTTAATGGAGCGATTTGCGTTTTGCGATTTGCGTTTTAATGGAGCGATTTGTGATTTAGGATTTAGGATTCAGGATTTCAGTAATTTTTGATAAACTTTCAGAGTCATAATTACGTGGAATAATTATGGGTCTGAAGGAACAAATGCAGCTTCGTACCAGGAATCTGGCATTGAGAGTTATATCGCTGTGCGGACAAATGCCGGTGACAATTCCAAATAATATCGTAGGCCGACAGTTAATCAGGGCTTCATGCTCTGTAGGATCCAACTATCGGGTAGTCAGCCGGGCAAAATCGACAGCTGATTTCATAAATAAACTCCATATAGTTGAAGAGGAGGCTGATGAGTCCATATTCTGGTTAGAATTGCTGCAGGAAATTGAACCATCATACAAAGACTCAATCATGTCATTAATTTCGGAAATGAATGAAATCCTTTCAATAGTTGTTGCTGCAAGAAAGACTGCCAAAAACAAATTTTCAGACAAAAATCCTAAATCGCAAATCGCAAATCCTACCAGCTTCCCCCGGCTCCGCCGCCGCCAAAACCGCCGCCGCCAAAGCCGCCGAAACCGCCTCCGCCGCCACCCCCGAAGCCTCCTCCGCCTCCGGAGAATCCGCCCCAGCTTCCGCTGTGAGACCTGCCTCCGCCCATCATGCTCATAAGAAGCCACAACGGCAGGTTTGAAGATCCGCTGCGTTTCATGTGCTTGTTGTTGGAGCTGCCAGCGGAGACAATGATTATGAAAAAGAGAATTATCAGGAAGATAACTACGCCGGGTATGGCTCCCGAAGGAGCGCCGCCGGCATAACTGTCATAGTTGTACTCGCCTGCGGCAAGTGACATCAGCACGTTCGTGCCGGCATCAAGCCCGCCGTAATAATCATTCTCCCTGAACCTCGGAATCATCTCCCGGTCAATAATGTCTGCAGTTGCCAGGTCCGGGATTGCCCCTTCTATACCGGAACCGGTTGCGATAAACACCCGACCGTCAGAGGATGAGGTCTTGGGTTTTACCAGCACAAGCACCCCGTTGTTGAGATCACCCTGCCCGATTCCCCAGTCGTTGGCCACCCTGAACGCAAACTCGGAACGGTCATATCCCTGGAGGTCATTCACAATAAGAATGGCAATCTGGTTCGATGTGGAGTCATTGAATGCAACAAGCTTGTCTTCAAGAGCCTTCACTTCCCCGGAAGAAAGAACGCCAGCCAGGTCGTTGACCAGTCTCGGCGGATCCGGCCGTGGTACCAGTGTCTGTGCCTGGAGCAGGACTGCTGCCGAAAACCACAACACCACCATTGTATATAATCGGAATCTCTTCATTGTCATACTCCCGTTTCATTTGTGTCGAACGAGATGCTGTCAGGCAGCTCATTGACATCGTCCTTTGATCTCGGGAAATGCTCCTTTAGCTTCTCCCCTGCCATCAGGACTCCCTCTGAGAGTCCTTCAGTGAAGAGGCCCTGGCTGAACCGCTCCTGCATATGGTCCCGGATACCGTCCCAGAACCCGGGCGGCACAGCCGAATTGATCCCTGAATCCCCGATAATGGCAAAATTGCGCTCCTTCAGGGCGAGGTAGATGAGTACTCCGTTACGGTCTGCGGTCTTGTGCATCCCAACCTTCCTGAAGAGCCATGCCGCCTCGTCCAGAACATCAACCTTGCACGAAGTCTCAATATGCACACGTATCTCCCCGGAGGTTGCATGTTCGGCCTCACGGATGGATCTGACGATAACTTCCTGCTGTTCAGGTGTAAAGAAAGTCGATGCCTTCATCCCCGGTATGTCAGAATTCAACCTTTGGCGCTACCTCGGTACCCTCCTGAGCCTCAAAATAAGGCCTGTCATTAAACTTCGTCAGCGATGCTATGAAGTTGTTCGGGAATTTCTTAATGAAGGTGTTGTACTCGCGGGCTGCATCGTTGAAGGTACCCCTTGCCTGCGATATGCGGTTCTCGGTTCCTTCCAGCGCCACCTGCAGGTCACGGAAGTTCTGGGTGGCCTTCAGTTCCGGATACCTCTCCACAACAACCATCAGTCTCTGAAGGGCGGAGCTTACTTCGCTCTGCGCGGCCTGAAACTCCTGTAACTGCTCAGGTGTGATGTTTGACGGGTCAACAGTGACCTGGGAAGCCTTTGCCCTTGCTTCGATCACCTTGGTAAGCGTCTCCTGCTCGAAAGCGGCAGCACCCTTGACCGTATTCACGAAGTTGGGGATCAGGTCAGCCCTCCGCTGATACTGCGTTTCCACATTGCTCCATTCAGAGGCAACCTTCTCATTCATCGGAACTATCTTGTTGTAAATGCCTACTCCCCAGGAAACAAGAAGAAGCAGGGCAACGACAATAATCACAAGGATTACAAGTCCGCTAATACTCTTTTTCATTTTTCTGTCAGTTTGATTATATCTCAAAAATAAATAAAATATCGCTGGTAAAGACTTGCCGGAAATCTTCTTTGATGCAGCTCCGGAATGGTTTTTTATGTTCTTGTGCCGGCACGAAAATATTTGTAGTAATTTTGGACAAAACTTACCGAATCATGAGAACCATTGCCATTGTCGCCGGAGGGAATTCATCAGAATACCCTGTCTCGGTACGCAGCGCTAAGGGTGTTGAATCAGCTCTTAAGGGGAAATTCGAAACATACATTATCAACATCAAAGGTACCGACTGGTACTGGGAAGATCCCAGGGGACGCGTCTGCAGGATAGACAAGAATGATTTCTCACTGGTTCTTGATGATCAGCGCATCCGTTTCGATGCTGCCTTTATCGCCATCCATGGCAACCCCGGTGAAAACGGACTGCTCCAGGGGTATTTTGACATGATCGAATTGCCCTACACGAGCTGCGATGCATTCGTCTCGGCGCTCACCTTCAACAAGCAGGCGTGCAAGCTCTACCTGAATGAGTACGGTATTCCGATGACCGGCGGCCTTCTCATAAGGAAAGGACAGAAGTATGATGCGGCCGGCATTGTCAGGCAGACTGGGCTTCCCTGTTTTGTCAAACCCAACGCAAGCGGATCGAGCTTCGGGGTTACAAAGGTGAAGGAGACTACTGAATTTAATGAGGCTCTGGAGAAGGCATTCGCCGAAGGCCACGAAGTGCTGGTGGAGTCATTTATGAAAGGAACCGAGGTCGCCTGCGGGGTTGTCAAGACAAGAAACAGGAAGATCGTTATGCCTGTGACAGAGGTGGTTCCCAAAAAGGAGTTCTTTGATTATGAGGCGAAATATACCGAAGGATTGTCTGATGAGATCACCCCGGCACGTTTTTCCGAAGAGCTCACCAACCGTATCCAGGAGCTGTCATCCGAGATTTATGACATCCTCGGGTGCCGTGGAATCGTCAGGGTCGATTTCATTGTCACTCACGATGGTCCGCAGTTCCTGGAGATAAACACCATCCCGGGCATGACCCCTGAGAGCATAATCCCCCGCCAGGCAGCAGTATTCGGAATCAGCCAGACAGATCTTTATTCAATGGTGATAGAAGATCTCTTTACAATGGTTTAACCAATTCGGTCAGAACCGGCTTCGCAAATTCGCAATTTTGAGCCTGCGACATAGGAGCAGGATCAATACCGTATCCGCCGGCTGGCGGATCGGGACGCAAATCGCAAATCGCAAATCGCAATTTCTCTATTGCCTGCCCTCCAGGGCTTCGAACCTGTAGGCGTCAATGGGAGCACAGGTGCAGACCAGGTTGCGGTCACCGTAACCGTTGTCCACCCTGCCAACCGTCGGCCAGAACTTGTTCTCGACTACCCATGCGAGCGGGAATGCCGCCTTCTCCCGGGCATAAACATGCTTCCACCCGTCAGAGATGACAGCCGCAGCAGTGTGTGGAGCGTTCTTTAACACATTATCCTCACGGTCTGCCTCGCCCATCCGGATCTCCTCAATCTCATTCCAGATAGACCGCATGGCATCGACAAACCTGTCAAGCTCAGCCTTCGGCTCCGACTCGGTAGGCTCAACCATCAGTGTTCCGTGAACCGGGAAAGATAGCGTAGGTGCATGGAACCCGTAGTCCATCAGCCTCTTGGCTATGTCTGACTCATCCACTCCCGCGTCTTTGAATCCCCTGCAGTCGAGTATCATCTCATGGGCACAGCGGCCGTTGGCGCCGGTGTAAAGCACCTTGTACATGCCACTTAGCTTTGCAGAGATATAGTTGGCATTAAGTATTGCAAAGACTGTTGACTTTGTCAGACCTTCAGCGCCCAGCATCATCACGTAGGCGTGACTGATTGTCAGGACATGAGCGCTGCCGAATGGCGCTGCGGCAACAGCGGTGATCCCGTGACTTCCGCCCGTTTTTACCACCGGGTGTGCCGGCAGGAACTCAGCCAGCTTCGTGTTGCAGAGGATGGGGCCCATTCCCGGCCCGCCGCCACCATGAGGTATTGCAAAGGTCTTGTGCAGGTTGAGGTGACACACGTCGGCCCCGATAAAACCGGGACTTGTGAGTCCCACCTGGGCGTTCATGTTGGCGCCGTCCATATAAACCAGTCCGCCATTCTCATGCACTATCTTTATCATCTCCACGATAGCCTCCTCAAAAACGCCGTGCGTGGAAGGATATGTAATCATTGCTGAGCTGAGGTTGTCACGATGCTCAACCGCCTTCTTCTTCAGGTCCTCGACGCTTATGTTGCCGTTCTCGTCGCACTCAACTACAACAACCTTCATGCCGGCCATGGCGGCGCTGGCAGGGTTGGTGCCGTGAGCTGACGAAGGGATCAGCGCCACATCGCGGTGACCTTCATTGCGGCTGATATGATACTGCCTGATAACCATCAGACCGGCGTATTCACCTGCCGCACCCGAGTTGGGCTGGAAGGACACAGCATCAAAGCCGGTGATCTCCTTCAGCGCTTCGCCCAGTTCTTCCATCATCTTGTGGTAACCCTCCGCCTGGTCGGCAGGAACAAACGGGTGTATGTTACCAAACTCCGGCCAGCTCATCGCGAACATCGAGGCAGCAGGGTTGAGTTTCATTGTGCACGATCCGAGCGGTATCATGCCGTTGGCCAGTGAAAAGTCCTTGCGCTCAAGCATCTTGATATAGCGCATCATGTCAGTCTCGCTGTGATAGCTGTTGAAGGTACGCTCCTGCAGGAACGCCGACTTGCGGTGGAATTTTTCGTCAATGCAGAAACAGTCGCAGAGCGAAGTAACCTCGTCGGCCTTCTTCCCTGCCGCCTCGGCGAAGATCCCGACTATATCATTGATCTCCTTCAGTGTCGTCACCTCATCGGTGCTTATCACCGCGCAGTTGGCACACGGATACCAGAGGTTGATACCCCGGCTGAGGGCGATCTTCTGAATCATGTCTGAAGTAACACCGGTTACTGCCTGCACCCTTACTGTATCAAAAAACTGCTCATGCTTTATTGTGTATCCCAGTTTCTTCAGAGCTCCGGCCAGGGTACATGCCGTTGAGAAGATATGGCGGGCAATTCTCTTCAGTCCTTCAGGACCGTGATACTGCGCATACATTCCTGACATCGTTGCCAGCAGGGCCTGCGCCGTGCAGATGTTCGAGGTGGCCCGCTCACGCTTGATATGCTGCTCGCGTGTCTGCAGCGCCATGCGGAGCGCCTGGTTTCCATCCACGTCAACCGAGACGCCTATCAGGCGGCCCGGCATGTTGCGTTTCATCTCGTCCCTGGTGGCGAAAAATCCCGCGTGCGGACCGCCGTAGCTCATGGGGAGGCCAAACCTCTGGTTGGAACCGAAGACGATGTCAGCCCCCCATTCTCCGGGAGGTGCCAGAAGGGTGAGACTCATCAGGTCAGCGCCTACGCCCACGAGGGCTCCGGCACCATGAACCTTCTCAACCAGCTCGCGGTAGTCACGTACCTCGCCGCAGGCGGCGGGATACTGAACAATCACACCAAACATCCGCGGATCTGCTTCAATGAGCTTATAATCAACAAACTGAATGTCTATACCCAGAGGAGCTGCACGGGTGATGAGCACATCACGTGTCTGCCTGAAGACAGAATTGTCAACAAGGAAAAGGTCTGCTCCTGTCTTCACCTTGTCGCGCGATCGGGCATTGAACATCATGATCATCGCTTCGGCTGCTGCCGTGGCCTCATCGAGCAGTGACGCGTTGGCAATTTCCATGGCCGTGAGGCCGGCCACCATCGTCTGGAAGTTCAGCAGCGCCTCAAGCCTCCCCTGTGAGATCTCGGCCTGATAGGGAGTATATGAGGTATACCATGCGGGATTCTCAAGCACATTACGGATGATTACGGGAGGAACAGCCACCCCGTAGTAACCCTGTCCGATAAATGAACGGAACTGCCTGTTGCGCTTGCCGAGGTCCCTGATGTGGGCAAGGTATTCGAACTCACTCATCGCCGGAGGCAGATTCAGAGGTCTGTCAAGCCTGATCGATGCAGGCACTGTCTGTTCAATAAGCTGCTCGGGTGAATCAACGCCGATGGCCTTGCACATCACGGCTGCATCACTATCACGCGGCCCGACGTGGCGGTTAACAAAACGATCAGATGTCATATTATATACGGTTGGTTTTTCGTCTGAAAGGAACGAAGCGAAAATAGCATAAAGCGAAGAACAAAAAAAAGCATATTCATCATGTTTACATGAAAAAGGGATTGTGTTCAGCCTCTTCCCTGATGGTTGTTTCAGGACCGTGACCGGGATAGGCCACCGTATCAGGGGGCAGGACAAAAAGCCTCTCACGTATATTTTCCATCAGTTGTTCATGATCTCCGCCCGGCAGGTCTGACCTGCCGATGCTTCCTGCAAAGAGTGCATCACCGGTAAATACGACACCGTCAGTTGCCGAATAAAATGCAATGCCTCCGGGTGAATGGCCTGGTACGGCAATAACCGTCAGCGTCACCCCGGCGGCGCTGATCACCTGCCCGTCAGACAGGTATCCCTCAGGGTCAGGCTGCGGTTCCATGGAGAGCCCGAACATGAGTGATTGTTTGGGCGCATTCTGGTAGTTGTGCCTGTCGCCCTCATGAAACCACGGCCTTAGCCCGTATCTCTCAAGCATGAACCTGTTGCCGAAGACATGGTCGAGATGGCAGTGCGTGTCAAGCAGCATCACCGGTTTCAGTCTCCTGGCAGACAGCATCTCTTCAAGCTTCTGCTCTTCGGCACCGACATAGCAGCCGCAATCAATGATGACACACTCCTTCCCGTTGCCGGTAATGATGTAAGTGTTAACCTGCATGGGCGAGAATACTGCCCTGTATATATTCATAATGTCAGTCTCTGTCGTTTCCGTTGGCAATTCCCCTCAGCATGGGTACAAAAACAAAATATCCGTGTGTTGTGATCTCGTAGTCATCTTCTCCCCGGCGCTCGTAAAGCGTCATCACCTGCGAATCGCGCTCTCCCCTGGGCACCACCAGCCTTCCTCCGATCCGCAGCTGTTTCAGCAGCTTATCGGGCACCTCGGCGGTGGCTGCCGTGATGATTATTCCGTCATACGGTCCGTACTGCGGTTGTCCCTCATAACCGTCACCCAGGAAAAAGTGTATCCGGTAGCCCAGGTCTCCGAGCATGATCTGCGCTTTGCGATACAGCTCCCTCTGCCTTTCAATTGTATAAACCTTCACTCCCATCTCTGCAAGCACTGCCGCCTGGTAACCTGATCCGGTCCCTACCTCCAGCACCTTATCCCTTTTCCCAACCCCGAGGAGCACAGTCTGAACGGCCACGGTATAAGGCTGTGAGATGGTCTGCCCTGCAGCTATCGGGAAGGCCTTGTCCTGATAGGCATGCCTCAGGAATGCATCATCCATAAAAAGATGCCGGGGCACCTTCCCCATGGCCCCAAGAACCCTTTCATCATTGATCCCCTTGCTCCTGAGTTCCTCAATCAGCCTTTTTCTTTTACCTTTCGCCTCGAAGGATTCCTCAATCATCATCTCATGAATTTGGTCTAAAAATAACAGATATCTTTGCATATCTCCCGTACAGTGTGATGAAAAAATTCGCCCGCACCATCAGGTTATCATATATTTTAGCTGATTTCACCGGCTCGTCGGTGGCGTGGGGGCTCTTCTACCTGTTCCGGAAATACTTCATTGAAACGAAGTTATATGGCGATTACTTCCGGATGGAACTGGGGGTCAAGTTTTATCTTGGAATAAGCCTCATCCCGCTGTTCTTCCTGGTTGTGTTCGCCATGGCGGGATTCTATTCAGACCCGCTTCGCCGTTCGCGGCTGCTTGAATCCGGAAAATCACTTGCAGTGACACTGGCTGCAGTAGTGGTCCTGTTCTTCCTCCTTATCCTGGATGACGTCATAGGCCATTACTCAACATATTACAGGTCTTTCGGCGTACTCTTCCTCCTTGAGTTTATGCTGACATATATCCCGAGGCTGATAATCACCTCGGTAGTTTCAGGCAAAATCCACCGGCGCGAGGCAGGTTTCAGGACGCTCATCGTAGGAAGCAGAGAAAAGGCTGCCAGGCTTATAAGTGAGATAAGGAGTGAGAAGATGCCCGCCGGCAATCTTCTGACCGGATTCCTGACAGTCAGCGGTGACTCAAAACGGCAGCCTGACGTTGACATCAGGCGGCTAGGGGGTGCTGATGAAATCATACGCGTCATTGAGGAGCATGAGATTGACGAGGTGATACTCGCCATGGAAGAGGATGAATACGGCCAGGTTGAGGAGATTGTCAACACTGTCTGTTACCGTGATGTGGTTGTCAGGGCTGTACCATCCATGCGGGGAATTATTTCAGGTCATGTTGAAGCGGGGCCTATCTATGCCACACCGTTGCTGAGAGTCTCTTACCCTGAGATGCCGCGCTGGCAGTATATGATAAAACTGCTTCTTGACTATTCGCTTTCAGCGCTTGTACTCATTCTTCTGTCTCCGCTGATGGCTGTGCTGGCTCTCCTTATCAGGATTTCCGGAAAGGGTCCGGTCATCTTCAGGCAGGAGCGAATAGGCATGCATGGCAAACCATTCATGATCTACAAGTTGAGGTCAATGGAGGAGGACGCCGAGTCTTCAGGCCCGCAGTTGGCAGTTAAAGGTGACACCCGGATCACCCCCCTTGGGCGGTTCATGAGAAAACACCGCTTCGATGAGATCCCCAATTTCATCAATGTATTACGGGGTGAGATGTCACTTGTGGGACCGAGGCCGGAGCGTAGCCATTATATTGAGCAGATCAGGGTGAAGGCACCGTGGTTCAACAGAGTGCTTGCGGTGAAACCTGGCATAACATGCTGGGGGCAGGTGAAGCTGGGATATGCCTCCAACCTGGATACGATGCTTGAAAGATTATCGTATGACCTGCTCTACCTTGAGAATATGTCACTGTTCCTGGATATGAAGATCATCTTCTATACTCTGGGAACAATAATTAAAGGGAAAGGTCTGTAAATCAGTAGTAGATAGTTATCACCCAGTCACCCGGCTGATTGATCACAAAACGCATTTCATAATTAAAAGTAGCATAGTTAAGCAAGTTAGGAGCCTGGAACTGGATCTTACACTCAAACGGGAAAGATGTGTGCTGAAATCCCGTGAATGCAGTGGTGACACTCTCTGAGCCCGAACTGCCCTGCATAATCAGACCGTCAATATCATATGTGGTACTACCTGAGCGTGCAAATTTGAACGAAACAAAATTTTCACCTTTTCCCTGTTTGACGAATGATGCCCTTGTTACACCTATCTTGTGTTGAATTACATAAGGAGCTACCTGCTCTTTACCAATGTATATATCTTCTCCCCAGTATCCGGTCTGTATTGAGTCCTTTTCATTAACCTGGCAAGTGAATGTTCCGTATCCATCCCTCATTCCTTTCTTCCATTGTCCTTTATAGACGGCACCCGTTGCCCAGGTATATGTACCTTCGCCATCCGGCAGACCTTTTCTGAAGCTTCCCGTGTAAGAATCAGTACCGGAAGCAGTACCTGTCCCCTCCGCCAGACCTTTTTTGCATTCACCTGTGTACTTTCCGGCAATGCCGGGCAACAACACCCTGCACTCCTGCTGGGCATGAAGGGAAATTGTGAAGAGCAGGATTACCGCTCCCAGACATGGGATTAATGAGGTTCTCATGCGATTGAGTTTATTTTGATTGTGTTAAACATCAAATGCAGGCAAAACAAATTAAACAGGACTAAGATCTGTCAGTTCACATTTGTCCGTGTGTTCCACCCCATCCTGTCACCCCGGAACCTGTCCTTTATTGCAGTGTCAACAGTTAAAAAGAATTATAGTAGTCAATGATTTGTATCAGATCATCCTGACTGGTAAAAGAGAGATGCCTTTCCTTTACAAAATCACTTAGTTCCGCAGATTTATCCGATAACAGACGGTATAGGTTTTCTCCCTTTCTGTCAACCGGCACAACCAGATTATCCTTAATTAAATAATAAGCGCTTTGGTGTTCCATACGATCATCCTTTTCGCCGGCATTCAGCGCTACATTATAATTCGATTTAAGTATTGATGCAGTATGCCGTAACAATAAGCGGCACACATCACCGTCAGATAACTCTTCGAAATAGTCTTTCTCCGACTTCTTTTTCCTGTCATTAACCGGGAGGTATACAAAACGTCTGTTACCCATTGTAATAAAGAGCACACTGTCAGGCGAGCTCAGAACGTAGATATCGCCATCAGCCTGGAAGAGCATCTCTTTTTTAAAAACATTATATTTTAAGGTAATATCGTCAATGACGTCGCCATTGTACAGGGCAATACTTCCTTTACTCCAATCATCGGACAGATAAGGAGATCCAACCAACCCGGGCACTCTGTCGTTGGTAGTATGTATTTTATCATGCCCTGCGGGCAGCTTCACGTAATATAGCTGAGGGAGCAATATCCCGCAGTTAAAGAGTAAAACTGCTAAACAAAAATTCAAACGTAAAGACATAAACTTAACTGTTAATCAATTATTTTATCATCAAAATCTATGCCATGGAATAAAATGCACAGGAGCTCCCGGCAATGTGTCTGTAGCCCTTTCCCGTACCCGCCTGCATAAAGGTTTTGTATTTTGCTGTCAGGGCGCGTTCGGGACTCTCACCCTATAGTTATCGTCCATGCCGGGCACACAAAGAGAGACCTCCCCACGATAAAGGAGGGAGGTCTCAAAAATTACTGTCATCACATAAAGACTACAAATCAGTGTAATCCGGTTCTTTGATCATACCACATCTGTTTGCCCCAGAAATTATCTTCTACCTGGTCTCTGAAGGCTTTACTGTTTGCACCATTAAGAGTACCTTCATTATCAGGATAGGGATACCTGAACGGGGGTGCATTATGCCCGGTGAAAAGAGAACCCGGTGCAACATAATGAGTAGTGGGAACACCTGTTCTGCGGTACAATGACCACCCTTCCATCCCTTGTTTAAACAAGGCGATCCACTGCTGTAAATAGATCTGTTCGAAGGTATCATCAAATGCGCCTTCTCCTGTTGACAGATAAGTATCAATATCTGCATCGTCAATTTCGTTTTCCTCCAATGAGGCCCTTACAGCTGCTTCATAAGCTTCCTGTGCGGTTGTTCCGGTTGTCCACCCTTTTTTGGCTGCTTCTGCGATACAGAATTCAACCTCGGCATATCTGAAGATAGGTGAAAATCCGGTCGGATCCTTCCTGAAACGGGTTCCGATTCTTGAAATAGTCGGCAGAGCTGGCTGAGCATTTGCACCTATGGTAAAGCCTCTGTACGCTCCGTCAGATATTGCAGGAAGAGCATAAACAGGTAAACGGGGGTCATCCAGTGCTAACAGTGCATTTACCAGCACATCGCTTACACCATGGTCATCTCTGCCCTTAGAATCAGCATACCAGGGCTCTTCATATGGTGAAGCGCCGGGCCATATAAACATGGCATTATCATCGTTGCTTGTCATCACAGGGTTAGTTGCAGGATTTCCAAGTATGGTCTCAACAACCGGTTTTGCTATTTCAGGTGCAACTCCGGAAATACGCATTGCTAATCTCAGCCTGAGAGAATTGGCTAATTTCTGCCATGCTTCTACATCGCCATGATAGAGTAAGTCTCCATCACCGAGCTGATCTGCGGCAGTCGGGGTAGCCAGTAAAGTGTTGGCTTCAGCGAGAACTTCGAGTAAGGCAGGATAAATCTCCTCCTGGGTATCGTAGGTAGGGAGAAGGATACCTTCAGACATCTTGATTGCATCGCTGTATGGAATATCTCTCCAACGGTCTGTCATACTCTGAACAATCAGAACCTCCAGAACCTTAGCCGCTCCAAGAAGGTTGTCAGCGCCGTCTGCTACGGCTTTCTTTTTAATCTCATTGATATTATTCAACAAAATGTAGCCATAATACCAGTTGTTTTCAACAACGCCAGGTCTGAAATTATAACGTGCTTCGTCTATATACTGGATCTTCGCAAGATAGCCGGCATAAGTTGAGGGCTCATTCATGTCAGCCCATGGATCAAAGAATGTACTGCCATAATAACGTATGGTGAATGCCAACACATTGGTGGCAGGAGCATCTTTAGCCCTGTCAGGGTCGGTGTTGACTTCCGGAAATGATTCCGTACAACTCGTAAGTATGAGTGCGGAAAAGACTGCCAGAATTCCAAGTTTTAAAATATATCTCTTCATATTTCTTTTTCTTAAATGATTTAGAATGTAAAGCTAAGCCTGATACCCATACTGCGTGTCGGCGGAAAGCTTGTTGTTTCAAGGCCTACACCGCTATTTTCGGCAGAAACTGTTGATTCAGGATCAAGGCCGGAAATATTGTTCTTATGTCTCCATAAGATTGCCAGGTTAGAACCTACCAAAGAGACTGACCCTGACTTTATCATGTTGGTCGTCGAGAAGAGAGACTGAGGCAGACTGTAGGTTAAATATGCCTCGCGAAGTTTTACAAACGAACCGTCAATGACACTGAGTTCACGATTACTGTAGTAAGATTCAAAGAAATCCTGGGCGCCAACAACTATGTCATTTTCAGCGAACTGTGAGTTCTGGATATCATCGGGATCCTGCTCAGTTATTTTTACGAATTTCTCATCCTTCATGAAGTCTTTTCCCAGAACAAGTCCATCACGACGGAACTCTCCTTCGGCTGTAAATTCAGTAAGACCGGAATAGGTTCCAAACATATGGGAGATACTGAATATATCTCCTCCCTTGCGAAGATCAATCATAAAGCCGAAGCTAAGACCCTTATAGCTGAAATCATTTCTGATACCAGCCAGCCAGTCGGGGTTAACATTTCCAAGAATCAGATTCGACTGTAGTCTTGGCATACCGCCAGCATCAACAATAATTGCATTGTCTGATTCTCTGCGAACCATACCTTTTCCTACAATTACACCCCATGGTTCACCGGGTCTTGCCTGGACATATGTACTCCACTGGCTTCCGATGTTGTATGATGCCAGCGGTTGATTGGTTACCGGATCAGTATACAGGTCTATGATCTTGCTTTGGTCTTTTGACCAGTTAAGAGTAATATTCCAGTTAAATCCGTTACTCCTGTTAATAATATCTCCCCGAAGCTGGACCTCAATACCTTTGTTGCTGATCTCTCCTGCATTTATGAGCATGGTATTGTATCCTGTAGCTTTTGAAATAGCAACAGGCAGGATCTGGTCGGTAGTAACTTTATCGTAAAGTGACATATCTAATGTGACACGGTTATTGAGCAACCGGCTTTCAAGACCCAGTTCCTTGGTGACAACGCCTTCAGGCCTTAACCCTGAAGGAGGAAATTCCGTTGACTGGTTGTACTGTGTGACTCCATAGATCGTATATGTTCCGGCAGAGAAATAAGGATCTGTTCTGTATGCGCCTGTAGCTGACCCGATCTTGGCCCATCCACCTCTTATCTTCAGATAGTTAAGGATTTTGGAATCAATTTTAAACGTTTCGGTGGGTATCCAGCTTAAGCTAACGGCCGGATAGAAGAAAGGATCTGCAATTGTAGAACTCCAGTCATTACGGGCGCTTCCTTCAAGATAGATCATGCCATTATATCCGACTGTTGCTGACCCGTAGACACTGTTACTGCGGATCCACGAATGATCCATCTCATTCACCGGACTTCCCTTGACGTTTGCAATAGTGAAGAGATCGGGGACAGTCAGGAGACCTGCGCCAATACGTGAGTTCTCATATTTCAGGTTGCGATAGTTGGCACCAGCGAGAACATCAATATCAAATTCGGCAATCTTCTTATGAAAGGTTCCGATAATATCAGCATTGAATTCATAATTCTTTATATCATACAAATTGAAGCTACCGCCATCCCATGAGCCTGTTCCGGCCTGCATTTCATTTGAACGATAGGTTATAACCGGCATCGTCTTCTGGTTGTAATAATCTACCCCTAAACGCCCTTCAATTTTGATGGATGAAACAGGTGTGAAGAACAGAGATGTTTTTCCGAAAAGTCTGTCCTTATTCATTGAATTGGTGTTCTTATTCAAGCTCCAATAAGGGTTATTATGGTAGTTACTGTTCCAGTTGTATGGATAACCGTTTTCCATTGTCTCAGTCCAGTGTTCCTTCAAATCCTTCATGTCAACCTGACGTCCGAACCATTGCCCCAAAGATTGCATCGGGTTACTTGCATTATACTCTGTCATGGGGAGGTTGCTGCTTTCACTTCTGGTGTAGTTGGTTGACAGATCATAATCAAACATCTTACCCAGTTTGATATTTGTATTAAAGTTGATTGAGTAACGTGTCAGATCCGTGTTTGGCAGCGTTCCTTTCTGGTTACGGTAACCTATGGAAGCTCTTGTTGTTGCCCTTGTTGAGTTTGCAGTAATGGCAATATTGTGATTGGTCGTATACCCAAGCTGGTACAGATCCCTTATATTGTTCGGATGGGATACCCAATCTGTAGGAATCAGGTTGCCTTCTTCATCACGGGGACTGTTGAATTGGGTAAGTTTCAATCCGGCATCTAAGCGGGGGCCCCAGCTTTCATCAACACCATCATTGACTCCGTTACCCAAACCATCAAAGTAACTAAAACCAAACCCGGGGTCAAATTCACCCTGGGCAAACTGCTGATAGGTCCCGTGGAAAACATCCAATTCGTCCAGAACCTCATCCCCATTTACGTCAATCTCCCCTGCCTGAGCCAATTTATACCAGGTCTCGTCTCCAAGGTACCCTTGTCCGTATTTATTCTGCATCTTCATCAGACTATAAACCTGGTCAACATTAAAGTTGCCGTCGTAAGTTACTGTCAGCCCTTCCTTTTGCCTGCTGCCGGATTTGGTGGTGATCAGGATGACCCCATGCCCGGCGCGCATTCCATAGAGTGCTGCTGAACCACCTTTAAGGACTGTGATGGATTCAATATCCTCAGGGTTGATGTCGTACAATCCTGATCCAAAGTCCACGTTGTTCTGTCTTGATGAGCTGTTTGATACCGGAATACCATCAATGACAATAAGCGGCTGGTTGTCGCCCAATGAGCTGTTCCCGCGGATAACGATACGGGATGATGCTCCGATCTGACCGCCTGCCTGACTGACTTGTAATCCGGCAATTTTTCCACTCAGGGAAGAAATAACGTTCGCCTGTGCTGCTCGGGTCAATTCTTCGCTTTTAACATCTTGTATGGCATATCCCAGGGCTTTCCTCTCACGTGATATACCGAGAGCTGTGACAACAACTTCGTCAAGACCGAGCATTTCGGTCTGCATTACCACATCAATAGTGGAACGGCCACTGATGTTTTCAGTGATGGTTTTCATCCCGACAAATGTGAAGGTAAGTGAAGTTGCACTTGCGGGTACAGCAATCGAATACCTGCCGGCCGCATCGGTCAGCATGCCGAGCGTGGTACCTTTGACTGTTACGGATACGCTGGGAATGGGTATGCCATCATCAGCTGAAGTAACAGTACCAGAAATCGTCACAGTCTGAGCCATCAGGGTTGTAAAACCTGCTAGCACAAACAGTGAAATTAACAGTTTTAGTCTGTTCATAGATCAGAGTTTAAGTTAGACAATTAGGGTTCTATATACCTTCCCCTGCATGACACAGTCTGCAACTTGGGCGAAAATATGCCTTGCAAGGAAGTCATAAAAGTAGATATTTTTTTCTTAACAACTATCATTTGCCGATTTTTCCAAGCGAAGTCTTGAAAAAAAATAGGATTTCCAGCAAAAGGAGGTTTATCTTGTGCCCGTAAAACCTGCCTGTACTGAAATAATGAGTTGTTGAAAATGGAAAGAATCAGGGATTTTTCTACCTTTAGTACGCTTAAAAAACACAACTTATACATGAAAGCAGCGGTAGTACTTGCCGGGTGCGGCGTCAGAGACGGAGCCGAGATACATGAGGCCGTGATGACACTTTATGCCATCGACAAACTCGGCGGAACCTACCACGTCTTTGCCCCCAATGTGGCTCAACATCACGTCATCAACCACATTACCGGCGAAGAAATGAAGGAGTCACGCAACGTACTGACCGAGGCTGCCCGGATAGCAAGGGGAAAAATCAGTCCCCTCACTGACTACAGGGCCGAAGATTTTGACACTCTCATCTTCCCCGGAGGATTCGGCGTGGCCAAAAATCTCTGCACCTACGCCTTTGACGGCCCTGACTGCCATGTCGACAGGGTGGTGGAGAAAACCATACGCTCCACTCACAGTGCCGGCAAACCGATAGGGGCGCTGTGCATCTCACCCGTGCTTATTGCAAAGGTGCTTGGTGATGTGACGGTGACAATAGGTAATGACCGGCAAACCGCAGCTGACATTGGTAAACTGGGCGGAAAACACGAAAACCGGCAACATGGTGAGGTGACCATAGACAGGAAAAACCTCATTGTAACAGCACCATGCTATATGATCAATGCTACTATCTCAGAGATAGCCCGCGATGCTGAAGCAGTGGTAAAAGCCCTGATTGAACTGACCGGCAAAAAAGCATAACCCGGGATCAGATTGGACTGACCGGCAAAAGACCGTCATAACCGCCCGGCCTCAATCTCCCTGACGATATATTCTATAAGATAGTCATCGCCATTTGGGTCATAGTTTGACTTAAGGTTGGCACCAAAGATGCGGGCCACACCCTGCCAGAAGGTGGCGGAAAACTTTCCGCGGTACTGCCTTATGAGATCATACGATGTATTCTGAGTCTCCCTGTCAATCAGCTTGATGAGTATCTTTCCCTGGGTGAAGGTCAGTTTTCTTATATCTCCCTCATACTGCGCCAGTAAATCCTTCTCATAAGACTGCAGGAAATCACGCTTTGCACGATCAGTCGGAAGAGTCTCAAGAAGCCTGTTTATCCGGCCGAACTCATCCCTGACTATCAGCGCAAACGGATAAACACGACGCACATTATAAACAAGACGGGCATGCCTGCGGTAATCAAACCTGACTCCTCTTGGCATCTTTCCGATGACAATAATCTCTTTCAGCTCCACAAACGGATAAGTCTGCCCGTCAAATGTCGCAGTCTTAAGCACATGCACCGGCGCCATGACAGTGTCAGCCACAACAGTGTCAGCCACAACAGTGTCATTCCTCTGTCCGTAAACGCCCGCATGAAGAAAACCAAGGAGCAGTATGATAACCACTCTTTTCATAATTACCTGCAAATTTAACCAATTGTCGTGCCAAAGGGTTCACGGGAAGGTAAAAGTGAGCATTGTCATTATGTATAAACAGCTATCAGCTATCTTTGGGAACTCATGAAACATACACCGGATACAGACCAGCTTGATGACCCTTCATTGTATGAGAAGGTACTGACCCTTCCGTACGATGAGATCGGTCCTTTTGTGCTCGGGGAGATGACCAGGTATACCAGGCCGATGCTCCGTATCTGGATCACCTTTGCTGCAACCATCTTTCTGTCAGTATGGTTCTGGCCGGGAGTGGCATACCACCCGGAAGAGCCGCGGATTGTCGCCGGACTTGCTGCCGGACTGATACTGATCCCGCTGTTGCTGGTCCCGGTGCATGAGGGTTCGCACCTGATACCCTTCCTCCTTGCAGGAGCCCGCGACATAAGATTCGGGGCAGACCTGCGCCAGGGAATCATTTACGTAACGGCGCACAGATTCGTCGCAGATAAGAGACTCTTCTCGCTGGTTGCATCCACGCCCTTCATCCTGATTACAGTCGCTATCCTGGCAGCCATCCTCCTCTCTCCACCCTGGTGGAAATGGGTGCTGTCGATGACCCTGCTGGTACATACCACCATGTGCGCCGGTGATGCCGCGCTGACCGGCTTCATGAGCAGGTTCGGCAAGAGGAGGGTATATACATGGGATGACGCAGACAGGAAGGAGGCTTATTTCTATGCCTCCGCAGAAACCATCGGTTAAAGAACAACTGTAAGACAGTAATACATATTTCATAAATTTAAACCCGCAAAACAAACCTGATGAGCAGCTTTACCCAGTCATTGAAAAAATTCCCGCGATTATTCTGGATATCAAACATCATTGAGCTGTTCGAACGGTGGGGCTGGTATGCCTTCTACAACGGATTCATAGCGCTTTACCTCACCACTCCTAAAGAGGACGGAGCCCTGGGGTTCACAAACGTGGAAAAGGGAACCATAATGGGTACCGCCTCAATGATTCTGTATTTCCTTCCCGTTATCACCGGTGCCGTTGCCGACAGGGTCGGGTACAAAAAGGTGCTGATTACTTCATTCATCACCTATGTCATCTCATTCTTCATGCTGAGCCGGTTCGAAACATTCGGTTCCATTTTCGCCGCCTTCATCCTCCTGGCTGTAGCAGGCGCTCTCTTCAAACCGCTTATATCCGGGACCGTGGCCCGCGTCACTGACAGGGAGACAGCATCTCTCGGATTCGGAATATTCTATATGGTGGTGAATATCGGCGGCTTCATCGGCCCGTTTGTCGCCAGCCTGCTTTACAGGAACAACTGGGACTCGGTGTTCTATATGTCCATCGCAGCCATGACCCTCAACCTCCTTCTCACCATCTTCTTCTACAAGGAACCTGCCGTGACAGGGAACGGGAACAGTTTCGTCAAAAATATAGGGATAGCATTCAGAAATATCGGGGTAACCCTTACCGACTGGCGTTTCCTGCTCTTTCTGCTTATCATAGGTGTCTTCTGGACGGCTTATAACCAGCTTTATTACTCATTCCCCGTCTTCCTGGAGTCATGGGTGAACCTCGACGGGATGTCAGCCTCCCTGGGACTTAAACCCGGAACCATAACCACAGTCACAATCTCAAGCCTCGCGTCATTCTTTATCATTCTCTTCCAGCTGATTATCTCATCGATAACGGCCAGGCTCAGGCCCCTGAACAGTATCATGACCGGGATCTTTATCCTGGCTTTCGGACTGGGAATGATGTTTGCAAACCTCAATCCCTGGATAATAGTCCTTGGCGTTCTGATTTTCGGCATCGGCGAGATGGCTTCTTCACCCAAGGTGCAGGAATATCTCGGCGGAATTGCTCCGCCTGACAGAAAGGCTCTCTACATGGGTACTGCCTTCCTGCCGATAGCCCTTGGCCACCTGGGTGCCGGATGGATATCCGGCAAACCATACGAGGTAAGGGCTGACAAACTGTTCCTCCTGAAAAAGGCAGTGGAGGAAAAGGGATTTGATATCCCTGAAATTTCCGGAAGCTTCACCCAGACCGACTACTTTAACAGGGCACAGGAGCTCTTCGGAATGGACTCGCATCAACTGACACGATACCTGTGGGATACATATAGCCCCTCGCGTGTCTGGATACTCTTTACTGCCATCGCCATTGCCGCCAGTGTTCTGCTTTACCTTTATGACCGCCTTATCCTGAAAGGACGGGACGCGGCAGGGAACGGATCCAGGCAGTAGGTATTAGGCATTAGGCAATGAAAAAATCAATCGCAATTCGCAAATCGCAAATCCCAAATATATGAAAATCAGACTCTTTACATTATCGCTTTTATTACTGGGCACCATGTCACTGCAGGCCCAGCGGCGCATGCTCAGCGTTCCCGAACTGCCGGGCTATGTGACCCTGAAATGCGACTTTCACATGCACACTGTCTTTTCCGACGGAAACGTCTGGCCCATATACCGGGTCGGCGAAGCGTGGCGAGATGGTCTTGATGTCATTTCAATCACAGACCATATTGAATATCAGCCGCATAAACAATACATACCTGTTGACCACAGCGCTGCCTGGAAGATAGCTTCTGCAACGGCAGCTGATTATAACATCATCCTCGTCAAGGGTTCGGAGATAACCCGCAAGATGCCTCCCGGCCACCTCAACGCACTGTTTATTTCAGAACCGGACTCGCTGGTAAAGGATGACTTCATGAAGGTAATCGAAGCCGCAGTGGCCCAGGGCGCATTCATCCAGTGGAACCACCCTGGATGGAAAAGCCAGCAGCCTGACGGAATACCGCGGATGTACGATGTGCACAGGGAACTGATTGAAAAGGGGTGGCTGCACGGAATCGAGTATTACAATCATGTCGAGTACTACCCGTTGGTGATGGATATGTGTCGCGACAACAAGCTGGCTGTCATGGGAAACAGCGATTTTCATGACGTGATCAGCGAGGGATACGCTGCTCCGGAATACTCTCACAGGCCCATGACACTGGTATTTGCTAAAGAACGTACCGGAGAATCTCTCAAGGAAGCGATGTTCGCACGAAGAACTGCAGTATGGTACGGTGATAATCTCGCAGCACTTGAAGAGATAGCTGCACCGCTGTTCAGATCGGTGATAACTGCAGGAGCACCTTTTAAGGATGACGGCACCAGGATCTGGTTTGAGCTCTGCAACTCTTCAGAAATCCCCATGAAACTCTCAGGGGGCCCCGAGGGAGCGCCGGCAACGTTTACCGTGCCTGCACGCGGAATGGTGGTGGTCAGGGCTGACAGAAAATACCTCTCACAACCTCTCGTCTACAATGTCGACAATATCGTTACCGGAAGCAACAGCATGCTGAAGGTGGAAATATCGCCGGCAAAGAAGTAAAAAACCAGTTGTTTCAGGCTGAAACCGGCACTGGTGACTGTGCCGGGGTGCCACTATTTCAGCGGTACCATTCTGAACCCGTACCGGTATTCCCTGGCAGTGAGGCAGTACTGCGGGTGTGTGCGCGCACCCCATGAGTTATCACCTCCCACACCCATCTGTCCGTAGTCAATATTAACACGTACCAGGTCGCGCGGAATGACATCACTGATATGTCTGTTAGCCAGTTTGGCATCGGGCCTGTATCCTGCCAGGCTGCCCTGCGACTCGAAATCCTCATGCAGGTAATTCATCGCTGCAAAGGAGAACATGGGCTCACCCTCAAACCGGATTCCCTTCCCGCTTCCGTCGGTCACATTCAGCCACCGTGTGTCGGTTTTGTATCCGTTCTCCTGTGGCCTTACGTAAGGAACATACTGATCAGCCACCGAGCTTTCATATACTCCGGCGAAGGCGGATGTCTTCCGGTCAGCATAGTTTTCATGCGGCCCCCGGCCGAACCAGGAGAGGTCAACGAACCTCCCGGGAAGGAGCATCTGCATCCCCACCCTGGGAATCTCTTCGAGGCTCATATCAGTTTTGGTTAAGTTGAATGATACTTCAACCGAACCTCCCGCATGAACCGTATACCCCGTCACCAGACCTGCTATCTTCTTCCCTCCGTCACCTGGGATGTCGAAGGTGAACTCCACCCCTGCGCTGCCCATGCCGGGCTGGCTGATGCGGGCTGATTTCAGCACTGCCCTGCCTCCTGCCTCCCGCCACGGAGCGTTTCTTTTCTCCATGCCGTTGCCGTAGTCATTGTCAATGGGGGCCCTCCAGAAGTCGGGACGGGGACCTGACATGATCAGTTCCTGGCCTGCAACCCTGTATGACTTCATCACCCCGGCAGCCATGTCAAACACCACCTCGAAACCTTCACCGGCAAATGTCAGGTCAGATCCCTCAGTCCGCGTATCGATGAGTGCAAGGCTTTCTTCCCCCGATGCTCCGGCAGCCACAGAAGCCACAGAGGATGCAGCAGTCTTTGCCGCAGCATGGAACGGCAAAAGCATCTGTTCCGAGGCGTACATGTGATCCTGCGGCACAATCCCCCACTCATCGGAGCGCGAAACATGCAGGTTAAGATGATACTCGGTATCCGGCGCCGGCGCAATGTCCCCCCAGGGTATCTCCACAGTGAGCGAGTCACCCGGCTCCAGGCTGATCTGTCTAAGGTTGCCGGAGCGGAAGAGGATTCCGTTGGCCAGCACCTCCCAGTTGATTGTGAAATATGAGAGATTTGTGAAGTCATACTTATTGGAAATGGTGACCAGTCCCCTGGTAAGGTCCGCCGGGTTGAATCCCACATACTGGTAGACCTTTTTGACTTCGGTGAGCGCGGGGTGTGGCGTGCGGTCAGGTCCCACCAGCCCGTTGCAGCAGAAGTTGCCGTCACTGGGTGACCCCACCTCGCCGTAATCACCGCCATAGGCAAAATACTCCTCCCCCTCCTCGCTGGTCTCAAGCAATCCCTGGTCAACCCAGTCCCATATAAACCCTCCCTGCAGTATCCCGTACTTTTCAATCACATCCCAGTAATCCTGCAGGTTACCAGTGCTGTTACCCATTGAATGGGCATACTCGCACATTATATACGGACGGTCGAAACCTGGTTGTCCTTCACTGAGGGCATATGACTCAACTCTCTCTATGGGAGGATACATCGGGCACCAGATGTCAGTATGCCTCTCATTGGTGCGGGTCGATTTCTCAGCTCTTTCATACTGAACAGGCCTGCTTTCATCCCTTCCCTTGATCCATTTGTAGGTCTCAACGAAATTCTGGCCGTCACCGGCTTCATTGCCCAATGACCATATGATTACTGAAGGGTGATTCTTATCGCGTTCCACCATTCTGACGGTACGAAACATATGCTGCCCGAGCCACTCAGGCCTGTTGGCCAGGGTAATGTCAGGATGATAGCCAATGCCGTGCGACTCGATGTTTGCCTCGTCAATGAGGTAAAGTCCGTACTCATCGCACAGTTCATAGAATCTTTCAGGCTGCGGGTAGTGAGAGGTACGCACGGCGTTGATATTGTTCATCTTCATCAGCCTTATGTCCTTCAGCATCAGCGCCTCGTCTATTGTGTGACCGCGCACCGGGTCATGCTCGTGCATATTTGTCCCCTTGAGATAAATTGCCTTCCCGTTTAGCAGGAACCGTCCCCCCTTCACTTCGGAAGTACGGAAACCTATCCTGGATGAGACGCTCTCAAGCACCCTCCCGCGGCTGTCAGCAAGGGTAATTACAAGCGTATAGAGCGAGGGTGACTCGGCAGACCACGGATTGACATCCGGCACTTCGGCGGTGAGTTCCACTACGGCCAGGCTGTCAAACGCCTCCACATCCCTGGTCTCAGCGAATATCTTCGTCTCCCCGTCAAACAGCCCTGCCTCGAGACGCATCTCGGAAGGCCGCCTTTCGTTTCCGGCCAGCTCAACGGTCAGGTTCAGGAGACCGTCAGTGTACTCATTTACCAGTGTCGGTACGGCGAAATAATCACGGATATACGTCTTCGGCCTGGCATGCAACCAGACTGACCGCTGAATGCCGCTCAGCCTGAAAAAATCCTGGCACTCCAGGTAACTGCCGTCAGAGTAGCGGTAAACTTCTACAGCAATATTGTTTTTACCCTTCCTGAGGAACGGGGTGATATTGAATTCGGCTGTAGTTTTGCTGTCCTCGCTGTAACCCACCTTTTCCCCGTTGATCCAGACATTGAAGGCCGAGCTCACACCGTCAAAGTTGAGAAAGACCTCCTTCTCCTTCCAGCCGGATGGTATTGTAAATGAGCGCTTATACGAGCCCACCGGGTTATCAGAATGGTTAATGAAGGGCGGATTCACCGGGAAGGTGTAGCCCGAGTTTACATAATAGGCTGTCCCGTGCCCTTCCCTCTCCCATGTCGAAGGAACCTCTATCTCACCCCACTGGCGTGTGTCAAAATCCTCCCTGAAAAACCAATAAGGGCGCCCGGCAGGTGCCGGAGAATAGTTGAATTTCCACTTCCCGTCGAGCGACAGCACATTGACCGATTCGCGCCACTTCGCCTTCAGTGCTGAAGAGTTGTCAGGATGGCTCACCATTGAGGCATGGGGAGTGACAGTATTTATGGTATTTACCGTCAGGTCTTCCCATTCCGGTAAATCCTTTTCCGTCCATTCCGTCTTGCTGTAATCATGGTATTTCCGGCATGAGCTAAGGAGCGCTGCTGCCACGATCATGAGAAGGATAGAATTTCGCATGGCTGATTTCTTAAGGTCCTGATCAAAAATAAGAAAAAATCAGGATCATATCAGCAAATCTTCCGGCCTGTTGATGTTCGTCAGGGCTTTACGTGCCTCCCGGGTCAGGGGGAGATCAAAATATCGTGTGTCAGCAAGTTTATAGAAATCAATGATGGCATTGCTGCCGCCTCCTTCGATATGACCGACCAGGGCAGGATGGATTTTACGGCTGTAAAGGGAGTGAAGCGGTTCGGCAAGTCCGCCTGACCTGGCAACAAGAATATCCGGAGGATTATTGAGAAACTCATTGGCCTGTGCTCTTATGAGCTCTTCAGAGAGCCATGGCATGTCGCCACCGAATACGAACAGGACGGGTGAGCGAACCACCCTCAGTGCCGCCTCGATGCCGGCCAGAGGCCCCACTCCCCCGTAATTGTCATGCACAAGTATGACATCACCCGGGAGCGGGTCATCAGGAGGCCAGCCTGCAACAATCATCTCACTGAAGAGAGGCTCTAGAAGGCTGATGGTACGCGAGATGACCGTGACGCCATCGACAGGTATCAGCGCCTTGTTTCTTCCGCCGAAGCGGGAAGCCCGTCCGCCTGCAAGAATGGCTGCCGATATTTCAGGAAATGCCTTGATCAGAATAATCCGCTAATCTGTCCCCTGTCGTCTATGTCTATCTTCTCTGCCGAGGGTATTGCCGGCAGACCCGGCATGCGCATGATGGATCCGGCTATCGGCACAATGAATCCGGCTCCTGATGACAGTTCCACCTTACGGATTCGGATGGTGAAATCCCTGGGCCTGTTGCGCCTGGCCTGGTCATCAGAGAGCGATTTCTGGGTTTTGGCGATGCACACTGCGAGGCTGTCAAGGCCAAGCTCGGAAATCTTTTTGAGCTGTTCTTTTGCCTCCAGGGTGTATTCCACATTTCTTGCACCGTACATGAGGGTGGTGATTGTCTCAATCTTCTTCTCCAGCGGCCACGCAAGGTCATATAGCGGGGTAAAACAGTCAGTGCATGCGTCGGAGGCTTCAATGACGGCATTGGCAAGCTCAACGGCTCCCTTTCCCCCGTCAGCCCAGGCTGAATTGACAGCCACCCTGACATTGTGCTCCTCGCAGTATTTCTTAAGCAGTTCAATCTCAGCCTCTGTATCGGAACTGAAACGGTTGACCGCAACAACCGGCCTGAACCCGTAATAATGCATGTTCTCAATGTGCTTGTCAAGATTCTCAAAACCTTTCTTCAGTGCTTCGAGGTTTTCATTGGCAAGTTCGGAGAGCCTGACCCCTCCGTGATACTTCAGAGCCCTGATGGTGGCAACTATCACAACCGCGTTGGTTTTCAGCTTACCTACCTGCGACTTGATGTTGAAAAACTTCTCGGCGCCCAGCTCGCTGGCAAAACCTGCCTCGGTGACCACATAGTCACTGAGCGAGAGCCCCATCTTTGTTGCCAGTATGGAGTTGGTACCCTGGGCAATGTTTGCAAACGGACCGCCGTGAATAATGGCGGGAGTGCCTTCAAGTGTCTGAACCAGGTTGGGCTTCAGGGCATCCTTGAGGAGTGCAGCCATAGCACCCTGGGCACGAAGATCACGCGCAAAAACCGGTTTGCCTGCGTATGTGTAACCGATGAAAATATTTCCAAGCCGCTCCTTGAGATCACTGATGCTCGTTGCCAGGCACAGAATTGCCATCACCTCGGAGGCAGCCGTTATATCAAATCCTGTCTCCCTGGGAACACCCTGGGCCGTCCCGCCCAGACCAATCACCACGTCACGGAGAGCACGGTCATTCATATCCATTACCCTCTTCCATGCAATGGTCCGCGGATCAATGCCAAGGTTTCCCTCCGACGACTGTATGTTGTTGTCAATCATTGCAGCCAGAAGGTTGTGAGCTTTCTCAACGGCAGACAGATCACCGGTAAAATGGAGGTTTATGTCCTCCATGGGTATCACCTGTGAATACCCGCCACCGGCTGCCCCTCCCTTTATGCCGAAAACAGGTCCCAGAGACGGCTCCCTCAGCACCACGGTGGCTCTTTTACCCAGCTGGTTGAGACCCTGTGCCAGTCCGATTGAAGTGGTGGTCTTTCCTTCACCGGCAGGCGTGGGAGTGATTGCTGTAACAAGTATGAGCTTTGCACGCGCCGCCTTTTTCTCGTCAATAAGAGAAAGCGGCAGCTTGGCTTTGTACTTTCCGTACAGTTCAAGGTCATCCTCCTTAAGTCCCAGCTTCTGTGCAACCTCGGTGACAGGCCTTATTGAGGCACTCTGAGCGATCTCGATGTCTGTTTTCATAGGGGAAATAATTGTTTGGGATAAAATTAAGTTTTAATTCCTTTTCACAAGAACAATTATCTGTTGTGATAGTTTAGTTCAACAAAGAATGATTTATAAAATCTCAGTTATTACGTTTTCTTTTTCCATCCTGATGCGCCACCCCTGGGGATAACCGTTATTGACCCTGTTGCCCAGGTTCTTCACGAAGCCCAGAGGCACATCACGATAGGTCAGCAGAACTCTCCCCGCGGGCATCGAGGAGCCGTTCATCGACTCCAGCCTGAGGAAAACCAGAGCCTCCTCACGTGAAAGTGAGTGCCTCGTCCATGCTTCCTGCCTCTGCCTCACTGACATTGCCAGGTCATGCGCCGGTACCAGGTCATTCTTCTTCAGTTCACCGATCATTGTCCCTGCCTTGATTACCGGCAGCCTTGCTTCAATGAATCCGAAAAGGCCGGCATCCGCCGCCAGGGCAATGATGCGGCCCTCGTGCATAATCACCCTTCCACGGTCAAAGTCTGCAAGGGACATGGTCCTTTCAAAAGCCTCCGGCGAAGGCTTCAAGACACTTTTCCTGCCGCCGGACACCCGCTCCCCTTGAACCGGCCTCACAGGCTTTCGTAGTGCGGCAATGAAAAATCCTTCTCCCCTGACCCTGCCGGGATGAAACCCGTAACCCTCTGTACCTCCGTACCTCACCGGTACCACCGGACTGCCCGGAGGAAGGCTTATCATGACAGGCTCAGCACCGGTACCCTCCCTTATCCATTCGACATTTTCCTCGTTTTCAGCAGGGTTGAATGTGCAGGTTGAATAGATCAGCATGCCTCCGGGTTTAAGTGCAGGCCATACCTCCATAATTATCCTCCTCTGACGTTCGCAGCAGAGATTTGCATTCTGCAATGACCATTCCCTGACTGCAACGGCTGAGCGGAACATCCCTTCGCCCGAACAGGGCGTATCAGCAACCACCACATCAAAGAAACCGGGAAGCTGCACAAAGCGCGAAGGATCAGCATTCGTCACGATGACATTGCCTGTCCCCCACTTGGTTATGTTCTCTGCAAGAATGGCAGAACGTGACCTGATGACTTCATTCGCTACCAGCAGCCCGTCATCTCCGAGAAGGGAGGCAATATGGGTGCTCTTTCCGCCCGGGGCACCGCAGAGATCAAGCACCCGGAGACCGCCCTGCCCGGCTGTCACCTGCCGGAACATCTCTCCGGTAAACATCCCCGATGACTCCTGAGGGTAATAGACCCCTGAATGAAACAGCGGATCACTGGTATACAGGGGCCGGCCAGGAAGATAAAACCCATCAGGCTCCCACTCCACTGCATCATAGCCGGTTACATTGTGAGGCCACTTCAGCCTGTTGACCCGCACTGAGGCGGCAGACGGCCCGCCAAGCGCCCCGGCGAGGCCACGGGCATCAATATAGGCCTGACTTTCAATCCGCTCAAGAAACTCCGGGGGCAACATCATTTTACTGTTTCCGGACAAAGATAACCATTGAAATCAATCCGGCTGACTGATAATCACCCCTGTCTTCAGCTAACGCCTCCCATTGTCAGGGCGCGCTCGGGACTCTCACCCTATAGTTATCGCCCATGCCGGGCACACACAAAGAATGCCGCCCCGGTAACCCGGGGCGGCACTTAAAATAACCCCTAAAACCTAAACTGTCTAATAGGACGGTATTTGTCGCAACAAATCCGTATGAAGACTAAAGTGTAAGAGTTACACTAATTAGGTACTTGCAAATGTAAGGCTCAAACACTGTGCTTATGATGACATATCTCATGTTTAGCCTATTTAACATTTTTTAGTAAACTCAGGCGATAAGCTCTCTGCCGGAGTCTCTTAGCAGTCCGAGTGACCACCTGATGATGACTGCCGAACTGATGAGGGCTGCTATTGCATCTACATAGGGCAGTCCCCAGATCATTGCAGTGACCAGTCCCAGGATGGCTGCCACGCTGGTAATTGCGTCAGCCAGCACGTGAAGGTATGCCGCCCTGATATTGTTATCAGCCTCTTCATGATCATGATGCAGCAGAAAGGCGCTGAGTATATTCACCCCGAGACCGATAAAGGCTATCATGATGGCCTCACGGTACTCAATGATCCGCGGGTTTATGAACCGCCCCACGGCGCCGGCAATTATCATTCCGGCAAAAATAAGAAGTATGAGTCCGCTGGTGTAACCTGAAAGAGTCAGTATCTTCTCCTTGCTGCCGGTAAACGAGGGGTTGGCGGAGAGCTTCTGAACAAGCACGTATGCAGCCCAGCTGAGCCCTATGGCCAGTACATGCGAACCCATGTGAATGCCGTCGGCCAGCAGGGCCATGGAGCCTGTAAGCAACCCGGCAATTATCTCCACCACCATTGTCACTGCGGTGAGAATGACTACCCAGCCGGTGCGCCTTTTATTTTTTTCAATCGCTGTCACAGCTAATAAACGGACAGGCCTCTCCTATTGTTTAAGCCGTTTAAGAATTTATTCCCCTGACAATGAGCCGCCATCCGGCTGGTCAATTTCGCCGCCGATGTTATTCTTTCATAACAACCTCTTTCCCTGTAAGCCTGAACCTTGCAGTCATGGCCTGAGCATGACCTTCAGCACCAGTCACCGCCGTCCCCGGCTGCCCTCCTCCCACACTGACGGTAAACCATCCGGGCTCAATAACCCTTGTATCCTTATTGTTGAACATTGAGAACTGCTCCGGTTTCAGGGTAAACTCAACCCTTCTGCTCTCCCCGGGCCTCAGGGTAATCCGGTCGAACCCTTCAAGCTGTCTGAGAGGTCTCGGCGTAGTGGCTTTCTCATCAGTCAGATAAAGCTGTACTACCTCGTCGCCTGTCATTTTCCCGATGTTGGCGACAGTCACACTCACCTTTACCTCTGTACCGGCGACGGTCTTTGCCGGCACCACGAGGTCCGAATAGGCAAAGGTGGTATAACTCAATCCGTACCCAAAAGGATAAAGGGGTGTTCCCCTGAAATACCTGTAGGTGCGGTTATCCATATCATAATCTTCAAAAGGAGGCAGCTGGTCAACCGACCTGTAGTAGGTGACAGGCAGTCGCCCGGCCGGGTTGTAATCACCGAAGAGGACATCAGCTATCGCGTTGCCCCCCTCCACGCCGGGGTAACCTGCCAGTAGCACAGCCGTGGCTTTTTCATGGGCCTGCAGGGAAGAAACCGGGCTGCCGTTCATCAGCACCACCACAACCGGCTTCCCGGTGGCGAGCAGCGCTGCCAGCAGCTCTTCCTGGATGGCGGGCAGGCCGAGGGTGGTTCTGTCTCCCCCTTCGAAACCTTCGAGTTTCAGGTTCAGCTCCTCCCCCTCGAGCCGGGGAGAGAGACCCAGTGCAACAATTACTGCATCAGCCTGTGAGGCTGCTTCCACCGCGTTAGCTTTCATGTCATCGCGCGGCATGCTCCAGAGGAGTTCCATATCGGCATCACCGCCGTGGTTGCGGTAGAGTACCTCAACCCTGTATTTCTCTCCCGCCCTGAGATCCATCGGCACTTCCCGTATGGCTGCATGATGTTCATTGTAGAAGGAAAGGAGGGTATCTCCTTCGAGGATAATGGTATAACCCGATGAACCCCATGTGCCAAGATAATACGTGCCTGTCACCGGCGGAACCAGATCGGCAACCCAGTGAATGCCGAAGTCATTTACCGGCATGAGCGAATGAGGTGAATCATTGTCCCAGTAGAAGTCAATCATGTCATCGGTGCGGGTGAAAAGAGGCTCGCCCTTCATTTCACGTGACGTGTAGTAAGCGCCCAGTACTCCCTGTTTGCCGTCAGGTGTACGCAAATATCTGGATGGTATTGGTACCAGGTTATGCATTCCGGTCGCCAGGTCACTCCCCTCTGCATATAGAACCGCAGCATCAGGCCTGAGTTTGGCCTTTATTCCCTCAAGCAGGCTGACCGGGTCCTTTGGAATGCCGTTGTAATTGCCCACGAGCGCCTCATGGCTGGCTGCGTTGGGACCGATTACAGCCACAGTGCGGATATCCCTGCTCAGGGGGAGGGTTCCGTTGCTGTTCTTGAGTAGAACAATTGATTCCCGGGCCGCCTTCCTGGCAAGTGACCGGTTGTAATCCGAGCAATTTGCCTGATATGGTATCTGAGCATAATCAACAATACTGTCAGGATCGAACATCCCGAGCCTGAACCTGGCCAGCATCACCCTTCGTGCCGAACGGTCAATATCTGCCTCTGTTATCAGCCCCTTCTTCAGGGCCTCCGTCAGGTGGTTGTAGTCTACCCCGCACTCGAGGTCAGTACCCGCTTTCAGAGCCATTGCGGCCGCTTCGACCGGGCCCGCAGCGTACCCCTGGAAATTGTAAAAATCAGATACCGCCCAGCAGTCTGAGACAATGTAACCGTCAAAACCCCACTCATTTCGCAGAATGCCGTAAAGCTCATCATTGGCGCATGCCGGGTGGTCCCTGAACTGGTTGTAGGCACCCATCACCGAGTAGACCTTCCCTTCCTTCACCAGGGTGCGAAACGCAGGCAGATATGTCTCGCGAAGGTCACGCTCGCTGATCACCGCATTGAACTTATGTCTTAAGGGCTCAGGGCCCGAATGAACTGCATAATGCTTCGCGGTTGCTATGGTTTTTAGATACTTCGGATCAGATCCCTGCATCCCCTGCACAAACCTCAACCCCAGCCTTCCGGTAAGGTACGGATCCTCTCCGTAAGTCTCCTGACCCCTCCCCCAGCGGGGATCACGGAAGAGATTGATGTTCGGCGACCAGAAGGTCAGCCCGTGATATATGCCACGGTCACCTCTTCTCACAAATTCGTGGTGCTTTGCCCTTGCCTCATCCGATATGGCATTGGCTACATCAAGCATCAGCTCTTCATCCCAGCTGTTTGCAAAAGTAATCGACTGCGGAAAAACAGTTGCGTGCCCCGCCCTGGCAACCCCGTGCAGTGCCTCATTCCACCAATTGTACTCCGGAATGCCCAGCCGCGTAATGGCAGGAGCAGTGTAAAGAAGCTGCGCTGCCTTCTCCTCGACAGTCATGCGCGAGACAAGGTCATCAACCCGCTTTTCAAATGAAAGCCCGGTATCAAGAAACGGATATTGCTGAGCGCTGACTGACACAAACAGCAAAACTGCAAACAGAAGGGCGGCTGGTCTTTTCATTCTTTGGATATTTTTATACTGATAAAGATATCACTAATTGGGTTTATTCTGATACCCCGCCTGCCCTTACGGGCGAAATTCACACAATAACTTCAGCTAACAGCCGGGGCAAGTTAAATTATGGTGAGCTCTCCTGAAAGGGAGCTCATCTCCTTTGTTTATCCTTTGATATGAATTATTACCTTTGGGAACAGACCCGGCTTTTTGCCGGGCTCCCAAACAGCAATCAGATCATGAGCAAGAGAAGAGACTTTGTGAAAAACAGCCTCCTGGCTTCAGCCGGAATTGCAGGCCTGGGATCAGTGGCTTCACTCTACGGAGCAACCGGAAGAAGGGTGAACCCCTCAGACAAAATCAGGGTGGCGCTGATCGGCGGCCGTAACATGGGCTGGTCAGACCTCGAGACCTTCCTGAAATTTCCACAGGTGGAGTGCGTCTCCATTTGCGACATCGATAACGAATGGCTTTATAAAAGAGCCGCTGATACGGAAAAGATCTCCGGGAAGCGGCCGTCACAGATTGTGAAGGACTGGAGAAGGGTTATGGACAACCCGGATGTGGATGCCGTTATCATCGGCACCCCCGACCACTGGCATTGCCTGCAGGCAATCTCGGCCATGGAGGCCGGCAAAGATGTCTACTGTGAGAAGCCGCTCGCCAACTCCATAGCCGAGTGTGACGCCATGGTCAGGGCAGCCCGTAATAATAAGCGCGTGGTACAGACAGGCCAGTGGCAGCGTAGCGATCCCCACTGGCAGGATGCTGTTGCCTTTATCCACTCAGGTAAACTGGGACGGATCAGAACGGTAAAGGTCTGGGCATACATGATCTGGAAAAAGACTTTGCCCGTGCAGCCTGACGGTACTGTACCTGCCGGAGTTGACTACGATATGTGGCTCGGCCCGGCCAGACACAGACCGTTCAACCCGAACCGGTTCCACTATAACTTCCGCTATTTCTGGGATTATGCAGGCGGACTTATGTCAGACTGGGGGGTACACCTGCTCGACTATGCCCTTCTTGGGATGAAGGCTGACCTCCCGAAAGCCGTTTATACCGCCGGTGGCAAATTTGCTTATCCGGGTGATGCCATGGAGACACCTGATACGCTCCTGGCCTCGTATGTTTATGATGATTTCACCATCAGCTGGGACCACGCCTGCGGAATCAAGGACGGCCCTTACGGACGTGAACACGGTCTGGCTTTCATCGGCGAGAACGGCACCCTGCTGATTGACCGCAACGGCTGGGAGGTCATCCCGGAGGTGGATTCAGCACCGCGCATGGAAGCCGTACCCCTCATGAAGAAATCCGAGCAGATCGAAGGGCAGGCCGTGGCCGGAGGTGGACTCGCCTCACACATCGCAAATTTCCTTGACTGCATTTCAACCCGCAATCTGCCAAACGCTGATGTTGAGATAGGAGCCCGGGTTGCCAAGATGACACACCTTGCAAACGTCTCATGCAGGCTGGGCAAACCCCTGACCTGGGACAACCCATCAAACATGTTCGGCGAAGCTGATGCCAATGCTCTGATAATGCCTTATTACAACGAACCGTGGAAATTTCCCAAATACTAATCATAAAACTATGAAAGCAAGACTCCTTCTCCCTGCTGTTCTTCTGACTCTTTTGCTGACCGGATGCGGTCAGTCAGGCTGGCATGACCTCTTCAACGGAAAAGACTTTACAGGATTCGTCCAGAAAGGCGGACAGGCACAATTCACGGTTGAAGACGGTGTGATGGTCGGAATATCCACCCCTGACACCCCGAACAGCTTCATGTGCACTTCAGAAGAGTACTCAGATTTTATCCTTGAGTTTGAAGTGAAGGCAGATACCATTCTCAACTCGGGCGTACAGGTCAGGAGTCACAGCACCGAAAACGGTGACAGAACCCTGGTTTACGGATACCAGGTGGAAATTGATCCCACAGACAGGGGCTGGAGCGGCGGAATCTATGACGAAGCACGACGGGGATGGCTATACCCCGTCACACCGAACAATGTCGCAGCCGTCAGATCATTTGACCGGCATGGCTGGAACAGCTACCGGGTGGAGGCAATCGGCAACAGGATCAGGACATGGATCAACGGTATCCCTGTCGCTGACCTGGCTGACGATGCCGATTCTTCAGGGTTCATAGCGTTCCAGGTGCATGCCGTGAGCCGGGAACTGGCCGGGACGAAGGTCATGTGGAAAAACATCAGGATAGCCACTGAAAATCTCGAAAAACTTGCGTTACCCGACACGACAAAAATATTCCAGGCAAATTTCATCCCCAACACCCTCACTGAACGGGAAAAAGCAGATGGATGGAAGCTGCTGTTTGACGGTACTTCTTCAGCCGGATGGAGAGGGGCTCACAAGGATGCCTTCCCGGAATCAGGATGGGTCATTGAGAACGGCTGCCTTAAAGTACTCGCTTCCGGAGGTGCCGAGTCACAGGGCGGTGGTGACATCGTCACCATTGATCAGTACGGCAACTTCGACCTGTTCTTCGAGTTCATGATCACTGAAGGAGCAAACAGCGGGGTAAAGTATTTCGTATCAGAAGCCTATCCGACGGCAGGCTCAGCCATAGGACTTGAGTACCAGATACTCGATGACCAGCGTCACCCCGACGCGAAGATGGGCCGTGACGGCAACCGTACTCTCTCTTCACTCTATGATCTCATTCCTGCTGCCAACAAGCGTTTCAACGGTGTGGGTCAGTGGAATGCAGCACATATAGTATCGGTGAACGGTCATGTGGAGCACTGGCTGAACGGTTTCAAGGTGCTGGAATACGAGAGGGGCAGCGAGGAGTACCGCAAGCTTGTCAGCGAAAGCAAATACAAGGTTTTTGCCGGCTTCGGTGAAGCGGAACATGGGCACATCCTGCTCCAGGATCACGGGAATGAGGTCGCATTCCGCAGCATCAAGATAAGGCAAGAGGCAAGAGGCAATAGGCAGTGGTAAAAATAACAGGCAGTAGAGTTAATTACTGCCTGTTATTATTTATGAGACTAAGCCTTAATTTTCCCGGACCCTCAGACCCTCAGACCTTCAGACCTTCTACCTTACCCCGAACTTATAGGTAGTGCTTGACAGGAAAGGCTCCTCCGGGGTCAGGATGACTGGCGGAAAGGATGCCTGGTTTGGACTGTCAGGATAATGCTGCGTCTCAAGGCAGAATCCCGAACGGTACTGGTAGACCTTGCCTCCGCGGCCGGTCTGGGTGCCGTCAAGGAAGTTGCCGGTGTAAAGCTGAACACCCGGCTGATCTGTGATAACCTGGATAACCCTGCCGGTTGACGGATCGTAGACCTCGGCATCAACCTGCTCAACATTGTCGAGTACAAAGTTGTGGTCATACCCTCCGCCCAGGACGAGCTGGTCATATGCCTCACCGATCCTCTCGCCAATCAGATGAGGAGTGCGGAAATCAAACGGAGTCCCTTCCACAGGCCTCAGTTCCCCGGTGGGAATGAGGGTCGAATCAACCGGCGTGAATGCCGATGCCCTGATGAGTGCCTCGTGATCAAGGATGTCACCATTGCCTGTGCCGTGCAGGTTGAAATATGCATGGTTCGTAATGTTGATCACTGTCCTGCGGTCAGTTGTGACCTTGTAATCCATGATAAGTTCGTCATCGTCGGTCCAGGTGTATACAACCTCAGCAACGACGTTGCCCGGGTAACCCTCTTCCATGTCAGGCTTGCTGTAGGTGAACTTCACTGCCGGAAAGTCAGTGCCCTTCAGTACTTCGGCCGTCCAGGCCCTGCTGTGCCAGCCGGTGGGACCGCCGTGAAGTGAATTGGGACCATTGTTGAGAGCAAGGGTGTACTCAACCCCGTCAAGGGTGAATTTTCCCTTTGCAACGCGGTTGGCAAACTGGCCCACAACTTTGCCGAAATATGCATCGCCTTCAAGATAGCCGTCAAGTGTCTCGTACCCGAAGGTCACATTTCCCTTGTCGCCATTTCTGTCAGGCACATTGATCTCAACTATCGCAGCACCGTAATTGGTAAGTTTTACCACATCACCCTTCTTGTTTGTGAGTGTGAACAGGGATACTTCCTGTCCCTCGAATGAACCGAAATTTTCAGTAGTTACCATTTCTTTTGCCTTGTTGTTTCCGCATGAGCACAGCCCGATAAAGGCAAGCGCCACAGCTGTTAGTAAAATGAGTCGTTCTCTTTTCATTTCTTGTAATGTAAAATTATGAGCAAATTTATTTTATGCCTTCCTTAATGATACCAGCCTGATGGTCTCAGTTTACAGTCAGTACAACCACCGATGCCGGCGGCACTTTCAGGCTGAGAATATTCTTCTTCAGCCGGGCCCCGGTAAAAGTAACCGGCCGGACAGTCTCACTCTTGTCAAAGGTGTTGTGGGCATTCAGCTCCGCACCGCTGAGGATCCTTCCAGTCACCCCGGAGTATTCTCCGCCACGAAGATCTATAAGTACTTCTGACTCCGCTGAAGGGTCAACGTTAACGAGAGAGATGTTCACAGCGCCCTTTGCATCTTTAGAAGCGGAAGCGCTAAGCGATGGAACTTCCCTCCCGTCCAGTGAGTAGTTGCCGCAGTTGAGGTGCAGCGGGAGAAGTGTGGCGTCATGGTGAACCTTGTACATCTCGAAGATGTGATATGTCGGGGTCAACAGCATTTTGTCGCCGTCAGTAAGAATAAGTGATTGCAGCACGTTGACCGTCTGGGCTATATTGGCCATCTTTACCCTTTCACAGCGCTCGTTGAAATAGTTCAGCGAAAGACCTGCCACGATGGCATCGCGCATTGTATTCTGCTGATAAAGGAAACCCGGGTTGGTTCCCGGCTCAACATCCCACCATGTGCCCCATTCATCAACAACAAGTGCAACCCGGCGGGCAGGATCATATGAATCCATAACGGCTATATGCCTGTCAAGAGCTTTCTCCACATTAAGGCAGCGCTCAACGGTCTCAAAATAATCCTTCTCGGTGAATTTTGTGGCAGATCCCTTATTATTCCAGTTGGTTGTGTAGTAGTGCAGTGAAATACCCCACATCATCGAGTGAGGAATATCACGCATAAGGGTTTCGGTCCAGTTGTAGTCAGTAGAGTTGGCACCACCGGCCACCTTAAACAATCGGTTATCGCCATAATCCCTGGCATAGGTGGCGTATCTCCTGTACTGATCGGCATAGAACTCTGCCGTCATGTTGCCTCCGCAGCCCCAGTTTTCATTGCCGACACCCCAGTACTTAACATTCCAGGGCTTCTCCCTGCCGTTGCTGCGGCGAAGATCAGCCATCGGGCTGACCCCATCAAAGTTGATGTACTCAACCCATTTTGACATCTCCTCAACTGAGCCGCTGCCCACATTGCCGCAGATATACGGTTCGGCTCCCAGCTGTTCGCAAAGATCAAGGAACTCATGTGTTCCGAAGCTGTTGTTTTCGGTTACGCCACCCCAGTGTGTGTTCACCATTTTAGGCCTCTTTTCTCGCGGACCGATTCCGTCCATCCAGTGATACTCATCGGCGAAGCAGCCACCAGGCCATCTCAGGTTGGGTATCTGTGTCCTTTTCAATGCTTCAACAACATCATTGCGGATACCCCTTGTATTAACAATGGAGCTCTCCTCTCCCACCCAGTAGCCGCCGTAGATGCATCGCCCCAGGTGCTCGGAGAAGTGACCGTAGATATGGCGGCTGATTGTCTCAGAGCCAAGATCCGTTTCAATTATCAGGTTTGCCTTTGCAGGCTCCCCGCCCTTCTGGGCAGGTGCAGCCATAGCGAGCAGTACCAGAACTGCTGTCGCTGTAATTCTTAGATTCTTCTTCACGTGCCGGATGTTATGTTTTGCCTAAAAATACAAACAAAAATTTATTTCATACTGTCTGATTCGGTTTTCACCACCGTCAACTGTCTGTCAGTCCTTCAGATTGAAGATGAACAAATTTATGCTAGCCGGCCCGATGGTCAGTTCTCCTGCCAGCTGTACGGCAGCCGGACCTGTTATCTTCACATTTTCAGGCCTTCCGGGTTCGTTGGTGGCCATTTCATCTGGCGCGGTGACCTGCCAGAGCTCACCCTCACCGGACACAGTTCCGTTCAGCAGGGTGACGGGTATCTTCACTTCGTCCCGGGTGGCATTTATAACAGAGATTGTCAGTGTCCGGCCTTCGCTGTCAAGCGTGGCCGCAATATCAACAGGCCTCGTTTCACCGCTGATCGTAACAGGCACAGTACCGAAATGCTGCCTGTAGAGTTTAAGCACCTGACCTGTTGCATCAAAGACAGAGCTGGTGGTGTTGGTCTTGATGCACCCGATGACGTTGACAGTCTGTGCATAATTGGCCATAAACACCATATCACTCTGCCTCGAGTATTCGTTAAGGCCGGCAGCTATACCCATCGCATCACGCATGAAATAGCGTGTGCCGAGCTCCCCGTAGATATGCGGGCCGTACCAGTAGTTCCATTCATCCATGCATATCCGGATATCCTTGCCCTCAAGCTGTGGTATCTCCTGGCGGTATTGCCGGTGCGCGTCAGCCTTCTCCCTGATTGCATCGGGGATCTGCTTCACATGGCTCATGAGTCCTCCCCCGTGCCAGTCCTGACGGTAAAAGTGCTCACTGATCAGGTCCATGCTTTCCGAGCAGTTTGTAAGCACCATCCGGTCCCAATCTCCCAGCTCGCCAACGGCAATGAGTTTGATATCCGGATCAACACTTTTCATCGCGTCCGCGAAGGCGTTGTGCTTCCTGACGAAATCATCGGTGGACATGTGACCCAGTTGCCAGTCGCCATACATCTCATTGCCGATAGACCACCACTTTACATTCCAGGGTTCGGCATGACCGTTGGCAGCCCTTAGTTTGCCCATTGGAGTCGCAGACGATCCGTTGCAGTACTCCACCTCCTCGCGAGCCTGCCTTGAATCACCCAGCCCGGCGTTGACGGCAATGTAAGGCTCAGTCCCGAGTATTTTGCAGAAGGTCATGAACTCATGTATGCCCACATCGTTGTGTTCAACGCCCTGCCATGCCGGGTTCTTGCGCGGCGGTCTCCTGTCGCGGTCACCAATGCCATCCTTCCAGTTATAGCCGCTGACAAAATTGCCTCCGGGCCAGCGATAAACCGGTGCGTTGAGCTCCTTCAGCAATGCAATGACGTCTGAACGGAATCCCTCAATGTTGTCTGAGGGCATCAGGCTGACAGTTCCTACCCAGACTTTTCCGTTGCCTTCCGGCTCGATGGTCAGGGAAGCATTGTGAGTCATTTCGCCGGACTGGAATTTCAGCGGATAGGCAGAGAAGGTGTTGCCCGGCTTATCAATCGTGACAGTCCGTGACTCCTCACCCCAGCTTAGGGTGACCTTCACTCCGGTTATCCCCGGAGTTGCCTTAAGTATAACCCGGCCGGTGTATTCCAGGTCAGGTTTAAGTCCGAGACCTGACTGCTGTATCACTGCTGCGCCGGAGCCGTCAATTGCCAGCACCGGCGTCTTGTCACCTGTGAAGGGACTGACCCTGTCAACGGAGAAGAGATCCATTTTGCCATTAACCTGCCATGGTGATTCTCTGTCGCCGGGAGTGTACCAGAATTTGCGGTCCTGGAGCATCTCAGCCCAGATGCCTCCGTAGATGCACCTGCCGAGGTGTTCTATGAACTGACCGTAGATATACTCTGACATCGGCTCCTTCCTGTCAGCGAGGTCTATTGTGACCGCTGTGTTCGGTTTATCGGACGAAACCAGTTTCAGAGACATATCATCAAACCAGGCCCTTCCTGCTGCCGGGCCTTCACCGAGCATGCAGGACAGAACGGCTGAGTCATCGTTGCCGGTTTCGAAAGTTATTTCAACCTTTTGCCAGTCAGTGGTGCCGGAAATTCCGGTGAAACTGTCACCGGAGACACTAAGACGGAATCCCGCTCCCTTCCTCCCGGGAGCCTGGACGTTTTCAGTCTTCACCCATCCGGTGAATTTGTAAACTGACCATGGTTTAAGCTGAACGCGGTTCGTCCACCTTCCAACGGCAGGTCTGTCGCTCTGCAACATCAGGCTCCGCTTTCCATGGTGGGCTTCATAGTCATAAAAGGCAATCATGCCCCCTCTGCCGGTCTCGGCGTTCCAACCGGTCACAGTCGAACCTACTCCCTCTTCAGCCGACGGGTTGGGAATCAGTGTGTCCTGAACCCCTCCTCCGGAGCAGGAGGAGAGGAACATGGCAGCAGTAAAAATCAACAACAGGTTTTTTTTCATGAGAGTGCTAAAATTTGTTATAATCACTTTATTATAAACGTAAAAGGCCGGTAAAAAGCGGCCTTTTACTCCTAATCCAGAATCACAAAACAATGCAATTACATTCTCCACTCATTTACTCAATCTCTTTTCGGTTTCTCCAGGCAAGCCCCGGTGTAACAAGCTCTTTATTCGATGATCACTTCATGAATCCCGGATGAAAACTCCTGGTTGAGTTTCACGTTTATCCTTATGCCGGATGCTTTAACCGGGCTGATTTCTGCAGTATTCCAGGCATCCTTTGTCACTGTCAGGGGGCTCACGGGAGAAGTTTTCCTCCATGTGCCGCCTGCAAGATATTCTACCTCCCATTCGTCGGGAATCCTGCAGCCGCCGGACGGACCGTCATCGAACCAGTAGACCTTTACTTTTGATATGGTTTCCGGTCCGGCGAAGTCAAACCTGACCCATTCCCACCTGTTGTTGTTGGGCCACCAGTGATAATAAGGCCAGGTATGGTCATTTGAATTTGCAGGCTCAAACTGATCTGTTATGGAAGCCAGCGCCTTGTTCTGCATGCTTCCGGTCACCTTGCTTGTATAGGCTATTGTGGGCGCGGGAGTTGGCCTTGCACTGGTCTCCTTAAAGGGCAGCCAGACCTTCATCTCACCGGGGCCTCGGTTGTTCCACAGGAAATACGGAATCAGGGTCAGGTCATGATAGTCACCCAGACTGACCGTGCCGTCAATATTCCTGGAAGCCTGCCTGGCCCTGGTGGTGATTACCTCGGTGCCATTGAGCATGTCAGGCCTGAAGGCGGTGGCAAATTCCGGATTCTCATCCACAACCAGTCCCAGCACATGGCCGTCAGCGTTGTCAGGCCATTCGGCGCAGAACATCAGCGGTCCCCTCTGAACAGCATACTTGCCTTCGTCCTCCTTTACCTGCTCATCTGCCACAACTGTCCTCACAGGCATGGGAATGTCGAGCTCGATCCGGTCTCCTGCCTGCCACTTTCTTGTGATGACGGCATAGCCATTTTCTATCGGAGCATCAATTTTTGCGCCGTTTACAATCAGCTTATGCTTTTCCTCAGATTGGCCTGCGAAGCTGTAGAGGTTTCCTGGAATGGCTTCATTCCTTGCCCAGCCGGGGATGCGGACACGCACGGTGAACCTGCCTGCTTTCTCCGGGTCAATTATCATGGTGACTTTGCCTTCCCAGGGGTAATTGGTCTCCTGTGCGATCCTCACGCTTCGGCTTCCCAGTTCAATATCAGCATTGTTTGAAGCGAACAGGTTTACATACAGGTCCTTGTTCGTCACGGAATAGATATATCCCGGAATGGCAGGTATGAACCTGCAGACATTTGACGGGCAGCAGGCACATCCGAACCATGCGGATCTTTCGTGCTGGCCGTTCGACTCCAGCGGATTGGGGTAGAAGAACCTGTCTCCTGCCAGGTTAACACCCGCAAGGGCACCGTTATAGAGCGTCTTCTCAAGAATGTCAAAATACTTCCCTTCACCGTGAAGCGAAAAGAGCCTGTGATTGAAGAAGATGTCGCCTATCGAGGCGCATGTCTCACAGTAAGCAGACATGTTCGGAAGGTGATAAGGCTCAGCAAAACCTTCGTTTCCGCCAGAGGCGCCAATACCGCCGGTAATGTACATCTTCCTGTATACCAGGTCTTCCCAGATCTTTGTGATGGCATTGACATATGCCTCGTCACCGAGAATGGCAGCAACGTCAGCCATGCCTGAATACATATAGGTTGCCCTGACGGAATGACCAACCGCTTCAGTCTGTTCAACCACCTTCTTGTGGCTCTGCGAATACTCCTCGCCATCATCACGGGCGCCGCGGGCATCGAGAAAAAACTTCGCCAGGTCAAGATACCGCTTCTCGCCGGTAACCCTGTAGAGCTTGACAAGCCCCATCTCAATCACCTGGTGCCCGGGATAGCTTACAAATGCATCCCACCCGAAGTCCTTGTCAACCAGGTCGGCTGACTTGATGGATATGTCCAGAAGATCTCTCTTGCCGGTAGCCTGGAAGTGTGCCACGGCTGCCTCGTACATGTGACCAAGGTTGTACAGCTCATGACTGAGGATATTGGTCTTCTCCCATCTTTTTCCCTCAGCCCATTCATGCAGCTTTCCGTATCCCAACTCTGCTATTGTGCGGTTGGTATAGAGGTAACCGTCATCTTCCTGAGCTAGGCCAATCTTATATATTAATGTATCAAGATATGCTTCCAGTTTTGGATCAGGATAGGTCTGAAGCGAGTAGCTTGCTCCCTCGATAATCTTCGTAACGTCCGAATCGTCAAATGGATAGATTGTCTGAAACGCACCGGTATCAAGTCCGCCGGCAATCTCGAAGTTCTTTATTCTCCCGGTTGATTCGCAATACCCGAAGGCGATGGGAATGGTTACCTCGTGGTTCTTTTTAATGCGCGGGGCCCAGAAGTTGTCAGTCATCTTCACCGATGTGAAGGGTACAGGCCTGATGGGGTAATTCCCGTCACCCTTGTTGCCTGTGCATGAAGCCACGGTGATTGCCGCTGCAGCGGCGAAAATTGTCAGTCTTCCGTTGATTTTCATGATTTATTTGTTGGTTGTTTTGATCCAAACTGTCATCTCTCCCTTTCCCCTGTTTGCCCAGGAGTAGTATGGCACTGCCTTAGCCTGTTTTACCGTACCGGTGCTGTCGGTTACAGGGAATGTCAGGGTGCCTGTGCCGCCTGCCAGTGATTGCTCGAATGCAAACACCGGCTTCACCGAGGTGTCAACTGTCAGCTCCCTGACAGGTCCGTTGTCAGCCTGCTCAAGGCAATATACCAACGGCCCTGCCCCCAGCGCCACCCTGCCGCTGTCAGCAGCCACCTCTTTCCTGGCTTCAATGAATCTCGGCTCCATCGGAAGTGAGATTTCAACAACGTCTCCCGACTTCCATTCCCTGTCAATATGAGCGAATCCGTCAGAAATCGGAGCCTTGTACTTTTTGCCGTTCACTCTTATTCCTACCCTTCCTTTCTCCGGTGTGACGTACCTGTACAAATCGCCTTCAGCAGGTTCTCCTCCGGTCCATGCCGGGATGCGAACGCCGATGGTAAACCGGCTCTTCTCCGTTGATGGTGTTACCGTTACCCTGACATTCCCGGTCCACGGGTAAGCGGTCTCCACCGTAACATCAGTCTCACCTTCCGTAGTCGACAGATGCGCGGATGAACCGATAAAGAGGTTCAGGTTGATCCCGGCTGTTGTCTCAGACCATATGTATTGTTTCATTGAAGGGAGGAGACGGGCCACATTTCCGGGGCAGCAGGAACACTCGAACCAGCCGGCCCTCTCGAACCTTCCGTCAGATTCGAGGGGATTGGGATAGAAAAAGCTGCACCCGTCCTGTCCGATACCCGAAATGAGTCCGTTGTACAGAGTCCTCTCCAGCGCATCAAGATACATTGCATTGCCGGTGGCAGAGTACAACCGGTGGTTCCAGAAAACATTGGCTACTGAAGCGCAGGTTTCGGTGTAGGCCGTCATGTTTGGCAGCTCGAAGGGCTCACCAAAGGCCTCACCGTATTCCTTGGAACCAATTCCTCCGGTTATATAGATCTTGCCGCGTGTAACGTCACGCCAGATCTTTTCTGACGCTTCAAGGTAACTGTTGTCTCCTGTGACGCGCGAAATGTCAGCCATTGCCGTGTACATATAGGCACCTCTCACGGCATGCCCCACAGCTTCGGTCTGTTCGAGTACCGGCAGATGCATCTGCAGGTATACCGAGTCATTGTAAACCTCGAAACGTGATCCGACAGGGTGCCTGGTGTACTCCTCCTGTCTGCCCCTGACATCAATGAAAAACCGGGCCAGCTCAAGCCAGCGGTTATTGCCTGTCAGTTCAAAGAGTTTTATCAGCCCTATCTCTATCTCCTGATGCCCGGGGGCAATCTCACGCAGGCCCCAGCCAAACTCCGAAGCCACAAGCTCCGCATTTTTCAGGGCAACGTTTAGAAAACTGTCTGAACCGGTAGCAAGATAGTGTGCAACGGCAGCCTCATACATGTGCCCCACATTGTAAAGCTCATGGCTTACCCGCTCGTCAATCCATCTCTCTCTTCCTGCCCCGGGCGCCATGTTGACAGGGTCAATGGTACGTGTGGTGTAGAGATAACCGTCATCCTCCTGTGCTGCAGCAATAAGTGTCACAAGACTGTCCACATAGTTACGGAGCACGGGATCTGGCGTCTCGAGCAGTGAATAACAGGCGCCTTCAATTATCTTGAATACGTCTGAATCATTGTAACGTTCACCTGTATGCTTCCCCTTCTTCAGTCCACCGGCAATGGCGAAGTTGTCAATGCGCCCTGTCTCCTCACACTTGCCGAAGGCGTACGGGATGGTCACCGTCCGGTTCCTCTCGATGAAGGGCTTCCAGAAAGCGTCATTCACAGTAACAGACTGCAGCGATGGCGTTTTCAGCCAGCCATTCTGCGCTGTCTCCTGCCGGGATGTATTGCCACCGCACGATGCAAGCATCACAGATACGACTATCAATACTGTTTTTCTCATCAGCCTTTGACCTCTTTCCTGATGGCCTTGAGTCTTTTCATCACATCATTGGCTCCGCGGCCAAAGTAGTCATGAAGGATCCTGTATTCGGCGAACAGCCTGTCATAGATTGCTGTGTTTTCCCCGATGGGCCGGTATGTCTGTTCCTTTACCTTGGCCATGACCCGGGCAGCATCCATGATAGTATCAAAGCCGCCGTCTGCCTTGCCTGCTGCAACGGCACCAAACATTGCCGATCCCAGTGCCGGAGCCTGTGGTGACCCGGAGATTCTGATCTCCCTTTTGATCACATCGGCATATATCTGCATGACAAACGCATTCTTCTCGGCTATGCCGCCTGCAGCGTAAAACTCGTTCACCGGAACGCCGTTTTCCTCAAAGGTCTCAATGATCATTCTCGTGCCGAAGGCAGTGGCTTCGATAAGCGCCCTGTAAATCTCTTCCGGTTTGGTAATCAGACTCATGCCGGCGATCATGCCTGTAAGGTCCACATCAACCAGCACCGACCTGTTGCCGTTCCACCAGTCAAGCGCCACCAGTCCGCTCTCACCGGGCTTAAGCTTCGCTGCCTTTTCTGTAAGCAGGGTATGAAGGTCAATGCCTGCTGCGTCTGCCTCAGCCTTGTATTCAGCCGGTGTGCAGTTCTCAACAAACCACTGGAAGTGGTCACCCACACAGCTCTGTCCGGCCTCATAGCCGAAGAATCCTTCAATGATCCCGTCCTCGACCACACCGCACATGCCAGGCACCTCTCTTTCCGTATCGCCAAGAAGCATATGGCAGGTTGATGTGCCGATGATGGCAAGCATCTTTCCCGGTGAGGTGATTCCTACGGCCGGAATGGATACATGAGCATCAACATTGGCAACCGCAACGGCAGTGCCTTCCCTGAGCCCGGTAAGTCCGGCAGCTGCAGCAGTTATGGATCCTGCCCTTGTGCCAACAGGCATAAGGGTTCGCAGAAGCTTTTCATCAACCAGTCTCTCCATCCTGGGATGAAGGGCTTTGAAGAATTCATTTGAAGGATAGCCGTCATGCTTGTGCCAGATGGCCTTATATCCTGCAGTACAGGTGTTGCGTGTCTCCCTCCCGGTGAGCTGCCATACCACCCAGTCGGCTGCTTCAATAAAACGGTCAGCAGCATCATATACTCCGGGGTCTTCGTTAACGGTCTGCCAGATCTTGGGTATCATCCATTCTGAGGATATCTTCCCGCCGTAACGTTTCAGAAACTTTTCTTTTCTCTGTTCAGCTATTGTGTTAAGCCTGTTGGCCTCATCCTGGGCGGCGTGATGCTTCCACAGTTTGATCCATGCATTGGGCCTGCTCCTGAACTCATCAAGAAAACAGAGCGGCGTACCATCTGCCTTCACCGGCAGTACAGTGCAGGCGGTGAAGTCTATACCCACGCCCACCACCTGGTCAGGGGTAACCATTGACATCTTCATTACCATGGGTACTGTAACCCTGAAGACATCCAGGTAATCCTGAGGGTGCTGCAGCGCCCAGTCTACTCCAAGCGGAGTACCATCAGGGAGCTTCTCGTCCATGACCCCGTGAGAATATTCATGAACAGCAACGGCTACTTCCTCACCTGTTGTCGTATCAACCAGTACCGCTCTCCCTGAAAGGGTTCCAAAATCAACTCCTATAGTATAATTGTGCATCATGATTTATTTAAATGAACTATTTTTTCTGACCGTAATATGCGTTTTTCCCGTGTTTACGCAGGTAATGCCTGTCAAGCAGGTGCCTGTCAATTTCTGCCGGATCTGCCAGCGTGGCTGAAATGGCTGCCATGCGTGCAACCTCCTCAAGGACAACGGCATTGTGCACTGCGTCGGCAGGCGTGGTGCCCCAGGTAAACGGCCCGTGTGAAGCAACAAGTACTGCCGGCATTGACATGGGATCAATCCCATTCAGCGCCTCGGCTATAACCAGGCCTGTGTTATACTCATAATCATCTGCGGTCTCCTTTTCAGTCAGCTTTCTTGTGACGGGAACAGCACCGTAAAAATGATCCGCGTGTGTTGTGCCAAGGCATGGTACCGGCCTGCAGGCCTGGGCCCATGCTGTTGCATGTGTTGAATGTGTGTGCACTATACCGCCTGCTCCCGGGAAAGCCCTGTATAGCGCCCGGTGAGTGGGTGCATCTGTTGAAGGGTTCAGGGTCCCTTCCATGACATTCCCCTCAAGATCCGTCACAACCATGTCAGCAGCTGTCATTTTATCATAAGAAACCCCTGACGGTTTGATTACCATCAGCCCTGACTCACGGTCTATTCCGCTGACGTTACCCCAGGTCATGATGACCAGGCCATGTCTGACCAGATCAAGATTAGCCCTTAATACTTCCTCCTTAAGCTTTTCGAGCATGATCAATGAGTGTTTATGGTTAAATCCGCTCCCCGAGCATCAAATGGTGTCAGCTCACCGCCAGGTTAAAGAAAAAACCGTTTCTGGTAAGCTCCTTGTATTTCTCAAGGTTGAACCTGTAGTACCAGGCTCCTTTTTTTGAAGTCTCTCTTTCCTTATCATCCTGTTTATCAAGCAGTTCCATTGAGAGAATTTTCTTTCTGAAGTTCCGTTTGTCTACCGGTCTGAGGTAAATTGCTTCATAGAGGTTCTGCAACTGAACCAGGGTAAACTTCTCGGGCAGGAGTTCAAATCCCACCGGGTAAACCTTAACCTTTTCCACCAGTTCACGCAGTGCCATGTCTACCATCTGCCTGTGATCGAAGATGAGGTCAGGGAGATTTGAAATTGACCTCCAGTGAGCGCCGTTTTTCTTCTGTATCTCAGGGTTAAGCTCATGTATCCCGATGAGGGCGAAATAAGCTGTTGAGATAACCCTGGCACCCGGGTCACGGTTAACCTCGCCGTAGGTGTAGAGTTGCTCCATGTACAGGTCTGACAGGCCTGTCAGCGTGCAAAGCACTCTGCAAGCCGCATCATCAAGACTTTCTTCCTCCTGCACGAATCCCCCTGCAACCGACCACTGCCCGAGTGCGGGCTCAAAGCTTCTCTTTATCAGGAGAAGCTTGAGCTCCTTCTCGGCAATGTCATACCCGAAGATGATACAGTCTACAGCCAGGTAATGCTTCGGGTTTTTTGAATAAATGTGAGTCATAACCCTTTGTTGAGAGCGTAATACAGGTCATTCCATCTCAGTTCCTTTCTGAACTGCCCTATTTCACAATTCTCATCAATAAGCACATATTCAATTCCTGTCATATCAGCAAAATCGGCCATATGCTCAGCTGTGAGGGCCTGGCTGAAACTGGTATGGTGAGCGCCTCCTGCATAAATCCATGCAGTGGCGGCTGTCTTCAGATCCGGGTAAGGCTTCCACAGCACACTGGCCACGGGGAGTTTCGGCATCGGCGGGCATTCAATAACCTTCATGGTATTGACGATGAGCCTGAACCGGTCACCCATCTCAACAAGAGAAGCAGCGAGGGCTTCGCCGAGGTTGGTTCTGAAGACCAGTCTTGCCGGGTCATCCTTTCCGCCTATACCCAGTGGATGGACCTCCAGTGCCGGCTTCCCGGCAGCTATCGAAGGACAAACCTCGAGCATATGCGCCCCGAGGATGGCCATGTTCTTGGGATCAAGGTGATATGTGTAATCTTCCATGAATGAGGTGCCTCCCCTGAGACCCTCGGCCATGACTTTCATTAAGCGAACCAGTGCTGCAGTCTTCCAGTCACCCTCAGCCCCGAAACCGTAGCCGTCAGCCATGAGTCTCTGTACAGCCAGACCAGGCAACTGGACGAGACCATGGAGATCCTCAAAGTTGGTGGTGAAAGCCTTGAACCCTCCCTTCTCAAGGAAGGCGCGCATACCTGCTTCAATGCGGGCTGCCTCTTTAACTGCCGGTGTGGAAATCACCTTCGCGGGAGCCTTGTACTCATCGCCGTATTGCTTCACAAGGGCGCTGATCTGCTTGTCTGTCACCTTGTTTACTGCATCCGCGAGATCTCCGATACCGTATCCCTGCACCTCATAATCAAGCTTTAGCTGTGCTGACACCTTATTACCTTCGGTAACAGCAACATCCCTCATGTTGTCACCAAAACGGGCAACCCTGAGCGAACGTGCCTCGAGGGCGCCCATGGCTGCGCGTGCCCATGCTCCGATAGAGCGAAGCACATCCTTATCCTGCCAGTGCCCTACAACCACCTTACGCTCCATCCTCAGCCGCGAGCAGATGAATCCAAACTCACGGTCACCGTGGGCCGACTGGTTCAGGTTCATGAAATCCATGTCAATCTCATTCCATGGAATATCGCGATTAAACTGTGTATGGAAATGAAGCATCGGTTTGTTCAGCCTCTTCAGGCCGGCGGTCCACATCTTTGCAGGAGAGAACGTGTGCATCCAGGCTACCAGCCCTGCACATGCAGGAGAATTGTTGGCCTCCATGCATATCGAAGTGATTGCACTGGCAGTGGTCAGTACCGGTTTGAAAACAACCTTTACCGGGATGAGATCCGACTTGTCAAGTGCAGCAGCAATGGCTTTTGAATCATCAGCCACCTGCTTCAGAGTCTCTTCACCATAAAGATGCTGGCTCCCCGTGATGAACCAGAGTTCAAAATTTCCTTTTTTCATTTTATTTATAGATCAGATAAACAAATCCTGTTAGTTCCAGAAATAGGCATAGAATACCAATATTACCGCGATGATCAGGCCGGAGGCAATGACATCCCACTTGTTCCAGCTTGCGCGGGTAACAGCCTTCTGTTCGGCGGTAGCTGAACCCAGGGTAAGGCCGATGATTCGCCGCTCGTCGATCTTCGGGGTAAAGTAGCTGACAATAATCATCGTGACGATCACAATCGCAAAGTTGATGATCTCATAGTGCAGCCAGTTGGTTCCGACAAAGACCTGGTAGATGGTACCGTCAGGATTGAGTGATCCTTTGAAAACGGTGAATATCAGGCGGAACATCCCGATGGTGAAACCAGTCAGCAAGCCCGTGAGACCGGCAGCAGGAGTTATCTTCTTCGAAAGGATTCCGAGCAGGAACGCCGCGGCAATACCCGGAGCAAGGATAGACTGAACATCCTGCAGGTATGCATAGAGGACCTTGCCTATGCCTTTCATGACCGGTATCCACAGAATCCCAAGAATCACAACTATAACGGTTGCTATCCGTCCAACCCTTACCAGCTCCGCCTCCGGTGCCTTGGGTTTGTACTTCTGATAAAAGTCAATAGTGAAGAGCGTCGCCGAGGAGTTGAACAGTGATGCGAGTGAACTCATCAGGGCAGCCAGGATACCTCCGACCACCAGACCCTTGAAGCCCATCGGGAGTAACTCCTTGACAAGAGTTGAGAAAGCTGAATCAGAACTGGCAAGCGTAATGACACCCTGCTGGTTAAGGGCATAAGCTATCATTCCAGGAATAAGGAATATGAAGACAGGAGTCAGCTTGAGAGCACCACCGAAGATGGCACCGCGGCGGGCCTGTGTCTGGTCACGGCCTGAAAGCACACGCTGAACAATGTACTGGTCAGTACACCAGTACCAGAATCCTATGATGGCTGATCCGAGCAGAACACCTGTCCAGGGGAACGTGGCATCCTTCGGTGAACGGATAAGCTGGGTCATGGTGTCTCCGTATTCGTTAACCGGAACTGCACGGCATATATGCATAAGCTCATCCCAGCCGCCTACTTTGATCAGACCGGCAATAAGCACAGCAATTGAACCGGCAAGCAATACCGGCGTCTGAAGGACTGATGTCCAGAGCACCGCCTTCATTCCTCCAAGGGTTGTGTAGATACCGGTTATCAACACCAGTCCGATTGCACTTATCCAGAAGAAATCGATTCCCCAAATTGATTCTATGCCAAATACATCCTTGAAAACAACCCCGCCTGCATATACGGTAACGGCTACCTTGGTCAGCACATAACTGACAAGCGAAATAATTGACAAAACCGACCTGGATTCCTTGTTATATCTCTTTTCCAGAAACTCGGGCATGGTGAATACCCCGCTACGCGAATAAAAAGGAACAAAAAGCCACCCTAGCAGCAGGATGAGCCAGCCATGCATCTCCCAGTGTGCCATCGCCATACCCGACGAGGCTCCTGCCCCGGCGAGACCTACAAGGTGCTCCGACCCAATGTTTGATGCAAAGATTGAGGCACCGATTGCAACCCAGGTTGCGTCACGTCCGGCAAGAAAGTAGTCAGTTGATGTGTCCTTCTTTCCCCGCATCGAGATAACGATGAAGGCAACCAAGGCAAGGACAAATGCCCCCAGAACGATCCAGTCAAGTAGTAACATGATTTCTTCGTGTTAGGTTATTTATAAATTAGTAATGGTATTCACTTCTGTATCAGCGCGGAATTCCCTGATCCCGCTGCATCTGTTACTCTCAGCTTCCCGGCCCTGCAGAACTTCACGCTCCCTGTCCTGCAAGACTTCCCGCTCCCTGTCCTGTAAAACTTCACGCTCCCCCGCCTGCAGCAGAACCACACTTATGCAGATCCGGTCAGTGGTGCCAAATCCACCTTCTCCCCGGATGCTTACCCTTCTTTCAGAGTATGCAAGTTAAACAATAATTTAAATGTAAGATATACACTTCTATTTTTTTTATAAAAAATTGAAGTTTCATCCTTTCTTCATCTTGTAATTCATAATTTTGCTGTGTATCAGTTCAATAAACTGAACCTCACATAAACCGAAGTTGCTGACGGCCCGGAAACCGGGAGAAAGGAATGATGATGAAAATTACGAAAAATATTCTTACGGTACTTATTTTGATGGCAATGAATTCCCTGATCATCAACGCCCAGGAGGTTCAGATAATGCCGGACACCTCAGCCGTAAGGCAGCAGAAGGCCCGGAAAGTGCAGGAGAAAGAACAGGAACGCACCGGGGAACAACAGGGGCAGAATGACCAGACCGGCAACCAGAATCAGAGTCAAAACCAGTCTGCAAGTAATTCCGGTCAGGGCAACCAGAATCAGAGTCAAAACCAGTCTGCAAGTAATTCCGGTCAGGGCAACCAGAATCAGAACCAGAACCAGTCTGCCAGCCAGGGACAGGCAGCAAACAACAGCCAGGCAAAAGCACAGGGACAGGGCAGCAGTGCCTCCGGCGTCAAGAAGATCCAGGGGGCAAGGCCTGACTGGAGCAAAGCCCGCGGAGCCCGCCCGGCATCAGTTGAGAGGCCGTCAGGTTCACGAATACCAAAGGGAGCCGGCAAACCCGGCGGAGCCAAAGGACCCGGCAAAAGGTAAATAAACCGGTAATCGTTGTGTCATGAGACGAAGCCAGATGTGTACATATGCAATTGCCTGCAGCCTGTTGCTTCAGGCATTTGCCGTACCTGCAGCGGCACAGCCGGCATCAGGATCCCACACACATGACACCACAGGTACAGATGGCAAAGGCAGCATCCATTCATTGTACGCGGGCTCAGGCTTCGGAAACAATCTGCTCTACCTGGGTACAACAATGTCACAGGACCACAGCTTCGGCTATGCCTCAGCCTCATACGGACTGTTCAACAAACTTTACATTTCCGCTGCAGGTTATTCAGTCAGCAACTTCAGACCATTCACAGCTTTCTACAGCCTGGGACTCAGTTTCAACCACGCCTTCAACTCCTGGTTCGACATAAGCACAAGCCTTTCAGGGTATAATGTGGCAGCTTCACTGCGGGACACTCTCTTCAGCAATTTCACCTACGCCGATGCGACCCTGGGATTCGACTGGAGGATCCTGTATTCCAAAATATCAGTCGGTGGCCTGTTTGCCGGCGAAAGCCAGTTTTATCTTCAGACAAGGCATTCGAGGTATTTTGAAACTCCTTCCTTCGCCCGGAATAAGGCATTCTTCTCGTTTGACCCGTATGTGAACCTCCTCTTCGGCACCATGGTAAGCATCACCACATCAGGAGGCGGCACGGAAACCACCGTTTCTCCGGGATACAAACCATGGAAAAGAAAAGGCCAGGGAGGCGGAAATCCTCAACCGGTCACCACCTACAGTGAATCATTCGGTCCTATGGAGATTGATTTCGGGATCCCCGTCGCTTTCAGCTATGACTTCTTCACCCTTGAGATCGAACCTGGTTACGTCATTCCCCTCTATTCCGATGAGGGAACTTCAGGTACCAGCGGTTTCCTCCTGATGGCAAGTCTCTTCTTCAGGATTTTTTAACTTTGGATCATGAACGTCCTTATCGTCGAAGACGAAAAGAGCCTTGCAGGTGAGATTGCCCTCTTCCTGAAACGGGAGAATTTCCTTTGTGACATGGCTCATACCGGTAGCGAGGCATCGGAAAAGATTGCCGTCAACCTGTACGACTTTGTGCTGCTTGACCTTGGTCTGCCGGACTACAACGGCCTTGACATCATCAGGGAGGCAAAGGAGATCAATTCTGATGTGTCTTTTATTATCATTACCGCACGGGGCGCAGTTGAAGACAGGATCAAGGGACTTGACCTCGGGGCTGACGACTATCTTCCGAAACCCTTCGCACTGGCGGAACTGCACGCACGGATAATGGCTGTAGCACGCAGGAAGTTCCGTATCTCCTCTCCTGACATCACCCTTGGCGATTTCGTTATGAAAACCGATTCGAGGAAGCTGATGTGCGGACAAAAGGAGGTGGAGATAACCAGGAAGGAGTTTGACCTGCTCTACTACCTGGTAATCAACAGGAACAAGGTGCTTGCCCGTCACCAGCTCTACGAGCATATATGGGGAAACACTCTCGATGACCAGTATGACAGTAATTTCATAGACGTACATATAAAGAATATCCGCAAGAAACTTAATGCCCATGCTCCCGCTCCCTGGCTTGAGACAGTCAGGGGTGTGGGATACAGGATAAGCACTGACAACCAATGAAGAACAGGGGCATGATGAAACTCCAGACCAAACTTGCGCTTTTCAACCTGCTCTCCAGACTGGTCTTCTCAGCCCTGTTTATCGGATTCCTCCCGCTGATAATAGAGCGCATCAATGTCAGGCAGACTGATAATGAGCTGGTCAATAAAAGGGAGGAAGTGATAAGTCTCATCTCGGAGGTGGGAATTGAACCCTTTATCCTTTCCGACACTGCCGCCGGGTTCGGAAGCTATAACATCCTGAAGGAGGAGTATATAAGCCTGGAAAGGGCCTCAACGGATGATGAGTGGAATTATATCGACATCACACAGAGAATCATTGATAATGAGACCATTGACTACCGGGTCCTTCACTACTCCCTGAAGATTGACGGGGAATCTTATCTGCTTGAGATCGGAATGAGCCTGGCCAGCATAACCTATGCTGCCAGAAACATCCGGAATGTGATACTGGTTTTCCTGGGCCTTTTCATTCTTGTCACCCTCCTCTCTGACCTGGCCTATACGGCAAGGATACTCAGGCCACTTAGGAAAATAACCGGCAGGCTCGGCGAGACATCCTTTCCGTCATTTGATGTTGCTGAGCCACTGGTGACATCTACCGATGATTTTGCCAGGCTTGACCGGGCCCTCAGGGAGATGATGAAAAAAATCAGCGAGCTGTTCAGGAAAGAGAAGGAGATAACGGTAAATGTCTCGCATGAGCTGATGACACCGGTGTCAGTCCTGCGCAGCAAGCTTGAGAATATGCTGCTGAACGGAAACCCGGACCCGGCGACGGAAGCAGGTATTGAAGAGTCTCTCCGAATGCTTCACCGGCTGAAGGCGCTTGTCAACTCAATGCTTATGATCGCCCGGCTCGAGAGCCATCAATACCTGAGGGAGGAGAGCGTTGAAATCTGTGAACTGATAAGGGAGGTCACCGGAGAACTGGAACCCATCGCCGAGGATGGCGAAGTGACAGTCACTCTCAGATGTGAAATCAATTACACTATGAAGAACGCCAACAGGTCTCTCCTCTTCTCCATGCTGTACAATGTAGTCAACAACGCCGTCCAGCACACCCCGAAGGGTGGCAGGATAGACATCGCCTGCGGGGAAAGCTCAGGCAGATTTGAGGTCTCCGTTTCTGATACCGGAGAGGGGATGTCACCGGAACAGCTTGACCGGCTTTTTACACGTTTCAGCAACAGGCCTGACCACGCCGGCAACGGCACAGGGATCGGCCTTGCCATAACCAAATCTATTGCTGATTTTCATGATATTGCAATAAGGGTTCTGTCAGAACCAGGCAGGGGAACGCAATTTTTCTTCTTTTTCTCCGTAAATTCATTATAGCTTCATTTTCACGGGTTTATTTTTGATCTGTTATCTGAAAATGAACTTAAAACAGAAGGAAAAATGAAAAAGGAAATTCTTTTAGGTGCAATGGCACTTTTAATAAGCACAGGCGTCATGGCTCAGACTACCGAACCGGTACAGACGCAGACCAAAACCAAAAAACAGCTCAGGATCGAGGCAAAACAGCAGGCTAAAGTCCAGGATCAGACACAGAGTGGTGACCCGATAATGATTAAGGATCAGAAAAGGACCAGGGACCAGAAAAGGGAAAAGATTCAGGACCAGACACAGAGTGGTGACCCCATCATGACCCGCGACCGGACCAGGCAGGAGACACATGGTGCTGCTGTAAGTGAGACTGCAAAACAGGCTCAGACACAGAACCAGGGAGGCGTTGGCGAGATGGTAAGGGAACAGGCCAGGCTCCAGGGGGAAGCTCAGAAATCAATGAAACAGGCAAAAACAGCCACTAAAAACAAAGGTGCTGCAAAAGCCGTCAGGACTAACCGTCCGGCAACAGTAAAAGGGACCGGCGCTGGTCGCAGGTAACCCGGAATTAAAGGCTGAGAAAAAAGCCGGCGGAGAGATCTGCCGGTTTTTTTATTTTACCTGTGTGGATGATCTTCTTCTATTCTGATCCCTGTGCCTTCATCTTCGCCCGCTTGCGGTCATTCTCATCAAGCATGATCTTCCGCAGCCGCATTGATTTGGGAGTGATCTCGATATACTCGTCAGCAGCGATATATTCCATGGCCTCCTCAAGCGAGAACCGCACCGGCGGAGTAAGAATCGCTTTGTCATCCGAGCCTGATGCCCTCATATTGGTCAGCTTCTTGGTCTTCGTGACATTCACCACTATGTCATCCTGCCGGGTGTTCTCCCCTATAACCTGTCCCATGTAGACATCCTCGCCGGGGTAGATGAAAAACCTGCCGCGGTCCTGTAATTTGTCAATGGCATAAGCAACAGCCATGCCTGTCTCCATAGCAATCAGCGAACCATTTCGCCTGACGGCCAACTCCCCTTTCCACGGTTCGAAAGCGTCAAAGCGGTGAGCCATAACTGCCTCTCCCTCGGTTACTGTCAGCACCTGGTTCCTCAGACCTATAATTCCCCGTGAGGGGATCCGGAAATCAAGGTGCGCCCTGTCATTTCTCACCTCGATATTGGCTATCTCGCCCTTGCGCTGGGTTACCTGGTCAATTACCTTACCGGCGAACTCTTCCGGTACCTGTACCGTAAGCACCTCCACCGGTTCATGTTTCACCCCGCTGATTTCCTTGATAAGCACCCTCGGCTGGCCAACCTGCAGCTCAAATCCCTCGCGGCGCATAGTCTCAATAAGTATCGAGAGATGAAGAATACCGCGGCCGTAGACCATGAAGGTGTCAGCAGAATCTGTCTCCTCAACCCTCATTGCGAGATTCTTTTCAGTCTCCCGGAAGAGCCTCTCCCTCAGTTGCCGCGATGTGACGAGCGTTCCTTCCCTGCCGAAAAACGGCGATGTATTGGAGGTGAAGAGCATGCTCATGGTGGGCTCGTCAACCCTGAACCACGGAAGCGCTTCCGGGTTCTCGGAATCGGCAATGGTATCACCTATATCGAAATCCTCCATCCCGAAGATTGCACAGATCTCACCCGCCGGCACAGGCTTCTTGGTCTTCTCCTTTCCGAGGCCCTCAAAGAGATATACCTCCTTCACGGTATTCCGTGCAACTGACCCGTCACGCCTGATCAGCGAGACCTGGCTGCCCGGCACAAGGGTGCCGCGGCTCACCTTGCCGACAGCTATCCTGCCCTGGTATGATGAATAATCGAGTGATGAAATGCGCATCTGGAGTGTCCCTTCAGCTGTCCTGGGCGCCGGTATGTACCTGATGATGGTATCAAGCAGATAGCTGACATCGGTTGCCGGGACGGCCCAGTCAGGCCCCATCCATCCCTGCTTTGACGAGCCGAACACTGTCGGGAAATCAAGCTGATCCTCCGTTGCATTAAGGCTGTGCATCAGGTCGAAAACGCTCTCCTGCGTCTCTTCGGGTTTGCAGTTGGGCTTGTCAACCTTGTTGATGACCACTATCGGTTTCAGTCCCAGTTCCAGCGCCTTCTGCAGCACGAAGCGGGTCTGCGGCATCGGCCCCTCAAAGGCGTCAACAATCAGCAGCACCCCCTCAGCCATGTTCAGGACGCGTTCAACCTCACCACCGAAATCGGAGTGACCCGGCGTGTCGATGATATTTATCTTGATATCCTTGTATCTGACCGATACGTTCTTCGAAAGAATCGTAATCCCTCTCTCCCTCTCAAGGTCATTGCTGTCAAGTATAAGCTCTCCCATGACCTGGTTGTCACGAAACAGCTTTACCTGATACAGAATGCGGTCTACCAGTGTGGTTTTGCCGTGGTCTACGTGAGCTATTACGGCAACATTTCTAATCTCTTCCGTATGATTCCCTGTTTGGGCTGCAAAAGTAGAAAAAGAATTGTCACGTCCGCTGCCCGGGGAAATAACTTTTTTAGTTATAAGAGATAAAGCATCCTGAGGGGTCAGGGTTCATAAATCATTTTTCGGGTCATGCCGCCGTCTATGATGATGTTTTCACCATTGATGAATTCATTGTCATCGTCTGTAAGGAACAGGCATGCCCGGGCGATGTCCTCAGGCCTTCCGACCCTGCCGGAGAAGTGCTGGCTGTGGTCAGGTTCGCGCAGGGTGCTGTAGTCACCCGTCTCTATCCAGCCCGGGCTGATGCAATTGACCCTGATGTGGCTGTGCGCCAGGGAGGCCGCCAGGGCGTGCGTCAGGGCCACAACTCCGCCCTTGGAGGCGGCATACGCTTCAGACCCGGCCTCTGACATGAAGGCACGCGTGGAGGCAATGTTGACAACCGAACCGCCACCATGCTCCTTCATGAAGCGGGCGGCCTCCCTGGCGCACAGAAACGCCCCCCGGAGATTGGTGTTGACCACGCTGTCCCACTCCTCAACGGTCAGGTCGAGGGGCGATTTCCATATCCCGAAGCCGGCATTGTTAATCACAATATCAATGACGCCGTATTTTTCAGCAGTCGCCCTGACCATCGCGGTGACCTGTCCGGGTACGCTTACATCTGTCATGATGAAGCTCACTTCACCCCCCTGTTCCCTTATGTACCTTACAGCATCTTCTCCGGTTACATTATTTCGTTCAGCAATCACCACCCTGGCCCCTACGGCTGCAAAAGCGGCAGCCACGCATCTGCCTATTCCGCTCCCTGCGCCTGTAACAATCACAACTTTTCCTGAATGTCCCATCTTTCAGACAATTATAAGTTTTACTGCCCCGACTCTCCGGCTGCTCCCGGACCTGGAAATGAATCCGTTATCCGGGGCAATCATGCGAATTTAAAAATTTGCCGGGTTCTGCAATATAAGTGCACGGCGTATCAGGGCCCCCGTAAACGAAGAATACCATTTTATGCTTATATGTCAGTCCTGAATTGTCCTCATATTTGCATTCATCGATAATAAGTGTTTAACCCTACCCTCAACAGGAGGAGAAAAAACTGTTCAAGGCATGACTAAAAACAACAACACGCCCCTCTCCGGCAGGTTCAACATAGGGCAGGACTGGGCATCAGTGGTTACAGGCTTTTTACTTATCCTTTTCGTGGTGATTACCGGCTATGCTATTGCCACCCCGTCGTTCGGAGGAAAGGTCGGATGGAACCGTGATCATGATTTCTCAGGCATGTTCGGAGCTTCGTCACTCTGGACCTCCGTTCTTTTTACCCTGGTGCTTTTTGCGGTTATAGCAATAATAGGGATCCTGCTGAGCGGCGAGAAGATCAGGAAGTATTTTACCGGTTTCATTGCCATTTTCCTGCTTGCCATCCTGGCGCAGTTTGTCTCGTCATATGCCGGTTTCAAGAATCTCGGACTGGAGACAGTGCTCTTCTCCCTTGTCATAGGCCTTCTGATAGGTAACCTTATCAGGCTGCCGGAGTGGCTTCGGTCAGGAGTACAGACTGAACTTTACGTAAAGATCGGGCTCGTACTGCTTGGTGCCACCATCCTGTTCAAGGATATCCTCTCGGCCGGAGCATTCGGGCTGATCCAGGCTGTGATAGTGGTGACGGTTGTGTGGTATTTTGCCTTCTGGCTGTCACGTAAAATGAAGGTTGACGATGAGTTCTCCACCATGCTCGCCAGCGCCGTCTCAATCTGCGGGGTATCGGCAGCCATTGCCACTGCAGGAGCCATCAACGGCGACAAGAAGAAACTCTCATTCATAATCTCGCTGGTACTCATCATTGCCATCCCGATGATGATTTTCCTGCCTGTCATTGCCAGATGGATGGGACTCTCCGAGGTTGTCACAGGCGCCTGGCTGGGCGGTACGATAGACACCACCGGTGCCGTTGTTGCCGCAGGAACCATAGCAGGTGAGACGGGACTCAAGTATGCAACAATAGTAAAGTTCTCACAGAACGTTCTGCTGGGCCTGGCCGCATTTGCAATCTCCATTTTCTGGGCTTACAGAAGCAGGGGTGCCGGGGAAAAAGGACAGCACGTGCCGGCAAGAATCATCTGGGACCGTTTCCCGAAGTTTGTCCTCGGGTTTATCCTGGCTTCGCTGGTCTTCTCGTTCATCCTCAGCCCGGAGACAGCCCAGTCATCAGGTAAGGTTATCAAGTCATTCAGCACCTTCTGGTTCAACCTGGCGTTTATCAGCATCGGGCTGGAGACCAGGTTCGCGGATTTCAAACATATGGAAAGCAAGAAGCCATTCTACAGCTTCCTGATAGCCCAGACCTTCAACATATTCTTTACCCTGGGAGTCTCTTACCTGCTGTTCCAGCTGATAAGTCCTAAATAAAATGAATAAAGGAAGAATCGTCATCTTTTCGCTGCTTACCAGCGCTGTGATGACATTAACCTCCTGCGGTGGAAAGGAACAGGTGGTTATCCATACTGAGCTTGGCGAGATCCACGTTGCTCTTGATCTGGAGAATGCTCCGGTCACTTCCGCCAATTTCCTCAGGTATGTTGATGCCGGCCTGTTTGACAGTGCATGCTTTTACAGGGTTGTGCGGCCTGACAACCAGCCGAAGGATTCAATACGCATAGCAGTGATCCAGGGCGGGCGATACGAGGAGGAAGAAACCGGCGGGTTTCCTCCCATAGCCCATGAAACAACGGAGATGACCAGGATCAGGCACCTCAGCGGTGCAATTTCAATGGCGAGGTGGACTCCCGGAACGGCCACATCGGAGTTCTTCATCTGCGTGGGTGACCAGCCTGAACTCGATTACGGAGGTAAAAGAAATCCTGACGGTCAGGGTTTTGCCTCATTCGGCCAGGTGACGAAGGGAATGGATGTAGTCATGAAGATTCACAGCATTGAGGCCCCTTCCCAGTACCTCGACAAACCGGTGCTGATATACAGCATCAGGCGCAAATAACCGTGCCGGAGTACCGGATTCATAGATCCATTGTCACCGCCTTCAGGTCAATGCCCAGTCCGGCCAGCATCCCGGTCATTGACTTCATCATATCCGGCGGTCCGCACAGGTAAAACTGAACGCTGAGATCATCGGCATGTTTCTTAAGCAACTCCCCCGAGATGTGTCCGCTGAAATAACCATCAGCCTCCTCCCTTGACAGGATATTGATAAAGTCATCCCCCAGCATCCCCCGCAGTTCCTCTTCAAGAATTATATCACCACGGGTCTTGTTTGCGTAAAACAGCCGGTTCCCGGCCAGCTCATTCCTTGCATGCAAATCCCTGAATATGGCGAGAAACGGCGTTATCCCGGCACCGCCGGCAATGAAAATCCCCCTCCCCTTATAGTTGATTGCACCCCATGGAATGCCAATGACCAGTTCATCACCGGGCACGAGCCTGTCAAGCTCCTTAGTCAAACCGTCATGCTCAGGGTATAACTTTATTGTAAACTCAAGGAAGGGATCCTGATTCAGCCCGGTAAAAGTGAATGACCTCCTTTTTTTCCTCAGTTCCGGTGAATTTATGGCTACCCCCGTTGCCTGGCCGGGAGTGAAAGTGTAGCCGGCCGGTTTCTCAACACGAAACCTTTTCACATCATGAGTTAACCGTTCAATATGCTGAATTTTAACAATATATTCTGTCATCTGATTCTTTTATCTGCCCTACTAACACGTAACCGTGTGATTTGTTTGACAGGTTTACCGCGCCTCATACCTGGCTTCAGACAAAAATAATTGACTTTGGCCATCCGGGGACGTAACTTTGAGAGAGCAGTATAATTAACTAAAGATCAGCAGGGATGAAAACAATCGTCGAGCTACTTGAAAACAGTGCCGGGAAGTATGCGAATAACCCTTACCTCCTGGAAAAGAAAAGTGACCATTATGAGTCTATCTCGTACACGCAGACAAGGGACCTGGCTTATGTAACAGCTGCAGGTCTGATTGCCATGGGTCTCCAAAAGGGTGACCGCGTTGCCCTCCTCTCCGAGTCACGCACTGACTGGGTGCTCAGCGAGCTCGGGATCCTGCATGCAGGCGCAATATGCGTACCGCTTTCCATCTTGTTGAAGGAAGGCGCCGACCTGAAATTCAGGATAGACCACTCCGGTTCGCGCTGGATTATTGTCTCTGCCCTCCAGTATGAAAAGATAAAGGTAATCCGGAAGGATCTGGCCAATCTTGAAAAGATCATTCTCCTTGATCAGAGGGAAACCTATGACGAGGATGAAATATTCATGGGAAGAATCAGAAACTCAGGCGGGGAATACCTGAAGGACAATCATGAAAAGTTCATGGAGAGGGTGAATTCCGTCGGGCCTGATGACTATGCAAACATCAGTTACACCTCCGGAACCACAGCGGATCCGAAGGCAATTATCCTCTCGCACAGGAATTATACTGCCAATATAGAACAGACCCTTACCCTCATGGACGTTCCTGAATGGTGGACCACACTTCTCATTCTTCCCTGGGATCATTCATTTGCTCATACTGTGGGGATTTACATCATGATGGCAACCGGCGCAAGCCTGGCAGCAGTCCAGTCAGGAAAATCGTATCTTGATTCAATAAAAAACATACCGGCGAATATCAGGGAAATCAGGCCGGTTTTTCTGCTGAGCGCCCCGGCCCTGGCCAAAAACTTCCGGAAAGGAATCGAAAAAAGCATCAAGGAGAAAGGACCTGTGATCGAAAAACTGTTCAGGCATGCACTTAAGATTGCATATAAATACAACGGGATTGGATGGGACAAGGGGAAAGGATTCCGGATTTTCCTTAAGCCCCTGTACATGCTCTGTGACCTGATCCTTTTCAAAAAGATAAGGGCCGGATTCGGCGGCCGGCTGAAATTCTTTTTCGGCGGAGCCGCTCTGCTGGATATTGAGCTTCAGAAATTCTTCTCAGCCATCGGGATTCCAATGCTACAGGGCTACGGTCTCTCCGAAGCAGCCCCGGTTATTTCCGGGAATGTGGAAAAACGTTACAAACTGGGATCATCCGGCTATGTGGTCAAAAACCTGGATCTTAAGATCTGTGATGAGGACGGGAAGGAACTTCCGGCCGGCCAGAAGGGAGAGATTGTTATCCGGGGTGAAAATGTAATGAAAGGTTACTGGAAGAATGAAAGAGCCACCCGGGAGGCAATCCGTGACGGCTGGCTTTTCACCGGAGATATGGGATATCTGGATAAAGACAGGTTTCTGTATGTTCTCGGGAGATTTAAAAGCCTTCTCATATCAGACGACGGGGAAAAATACAGCCCTGAGGGTATTGAGGAAACCATAACCGACAGGTCACCTTTCATTGATCAGCTGATGCTCTTCAATAACCAGAACAAGTTTACCACGGCCCTCCTGGTTCCTAACGGAGAGGCACTGGCCAGATGGGCGAAAAACAAAAACATAGACATTTCCGGCCCACAGGGGCCCGAAGCAGTTCTGAACGAGCTGGATTCAGTCATAGGCCAGTACAGGACAGGAGGCCAGTATGACGACCTGTTCCCGCCAAGATGGCTGCCTTCGGCAGTGGGTGTCCTTGCTGAATCTTTCAATGCCGATAATAAACTCCTGAACAGTCTCGGGAAAATGGTGAGAGCAAAGATAGTGGAGAGATACCATGACAGGATTGATTCCCTGTATTCAGCTGAGGCCAGAAATATTGTAAATCCTGAAAACCTGGCTGCCATAAAGAAGGTCCTTGGGATCAGGTGAAACCGGCAGCCAGAAAATGTATCACCTTTTTTATGTAAATTGTTCCTGGCTAATTCAATAATCCTGAGATGAAAAAAGCGGTACATATACTGATATTGGGTGCGACAGTTACGGCAGCCGTCTGGTTCCTGGTCGCCGGGAAAAAGAGTAATTCTTCAGCGGAAGATTCTGCTGCTGCGAATTACATGAAATACTGCTCCGGGTGCCACGGAGCAAAGCTCGAGAAATTTGCTGCAAAGCAATGGATGGATGAAGAGGGGATCACCCCGGTATTCAACAGCATAAAATTCGGCCTTGAAGACCTTGGAATGCCTGCTTTCGAAAAAACCTTTACCGACAGTGAGATTGAATCACTGGCTGCCTACGTCAAAAAAGGCATCCCGGCTGACAGGTCGATCCTCGAAGCTGCACTCACCACTGACGCCCTGATAGAATCAGAAGTTCAGAAATTCACGGTTGACACGGTGGTAAGCGGACTGAATGTTCCGTGGGGAATGGCCTTCCTCCCCAACGGTGACATGCTCATCTCAGAGCGCTCCGGCTCGCTGTATATCTTCTCAGGAGGAAAGCTTTCTGATCCCGTGGAAGGGGTTCCACGGGTTATGGCCATCGGCCAGGGTGGCCTGCTGGATATCTGCCTCCACCCTGATTATGACAGGAACGGATGGATCTATTTTTCATATTCATACCTGATTGACGGTAAGGGCAAGCCAACCGGCAATACGGCCATCATGAGGGCACGCCTGAAAGACAACAGTCTCACTGACCAGGATATTATCTTCATGGGTGAACCGGCCACTGACCGCAATTATCATTTCGGATCCAAAATTGCCTTTGACGGCAAAGGGCATATCTTCTTCGGCATCGGCGACCGTGGCCAGCATTTTGATTTCCCCCAGAAGCTTGACAATCATAACGGCAAGATCCACAGGCTGAATGACGACGGGTCAATACCGGCTGATAATCCGTTTGTCAATACACCTGGCGCCATGACCTCTGTTTACAGTTACGGCCACCGCAATCCACAGGGCACATGCATTGATCCCGTTACCGGTGAGCTCTGGGTATCAGAGCACGGACCACGCGGAGGTGATGAACTGAACCTGATCAGGCCTGGAGTAAACTACGGCTGGCCGGTCATCTCGTACGGCATAAACTATGACGGGACCGTCCTTACAAACCTCACCGGGAAAGAGGGCATGGAACAACCGGTTTTCTACTGGACACCATCGATAGGCCCATGCGGCATGACTTTCGTGACCGGAGACAGGTACCCGGACTGGAAAAACAACATCCTGCTGGGTTCTCTGCCACTGAAGCACCTTGAAAGGGTGGTTATGAAAGACAACGCGGTGATCCACCGCGAGCAACTCCTGACAGGAATCGGCCGCGTAAGGAACGTTGTCATGGGTCATGACGGCTATATCTACCTGGCCATAGAAACTCCGGGAAAAATCCTCAGGCTGATGCCGGTGAAATAAGGCTACATTTCATGCAGCAGTTTTGCTAAAACCTTGTTTTTTTAGTAGAATACAAAGCATTGAAGCCATGAAAAAGAGTTATGGTAAAACCGGCCTCCTTTATGCGATTCTTATGGTACTGACGATTTCAGTTACCACCACCTCCGAATCCTGGTCACAGAATTCCGCTGAACCGGCTAACCCGGCCCTCGACACCTTTTTTATCAAACTTATGGATAAATACAAGTTCGTCGGGGTTGGCGCCTGCCTGATAAAAGATGACCGTATCATCTGGAGAGGCAACTACGGATATGCAAACATGGAGACCGGGAAAATGATAAATAATGAAAGTATCTTTCAGCTCTCTTCCCTGTCCAAGACGATAACTGCATTTGCCCTGCTGAAGCTTTACGAGGAGGGAAAGATAGATCTCGATGAGGGCATTGACAGGTACCTGCAGTTCAAATTCAGAAACCCCTACTTCCCTGATAAGGAAATCACCTTCAGGATGCTGCTGAATCATCTCTCGGGCCTGGCTGAGGTGACATCAACCGGGCAGATTGTACCGTCAAAGGTAGGCAGACCAAAAAGCTCAAGGGGCGATTCAGATATGACCCTCGAGGAATATATCACACAACTGCTTATCCCCGGTGGCCAATACTATTCTGAAGAGTATTTCAAAAACACCGAACCGGGAACAGCATACAGCTACTCAAATATAGGATACTCGCTGCTGGGTTACCTTGTCCAGAGAATCTCAGGGATGGATTTTGCAGAATTCTGCCGGGAGAATATCTTCAACCCACTCGGTTTGCATGACACCGGCTGGCACCTCCGCGACCTCGACACCAGCAGGGTGATATTCAGCTACAGCTTCTCACCGGATGATATAGTCCCCGTTTACCGAAAAACTTACCATTTTGGTGAGCCGGGCTATCCCGCAGGAATGGTGAGAACCACCATGGATGATTTTTCCCGGTTCCTGATCATGATTATGAATAATGGCAGGCATGGCGATGTTCAGCTGCTGAAACCCTCGACAATTGATCTGATGCTGAGTCCCCAGAATATTCCGAACATGACATCGCGTTCATTCAGGCTGATTGACAAGAGCCTCTGCTGGCTGATGATCGAAACCAATGGGTCACAATACTATGAAATGAACGGCTTCTCGGGAAGCATATTCACCGATGCACTGTATTCCGTAGAAAAAGGGACCGGCATGATTTATTACTTCTCCGGAATCAACATGAAAAACATGATGGCGGTCCCGGAGATTGTCAACACTCTTGACAAAGTCCTGGAACAAGCCAATTAAGAAGCAACCAATGCAATCGGGGTGACCCGAAAACATCCCTGAACCATTGGATTCTTTCGGTAAATCTCTAATTTAGAGGCGTCGAATACCGGAAATGAGCAGAGGATTTGTCAAAGATGGTGATCAGGAAGAGCTTCCAATGGTGCCAAAGAGAGCATACCTGCCGGAGGGAGTTACTAACTTCGTCACCCGTACCGGGATGGAACAGCTGCTGGCAGAGAAGGAGACACTGATACGCGAAAGAGATGAGCTGAACATCGCACACGAGAATGAACGACGGATTGCAGTGAATTATGTTAATGCCAGGCTTCAGCTGCTCAACAGCAGAATTGCCGAGGCAAGGATTGTTGATCCAAAAGACCAGCCACAGGATGGGGTTACCTTTGGCGCAACAGTGACCATCAAAGCAGTAGCCACCGGAAAATTACAGACTTTTCAGATAGTCGGAGTAGACGAGTCAGATATCTCTAAAGGAAAAATCTCATTCATCTCACCGCTCGCAAAGGCGCTGTTGAACAAGAAAACAGGGGAAAGAGTGGCGCTTCAGCGCGAAAAGGAAGAGATAAAATACGATATCGTCGATATATCCTGCGACTGAATTGGCAGTTATTTCGTTGCCTGATTCATTCTGTCTTCACCTGGCTTTTCGCGAGGGTACGCCTTCAACCGTAATTGTAACCGGCTTTATGAATCCCTCCTCATCAAATGTACTTTAATTTTTCACGCACCTGACAGACATTCCTGCCGGTTGATTGTAATGATTCACACCAACATAGATATCGTTAAAAGCAATATACCGGTACCAGGCCCAACCGGGGACATCCAGACTGGATGTCCACCAATTGCCATATACTCCAAATTGCATAAAGGCCCCGTTAAAGTTACGTGCGCCTCCTCCAATGGCGGTAAACAGTGTCCGGTTTGTGGCACCGGTGTTGGGGCTTAGCCAGTGCCCAAGTCCTTCTTCCTTGAGTTCAGCTCCTGCAACATATATGCCTCCGAGAAAATCAGTCAACCTGGTCCATTCGGGATGAGTCGGCACATGCCAGCCAACAGGGCAGAGATTGCCATTATTTACTGCAAACCAGTTATACAGGGCACCGTAAGGATTCTTATATGTGGTTTCATCGTTATTGAACCAGCAGTATCCGGGTGTCGTCAGGGCTGTCCATTCATTATTGCCGGTCACAAGAGGGATTGCATCACCGCCGGTAATAATGTTTCTTACTGTTTGTTCATGACAATACGATGACAATATTGCAGACAACTGATCCTGCAACGACGATTGTACGGAGCCTCAGGAAGTTAAAAGTTTCAACCGGTCGACAACATCTAATTATCAGACCAGGTACTGTCAGCATTCAAATTGACTTATTCCGATGAACTGACATACGAACTTGCCTGATCCGGATCTCCTCCCGTATATTTCGGATAGTTCGGATATGAGCAAAGGATATATCCTTTACCTTCCGGCTTTGCAACTATACGTCCCTCGGTGTTGATAACAAGTGTCCTCGCCGGTGCGGTACCTGCTTCGACCCATGATATTAACAAATCCAATTTATCATTGGAGCTTGGTGCCGGAATGTTTTTTACTGTTATTGTATCTCCATCCCCGTTAACCTTATAACTTCGGCCTGATAATCCATGACCTCCCTGCGGGACAACATATAACCGGGCGAACCTGTCAAGCTTTTTCTGCCCCATTTTTTCTGTCAGAGACTGATAGTAATCGAGCTGAGCACCCGAAGAGGCGATAAAATCCTGCGTGCCGATCGTAAGAATTATCTTTCCTCCGTGTTTGTAAAATGCATTCAGATCAGGATTTGTTGCGTCGAGCCATCCGGAAATCTGTTTCCGGCGCTTGATCATGGCTTTATCCTCAGTGTAGTCCAATGGATTAGCCGACAGATTCTGCATCAGGAATCCGGTTACTCCAAGGACTCCCAGGGATGAATGTACCTGGGCGTTATCAGACGCACCTTCCTGCCCCTTATACCGGGAAGGAGCAATCGTTCCAAACGATTCCGGATCGATAGTCGGAAGCCACATACCGAATGACTTGACTCCATTTGCGAGAGGAGCCGGGAACTTTAACCGGCTATATACGAATTCAAGAGTTTTGATCTGTTCATCAGAGAGCCTGGCCGATACAGAATTATCTTCAGGGTTCGGATCCTTTCCGTCCGGCCCGCGCAACCCTGCCCATGGATCAACAGTCCCGATACCGTCTGTTACGTCAAAATGAGCCCGGGATGCCATGTAGTTGTTGATTATACCGTCAGACAATCCGTCAAGTTTGTCACATTGTCTCAGAAACTCAGCCCTGATTGCATTGGTTTTAGCAGGCGTCACCCAGCTTGCCAATGATTTTTCCTTTATTCTGATCAGTTCAGGAGCAAGCATAAGAGTTGAAAAGCTGACTATCGGGACATCAGAGATAATGCCGTCATAATCAGCAGGGTATCTTTGTGCAACTGCAAGTCCTTCTCGCCCGCCCTGAGAACCTCCGACATAATAGTTGAAGAGGGGCCGCTTATTATAAATTCTTTCAATTATGACCATTGCGGCATCGTGAGTCTTCTTCATCTGCATATACCCAAGATTGCGGATCGCCTCTTCATTGAGTGCCCAGTCATCTGGCCCGGCTCCTGACGGACCTGAGGCCAGGGCTTTGCCTCCACCACCCATTCCTCCCTGGTGGCCCGAGTCGCTGCCATACAACACAAATCCCTTGTTGATCTGCGGATTTTTGCCTTCCCTGACTGTGATCGATCCATTCAGTCCACCGCCACCCATTTGTATGGCACGGCGAGACCAGCTTGCCGGAAGAAGAACGCGAAAATTAATGGGCCAGCCATTAGGATCTGCCGGTAAAATCGAACCCTCAATAACAGCGTATGCAGGAGTGGCATCGGTGGATTCAACCCAGCGCGGTACATAAAGCCTGACCGAACCGACAGGTTCTCCGATGGCTGAAGCCGGGATTGAGGTACCCGCCCTTTCAATGTCGGCTTTGGTAATTACTATATTTTCTACATAAGAGCCCTGACTGACAGCAGATGATTCTGCAAAAATCAATGCTGCAATGACCAGGGAAAAGAGTCTCTTCATAATTTCTTTTATTTTATGCTTTTCTCACTATAGTTGATATTAACCCCGTAGTCAGTAATGACAAGATTAAGTCCCATCATGCCATTCGATTTTTTCTCACCTTTTACTTTCCCTGAAATAACATCTTTACTTAAAGTTATCATATCATCAACCCGCTGCTTTGTTTCAGCATTGTTGCCATAATAGTGACCGGGAAACAGAAATTTAATCCCATAGTTCTCCATAATTGTACTCATTCTCTCGCAGGTTGCAATGAGAGTTGAGAAATCCATGCTTAAAAGCAGGTTTCCTGAACCAAATGAATCACCACTGAAACCATAAGCGGCATTTTTATCAATAAATGTGGTAGAGCCAGGGGTATGACCTGGTGTAAAAACTACTTCCAGTTTCCTTCCCCCTAAATCAATCTCTTCACCGTCAGTCAGGAATTTGATGTTCCCTTTATAACGAGGCATAACCTGTGGAATATAATCCTTATCGCCAGGATTGATGTATATCTCAGGGAAGCGATCAACTGCCGAGCCCGTGTGATCATTGTGCACATGTGTGGCAACCAGCATAATTGGTTTTTTTGTAATAGTAGCCACAATCTTGTCCAAATCCTTAATTCTTGTACCTGCATCGATCAGAACAGCTTTCTCGGTTCCTTCCACGAGATACAGACTTTCGTTGTACACCAGATTCCCGGTTCCTACCCAGGTATGCTCGTCAATCTGATGGAAAACAACTTCATCATTTTTGAAAACTGCTTCTCCGTCCAGAAAGGACTGCTGTGCAGGCGCAGCCATATCTGAACATAGAATGAATGCTGCAATTGCATAAAATTTCACTTTCATAGTATCAGGCATATTTAAAAACGGATATTAAAAATTTACATGGATAAAAGTAGCCATCAATTTTACTTCCTGTTCCATTTCGTTCAGGTCAATTAACCCCCAATGGATTTTTTTCTTACAGTTATCAATCAATTCCTTTTCATTTTCAGTCAACGTAATCTGTGGCTAAAAATATAATGTAGTTTAGCACAAGAAATGACTATTTTTTCCAGAATCACAATCGTAACCATTTTAAAAGAAACGATGAACAACAAACTTAAAACACTGTCATTGGCGGTTGTCGCTGTAATTTTCACAGGATTAGGATTACATGCGCAAACCGTTCCATCCGGACGTCAGATGGACGATCCCACAAAACGCGATACTGTACGGAGCATCGCAGCATACTTTATTCCGGCCACAAAATCAAAAAAGACACCGGATTCTCAGGGATTTATTCAACGTTGGTTACTGTTAGAGCCAATAGACAAACCCAACCGCAGTAATACTGTATTTACAGACAGCTATATTAGAGAAGCATTTACAACCGTGTATTTTCCAAACCAGTTTACTGCTCTTCCCAAAGACGGAGAAAAAGTAAAAGTCGGAGAACAGGAGTTGACATGGCATGCACTGGAGAGCAAGAAGTTCAATGTGAAACTATTTCGTTTCGCCTATGGGTTAAACAAACAGGTTTACGGAGTCCTGTTCTGGGCGGTAACCGTAGTCAATAGTCCGCAGGAAATGAAAAATGTCAGAATGGCGGTAGGTTCAAATTCGGCATCAATGTGGTGGCTGAATGGCGAGGAGGCAGTTATACTTTCGGGAGACAGGCGAATGGTAATGGATGATTGTGTCTCACCCAGGCTGACACTTAACAAAGGGAAGAATATAATCAGGGGAGCAGTAATCAATGGTCCCGGAATGAGTGATTTCTGTGTTCGCTTTCTGGATGAAAAAGGAGAGCCTATTAAAGATATCACAATCAGTTGTGAATAAACACAGTCAGTCAATATTTTAAGATCTCAATTATATATATAATAGAATTATGAAATCAAGAATTAAAATATCGGGCATTACAGCCCTGTTATCATTTATTTTAACCGGAACAGTGGCAGCACAAATCGGGAAACCATTTATACATGATCCATCAACGATCATGGAATGTGAAGGAAAGTACTACACATTTGGCACCGGTGGAGGCGGATTAATATCTGAAGATGGCTGGACATGGAACGGTGGGGCAGTAAGACCCGGCGGAGGTGCCGCACCGGATGCCATGAAAATCGGTGATCGTTATCTTGTAGTCTATGGTGCCACAGGCGGAGGCCTTGGAGGCGGACATAACGGAAGAATACTTACCATGTGGAATAAGACACTCGACCCGCAATCTCCGGATTTTAAATACACAGAGGCCATCCTGGTTGCCCAGTCCGACGGTATCGAAGATAATGATGCCATCGACCCGGGACTCCTTCTGGATCCGACTGATGGCCGTTTATGGTGTTGTTACGGAACCTACTTCGGGTTCATTCGCCTCATAGAACTCGATCCAAAGACAGGAAAACGCATGGAAGGGAATAAAGCCATTGATATTGCCATTGACTGTGAAGCCACAGACCTGGAGTATCGCGATGGATGGTATTATCTTCTTGGCACACACGGAACCTGCTGCGATGGCGCAAACTCTACATATAATATTGTCGTCGGACGGTCCAGAAATGTAACAGGGCCATACCTCGACAATATGGGACGAGACATGCTGACAGGTGGCGGCAAAATGGTATTGGCTGCCGGCGGAAGAGTTATGGGCCCGGGACATTTCGGACGCGTGATTCTTGAAGACGGGGTTGAAAAGATGTCCTGTCATTTTGAAGCAGACCTGGATCAGAGCGGCCGCAGCACATTGGGCATCCGTCCGTTGCTGTGGAAGAACGGATGGCCTGTTGCCGGAGAAAACATCAAGGAAGGAACCTATGAAATTGAATCTGAAAGAAGAGGATATGCCCTGGAACTGGTGGTTGATTTTGTAAGAATGGCTGGCGGGATGCGCGGCTTCGGGCGTAATGCCAATGAACCGATAAAACCGGTTCCATCACAGGAACTGGCAGATGTGATCGATACCTGGCCAACCGGAAACATTGGCGTAAGAATAGGAGATTACATGACCCGCCCGCACCAGAAATGGACAATAACAGCAGCTCCCGATTCAAGCGGATATTTGGGAGCTCCATACTACAAAATAGTAATAGCAGGAACAGAACGGGCATTAGCAGCAACAGCTGATGCCGAGGTGATAACCGTACCGGAATTTACCGGAGCTCCGGAACAGTTGTGGCGGATTGATCAGTTAACTGACGGAACATACAGAATAATGCCCAAGGTAGTACCAAATTCAGACAAGAAGCTGGCGCTGATTTCTATCGGAGACAGTACGCCTACCCTTGCAGAGTTTGATATGAGCAGTGACAACTCCAAATGGAATTTCAGAGCGCATTAATTGTATTCTATGATTTCTTAATACCATTGTTTGCGAGTATCTTAAATAACAACAATTACATCGGAGAAATTAGTTATGAACGCAAAACATAAAACATTGTTTTTGGCGATTATCGCTGTAATTTTTACAGGACTGGGATTACAGGCGCAGAACTTTCCAACCGGCCGCCAAATGGACGATCCAACCAAACGCGATACGGTAAGAAGCATTGCACCTTACTTTATTCAGGCCAAGAAATCAAAAAAGACGCCAGATGCCCAGGGTTTTATTCAACGCTGGTTACTCCTGGAACCAATTGACAAACCCAATCGCAGCAATACTGTTTTTACTGACAGTTATATAAGAGAGGCATTTACAACCGAGTATTTTCCTGGCCAGTTTACTGTTCTTCCAAAAAAAGGAGAAAAAGTTAAAGTCGGAGAGCAGATGTTAACCTGGCATGCGTTGGAGAGCACAAACTTCAATGTTAAACTGTTTCGTTTCGCCTATGGGTTGCACAAACAGACTTACGGAGTTCTGTTCTGGGCGGTAACCGTGGTCAATAGTCCACGGGAAATGCAAAATGTCAGGATGGCTGTAGGTTCAAATTCGGCATCAATGTGGTGGCTGAACGGAGAGGAGGCAGTTATTCTTTCGGGAGACAGGCGAATGGTAATGGATGATTGTGTCTCACCCCGTCTGACACTTAAAAAAGGGAAGAACATTATCAGGGGAGCAGTAATCAATGGCCCCGGGATGAGTGATTTCTGTGTTCGCTTCCTTGATGAAAAAGGAGAACCGGTAAGAGATATCACAATCAGTTACAAATAAGTACAGTACGTCAGTATTTCAAAATCTCGGTTGAATAAAATTGAATTATGAAATCAGGAATTAAAATATCTGGAATAACCGCCCTGTTGTCAGTTATCCTGACCGGAACGGTGGCAGCACAGATAGGGAAACCGTTTATCCATGATCCATCAACAATAATGGAATGTGATGGCAAGTATTACACATTTGGCACCGGTGGAGGCGGACTGATATCCGAAGACGGCTGGACATGGAACAGTGGTGCTGTCAGGCCTGGCGGAGGGGTTGCACCTGATGCTGTTAAAATTGGAGATCGTTACTACATCTCATACGCCAGAGGCACCGGAGGCCATGCAAGTGAAGTCTATGTGATGTGGACAAAAACTCTTGACCCGGAATCTCCTGATTTTGGGTTTAAGGATGAAACTCGTGTTGCTTTTAGTGATGGTATCGAAGATTGCGATGCAATCGATCCCGGGTTCCTTCTGGATCCGACTGATGGCCGCTTATGGTGCTGTTACGGAACCTACTTCGGGTATATCCGCCTGGTGGAGCTTGATCCCAAAACAGGAAAACGTGTCGAAGGGAATGAAGCAATTAACATTGCAATTGATTGCGAAGCCGCTGACCTGGAGTACCGCGACGGATGGTATTATCTCCTGGCGACGCACGGAACCTGCTGCGATGGGGCAAACTCAACTTACAATATAGTCGTTGGCCGTTCCAGAAATGTAACAGGGCCATACCTCGACAATATGGGAAGAGACATGCTGACAGGTGGCGGCAAGATGGTATTGGCTGCCAGGAACAGGGTTATGGGTCCGGGACATTTCGGACGTTTCATTGTTGAAGACGGGGTTGAAAAGATGTCCTGTCATTATGAAGCAGACCTGGATCTGAACGGCCGCAGCACATTGGGCATCCTTCCGTTACTGTGGAAGAACGGATGGCCGGTTGCAGGAGAAAACCTCAGGGAAGGAACATATGAGATTGAATCTGAAAGAAGAGGATATTCCCTGGAACTGGTGGTTGATTTTGTAAGAATGGCTGGCGGAATGCGCGGCTTCGGACGTAATGCCAATGAACCTGTCAAACCGGTTCCATCACAGGAACTGGCAGATGTGATCGATACCTGGCCAACCGGAAACATTGGCGTAAGAATAGGAGATTACATGACCCGCCCGCACCAGAAATGGACGATAACTCCTGCTCCCGATTCAAGCGGATATTTGGGAGGTCCATACTACAAAATAGTAATAGCAGGAACAGAACGGGCATTAGCAGCAACAGCTGATGCCGAGGTGATAACCGTACCGGAATTTACCGGAGCTCCGGAACAGTTGTGGCGGATTGATCAGTTAACTGATGGAACGTACAGAATAATGCCCAGGGTAGTTCCAAATTCAGACAAGAAGCTGGCGCTGATTTCTATCGGAGACAGTACCCCTACGCTTGCAGAGTTTGATATGAACAGCGACAATTCCAAATGGAATTTCCGAGCTCACTGATAACCCTGGCTTAAAGAAACACTCAGGATATTAAACCCCATTCCGAGTAAGGCGGAAAATGGTCTGCTGAAATCAGGCCATATTCTGCCTTATTTCTTTACGGAGAACCTGTAAATGGTTGTCGATTTGAACTTTTCTCCGGGGCTAATAACTGTGGAAGGAAACGCATGCTGATTGGGGCTGTCCGGATAATGCTGGCTTTCAAGGCAAAAACCTGACCTGGGCCTGAACTGCCTGCCCCCTGTTTCAGGCGGGTTCTTATACATAAGTCCGTTGCCGGTATAGAGCTGCATTGCCGGCTGATCGGTAATCATTTCCAGCACCCGGCCGCTGACAGGATCATAAACCACGGCATCGACTTTTTCCTTATTGTCGAGGACATAATTATGATCATAGCCTGAAAACACAGAACCTTCATAAGTATCACCAATTCTTGATCCGAAAGTCTGCGGGGTGGTAAAGTCAAACGGGGTTCCTTTGACAGGACGTATCTCCCCGGTGGGTATCTGCGTTGCATTCAACGGAGTATATGCTGATGCCTTAAGAGTCATTTCGTGATCAAAAATATTCCCGCTCCCTGCACCATGCAGATTAAAATATGCATGATTAGTAATATTAATAACACTCTTCTTGTCTGTTGTTGCTGTGTACTCAATGATTACCTCGTTCTTGTTGGTCCAGGTGAAGAGTACTTCCATATTGATTGTTCCGGGAAATCCTTCTTCCATATCAGGACTCATGTAAGTAAATCTTACGCCTGGCTTGTTCTTTTTATTTATCAGTTCGGCATTCCAGACCTTCGCGTACCAGCCTTTAGCTCCTCCGTGCAGGGTATTCGGTCTGTTGTTTATCGGCAGATTATATTCCACACCGTCAAGGGTGAATTTTCCGTTGGCTATCCTGTTGGCGAATCTTCCTACTGTTGCTCCGCCAAAAGAACCTCTTAATATTGATTCAAGGTCATAGGAACCAAGAACAACGTTATCTGTTTTCCCGTCTTTGTCAGGAACTTCAACACCAACGATTCTTGCACCAAAATTCGTGAGTTTCAAAACATTACCTGATTTGTTCGTAAGAGTATACAGATATACTTCCGAACCATCATGCGGACCGAGAAGTTCCTTTTTGACAGGGTCTGTTGCTCCAATTTGCTGATTGCTGAAGATCAGAAGGAAAACTGATACAATAATTGATAAATAGTTCATTTCCGAATAGCTTGTTTTAGTCTGAATTTAACGTGTCGTCCAAATTTAACATAAAAGAGTGCATGGTGATTTCCTGCAGAAGAAATAAATCCATCAAAAAAGCATTCAGATGCTGTACAATAGTTGCCCCTGTCTGGATTGATAAACCAGAATGCTTATTTTTATCCTCTTATCAATTATAATTCTTACACGGATGAAGAAAATTCTATGTTTGGCTGTACTCTCATTTGCGTTACTGGGTTTAGGTTTCAGCCAGGGAACACCCTCGCAGGATGACTGCCTTAAAGATGTGAAAGACAAACGTGGTGTCATGAAGCCCTGGAAAAAAGGTTCCAGGTATACAGGCAAGTACCGCAATGTGTTCAGGGAAGCAGGTTACAGGCAGGCTGACATAGATGCAAAACTGGCCAAAGCCTATTATGATGTTTTTGAAGGACCGGATAAGGTTTATTTCGAGGTAGGTGATTCAATGGCTTATGTCACCGATATGAAGAACCACGATATAAGAAGCGAAGGACTCTCATACGGCCTGATGGTAGCTGTTCAGCTGAACAAGAAAGGTGTCTTTGACCGTATCTGGAGATATGCAAAGGAATACATGCAACATCAGGAGGGCCCCCGGGAGGCTTATTTTGCATGGAACCTGAAGCCGGAGACCGGTGCGAAAAACGCGGCAGGATCAGCATCGGACGGGGAATTTTATTTTGTTACAGCCCTGTTATTTGCATCCAATCGCTGGGGGAACGACACCGGAATTGATTATTACAGGGAAGCCAGAAGAATACTTGATGCAATGTGGAGTAAGGACGGCACGGGCGGCGTCATGAATATCATCAATGTGGAGCATAAGCAGATTAACTTCGTTCCTGACAGATTCGGATATGGCTATACCGATCCCTCCTATCATCTTCCGGCATTCTGGGAGGTATGGGCAGAATATGCAAATGATGATCATGAACAATTCTACAGGGATTGTGCCGATACATCACGTGCATTTCTTCACAGAGCCTGTAACTCTCCTACAGGATTGAATGCCGACCTGACAGAATTCAGCGGAGTTCCAAGAAAACAGGGACGCATGGAAAGTGCTTTCCGTTTTGATTCCTGGAGGGTGCCGATGAATATTGCAATGGATTACTCCTGGTTTGCCAGGGATAAGGAATGGCAGAAAGACTATGCAAAAAGGATTCAGAATTTCCTGTATTGCAGAGGCATAGACACCTTTGAAGATCAGTTCAATCTTGACGGTACTCTGCCTCAGTGGGTACTTCCTGCCGGGAAAGTCCAGAAACTCCGCCACTCAATTGGCCTGGTTGCAACAGCAGGAAGTACGGCACTTATGGGAACCCAGGCTAAAAGCTGGAAATTTGTGGATGAACTATGGAACGCAAAGCTCGAACCCTATGAGGATGGCTATTTTGACCCCTATTATGACGGCCTGCTCTATCTCTTCAGCCTGATGCACCTGAGCGGTAACTATCGGTTTATTACTCCGGGCATGAATTAAAGCTCCGGCACAAGAGGGAGTCTTTATGGTTTCTATCTTGTTCCCTGTGCTCCCGGATAGTAATTGATTTTCTTATTGGCCCATTCAATGAAGTATTTCATATTAGGGGCATCGGTATGTCCTCCATCATGCTGTCGCCAGGCAAGCTCTCCATTCAGCAAGCCTTTATTAACGGGAGGCATTACTTCTTTTTTGTAATCATTTGAAACACCTAAATCTTTTGCCCCCAGGAGCTTAAACACTGTTCCGGCAGCCACGGTTGCCATATAGCTTCCCTTCTGGTCAAGCCATTTTGCATCGCCCATTTCGGGTATTCCATAGCTGATGAAAGTAAGCCGGGGTGCACACATGGCAATCAGACTATGAGAATCTACAGACAGCTGGCCTGCGTTTCCGGCTCCCGAAGCTGATTCGGCAGCGCCATATTTCAAATAATTCCCGGCCATCCAGTGATACTCACCGCTTCCGGTAAGGCTCTCGACAGCTTCGCCGAAATTGCGCCGGTGAAGAGTAGCTCCGCCTTTACCCGACGAACCAACCAATGCCAAAGCAAACCGGTCTTCAAAAGCAAGTGTGACAAGCGCTGCTTTGCCATAACGTGAGACACCCTCAATGCCAACATGTTTTGCATCGACAGCAGGATCGGTTTCAAGATAATCAAGACCGCGTGCTGCTCCCCACGCCCAGGCCCTGAGTGAACCCCAGTCATCTGGTTTACGGGGCTGACCCTTGTTTACAAGCCCGATAATACCATTAGTCAAACCGGCACCATTGTCTGCCTGAATAGAGGCGGGATCAATCATCACGTAACCCCAGCCTGCCATCAGAAGCTGCTGTGTTGAAGGAGGGTCAGCATTGGGCTGAGTACCCATTCCTCCGAAAGGAGAAGCTCCGGTGGCCCGCGTAATTGGATTATATGCAGGATATTTGTCAAATATTGCTTTCACCTCTGGATCTCTTGCTGAAAGCATCCTCCTGAAAGCATTGTTTATCACTTCCAGCTCATCAGGATCCGGTTGTGCGGGAGCAGGCAGACTGGCCCTCCCGAACATCATGAGTACAGGTACCGGTCCTGTGGCATTTGCCGGTGTAACAAGAACCATCGATATTTTTACATCTATCAGGGGATATTCAGAATTATCAACATGCCCTGTAAGCTTCTTTGCAATTACCGGGATAAAACCGACAAACTCTCTCTCCGAAATATCCACATTCCATTTAACTGCGGGAATCTTTTCCGGCAGGCGGCCATAAACTTCCTTCTCCAGGTCTTCCTTTATTTCAGGACGCCTTTGCTCCCACCAGATTTCGGGGGTTGTAACCTTTTTGCCGTTTTTCAATTCGAGAAGATCCGGCAGGTCAGGATATGGTGTTGCCTTTGACTCATCATAGTTGGCATGGTTGGGAGCTGATTCATTACCGCTGGGTCCCGGGCGAAGACTTTTAATCCCAAGCTGATCCATCATATTCCTGTGATCCTGCTCAGTGGTGAACCTCACAGGAGCATTGTCCTGCCTGTCAGCATCCCCTGCCGGGGCTGGCTCAAACACGACCCTGTATGTTTTGATTATACCTCTGTAATCAAACCGCACAACTGCAGCGCCGGTATTCGAATCAGCCTGTGTTACTGCCACTTTGACCTCCGGATCAGTTGCAGACGCAGACACTGAGGGAAGGCCGGTTGTTCCTGCCGGAATCTGATATTTAGCTTCGTAAAGATCATAACCGGTAATCCCGTTGGCCTCAGTTGATCTGACCGGGGTGGCCGGCAGATCAATCTCAGCTCCGTTGAACCTGATGCTTACCACAGGTGTGACCGGACGTTCGATTTTGTTTTTCCTGGAGCTGAATCCCAGTCCTGATAAATCGAAAAGAGCACCCTGATCAGGACCTTCTGCAACAAGGTAGACAGCATGCTTTCCGCCCAGTTTATCAACATACGCTGAAACATCTGCTGTACATTTTGTTACCTCCTGTGCAGAATTCGCAGGTACGGTTATCTCACCGATCTTCTTCCCGTTCCAGGTGCTGTTGTCCCATGGACCGTCGAGCCAAACATTGATTTTAAAAGCGCTTTTTGTTCTTGGTGTCAGGAACAGGTTGATTGCAGTCTTATTTCCGGGCTTTGTCCCCTTGAAGGCTCTCAACCCCTTCGTATCCTTGGCAAGACCTCCGAATCCGAAGTACTTGTAGCCTATGATGTGCCCGTTCTCCACATTTCCAATTGGCATATCGTTATCCCAGATATCCCATGAATCCTGCTGGGTTTCAGTATTGGAAAGGAAACATGCATATCCTGCAGAGTAGTATTTGTAAGGATCGAGGCCGTAAATATGGAAGCCTTCCGAAGTTACTTCGGCGCCTGTATATTCATTTCCCTGGCTGTCTTTTGCAGTCCACATATTATCCTTTGAGTACGGGTCATATGCTCTGATTGTGACCTTTCCTCCTTCTGCCACCGGATTTTCATCCCATTTCACGGTTACCGGGGCCACCATCGGCTGACGAGCAAATCCGTAACCTCTGGGCGCCCTGTGATAGAACACATACCACTGATCGTTTATAAGCTCAATGCTTCCGTGGGTATTGTGTCCCGAATAACTTGTCATCAGTAAGGTTCCGTCCTTCGTCGGCACCACAGCACGTGAGTCTACGAGAACACCGCCGCTCTTCCACGGGCCCAGGGGAGAGTCGCCGTAGGCGTAGCGCAAAGCGGAGTTTGTGCTGCTAAGTCCGTAGTCAGGGCCTGAATAACCACTGTACACCCAAACGTATTTGTTGCCAATCTTCCTGATAGAGGCGGCCTCGAAGAAGTTGAACGAGCCAAGATCTTCACCCTGGTAGACGTTGGGGTATACTGTACCTTCCGGATCCCTTATGACCCCGTACCTGGCGCTGGCAGGAATAAAATAGCCAATTGCCTGGGTCCCGGGCCTGAGCGAATACATTGTATTCTGATCCAGCTGACCTGCTGAGGACCTCTGGAAACCCCAGAATCCGTAAGCTCTGAAGCCTGTCTCATAATCGGCGTCTTTCGGATCATTTACGTATTCAATAAATACTGCCGGATCGAATCCCATAATACTGCCTGGGAGGGTTTTCATTCCGTCCTCGGTCATATTTACAGGGGTAAATGGACCGTCGGGACGGCTTCCTTTGGCAATCATTGCCTCCCGGTTCCGGCCACGGCTGTGGGGGTACAGATAGTATTCCCGTGTACCATCTCTCCTCTTCACCTCAACCAGGTCAGGAGCGTACATTACATCCCACTGATTATCTATGGGGTACGTGAAAATGGGGCCCTCATCACGCCAGGCTGACAGGTCCTCCACCGGGGCTGACCAGGCTCTGATGTCAGGTCCGCAATAACTCCTGAACCTGACATCGTGTGACCCGATGATATAAATACGGTATTTCCCGGGATTGTCAGGATCTTCAAAAACACGAGGCTCACCATCGGGCAGATGTTCCCATAAAGGCAGGTATGGATTGCCTGCAGTACGCCATGTTTTTCCGGCTGGCAAAGTGTCGGGCCCTGACTGAACAGGGTCTCCGCAGGATCCCTTAACAGGAAACAGAAACAAAGAGACGAACAATAGAATTGCCTGAAGCCTTTTTGAAACTGAGATGACTTTCTTCATTTTTGAACTATTTTTTTAAATTTCTGAACGACAAAGTGTTATAAACCGGGCTCATTTACAGGCTCTTTATCAGTATATGCGGGTCCGGAGCACGATCAGTTCCATAGAACCGGCCATCCTTCAGGCCGGTAAGTTGCCGGCAAATCGTGAGTTCCTCACCCTCGATGGATATGTCAGTCTCCCCCGCCCGGTAGCGATTTAGAATATTACTCATAATATTGAACTCTTGTCTGCCCAGCTTATACATACGAAGGAATAGCAGGGCGAAAATCAGGAAGGTGAAGGGTAATACGCAGAACAGAACACGTATACCCCAATCTGTCGCAGGTGAGATATTTCCTGTACCAAGAGCCTCCTTGCTGTAACCGATCACATCCAGGGCAATACCCAGAACACCAACTACCACACCTCCGGAGAGTTTACGCAGGAAAGTCGATACCCCTGCATAGAGCCCTTCCCTGCGACGTCCGGTGATAAGTTCATCCACATCGGCTATGTCAGGAAGGGCAGACCACGAGAAAAGATTAAGCCCTGCGCTTCCCACGCCGATCAGTGCACAGGTTGAGATTACAATAAAAGCCGGTGTGGCACTGGAAAAGAATATGATGGCAAAACTGGCAGCTATCCACACTGCGGCTGAGATGTATGCCGGAGTGGTTTTGTCAGTTTTTTGAGCCAAATGAGAAAATATGCCGATGAAAATGAGCTGGGTGGCAAGGATGGATCCCATGATCACGACGAAAAGTTCCTCTTTTTGCAAAGATACCGTAAGGAAATAAACTGCCAGTGTCATAACGGTATCAATAGCCATCTGGCAGAGAATGAATACGGTTACATAAATACGGAAGGAACGGTTTTTGATTACGCTAAGCCAATCCTTAAGGCTAACCGCAGGAACAGGCTTCATCTGATTCTCCCAGGTACCAACGAATACCGAAAGCCAGCAAATGGCGAACAGTGTTCCAAAGGCAAGCCCCATTACAAGATAAGCCTTATGGGGGTCTGTAAAGGCTCCTGTGATAAGCGCCGGGACAGTTGCACAAATAATGGCAGCCGCAGCAGAAAAACCAAGTCGCATGCCGGTAAATGCACTGCGCCTGTTATAGTCCCTTACCATATCTGACAGAATCGCATTGTAGGGAACCATCACGATGGTGAATGCTGTGGAGAAGAAGATATAAGCCAGGGTATAGTACAGGAACTTGGCCGTACTGCCCGTGATGCCAAAGCTGTACCAAAGCATTACCCATGAGAAGAACACAGGAAGGCTGCCCAGAAGGAAATAAATGCGGCGGCGACCGAAACGGGACCTGGTTCTGTCTGACAGTTGCCCCATAAAAGGATCTGTAATGGCATCCCAGGCTTTCCCGATAAAAACAATTATGCCGGCGCTGGTTCCGGAGAATCCCTCAACATTTGTCAGGTACACAAGAAACAGCAGACCAACTATGATAAAGGATCCGCCACCGTAAATATCACCGGAGGCATAGGCTATCCTGCTGAGGAGCTCTTTTCTGTTTTTCATGATACGGTTTTCTTTTCGTAGTATTCATCCCGGATAAGCCGGATGGCCAACACCCATTTCATCATCATCCTGACATCATCCAGCACAAAGCGGCGGAGGTCAGATCCGTTGGCAATCTCGAAATACTCACCGGCGGCAAAGGGCACCATAAGAACATCTTTCATGTCAAAAAAGAGAGTTTCTGTTTTTTCAAAGACATTCCCCTCATAGATTAACGATTCCCGGGTTAAGCTCAGGGTTCCGTGTCCCATATGCTGATATCCATACTTACCCGGCTCATTCCACTGGAGCGACGTGGCAGCGGTTAATCTGAAGTCCGTAGCATGAATTTCGGCTAAAAGGCTCTCCTGCTGGAAGTCATACCAGTTATCAAAACCATCAAAGACGCTGCTGTCACTCCTGCCGGGTTCAAAGAACAGCTTATTGTTCATAACTGCTTCATTGCCACAGCCAAGACAAAAGAGCCTGTTCCCCTTGGAGCGTAAACCGAACTCTGCATTGCATTTGGGGCATTTATACAGTACAAGTTCGGCGCCTTCGGCAAGATGGCTCCCTCTGAACGTAACGTTATGGTTTCTCTGCCATCGGTAGTCATCAAAATCGATGGCGCCAATCAGTCTGCGGTAAACAACATCTGTGGAAAGGGTACCCAGCTCTTCACTTGTAAACAACCTGGTGACAGTGGCCTCGATACGTCCCCTTCGGGTTCGTTTTGTCCATCGGGGGCGAGTCAGATAACCACCGTTAATCTTTACAGCAACAACGGGTATTTTAAATGTCGTTATTAGCTTTGCTATGCTGGGAGCGGCAAATCCCCCCGGGCGACCTTCATTGGACAGGCACCCATGGGGGAAAATGGCAACAATACGGCCGGCGCTGATAGCATATTTCATTTTGAGTATTGCCTGATTATCCCTGGTAAATTGATTTTTGGAAATAACACCCATTAATCCCAACAGGAATTTCAGAACAGGATCGCGAAATAAATTGTAGGCTGCAATGTAATTCATCCTGCCTGGGAAAAGCGCGATGGTAACGGTATAAAAGTCGAGCCAGCTGGTGTGCCCGGCAATAACAAAAAAAGGTGGTTTGATCCCCTTTATGGCAGAGTTATCAACCCGGAGCCCCAGGACCCATCGGAAATATAAACCCGCAAAAAAACAAACAGTATAGTATAAAAATGCATTGGGTTTAGGTACAATGGCTCCTTTCTTTTTTGGCATTGAATCGAATGTATAAGGCTTACGATAAGATTTTAATCTGTATTTAAAGATGTCTTCCAGGTGATTGGAATATAAAAATACAGATATTTATAACTGGTCAAAGTAAATGAGGTTTTTTCTTACCTGCATTTACAATGTCCTGATGCCGGAATCCGGAAGGCTGATGATTTTGAACTCTGGTGCCTCCGGGTACCCCCACCGGATAAAAGTTGCATCTGGTTAACCGGGAATTTATGCACTCCCCTTCCAGAAGACCTTTTTACATCAATGAAAGCAGATAAATACTCTGAACCTGTATATGGTTGGTGGAAAAAGCCGCTACTTTTCAGTATTAATAAGGTCAGTTACAGCCTGTACAAATTCTTTATGAACTAACGGCTTCTGAAATGTCAGATCAGCCCCCAGAAGTTTTGCACTGGTGAGATATCCTTCATAATGAAATCTTCCGCCACCTGAAATTGCTACGATCTTTAATCCCGGATTCTTTTCTCTCAGGTAGGATATCAGTTCAAGACCTTCTTTTTCAGGCATCACAATATCAGTCACCAGAAGATCCGGGGGAAAGTTTTCAATTTTTTTCAAACCTTCACTGCCGTTACATGCAATATCAACTTCGTATCCGGCTTTTTCAAGCATCCTCTTAAGCATTGTCAGTATCGAAGGATCATCGTCGATTATTAAAATTTTCGCCATAGTTAAAGTTGATTAGTTTTCATCCAGGACTTTTCTGATAACCCTGCTGAACTCGCTCAGTTTGATAGGTTTCAGGACAAGTTCATAAGAACCGGTTTTTGACTTTTTCTCTTCAGATAACTTGTCAATGTATCCGGTTATTATTATGACTTTCAGGTCGGGATTTATTTTTCTCATTTTTTCGGCAAGTTCGGTTCCCAGCATTTTGGGCATTGTCTGATCAGTTACGAGTAATGAATATTTCCCGGGATTTCTTTTAAACTCCTCAAATGCTTCACTGCTATTGGTCCTGGTGGTGACTTTATATCCAAGATTTTCAAGCATCTTTTTACCCACAAAAGTAATATCCAGCTCATCGTCGACAAACAGAATGTGTTCGGCTCCCCTTGGAAGCTGATCCGAAGATTTGATTTCATTTACGGGATCTGTAATGTTGTATGGAAGAAAAACAGTGAAAGAGGTACCTTTTCCCGGAGTGCTTTCTACAGTTATTGCCCCATTATAATTGCTGACTATACCATGCACAACAGAAAGACCCAGTCCTGTTCCTGAACCCACTTCCTTACTGGTAAAGAATGGTTCAAAAATCCTGTCCTTTGTTCTTCTGTCCATTCCATGACCTGTATCTGACAGTCTGATTCTCACATAAATCCCAACCTTGAGATTGTTGATTTTCTCTGTTGTTTTATGATCTACCAGTACACTATCTACCTTTATGTCAAGGATGCCTCCCCTGATTTTCATCGCATGGATGGCATTTGTACATAAATTCATGATAATCTGGTGTATATGAACCGGATCTGCAAGAATTATCCCTATACCCGAATCAATGCTCTTCCTTATCTCAATTGCACGGGGGAGTGATGCCTTGATAAGGTTTATTACTTCAACCACTATCTGGTCTATTTTAACAGGCTTCTTCTCCACGTTCACTTCCCGGCTGAATGTCAGGATTTGCTGGACCAGGTCCCTGCCTCTTGCAGCTGCATTATTTATCTGTTCCAGATCGAACCGCAGGTTGCTGTCCTCAGGAATTTCTTCCAAAGCCATATCGGTGTAACCCAGAATAGGTGTCAGTATATTATTGAAGTCATGCGCGATACCCCCTGCAAGCGTTCCGATAGTCTCAATTTTCTTGAGTTGAAAAAGCTGAGTTTCAAGTTCGCTTCTCTGCTTTTCGGATCTTACGCGAATCTCTATCTCTTTCTTCAGTTTTACATTGGTATTTGTCAGCTGTCGCGTCCTTTCAATCACTCTTTTTTCCAGGGTACTGTTGACTGCTTTGACCTTGTCCTGTTCCAGTTCAAGGAGTTTTCTCATATAAAAATCCCTGCGAGCGGATAGTTCAAGGGTATACCCTGCGAGCATCCCGATAATATTTGAACTGATAAAGAAGAAGTTGTTATTGATCAGTGTTGTGATAGGTGTTTTTGAGATCCAGATGGCTGATATCTCGTAAGCAATAACAATGAGCCACCCCGCTAACGATGCATAAATAAACCGGGCTTTTGCAAATGTATATCCGAAAATAAAGATCAGTATAAGGCCGGCATAATATGAATAGTTTGATACCCTGGCACCAAGAATTATCATTGCTATGATTCCGAATCCGGTAATGAACATGACACCGGTAATCGACAATTGCATATATTTCCTGAAAGATTTGAAATATGTGAAAGCAAATACTGATAACAAAACCGGTAAAACCACCGCGAACCTGATAAACCAGAATTCTGCTTTCAGTTCCGGCACCGTGGCGGAATCAAGAAGTGCAAACGCACCATAAAAGAAAATCGCCAGGATCAGTGAAAACCTGAATGGGTTCAAAGCCTTGACGTAGTAGTCATTGAGGAATTCAGATTCGAGATTAGATGAATATCCTGTAAATGAAAGTGTTAGCTTGTTAAAAGTCATTGATTCCGAGCTTTCCCGGCTCAATCCCAATAAATTATTCAGCGTATTTTTGAAAATTTTCCTGAATTCATTTTGTTAAGATTTGTACAAATATATATATAACATATTGTAAGTTACAAAATGTAAGTTATGAAATGCAAATTTAAAGTGAAATTTTTAGTAAAATTGCTTAGTGCATAAGTATCGTCGAAAGATTTTGTGTGAACCGGTAACCGCGTATAATTTCTAAAGGCTGACCATCTACCTGAATATCCTCTGCGCAAAATCATGAAGGGATTTTCTCCATACCTGCCATTCGTGTCCACCCGGAAATGATGCAAATTCGACTTTCAATCCTTTTTCATTAAAGGTTTGAATAAGTTTTTTTGTAGCCTCTATTCTTGGATCCTGCTCTCCGACGGAGATATACAATACCTTAAGTTTATTATTGAATGTGCCCGGATCTGTTAATATTCCCGGGATTATTGCTTCGGGATTAAACTCTGCTGCTCCTGGTTGTCTTCCTATCCCTCCGAAAAGTCCTGTGCTGAAGATCCCCACATGTGCAAACGTATCCGGATTCCCAAGACCGGTATAGAATGCCTGGCCTCCTCCCATCGATAAACCGGAAAGGGCTCTGTTTGCTGCCCCGGGCTTAACCCTGTAATTGCTTTCAATAAAGGGTATCACATTTTCTAAAAGCTCCTCCCTGAAGAGTGACATAGCCTCGTCATTATAACCTCCGCCACTCATTCCGGGCCTTGAAACATTACCGTTGGGGATTACCACCAGCATGGGCGCAGCTTTACCTTCGGCAATAAGATTATCCATAATTATGGCTGTTTTACCCTGAATGGCCCATCCTCTTTCATCTTCTCCGCCGCCGTGCTGTATGTAAAGTACCGGGTATGATTCAGTAACTGCTTTATCGTAACCCGGAGGAGTATATATGTTCAGGCTTCTCCACGTTCCCGTGGTCTTTGAAAAATAGATATGGTTTCTCATATCTCCATGCGGAACATCTTTAATTGTATAAAAATCAACGCCTTCCTCAGGAATATCAATGGCGCTCGACATCCGGCCGGTTCCGTAAAAAGACTCGCTTGCAGGGTCTGATACCCTCACTCCGTCAATAATAAGCGAATAATAATGAAAACCCGGATCCTGGGAATCAGTTGTCACGCTCCATACCCCATTATCATCCTTCTTCATGTCATATAACTTTCCGATATCAACCTGCACCTTAACGGCATCAGGAGCTGAAACCCTGAAAAAAACACGGAGATCACTGAAAATGCATGGGCAATCAGCCGGCCTTATGTTTGTAGGTGCCGGCTTTGCGCCTGCCGGAATATTCGCTGTCTGGGGAAAACCTGTCACCAGGGTTGTTGTTACCAGTACCCAAAGGAGGAAGATTGATTTTTTCATTTCATGATTATTATGGATTTTTTTCATGCTTTGTACCTGTGTCTGGAATACAATATCCGTGACAATTTCCTTCGTTTCATTCTCGTTGATCACATTCAGAACCACAACTTAAATTTATGATATTACTGGTAAATGTAAAAGCCATAAGCCTTGAACACATTAAACCGGTCATTATAACATTTTAGTATTTGTTTATTTATCAAGGATGACTTCCGACGTCATTGAGTCAATCTAATCCGGCGCCAGGTGGTCAGGGGCACCGGCTTTTGCACCCCTGCTTTCACTGAACCAACAAGCCGCCATAACACGGAACAAAATAATGCCATAGTACGGAATAGTATATTACCATAACACGGAATAAAATAACGCCTTAATACGGAATAAACAAACAAATTAATTTAATATCAATATCTTTGTGGATGTATGTATTAAATAAATGAAGACCTCTAATTACATATCTCGCATTAGTGACAAGCTACTTGGAATCTTGCTTGAATCTTCTGGGGCAGTTCTTGTGGAAGGTGCAAAATGGTGCGGTAAAACACAATCATCATTACAAGTAGCCAAAAGTGCCGTTTATCTGCAAGATCCTGATGAAGGACCGGGTTACCTGGCAATGGCAGATACCAAGCCCTCGCTTTTGCTGGAGGGTGAAACTCCTCTGCTTCTTGATGAATGGCAAATGGCTCCCGTTATTTGGGATGCGGTACGTTTCGCTGTTGATAAACGAGCACTTATGGGCCAATTTATTCTTACCGGCTCAGCAACGCCAGGTGACAATGAAACGATTCACTCGGGTACTGGCAGAATTGCACGGATGCTTATGCGACCCATGAGCCTGTACGAGTCTTCTGAATCTGATGGCAAAGTATCCCTAAAGGATCTTTTCGACGGAAATAAAGATATTGCTGCAAAAAACAACCTGACCATCGAGCAGATAGCACATGCCATATGCAGGGGAGGATGGCCGGCAGCCGTAATATCGGGAAGTCAGTCATCCCGAATAGCGATGAACTATGTTGATTCCATTATTAATTCAGACGTTCATCGTGTTGACGGTGTTGAAAGGGATCCTGAAAGAGTGCGCTTATTGCTGCAATCATTAGCACGCAATATTTCTACTCTGGCAACATACAAAACAATAATGGATGATATGCAGGTTAACGATGCTTCAATTACAGATAAAACATTGAGTTCATATCTCAATGCACTTCGGCGACTGTTTGTTGTTGAAGATGTTCCCGCCTGGCAACCTTCATTGCGTTCCCGGACTGCGATACGAACTGCAAACAAACGCCAATTTGTTGATCCCTCAATAGCAACAGCAGCCTTGCGCACGAATGCAACAGGGATCCTGCGTGATTTCGAAACATTTGGCTTCTTGTTTGAATCATTGTGCACACGCGATTTAAGAGTATATTCTCAGGCTATCGATGGAGGTGTATTTCACTATCGGGATAAATCAGAACTTGAATCGGATCTGATCATTAAGCTCAACGATGGTCGGTGGGCTCCCGTTGAGGTTAAACTGGGAAATAAACAGATTGAAGAAGCTGCAGCCAATCTGATTAAACTCAGTCATAAGGTTGATGCCGATAAGATGAACCAGCCATCTTTTCTTATGGTATTAACAGGTGGCCAGGTGGCATACAGGCGCCCAGATGGTGTACTGGTAGTTCCAATAGGATGCCTGAAGGACTAAGTTTCCTTAGAATTCATATAAGTTGCAACCCTGAACTATTGAAAGGTTATTTTTCTTTTACCCTCATCAGGTGAGGTTCTCAGAGTGCTATAAAATGAAACAAGAGGCCATTTCTGACCTCTTGTGCCTCTGGGTACCCGGAGCGGGACTTGAACCCGCACAGGCATTACTGCCCACTGGATTTTAAGTCCAGCGTGTCTACCATTCCACCATCCGGGCAATGGAAGGTCTGAAAGTCGCAAGGTCTGAGGTCTGAAGGTCTCAGGTCTTATTGTCCTGAAACCTGCCGGACAATGATCTTTCATATGGTTGTGCAAATATAGGATATGTAAATTATATTTACGGCTGCCTTTTAAAATTCCCGGGCTTAATGAATGATCAAACACCCAAAAACCTCATGAAACATACCAGAAACATGATCTGTGCAATCGTCACTTTACTGCTGGCAGCCAACGCCGCCGGACAGGTCCGCAAATCAGCCCTGCTTCAACATGACACACAAATAGATGGCATAATCAGCCGGATGACCCTCGAAGAAAAAATAAACATGCTGCATGCAAAGCACATGTTCGTGTCAGCTGGGGTGGAACGGCTCGGAATTGCAGATATGAAATATGCTGACGGTCCGTTCGGTATAAGGGAGGAGATGCAGCCTGACGGCTGGACGCCTCTAGGCTGGGTCAACGACAAAGCCACCTTCTTCCCGACAGGATCAGCCCTGGCCGCGACCTGGAGCCCGGAACTGGCGTACGCCTACGGATCAGCAATGGCGAAGGAGGCACGTCTGCGTGGAAAGGATATGCTGCTCGGACCTGCAATCAATATCCAGAGAATACCTACCGGCGGAAGAACATATGAATACCTCAGCGAAGACCCCTTCCTGAGTTCCCGGCTGTCAGTCGGGTACACTAAAGGCGTCCAGGACAACGGAGTCGCCGTCTGCCTGAAGCACTACGCCCTGAACAACCAGGAAAACAATCGCGGAACGGTAAACGTGATAATAGGAGAACGGGCAATGCGCGAGATCTACCTCCCTCCGTTCAGAGCCGCTGTTGAGGAGGCTGATGCATTCGGGGTGATGGCTGCATACAACAAGGTCGGCGGCTGGTGGTGCGCTGAAAATGACATGCTCCTCAATAAGATCCTGCGCGACGAATGGGGCTTTGCCGGAATGGTAATTTCCGACTGGGGCGGAACTCACAGCACAGTGCATTCAATCAAAAACGGTCTTAATGTCGAAATGCCTGATAAAAAATTTCTGGGCCAGGCCTTGCTCGATTCAGTCCGGGCGGGTATTGTATCCGAAGAGATAATTGACAGGCGCGTCCGTGAGATCCTGCGTGTAAGACTGGCTATCAGGCCTGTTCCTGAGGACGAAGCAAACAAGAAAATCACTTCCCAGCCGGCACAGCAGATGGTTGCCTATGAAGTGGCCAGCAAATCAATCGTCCTGCTGAAAAATGATGGTGTGCTTCCGCTTAAGCTCGCTGACAAACCGGTGATAGCAGTTATCGGTGCAAACGCCACACAGAAGATGGCAACAGGTGGTCTTGGGGCAGGTGTCAAGGCTCTTTATGAAGTGACCCCGCTGGAGGGACTGAAGAAGAAGATTGGAGACAGGGCTGAGATCATCTATGTAAAAGGGTATGAACCGGTTCAGTACAACTGGGCCGACAGGTTCCGGAAACGGACACCGGAAGAGCTTGAGAAGGAAGCCAGGGCAAAAGAACTGACAGCACAAAAACTCTCGGATGAGGCTGTTAAGGTTGCCTCCGGAGCAGACCTGGTCCTGTTTATTGGCGGTAATAACCGCGCTGTGGAGACCGAAGGAGAAGACAGGAAGGATATATTCCTTCCCTCAGGACAGGACAGGCTGATCACCCTCATTGCTGAAGTGAACCCGAATATCATCACAGTGCTGACCAGTGGCGCCCCGAATGATCTGAATGCAGTTAACCCTCTATCCAGGGCATTACTGATCTCCTGGTTCAACGGATCCGAAGGGGGAAATGCATTATCCGATGTGCTCCTTGGAGAGATTTCTCCTTCGGGGCGGATGCCGTTCACAATACCGGTAAAGCTTGAAGATTCCCCGGCATTCGTCCTCGGCAACTATCCCCGGAACAGCCGGAACACAGATGTTTTTGCCAGCCTGGTTTCAGACGGCGACACAACCGGACAGCACCGGAAGGAACAGGCAAAGGACCTGAAGAAGGACCCTGACATAGCGTATTATTCTGAAGAATCACTCGTGGGCTACCGCTGGTTTGATACGAAGAAAATTCCCGTAATGTACCCCTTTGGTCACGGTCTTACCTATTCCCGTTTCGAATACTCAAAACTGAAGAGCGATAAAAAAACGTATGGAGCAGCCGATGTAATTACAGTAACATTCAAACTGAAGAGCACCGGCAGAATGCTGGCGGATGAAGTTGTGCAGGTCTACGTGCACCGCATAGATCCTTCAGTGGAGTGGCCTGAGAAGGAACTCAAGGCATTTGAAAGGGTAACCCTTGCCCCGGGCGAGGCCAAAACAGTAAAACTTTCAGTCCCGGTAAAGAGCCTGATGTACTGGAACGAAACAAAACAGACCTGGAATAATGATCTGTGTAAGATAAACCTGCTTGTGGGGGCATCGGCCACAGATATAAGACTTCAGAAAAATATCAGGCTCAGGTGATCACCACACACCTGAACTGCTCGCAAATACCGGCAAAAAACATTACAGAGTCCCTGGCTTGCAATAATGCAAACCGGGAACTCTGTAACTATAACATGCAATCAGATTAATTCACTGGCACCGGGTCACCGAAGCCAGCCTTTTTCAACCCCTGCATCTGGGTTTTGGCGTCACCGGCAACCACGTAGTACATCCTCATCGGGTCAATATACTTCTGCACTGTCTCATTGACCTGCTCAACGGTCAGGCCCCTCAGATAATCTTCCTCCTGCCTGATGTAATCAGCCGGCAAACCGAAGAAGGTCATTGTATTCAGCATGCCAAGCTTGGCGTCAATCGTTTCAAACCTGAGCGCATTGGCCTTGAGCAATGAGCCTTTGGTGAAATCAACAATCTCCTGCGGGACTCCGGCCCTGTATTCAGCCATGATGTCACGGAAGAGTTCCACAGACTCCAGTGTGGCATCCGAGCGGACCGATGCATATGCCTGGAACGCACCGTAAGACTTCTGCCCCATGAAATTGGAGTAGGCTCCGTAGGTGAACCCCTTCTCCTCCCTGAGCACCATGAACAGCTTCGCACTGGCGCCACCACCAAGCATGTGATTGGCCACCACTGCCTTATAATAGTCAGGGTGCGTCCTGGGAATGGAGAGATTTCCGATATTGATTACCGACTGCTTGGCATCCGGGATATTGACAAAGTAAATTGCTGACTTCTCCGGTGCAGGCGGGAAAGAAAGAGCGGGTATCACCACCTCTTTCGGGGCCCACCCCTCGCTCAGTCCTGCAAGAGCCTTCTCAACTCTTGCCTGATCTATGTCACCCACAATGATGAAATTGGCAACAGACGGAGATATGTTCTTATTATAGAATGACTTAAGATCATCCATGGTAATAGCCTCCACGCTCTCGACGGTCCCGCTCAGGTCAACAGAAAGGATATTGTCTGCCCCGAGGACAAGCTTGTCATATGCAGCACCTGCTACATAGTTGGGGTCAGCCAGGTTCCGCTTGAGATTGTTCACTGTGCGTGTCTTATTCAGCGAGAACTGCTCTTCATCCCAGCGGGGTTCAAGCAGCATTTCCTGAACCAGTGCCAGCGTCTTTTCAAAGTTGCGGGCCAGGGTGTTGACAGAAACGGTTATCCTCTCATCACTGCAACCAATATTGATTATAGCGCCAAGAAGCTGTATCTCCTCCTCAAGCTGCTCGGGAGTCCGGTTTTTGGTGCCCTCATTCAGCATTGATGCGGTGAAGCGGGCCACCCCTGGTTTTGCCGGATCATCAAGCAAATGACCACCTTCAATGACTATGGAGTAGACAACCAGAGGCAGTTCATGCTGCCCGATACCGTAGAGCTTCATCCCGTTCGAAGCTTCTGATTTCCAGATCTCCGGAAGAGTGATTGACGGGTCAGGGCCCGGAACAGGTGCCACTGAGCGGTCAAAGCTGCTCGGCGTCTTTTCGATTACCTCTTCTCCGCCTGCCACAACTTCCATCTGGGTCGCCTTGGTGATGTCCTCCTCAATGATGCCTGCATTTACCGAACCTTCTGCAACCAGGTCAGCCTGTCCCCGGGGGACAAAGCTTGTAGCCACATAGTTCTTGCCTTTGATGTACCTGTTGTAGACATCCCAGACATCATCCATCGAGACATTTTTCATCATCTCAAGCTCCTCCAGCATGAAATCGGGTGAGCCGGCAAACTCGTTGTACACTGCCATCATGAATCCCTTGTACATCACGCTGCTCATCTGAAGATAGAAGTTCCTTTCAATGCCGGCCTTGATCCTTTCAAGGTCCCTCTCGGTGAATTTTTCAGTCTCGAACCTTCCGAATGCTTCAAAAATTGCCTTTTCGACATCATTCAGGCTTGTCGACGGGTTTGCAGTCACACTTATCTGCAGCTGACCTGCAATTTCCTGTGACATGTTGTAGGCCGAAACGTTGGAGGTAAGCTTCTTCTCCTTTACAAGCACCTTGTACAACGGAGAATTCTTGCCTACGCCAAGCAACTGGGCAAGAACATCGAGTGCGTATGCGTCGTTCGTGAACTGCTGAGCCACCGGGTAAACCATCGTGTACTGCGGCGCTCTCGCGAAGCCGTCCTCATGATAAAGCTTCTTCGTCTCTGACAGTGTAACCGTCATCGGCTCCGGATCCTTCAGCTCCTCCCCTGCGGGGATCTCACCGAAATACTTCTCAATCAACGCCTTGACCTCTTCAAGCTCATAATCGCCTGAAACAACAAGAGTTGCGTTATTGGGTATGTAGAACTTCTTGTGAAACTCCTTCACGTCATCTACAGTCGCATTTGCCAGGTCTTCCATTTCACCGATCACATCCCAGCTGTAGGGGTGTCCCTGGGGGTAGAGATTTTTCAGGATAACGGCATCAGTATGGCCGTAGGGCCTGTTGTCAACACCCTGGCGCTTCTCGTTCTGCACCACATTCTGCTGCAGCGCAAAAGACTGCGGTGTCACTGTGTTGCGAAGGAAACCCATCCTGTCAGACTCCAGCCACATGGCCAGTTCCAGGGCGTTCTTCGGGACTACCTCGAAATAGATTGTCTGGTCAAAGCTGGTGCCGCCATTGAGGTCGCCGCCGGCTCCTTCAATGTATTTGAAGAACTCATCTTCATTCACATTCTCTGAACGCTGGAACATCATATGTTCAAACAGGTGGGCAAACCCGGTCTTGCCGGGAACCTCCCTGGCAGAACCGACGTGGTACAGTATGACCAGTGATGCCATCGGATCAGACTTATCCTCATTGAGGATGACAGTCAGCCCGTTGTCAAGCTTGTATTTCTCGTAGGGAACACTCAGCTTGGTTTTTTCCTTGCCACTGCACGCTGCCATCAGCAACATCGAGGCAATCATGAAAAATGATACAGTTCTTTTCATCTCTTTTAAAATTTAACCAGTACAGGCTCTCCGAAGCCCAGTTTATTCAATTCCTTAAGCTGTGTTGCTGCGTCTCCGGCAACAACATAGTACATCTTCATCGGATCGATATACTTGTTTACCATTTCGTTTACCTTCTCCACGGTAAGTTCCCTGACGTAGTTTTCCTCCTGTGCGATGTAGTCATCAGGAAGCCCGTATTCGCTCATAGTGCTGATCATCCCGAGCAGTGCCCTCTGGGTCTCAAACCTGAGTGCATTCCCCTTGAGAAGGGCATTCTTCGTGAAGTCAACATCTTCCTGTGAAACACCTTCGCGGTAACGCGCCATCAGGTCCCTGAAAATCTCCACCGATTCAAGGGTTGCAGTTGATCTTACTGCAGAGCTGGCATTGAAATAACCATAATTCTTCATCGCACTGAGGTTGGTTCTGGCTCCGTATGTGTAACCCTTCTCCTCCCTGAGGACCAGGTTGACGTAGCCGTTGAAGGAACCTCCCAGCTTGTAGTTGGCAACATATGCCGGGTAGTAGTCAGGATGACCCCTTGGTATTGCAGGCGCCCCGATGAAAATATTGGACTGTTTTGCATCAGGTATGTTCACGAACCAGATGCCTGACTTTTCAGGTTTCTGTGCAGGCATAACTTCAGGCATCTGAACCTCTTTGGCAGCCCAGTTGGTGTTCAGCGAGGCAAGCGCTTTCTCCACCCTTGGCTGGTCAACGGCACCCACAACCAGGAAGCGCGAAATTGAGGGAGAAAAATTCTTCTCATAGAATGCCTTGAGCTGATCCATGGTCATCGCCTGTACACTCACGGGAGTGCCGGACACATCGGTGGCGTAAATGTTACTCTCACCCAGGATCAGATTGTTGAGCGCCCTGGAACCCAGATATGTGGGATCTATAGAGTTCCTCCTGAGGCTGTTGAGGGTGCGGGTTTTGGCCAGTTCAAAGGCAGCTGAGTCCCACCTGGGCTGTAGCAGCATCTCCTCAACAATGGCAAGGGTCTTTTCAAAATTGCGGGCGAGGGTATTTACGCTCACGGTAATATCCTCACTGCCTGCTCCGACCCGTATGCTGGCTCCAAGGAGGTCTATCTCTTCCTCAAGCTCCTCAGGGGTTTTGTTCCGGGTACCTTCATTGAGCATGGTTGCCAGCATGCTGGCAACGCCAGGCGCACTTATATCATCAAGCATATGACCTCCCTCGATGACAATATCGTACTGTACAAGAGGTACTTCCGTGTGCTGTATGCCGTAAAGCTTCATGCCGTTCGCCAGTGATGACTTCCATACCGTCGGAACTGTGACAGATACATCAGGGCCAAGCGGCGGCTGAACCGAACGGTCAAAGGATGTCGGGGTTTTCTTAATCTCTTCGGCAGCACCGGCTTCCACCTTTACCTCTGTGGCAGTCAGTATGTTCTCCTCCTCGATGCCTGCATTAACCGATCCGGCCGATGCAAGGTCAACCTTCCCCTTCGGAACAAAACTGGTGGCAACGAAATTCTTCCCCTTGATATATTTTTCATAAACCTTCTTCACATCACCAATGGTGACAGCCTTCAGGGCCTCCATATCCTGCCTGTAATAACCGGGGTCACCGGCATACATGTTGTACTCGGCAAGCTGCTTCGATTTGCCGTCAATGCTGCTTATCATGTTATAAAAACGGGTCTCCTGTCCTGCCTTAACCTTCTCCAGGTCCTTCTCGGTGAACCCCTCGGCTTCAAACCGTGCAAAGGATTCAAAGATGGCGTTCTCTATATCAGTGAGAGAAACACCGGGATTGGCGTTGACAGATACACGGAAGGTGCCGGCAAGCAACTGGGCCGAGTTATAGGCACCCACCCCTGAGGTAAGCTTCTTCTCTTTAACGAGAACATTGTACATCGGCGACTTCTTGCCACCGGCAAGGATATCACTCAGAATGGTCAGTGCATAGGCGTCGGGATTGTACATCTCAACTGTGGGGAAAGCCATCGTGTACTGTGCAGTATTGGCGAAGTTGTCTTCATGATATAGTTTTTTCGTCTCAGCAAGGGTTACGGGCATGGGAGACATCTTCTCAACATCGGCTCCTGCCGGAATCTCACCGAAATACTTCTGAACCAATGCCTTAACTTCAGCGGGATCAAAATCGCCTGCAATCGAAAGGGTTGCATTGTTCGGTATGTAAAAACGCCCGTGAAACTCCTTCACATCGTCCACCGTGGCGTTGAAAAGATCCTTCATCTCACCGATGGTTGTCCAGCTGTAGGGATGGCCTTCAGGGAACAACGCTTTCGCCATTACCGTCGACGAATGACCGTACGGCCTGTTGTCATAGTTCTGGCGTTTTTCATTCTGAACCACGTTCTGCTGAATGGCAAAAGCCTGCTGTGTAATGGTGTTTGTCAGGTATCCCATGCGGTCAGACTCCATCCAGAGTACCATTTCCAGAGCATTTTTGGGCACGGTTTCATAATAGTTGGTACGGTCTTGGTTGGTTGATCCGTTCAGTGTCCCGCCGGCTGTCTGAATGAGCCTGAAATACTGATCTTCCGGAACATTTTCACTCTGCTGGAACATCATATGCTCAAACAGGTGTGCAAAACCGGTACGGCCCGGAACCTCACGGTTGGAACCTACATGATAGTAAATTGCCACCGACACAATGGGATCTGAATGATCCTGGTGCAGAATTACATCCAGACCATTTCCCAGCTCGTATTTTTCGAACGGGAGTGATAGTTCGTCAGCTGCCTTCTTCTGGCAGGAGACCGCAGTGACAACCAATAAGATCAAAGCTGCTCTCAACAAGTTCTTCATGATTTTGGAAATTGGGTTAACTGATTGCATAATATTCAGCTAATTTAAAACTTATCCTTATTAATACCGGCTTCCGTTAACATTTCTTCACATTACCTCTTTCACGTTGGCCCGGGAAAAAGGCTGAAACAGTCCGTTTTTGCTTATTTTTGGAAATCTCAGGGAACCTGTCATGAACCATATTCTACCTTTCTCCGCCATCATTCTGACTGCCGCACTGGCAATGTGCACCTCGCCGGCAGATGATACAACTCCTCCAAACGAACCGGCCAGACTGATCCGGGAAGAAAACAACATCAGCCTGCTCTATAACGGTGCGGCCATACTGACGCTCGAAATTGACCTGCCTCAGGCTGAATACACTGTTAAGGAGCTTGATGAGGAGCGTGACTGTAAAGTCTCCTGCGTCATTACAATCTCTTCACTAAACGGATCGGCAATGAATATCACAGGACGTATCCTCGCGGGAAAGGAGTCATTCACCTGCGAGGCTGACCGACGCATCGAGGGAACCCAGGTAGTCAGGCATACATACGGAATCAGCCACAGCCTGCTGAACAGAGCCGTTTATGACCGTCAGTCCGACTGGCTGCTGTCAGCTGACCAGTCATATACCTCATCATCACTTAAAATAGAACCTGAAACTGCTGACAGTACAGCTATTACCTATGCCCTGAGCATGAAGGGCAACGAGGTCACCTTCAGGTTCAGGCCCCGTTACTACCAGAAGCACAGGGGACTGGACTATTATGAACCCTGGAATTACCAGGTATGGAAAGAACCTGTTGCAGGCTGGTGCTCCTGGTTTGCATATAAGACCGGAATCAATCAGAAGAATGTCATGGAAGCCACTGATGTGCTCGCTGAAACCATGAAGCCGTACGGACTTGAATACATTCAGATTGACGACGGCTACCAGCAGTATGGTGGTACACCGGAAGCCTGGATCAACCCCAATGATAAATTCCCGTCAGGACTCGGCGACCTTGCAACATACATCAGCTCCAAAGGATTCAGGCCAGGCATCTGGACCAACGTGGCAGTGCACGACTCAGCCTGGGCTTACTCCCACCCTGACTGGTTTGTAAGGAACGCAGACGGCACCCCCGCTTCCGGCAGATGGATTGGCTACATACTCAATGGCCTTGATGATGAGATGCTTGATTCAGTCATTACGCCTGTCTACAGCCGGTTCAGAAATGATGGGTGGAGCTACTTCAAGCTCGATGCCCTCCGTCATCTGCTCTTCGAGGGGTACAACAGCCACAGCAGCTTCTTCAGCGGCGGTTACGCTGAGCGCGAAAAAGCGTTCAGGAATGTGGTAGGCAGGGTGCGCGAAGAAACCGGGCGCAACAACTTCCTGCTGGCATGCTGGGGAGTGCTTCCCGGTGTGGTCGGGCTGGCCGACGGATGCCGCATAGGCAATGACGGGTACGGGTACACCGCACTTGCACAGTACAACTCATTCAATAACGTGGTGTGGCGAAATGACCCGGACCATATTGAGCTGACACCGCAGGAGGCCTGGCGCTCCTGCATGGCCACCTCGCTGACCGGATCACTGTTCATGGTTACCGACAAGCCGGAAGTATACCGCACAGGCCTCATCGACCCGGCCCGCAAGTCACTGCCGGTGCTCTTTACACTCCCGGGACAGGTGTTTGACCTCGATCCCTCACGGTCGGCTTTCCTTGACCGCACAACCACCGAGATGAGCGGCTCGGGAGAACGGGAGAGCGACGGCAGCCGCACTTCACCCTTCGACCTGTTCATGCTCGAACTGAATATGCCATGGGAGAGATGGTGCGTTCTTGGCAGGCTCGGTGAGAAGGAAGAGAGCATCAGCCTGGCTGAACTTGGCCTGGAAAAAGGCAAAGAATACCTGCTCTATGAGTTCTGGTCTGACACTTTCCTGGGAACTGTAACCAATGAGGTTGTTTTTGGCCGGATCAACCCGGATTACAACTGCCAGCTCTTCTGCATCAGGCCGGTTCAACAGAATCCGCAGGTGCTTGCCACCTCAAGGCACATCAGCTGCGGAGCCACTGACCTCTCAGATGTTGGCTGGGAAAACGGAATTCTGACCGGTAAAAGTCAGCCGGTGGCAAACGACCCGTATACGCTCCTCATTTTTGAACCTGACGGATACAAAACACCGGAAATTACCATAACCGGAGGCAGAATTGTTTCAGGGACAAAGACAAAGCAGGTAAGAAAGATAACCCTTGAAAACAGCGACGGAGGGCCGGTAATATGGAGCCTCGACTATAGCCGGTCCGCTCTGAACTGACTTCTGGCTGAACAAATGTTGTGTTTGTTTGTCTTTTATTTCAGAAACGTTAAACAAAACACAATATGTTCGACCAGTTTGACCCTGCAGAAGACAAGATGCTGCAGGTCATAGATAACAACGGAAAGGTAATCAGCAAGGAGCTGATGCCCAAGCTCTCGGACGAGGAGACGCTGAAACTTTACAAGGACATGCTCTTTGTCCGGACGCTTGACCACATGATCGTATCATACCAGCGTCAGGGCCGTGTCTACACCTACCCCCCCAACTACGGTCAGGAGGCTATAGGCGTTGCCGCCGGAGCAGTGCTCAGGCACGATGACTGGCTGGTGCCCGCTTTCCGCGAGCTGGGCGCATGGCTGGCCAAGGGCGCTACGATGAAAGATGTTTTCATGTTCAACATGGGATTTGAAGAAGGGACGAAGTTCGCCGGCGCGAATCACATGCTCCCCTCCTCCGTTCCGATAGCATCCCAGCTTCTGCATGCATCAGGCATCGGATACGCAATCAAATACCAGAAGAAGGATGAGGTTGCAATGGCATTCGTCGGTGACGGCGGAACATCCGAGGGCGACTTCCACGAAGCGCTCAACTTTGCCGGAGTATGGAAGGTTCCTGTGATCTTCGTGGTGCAGAACAACCAGTATGCTATTTCCGTCCCGGTGAAGATGCAGACTGCAAGCATCAACATGGCCATCAAATCAAAGGCTTACGGTATTAAGGGCATCAAGGTCGACGGCAATGACATCTTCGCCATGCTGACCGCATTCAGGTATGCCCACGAGTATGCACGCAAGGAGAGTCAGGCCGTGCTGATAGAGGCTGTAACTTACCGAAAGGGGGCGCATACAACCTCTGATGACCCTACAAAATACCGTACAACAGATGAGGAGAAGGAATGGGACAAAAAGGACCCGCTGCGCCGAATGAAGCTCTTCCTGGAAAAGAAAAAGCTGTGGTCAGATGACCAGGAGAAGAAGCTGGTGGATGAATATGAGAAGGAGATTGACCGCCAGTTCCTGGAGACTGAGCAGACTGTGCAGTATCCCCTCGAGGATGCCATCAAATATACCTATGCAGAGATGCCGCAGGATCTCCGGGACCAGCAGATTGAACATGAAAAATTCTTACAGTGGAAAAACGCACGCAAATGAAAGCAATGAATATAGTCAGCGCCGTTAACGACGCTCTTGATATCAAACTGACGGAAGACAAAAGTGTAGTGGTCTACGGAGAAGATGTCGGCTTTGAAGGCGGCGTCTTCAGGGTAACCGAAGGGTTACAGAAGAAACACGGTGTGGAAAGAGTTTTTGACTCGCCCCTGGCGGAATCGGGAATCGCCGGAACAGCAGTAGGAATGGCCGCAGCCGGACTGCGTCCCGTAATTGAGATGCAGTTCTGCGGATTCATTTACCCGGCCTTCAACCAGATAATATCACACATCTCACGCTTCCATAACAGGTCGCGCGGCAAATTCAAAATGCCGATAGTAATACGGCTTCCTTACGGCGGCGGAATCAACGCGCTCGAGCACCACTCCGAAAGTATGGAGGCAATATTTGCACACATCCCCGGGCTGAAAGTCGTTGTGCCTTCAACACCCCACGATGCAAAAGGACTTCTCATCTCCGCAATCGAGAGTGATGACCCCGTGCTTTTCCTGGAGCCCAAACGAATCTACCGCGCAATAAAGCAGGAAGTTAGTGAAGAGAAATTCTCAGTGCCTATCGGCAAAGCCAAGGTCCTGTCGCAGGGCACCGACGTTACCGTGGTTGCCTACGGCGCCATGATACGCGAGGTGCAGAAGGCAATTGTGATGGCGAAAGAGGCAGGATACTCGGTGGAGCTGATAGACCTGAGAACTATATACCCCCTTGACAAGGAGACAATTGCAGCATCGGTCAAGAAGACCGGAAGGCTCATTTTTGTCGGTGAGGAGCCGCGAAGCTTCGGTGTGGGATCGGAGATCATGGCGGTGGCCAACGAGGAGGCATTCCTCCACCTCGAAGCACCTCCGAAGAGGGTGGCTGCGTTTGATGTGATTGTACCTTATCCCAGGGGAGAACACCATTACATGATCACCCCGGAGAAGATCTTCTACGAGATTGAAAGAACAATAAAATTCTGAAGTAATGAGATATATTTTCAAATTCCCGGATATTGGCGAAGGGCTCACCGAGGGTATCATCATCGAGTGGTACGTTGACAAGGGCAATGCCGTAAAAGTTGGCCAGCCGCTCGTGAAGATGGAGACCGACAAGGTGGTAACGGACATCCCCTCACCCCGTACAGGCGTCATTGCTGCACGTTACGGCAAGGTGGGTGAGACGATCCACGTCGGAGAAACACTTGTTGAGATAGAGATTGAAGGCGAAGTCGCTGCTGAAGCTCCTTCAACCCAGCCTGAACAGGTTGATGAGAAAGGCGCCGGCGTCGTGGGAACCATCGAGGTCGCCTCAGGCAACGCGCTCCTTCCGGCAAGCGAGGAGGGGACAGAGCCTAAGCCTGCCGCCGTTTCCGGCGAGCGACGCAAGGTGCTTGCAACACCTGTTGCAAGGGCCATGGCCAGGGAGATGAACATCGATATTAACCTGGTGACCGGGACAGGTCCTGCCGGCAGGGTGATGAAGAGCGATATACAGAACTTCCACGGCCCGGCAGTAATGGCAGTGGCTGGCGCTTCTTCCGCCGCCGGGATTATGTCAGCCGCTGCGAAGGCGCCGGCAGCACATGCAGCTCCCGGTGAACTCATCGAGATAAGGCCTATGACCCAGATCAGGAAGTCAATCGCCCGCAACATGCTTCGCTCAAAGCAAAGCACCGCACACATGACCCTCTTCGAGGAACCCGAAGTGTCAAGGCTTGTGGACGCACGTGCCCGCTACAAGGAAGAGTACAAAAAGGAGGATCTCAGCCTCACCTACCTGCCATTCATTATCAAGGCAGTGGTGGCAGCACTGAAACGTCACCCTGAGCTGAACTCAGAGATGGACTTCGAAAAGGGAAATATTATCTACAAGAACTACTATAACATCGGCATTGCCGTAAGCACCGAGGATGGACTTGTGGTGCCGGTGATACGCGATGCCGATAAACTGAGCATCAGGGAGCTGAGCCGCGCCGTGGCTGAAATAGCCGTGAAGGCACGCGACAGAAAGCTGACCCTCGATGACATGAAGGACGGCACATTCACAATCACAAACTACGGCGCCCTGGGCGGATGGTTCGGTGTGCCGGTGATAAACTACCCTCAGGTGGGTATCCTGGGAATAGGCCGTATCAACCAGCAGCCGGTGGTGGCCGACGGTGAGATAAAAGTAGGAAACGTTATGCCCCTCTCCCTCTCTGTTGACCACAGAATGGTTGACGGAGCAGAGGCAACGGAGTTCCTGAATGATGTGGCGGCTGGCGTCGCAGACCCGCTGTCGCTGATAATGAGACAATAATATAAGGAGACCGGAGATGGATTATGATCTTATTATTATCGGTGCGGGACCGGCAGGTTACGTGGCCGCAATCAGGGCCGGACAGGCAGGACTGAAGACTGCAGTGATTGAGAAAAAGAATGTTGGCGGGATGTGCCTCAACTGGGGCTGCATCCCTTCCAAGGCGATGCTCGAGAGCGCCAAATACTTTTCCAGGCTCGGGATGGCAGCAGATTTCGGTGTCGAGGGTCTCGACCCGAAATCGCTGAAATTCAGCTGGGAGAAGGCAGCGAAACGGTCTGACCGGATCGTGCGACGCCTCACCAAAGGTGTTGAATACCTGCTGAAGAAGAATAATGTTGAGACCATTTCCGGAACTGCCTCCATCGAGGCAGCTGATACAGTGGTGGTTGACAACCGGATGCTGAGGGCAAAGAACATTATCATTGCAACAGGTTCATATCCCCGGCCACTTCCCTTCAAGGTAGGCGATGAGAGCCGGATAATCAACCTCGAGAACATGTTCTCACAGAAGGAGATACCTCAGAAGCTGCTTGTGGTTGGCGAGGGACCCGTGGCTGCCGAGGTTTCGCAGATGCTTGCCCTGATAGGCAGGGATGTGACTCTGCTGAAAACTTCAGATAAGGTTTTCCCCGCACTGGATGATTATCTCAATTCTTATATAGATAAAAGACTAGCCTCGCTGAAGGTTAAAACAATAGAAGGGACAGCCGGTTTTGATACGGAGAACATTGATGACTACGAAGGCATTGTCAACTGCATGCCCCGCAGGGGGATCAAGCCCACCGGCTCGCTCAACCCTGAGGAGAAAGACAGCTTCTACGTTGTTGATGAACATTTCATGACAAGCGTCAAAGGTGTTTATGCAGTGGGTGACGTCAACGGCAGGAGCATCTATGCGCATGCTGCCTCGGCACAGGCGCTGGCAGCAGTAAACCATATCCTTGGTATCACTGAAACAATGCAGACCGAGCGTGTGCCGCTGACCCTCTACACTGACCCCGAAATCGCGCAGATAGGCAAGACAGAACAGCAACTCACGGCAGAGGGCACAGAATACAAGGTAAATGAGTTCCCCCTTTCCGCCAACGGCAAGGCACTCACTGAAGGACAGCCGGAAGGAATTCTCCGTATCATCTCAGAGCCTAAGTACGGCGAGGTTCTGGGTGTGCAGATTATCTCGCACAATGCTACCGACCTGATCAGTGAGGCAGCCGCTTATATGGCTGTTGAAAGCACAGTCTGGGATGTGGCTCACACAATGCATGCCCACCCGACAATTTCCGAGGTTTTCCTTGAGGCCGGTGCCGATGCCGTCGGCAAACCGGTGCACAAAGCCTGAAACATTATTTGAAAGGTATTGAAGGCGTACCTGGGGCATTTTAATAAGCCTTAGCAGTACACCTTCACTTTTTTATTTGTAATTTTATGGTCATCGCGCTCAAGCTGTCACTGCATGACCAGGTCACTTATTCTCATGCCGGGTTTGCTGATTACCTGCACATTGGAATCGCAGAACCTGGTCAATAGCTGTACCACCTGCCCCTGCACCAACATATTCTCAATTACTGAAAAGAGAACTCAAT
>JADFDS010000022.1 GCA_018262715.1 Bacteroidota bacterium
AGACCGGCAAACCCAACGAAGAACTGACCGCTGATGATATAATTGCAATCGTGGAGAGATGGAAGAAGAGCGTGGTTGACCTTGACCGGATGCTTTATGAGGATGCCCGCAAGGAATTCACCCTCTCGTCAATGACCGGCTTCGGCATTGACGGCGACGATGAGGTCAAGAAGCGCGACTTCGAGCAGGTGAGGGGAGATTTTGAAAAGAACGGCGTGGTGCTTGCCATCCTCGATCATATAAAGGCCAAGACGGAGCTGGGAGATGAGCTGATAGGACGTCTTAAGGTCATAAGGTCTGAAGTCTGAAGGTCTGGAGTCTGAAGGTCTGGAGTCTGAAGGTCTGGAGTCTGAAGGCCCCGAGACCTCGCACTTCGCAATTCGCACTTCTCAGATCGCAACTCCTACCTGCTTCCGTACATTTCCTCGTAATACTTCGCGTAGTCTCCCGAGATGATGGCTGTGAGCCATTTCTCATTCGATAGGTACCAGTCAACGGTCATCCCAAGCCCCTGCTCGAAGGTGACTGACGGCTTCCATCCAAGCTCACGCTGCAGCTTGCTGCTGTCGATGGCATAACGGAGGTCATGCCCCGCACGGTCAGTCACAAATGTGATCAGTTTTTCCGAGTCGCCGTCATTTCTGCCCAGCTTGCGGTCCATGATCCTGCACAGCAGCCTTACGAGATCTATGTTCTTCCACTCATTGTCACCCCCCACGTTATAGGTCTCTCCCGGCTTGCCCCTATGGAAAATAACGTCTATCGCCGAGGCGTGATCCTCAACATAAAGCCAGTCACGAATGTTCTCCCCTTTCCCGTAAACCGGGATGGGCTTCATGGTCTTTATGTTATTGATCGTCAGTGGTATAAGCTTTTCCGGGAATTGGTTTGGCCCGTAGTTGTTGGAGCAGTTGGAGATCACAAATGGCAGCTTGTACGTATTGCCAAACGCCCGCACCATATGATCAGAACTGGCCTTGGAGGCCGAATAGGGACTGCGCGGGTCATAGGGAGTCTGTTCGGTAAAGAATCCTCCGTGCTCCAGCGAGCCGTAAACCTCATCAGTGGAGATGTGGTAAAACCGTTTGTCAGCACCTGAGGCCGGAACAACATCCCTGAATGCAGCCAGCAGGTTGACCGTGCCCAGAATATTCGTATGAATGAACTCGTCAGGCGAGGTTATTGACCGGTCTACATGTGATTCAGCTGCCAGGTGTATCACTCCGTCAAACCTGAACTCGTCAAAAAGTGCATTTACAGCTTTCTTGTCAACAATGTCAACCTTACGGAAGAGATAATTCGGCCTGTTTCCGATATCTGTGAGATTGCCCAGGTTTCCCGCATAGGTAAGATTGTCGGCATTGACGATCTTATATTCCGGGTATTTGTTCACAAAGAGTCTTACGACGTGTGAGCCGATGAATCCTGCGCCGCCGGTAATGAGTATCGTTCTGTTCATGATTTCTTGTTTTTCAGTTTGTTTTCCCAGCGCCAGGCTGTCTCCATTGCCTCCTCAATACTTATCCCGGCCTTCCAGCCCAGTTCCCTGTTGGCCAGGGAGGGATCTGCCCAGATCTTTTCGATGTCACCTGCCCTGCGGCCGGTGACGGAGTAATTCAGCCTGACCCCGGTGGCTTTTCCGAAGGCGGCAATTGCCTCCAGCACGGAGACACCCTTGCCCATTCCAAGGTTGAAGACCTCGTAGTTTGCCTTGTTTTCTCCGCCGAGCAATCTCTTCAGGGCCACCACATGAGCCTTCGCCAGGTCAACCACATGGAGGTAGTCGCGGATGCATGATCCGTCGGGGGTGTCATAATCGGTTCCGAAGACTTTCAGTTCTTCCCTGAGCCCGATGGCAGTCTGGGTGATATAGGGCACCAGGTTTTCAGGCACGCCTCGCGGAAGCTCACCGATGAAAGCCGTCGGGTGGGCGCCGATGGGATTAAAGTATCTCAGGGATATAGCCTTCTGCCCCGGTCTGGAAGCCATGGTGTCACGTATGATTACTTCTCCGGCCTGCTTGGTGTAGCCATACGGCGAAGCGGCATCCTTCACCGGGGAACTCTCGGTTACCGGGAGGGTATCAGGCTGTCCGTAGACGGTGCATGACGAAGAGAAGACCAGCGCCGTTGTATTATGGCGCTCCATCGCCTCCAGCAGGTTCATCAGCGAGGTCAGGTTGTTCCGGTAGTATTCCAGCGGTTTCCTGACTGACTCGCCCACGGCCTTGTAGGCTGCGAAGTGAATGATGGCATCAACCTTTCCCTCTGCACCGAAGACCTCTTCCAGCTTCTGGCTGTCACAGAGATCATAATCATAGAACTTCGGGGTGACACCCGTTATTGACCGAATACCGTCGAGTACCGATATGTCTGAGTTATACAGGTTGTCAATGATAACCACCTCGAACCCGGCAGTTATAAGCTCAACGGCAGTGTGTGACCCGATATACCCTGTGCCGCCTGTTACTATTACCTTCCCGTTCATCACAGACTCCAGTAGGTCAGCCACTTCATATTGTTCCTGTACAGCCCCTTCAGGTCAACAAGAATACCTTTTTCATTGAGCAGGTCAAGGAAGAATTTCTCGTCGAGGTCGCGGTACTCCTTGTGAGACACCGCAACAATGATAGCGTCATATTTTCCTTCGGGACCTTTTTTAAGATCGATGCCATATTCGTGCTTCACCTCCGCGTGAGAGGCTCCCGGGTCAATGACATCAACCTCCACACCAAAGTCGCGCAGTTCATTTACAACGTCAATAACCTTCGAGTTGCGGATGTCAGTGACATCTTCCTTGAAGGTCATCCCCATAACCAGCACGCGCGACCTGTCGGGGCTCTTGTGAGCTGCGATCAGTTTCTTCACTGTCTCCTTTCCGGCATATGCTCCCATGCTGTCATTGGTGAACCTTCCGGAGTCAATCATCTGCGGGTGATAACCCATCGCCTTGGCCTTGTACGAGAGGTAGTAGGGGTCTACGCCGATGCAGTGGCCGCCTACCAGTCCGGGGTAGAACTTCAGGAAATTCCACTTTGTGCCGGCCGCTTCAAGGACCTCGTATGTATTGATGCCCATCCTGTTGAAGATGATGGAGAGCTCGTTCATGAAGGCGATGTTTATGTCACGCTGGGTGTTCTCAATGATCTTGGCTGCTTCGGCAACTTTTATCGAAGAGGCGCGGTGAACACCTGCCTTAATGATCATCTCATATGTCTGTGCAATGTTCTCGCCTGATTCCGCATCACAGCCGCTGGTCACCTTGACGATCTTCGTAAGGGTATGGTTCTTGTCTCCCGGGTTTATGCGTTCGGGCGAAAAGCCCACCTTGAAGTCGGCCGGGCATTTCAGCCCTGAATATCTCTCGAGAACGGGGATGCACTCTTCCTCGGTGCAGCCCGGGTATACCGTTGATTCATACACAACGTAATCGCCCTTTTTCAGTATGCGGCCAACGGTTTCGGAGGCCTTAAGCACCGGTTCAAGGTCCGGGAGATTGTGCCTGGTCACCGGTGTGGGGACGGCTATGATATGGAATGACGCTTCGCGAAGATCTTGCGGATCAGCAGTAAATTTGATATCTGTTCCTTCAAATGCCTCGTGTTCAAGTTCATTGCTGGGATCTATGCCCTTTTTCATCAGCTCAACGCGGTCAGGCCTGATGTCGAAGCCCACCACGCTGATCTTTTTTGCAAACTCGAGGGCAATTGGAAGGCCGACGTAACCGAGGCCTATGAGAGAGAGCTTTGTCTCCCTGTTTACAAGTTTATCGTACATATTCATTTTTTAATAAGGGGGTGATATTCTCCTGTCAGCACGGAAAGTGCCGAATTTCTTATCTGATAGACTGTTTCAATGCTCTGACGTGCATCTTCCAGGCCGTAACCGTTTCCGCCGAGGATTTCGCGGTAGGTGACTGTGTGGAGGTCGGTGAATCCTTCCGAGAACTCCAGCTCCTCACCGTCGACGGTTATATTCCGGTAAGTTCTTTTGCCTTTTTCCTTCACATCGGCCGGCAGGTCATTCCAGTCGATGCTGAGGAACCATCTCACACGTGCGTTTTCCAGCTCCAGGTATCCTGATGCCTTATCACGTCCGAGAAGGTGCACCCTGTTTGAGACCACCGGTCCGAAGATCCAGCCGAGCATGTCAAAAAAGTGGACGCCGATATTGGTGGCTATTCCGCCCGACTTGTTGACGTCGCCCTTCCATGATATGTGGTACCAGTTTCCGCGGCTTGTGATATAGGTGAGGTCAATGTCATGCTTCTTGTTTTGTGGCATCGTCTTGATACTTTCACGCAGGTTCATAATCACCGGGTGATACCTGAGCTGAAGGATATTGAATATATGACGGCCGGTTTCCTTCTCAATTTCCTGCAGGGCATCTATGTTCCACGGGTTGAGCACGATGGGTTTTTCGCAGATGGCGTCAGCCTGATGGCGCAGAGCGAACCTGATGTGCGAGTCATGAAGGTAGTTTGGTGAGCAGATGCTGACGTAATCGAGCTGCACGCCGCTTCTTTTCAGTTTGTCAACGTGCCTGTCGAATCTTTCGAACTCAACGAAGAAGTCGCTTTCGGGGAAATAGCTGTCTATTTTTCCCACGCAGTCAAATTTGTCAAGGCTTGCGAGCAGCCGGTTGCCGGTATCCTTTATGGCCCTCAGGTGGCGTTCGGCTATATAGCCGGCAATCCCTATGAGCCCGAAGTTCCTGGGTGCAGTTTTCATAAGAATGTTTTTTGAAGGCATAAAAATACTAAATAATTCTGGTCACCTCTCCTCCGGAAAGCCTGTATTGCTGGCCGCTCTCCGGGCATACGGCAAGGCCTCCTTCGTCAAAGGAGAGCTTATGTCCGTACTCGGATACCCATCCGGTTTGCCGTCCGGGGTTTCCCACCACCAGGGCATATGGCTTAACAGATTTGGTGATCACTGTCCCCGCCCCGATGAGCGCATACTGCCCTATCTCATTGCCACACACTATGGTGGCGTTGGCGCCTATGGAGGCTCCGTGCCTGACCATTGTGGTCACGTACTGGTCGCGCCTGATGACGGCGCTGCGGGGGTTGATTATGTTGGTGAATACCATAGACGGTCCCAGGAATACATCATCCTCACATATAACTCCGGTATAGATAGATACATTGTTCTGTACCTTGACATTATTTCCGAGAACCACACCCGGAGAGACCACCACGTTCTGGCCTATATTGCAGTTCGTACCTATGACGGAGTTTTTCATGATATGGCTGAAGTGCCAGATCTTAGTCCCGTTGCCGATAGTGCAGCCTTCGTCTATTACAGCGGTGGGGTGGGCAAAATATTCCTTTTCCATGTTTTCAGTTGAATTTCGAGCGGATGCAGCCGGTTATGTAAGCAAGCTGTTCGTCGTCAAGCTCTGTATGCATCGGCAGTGAGAGTACCTCGCCGGAGAGGTTTGTGGTGACAGGGAAGTCATCAGGCCTGTAACCCAGGTGCAGGTATGCTTTCTGCATGTGAAGAGGCACCGGGTAGTAGATCATTGCCGGTATACCCTCGTTCTCTAGGCACTCCCGGAGACTGTTGCGCTCGCCGCCGGCTATTCTGAGAGTGTACTGGTGGAAGATATGTGATGAGAAGGCAGATCTTTCAGGCACGGTGATTCCGGATAACCCCGACAGCTGTGTGTCATAGAATGCTGCTGCCCTGGCACGTGCCTCGTTGAATGCGTCAAGATGCCGCAGCTTGACCCGCAGGATGGCTGCCTGGATAGTGTCAAGACGGGAGTTGACCCCGATGGTGTCATGGTAGTACCTCACCTTCATACCGTGGTTGGTAATACTCCTGATCAGCGCAGCCAGCTCGTCATTATCAGTGAAGAGTGCACCGCCGTCGCCGTAGCATCCGAGGTTCTTTGAGGGGAAAAAGGATGTGCACCCGATAGTTCCCATGGTGCCGGCTTTTTTAACGGTGCCGTCGCTGAAGCGGTATTCGGCTCCGGTAGCCTGTGCCACATCCTCTATCACAAGAATATCATGCTGCCGGGCCAGGTCAAGTATCGGTTCCATGTCGGCGCACTGCCCGAAGAGATGTACCGGCACAATGGCCCTGGTACGAGGAGTGATGGCTCTGCGGATGGCTTCAACGCTGATGTTGAAACTGCCGTAATCAGGCTCAACAAGCACTGTCTTCAGCCCCAGGAGCTCAATCACCTCAACGGTGGCGATAAAGGTAAAGTTGGTGGTTATGACCTCATCACCAGGCTTGAGCCCCAGTGCCATCATAGCTATCTGGAGAGCATCTGTGCCGTTGGCGCAGGAGATGACATGACGGTTGCCAAGGTAACGCTGCAACTCCTCCTCGAAGAGACGTACGTCAGGACCCTTGATGAAGGCAGTGGAACTGATCACCCCGGTAATTGCATTATCAATGTCGGCCTTAAGCCTCTCATACTGTGACCGGAGGTCGACCATCTCTATCTTTTTCATCTTCTGAACGCTATCTTAATAGCGAAGATAATAGATTTTAATTAACCCTTTTTTCCGGAGCCGGATCAGGTTTCTTTTTTATCTTTGTTCATTATTTGCTATACATGGCGAGGGATATCAGCGAACTTATCAAGGAACTTCTTTTAAAGCATGACTGCGTCATAATACCGGGGTTTGGTGCGTTCATCGGGAACTATTTTCCCGCACGCGCTGACCGGAAAGATGGTCTCTTTGAACCCCCTTCAAGGAAGATCACCTTCAACCGTCACCTCACCGGGAACGACGGACTGCTGATAGGCCATGTCTCTGCCGTGACAGGGACCGGATACGGTGAGGCACGCGATATTGTGAATGACTGGTCCGGGGAACTGAGAAGCAAAATCATGACCGGCAACCCGGTGATGATTGACCGGCTGGGAACCTTCTCGCTGAATTATGACAGGGCGATTGTGTTTGAACCTGACCTTACAGTTAATTACCTCCTCTCTTCATACGGGCTCAGCGCCTTTCACCGGAAACCGGTGAGTGGCTTAGATGTCAGGAAGATGGCCATTGAAAGGCGCCATACCCCTGCCGTCAGCCAGCCTTCGATGAGAAGCCTGCTGACAAGGGCCGCTGTGATAATTCCGGTGCTGGTGGCTCTTGCCCTGGTGCCTTTCAATGACCGGATATTCAGAAGCAATATTGAGGAATCAAACCTCAACCCCCTCGCCAGGGCTGAACTTGAGTTCAACCGTGAACAGATTGATGCCGACAGGTCAGCTGCTGCGCCTGAAATCAATATCACCCGGGATACGGGCAATCCGGATAACACAGTCAATGAGATGAAAGCCTCTCTCGGGCTGACTGTTCAGGATTCAGGACCAGTTTCCGGGCCGGCGGAGACGGCGGTCAAAACCGCCCCGGACACCGCGGTGAACAGGGCTCCTGCGAGGAGAACAACTGCGGTTGTGGTGGAGGAGTACAGGTTCATGGTGATCATCGGCAGTTTCAAGGGGGAGGATAATGCCCTTGTCATGGTTGAAAAACTCCGCCGTCAGGGATTTGACCCGGAGGTGGCTGGCGGACCCGACGGGTTCCTCAGGGTCAGTGCACAGGCATTCCCCACGCTCGACGAGGCGAAGGTTGTGCTCGAAAAGCTGCACCGGGAGTATCCGGGAGCGTGGGTCCATAAGTCGAGGTAGTCGGCAGTACCAGTCAGCGATAGGCAGTACCAGTCAGCACTACCGTGTTCGCGGTCGCAACCCGCAGATCGCAACTCGCAAATCCTTATTTTACGGGACTTCCGTTCTTGATTTTCTTCTCGGGGGTGACAAACACCAGTTTGCCGTTCTCGTCCTCGGCCAGCAGTACCATTCCTTTTGACTCTATGCCTTTGATGGTACGCGGGGCCAGGTTGACAATCACCGATATATTTTTCCCGGGCAGTTCATCGGCTGTGAAATGCTCGGCAATGCCCGATACGATGGTACGCACATCAATCCCCGTGTCAACTTTCAGCTTTATCAGCTTGGTGGTTTTGGCCACCTTCTCGGCCTCAAGTATTGTTGCCGTGCGGATATCCATCCGGGTGAACTCGTCAAAGGAGACATCCTCTTTTTGAGGCAGGACAGGAGCCGTAGCGTTCTGATTTGCCTTTTTGGTGTCAAGAAGCTTCTGTATCTGTTTCTCAATATCTGCATCATCGATCTTGCTGAATAGCAGCTCGCCTGATGATACGGTATGGCCGGGAGAAAGGAGATCTGAACGGCCGGCGGCATCCCAGTGCAGCCCTGCGATGCCGAGCCATCCTCTCAGCCTGTCCATCGAGAAGGGGAGGAACGGCTCGAGCAGAATTGCCAGGTTGGCTGTGATCTGCAGGGAGACATACATGATAGTCTTCACCCGTTCGGGATCTGTCTTGACCACCTTCCACGGTTCGGTGTCAGCAAGGTACTTGTTCCCGAGGCGCGCAAGGTTCATCGCCTCGGCAAGCGCCTGGCGGAACCTGAAGGCCTCAAGGTTGCTCTCCGTGTTCTCACGGCAGGTCATGATCGACTTCACCGTCTCTTTGTCATAATCATTCATGACGCCCGGGACGGGAACAGTGCCCTTGTAGTAGTTTGCCGTCAGTACCAGTGTGCGGTTGACGAAGTTGCCGAGGATGGCAACTAGTTCGTTATTGTTGCGGGCCTGGAATTCCTTCCAGGTGAAGTCGTTGTCCTTGGTCTCGGGTGCACTTGCACAGAGCGCATAGCGAAGCGAGTCCTGTTTGCCGGGAAAATCCTGGAGATATTCATGCAGCCACACTGCCCAGTTCCTCGAAGTGGAGATCTTGTCATTCTCGAGATTCAGAAACTCATTGGCCGGCACATTGTCGGGAAGGATATAGCTCCCCTCTGCTTTAAGCATGGCCGGGAAGATGATGCAGTGGAACACGATGTTGTCCTTTCCTATGAAGTGTACCATGCGGGTCTCCGGGTCTTTCCAGTACTTCTCCCAGTCAGGTGTCAGCTCCCTGGTTGCAGAGATGTATCCGATGGGGGCATCGAACCAGACATACAGCACTTTACCCTCAGCGCCCTCGACAGGTACGGGCACGCCCCAGTCGAGGTCACGGCTGACGGCCCTGGGCTGAAGTCCCTGGTCGAGCCACGACTTGCATTGTCCGTAAACGTTAGTTTTCCATTCGGTGTGTTCCTCGAGGATCCACTTCCTGATCCAGGGCTCGTACTTGTCAAGCGGAAGGTACCAGTGGAGTGTGTCACGCATCACCGGGGCGCTGCCGCTGATGGTCGATTTCGGGTTAATAAGGTCAGTGGGGCTGAGAGATGTTCCGCACTTCTCGCACTGGTCGCCATAGGCGTTCTCATTGCCGCAGTAAGGGCAGGTGCCGGTGATATACCTGTCAGCCAGGAAGCAACCGGCCTCCTCGTCATAATACTGGCTGGCGGTTTTCTCAACGAATTCCCCCTGGTCATACAGCTTGCGGAAAAACTGCGAGGCGGTTTCGTAGTGAATCCTGTTAGATGTACGTGAGTAGATGTCAAAGGCGATGCCGAAGTCGGCAAAGGCTTTCTTGTTGAGCTCATGGTAGCGGTCAACCACCTCCTGCGGGGTGATGCCCTCCTTGCGGGCTTTAAGGGTGATAGGAACTCCATGCTCGTCAGAGCCGCAGATGGAAATGACGTCCTCGCCGCGCATCCGGAGGTAACGGGTATAGATATCCGACGGCACGTAAACCCCTGCAAGGTGCCCTATGTGTATTGGTCCGTTGGCATACGGAAGGGCTGATGTAACCAGATGGCGCTTGAACTTCTTCATTTGAGGAAAATGATTGCTGATTTTAACCCGGCAAAGATAATGATTTTCAAAAAGCGTCGGGATGCAAGCTATTCAACATGCCCGAAGGCAGCGAGCACATCGTGCATGTACGTGCGTGACACCGGTACTGATGACGGCGGGGTGCTGTCGAGCTCCAGGAGAAGCCCCTCCTTCTCCCTGCGTATCAGCTTGACCTTCTCAATATTCACAAGCCATGAGCGGTGGCATCGGATTATGGCCTCCTCCTTAAGTTCCTCCTCCAGGGTCCTGAGAGTATTTCGCAGCATGTACCTGGTCAGTTTCTCCTTGGCCTGGTAAAAGACTGTGACGTAATTGTCACTTGCCTGCATATAAAGCAGGTCGGTATGCTTCAGTGAAAGCCTCAGCACTCCCTTTTCGTCACGGAGGTGTATCATCGGGCGCTGCGAAGCTGTCTCGGGCTGCTCCATAATCCCGGAGAGTGTTTTCTTGCTTTCGCGCCATGCGAACCAGAGCCACAGGAATGTATAGGGAAGAAGCAGCGTGAGCGAGGTGTTCTGAACTGACCTTACGAGGAGCTCGGGAAAGGGGCGCTGATCATGCAGGATGACTATCTCGAAAAGGGTGAAGAAGAGAGCCATTGCAATGATCTCAGCGGCTACCCAGATAAGATAATGCCAGATGAGGAGGCTCTTGCCGCGTTTGACGTGGTGGTACATCAGAATGCGGCTTATTGCCACCACCAGCACTCCGGCCAGGATGACACCGCTGGCATAGAGCAGCAGGGTGGGCTTCGAAACTTCAAACCAGGTGCCTACACCAAAGGGGGTGTACAGGTTGAGAAAGAGCAGTGCAAAGCCGGCTGTGAAGAGTATCGTGGTAACAATATTCCCCTTTTCCGTAAGGTACACGGGCAGCTTTTTGCTCAGGTCAATATTCATGGGATCAGTTGCAATTGCAAAAGTAACACTTTTGCGGATCTGCCGTTTCCGGCCTGAAGTATGGCAGGAATTTTCACCCCTGAATGTTGTATTTCGCCCCTGCCCGGAGGATTTCGGCCCACCGGCGGGGGGGAGCCACCTATTTTTTGGAGTGCCGCTCATCCTGTGTTTTGTTTGCCCTAAAATTCAGATATGGGTTATACAGCCAGTGAACGGCAAATCTCCTCACACTTCAGGGAGGGCATCGCGGAAGGGGTGATCCCGGGCACCGGGGTGACTGTTGCTGCCCGGAGGTTTAGCTCTGCCGTTGACAGCTCCCTTCCTGACGGGCAGGATGTGCCGGGACTGTTTCGTTCTCTTTTCCGCTCACACGAGGTGGAAGAGAGCAACAGGGAGTTCAGTTATTATATCCTGAGCCCCGGCGGGGACAGAGGCAAACCTTGCACCGGGCGCGGTTCAATTATACTTCTTCACGGCCTTAATGAACGGAGCTGGTCAAAGTACATTCAGTGGGGTGCGCGACTGGCGGATGGAACCGGACGCCCGGTGGTTCTTTTCCCGCTGGCGTATCACATGAACCGCTCACCACGAAGCTGGATTGACAGGCATATCATGATGCCCCTGGTGTCAGCGCGCCAGGCGCTGCTGCCTGACGCCAGGCTCTCAACCTTCGTCAATGTGGCGCTGAGCACGAGGATGACAGTCTCCCCGCAGCGGTTCATGCTTTCCGGTTATCAAACCGCCGGTGATCTTACAACGCTTATCCGTTCACTCAGGGAAGGCAGCATCCCCGGAATAGCTGCCGGCGGGCCGACAGATATTTTTGCCTACTCCATCGGGGCGCTGATGACACAGGTCATGATGCTCTCCGATCCGTCACCGCTGCCTGAGGACAGCCGCATCATGCTCTTCTGCGGCGGCAGCGCCTTCAGCATGATGAACGGAACCTCGAAGCTGATAATGGACAGCCGCGCTTTCGAGATGCTGCTCTCATTCTATGTCGGTTGGCCTGATAGTGCGATGAATGGCGGCAGGGAGCGACTTACCAGGTTAATGAACAATACCCCCGAGGGGGAAGCATTTTATGCCATGACCTCGCTGCAGCGACTGAAAGACCTGCGGGGAAGACCATTCAGCCGATATGACGGCAGGCTTAAGGCAGTGACATTTGAATCAGATACCGTCATTCCGGCAAAGGCTGTAATGGAGACACTCAGCGGAGCAGATACCGAGGTCTGGAATCCGGGATACCCGTGTACTCATGAGTCACCTTTCCCGGTTCTTGCCGGGGATAATGCAAATGAGGCTGACCGGACCTTTGACAGGCTCTTTGACACTGCTGCGCGATTTCTTTCATGAAATGACTATTTTTGATACTTCACCGTATCAGGAGAGTCTATGAAATCACTTTTGATTCCGCCATACCTCAGGGATGGCGACCGTATTGAAATCATCACCCCTGCCAGCCCTATTGAAGAGGGAGTGGTACACAATGCCGTGCACATGCTTGAGGAATCAGGCTTCCGTGTCACGCTTGGCAGCCATGTTTTTGCCCGCAGCGGTCCATTTGCCGGTAGTGAAGCAGACCGGCTGCATGATATCCAGCGGGCTACGGATGACCCGGATGTAAAGGCTGTACTCTGTTCACGAGGCGGTTACGGCATGTCAAGAATCGTTGACCGGATAGACTTCTCAGCTCTGAAGAAACAACCTAAGTGGTACGCGGGCTACAGCGATATCACCTCACTGCATATGTGGCTCAGCAGGGTATGCGGCATTGCCTCACTGCATGCCGAGATGCCACTTAACTACTCAAATCCTGAATATCTTCCGGTATGCTATGAGACCCTGGTCAAAGCGCTGCGCGGTGAAGCTGAACCGGTGCGCTGGCTGCCTTCGCATGAGGCTTCGGTTGAGGTCTCCGGCCCTGTCACCGGCGGCAACATATCGCTGCTATACAGCCTCCACGGAACGCCTGCACAGCCTGACACAGACGGGGCAATTTTGTTCATTGAGGAAATAGGAGAACACTTCTACCATCTTGACCGGATGCTGGTGGCAATGCGTATGGCAGGACTGCTGAAGAACCTGTCGGCCCTGGTGGTGGGAGGTATGGAAAAGATAACAGAGGGTGAGCATGTGTTTAACCAGACCGTTGAAGAGGTGGTGATGAATGTGGTAGCCGGGTATGATTATCCCGTCCTCTTCAACTTCCCGGCAGGACATATACCGGATAACAGGGCAATTTACCTTGGCAGGAATGTAAAGATCAGACAGTCAGGCAGTGAGGCTGTTATGAGCTGGCTTTGAATCGCGGCAGGGCTACAATGCTTGCTCCCCGCCGGGGAAAATCGCAAATCGCAAATCGCACACACACCTCTTCCTGCCGACTGGTCAGAACGCTGCCAGCAGCAGGTTGATATCCTTTGACAGGATACCGAACTTCTGGCCCAGCACCTCATTGGTGAGGATGCCATTGAAGATATAGACACCGCTCCGGAGTCCGGGATTGAATTTGAGCATATGGGTTATGCCTCCGGCGTCAGCTATCTCCTGCATCAGCGGCCTGAAGACGTTACTCAGAGCTATTGATGCTGTCTTGGGCACCCGCGAAGGGAGGTTCCAGGCAGAGTAGTGTATCACTCCATGCTTCTCATAAATCGGGTCCTTTATTGCCCTCGGCTCAGCCGTCTCAACACAGCCGCCGGTGTCAACACTGAGATCGATTATAACCGAACCGCGCTTCATCCCCTGCACCATCTCCTCGGTGACGTAAAACCAGGGCATGAGAATATCTGTGGAGAGGGCTCCGATGAGAACGTCAGCCGACTTAAGCGCCTTCTGCAGCACCTGTGGGTGGAATGTCGAAGTGTATATTCTTTGCCCCAGCAGGTTCTGAAAGTTACGGAGGCGATGCACCGACGTGTCAAACACTCTCACGATGGCCCCCAGCCCCAGCGCTGCCCGGGCTGCATACTCGCCGGCCGTGTTGGCGCCGATTATGATCACCTCAGTGGGAGTCACCCCGGTCACTCCTCCGAGCATCACTCCCTTGCCCCCGGAAGTGGAGCTAAGATATTCGGAAGCCAGAAGCACCGATGTAACACCGCTGATCTCACTCATCGACTCAACCACCGGAAGCATTCCATCTGAATCCTTTATCCTTTCGCTTGCCAGGGCCGTCACCCTCTTGCGCATGAGTGTCGAAAGAACATCTTCGCCCATGGTGGCGACATTCATGAATGAGATAACCGTCTGCCCGACCCTGAGCTGTGAGGCTTCCTTCTGCTTGAAGGGAGCTGTCTTGATAATAATGTCACACTCATATACCTTGGCTGCAGTGTCAGCCACAATTGCACCGTTGTCGCTGTATTCCCTGTCGGTGAAGCCGGCGGCCTGTCCGGCACCTCTCTCCATGATGATCTCATTGCCTGCATCGGTGAGGATCTTGGTCGCTTCAGGGGTAAGTGATATTCGTTTTTCATCATCATGAACATCACGGGGAAGACCAATCGACATCTGTTTCCTGCCCACGGCTTTTTCAATCTGCTCTTCCCTCGGCAGGAAAGCGCTTCTGGCCGGTTCATTCATCTGGCTTCGTTTTAAAAGGTTAGGAGTGAGGAAAAAACTCACCAGATCAAAATTAAGATTTTAATTGCACAGATGACAGGAAGAACGGCATAAATCAGAGAAGAGCCAGCAGTGCAGGGAACAGAAGGCGTTGCGGATTATGTTACTTAAGATACCCCGGGGTTCAGAGGGGAGACGAATGCGTCCCGGTTTCCATGGATTCGATGATCCTGCTTCCGTCAGGGGCGACGGTGATTGAGATTCTCATAGTCTCATCCGGCAGCAGCGGTTCAATCATTTCGGGCCACTCCATGAAACATGGAGAGCCGGAGTCAAAATACTCCTCGATGCCGAAGTCGAGTACCTCGGTAATCTTCTTTATCCTGTAAAAGTCGAAGTGATAAACAGGTGTGCTGCCCGGTCTGCGGTACTCATTGACCAGGGTAAAGGTGGGACTGGTGACGGTGTCGGCCACGCCCATCTCATGGCTCAGCGCCCTGATAAAGGTTGTCTTTCCGGAGCCCATCTGACCGTAAAAGGCAAAGAGCCTTTTCCCTGCTGTCTCCTTCAGGAAATGCCTTGCAGCATCATGCAGTCGGCTCTTGTCAGCAATAACGATTTTCATGCTGCAAAAATAGCAAATCAGACCGGTTCGAGGGAGACAAGCGGCAGGAGCATCTCCTGAAGCGATATGCCACCGTGCTGGAAGGAGTCGCGGTAGTAGGAGACAACGCTGTTGTAGTTGTTCGGGTAGACCAGGAAGTCATTCGCGCATGCAAAAATATACCTGGAGGTTATGTTCACCATGGGCAGTCCTGCCTTTGCAGGTGCGGTGATCTCAAACACCTCGCGCGGATTGTAATCGAGGTTCCTTCCTGTCTTGTATCGGAGGTTCATCGATGTCTGCCTGTCGCCCACCACTTTAAGCGGCCGCTGCACCCTGACCGATCCGTGGTCAGTGGTGAATACCACCCGTGCACTGCGGGAGGAGACAAACCTCAGCAGCTCCATCAGCGGAGAGTGGATGAACCACGAGTGGGTCAGGGTGAGCCAGGAGGCCTCGTCAGCAGTCAGGTCACGGATGATGTTGATCTCGGTGCGGGCATGACTCAGCATGTCAACAAAGTTGTATACCAGCACGTTAAGGTCATTGCCCATGAGCTGCGTGATACGGTCGTTGACGCTTCTGCCCTCAGCGTCGGAACTGATCTTGTGATAGCTCCACCGGCAATTGATACCGGCCCTGAGCAGGTTCTTTGCCAGCAGTTTCTCCTCGTTCAGGTTCTTGCCTTCATCCTCATGCTCGTCAATCCAGTATTCAGGCATCAATTCCTCGATGGCAGCCGGCATGAGACCGGCAAAGAGTGCGTTGCGCGAGTACTGGGTGGTGGTGGGGAGGATACTCAGGTAGAGCTCCTCATCAACGGTGCGCATCACCTGCCGCAGGTCGCCTGCTATGGTCTGCCACTGGTCGAGGCGCATGTTGTCAATGATGATGAAAAAGAGCGGAGTCCCCTTGCTGATCATGGGAAAAATTCTCTTCGACATCACAGCCGGCGACATAAGGGGTCTGTCAGCCGCCTCGGCGGAAACCCACTTCATGTAATTGCCGGATATATATTTTGCGAAAGCCCTGTTGGCGTCTGACTCCTGCATGCGAAGCACCTCACGCATGCCGGTGTCTGCTGACCTGATCAGTTCTCCCTGCCAGAAGGTGAGCCGGCGGTAGAGTTCGCACCACTGTTCAAAAGTGGAGGCTGATGAGATCATGTCAGCAATGCTGCTGAACTCTTCCCGGAAGACGGTGGTGGTTTGTCTTGCCACAATCTCCTCGATGTTCAGTATGCGCTTAAGGGTCAGCAGTATCTGCTGCGGTTTGACGGGCTTGATGAGGTAATCGGCTATCTGTGAACCGATGGCGGCGTCCATGATATCCTCCTCCTCGCTCTTGGTGATCATGACAACGGGGATGGCCGGCCTTATGGCTTTTATCCGGCGCAGGGTCTCAATACCGCTGAGGCCAGGCATATGCTCATCAAGGAAGATGATGTCATAGGCTTTCTCCCTGACCATTATGATTGCATCATTGCCTGAATGGCATGTGTCAGTCTCAAAGCCCTTTTCTTCGAGGTAAAGGATATGTGACCTGAGAACCCCTATCTCGTCATCGACCCAGAGAATTCGTATTTGTCTCATTTGCAGCCTTTCAGGTTACCGAAGGTTGGGATACGCTTTCGAGTGAAAGATAGCATATCTGTCGGTATTCTTGTCTTCCCGGAATTTCTGCAGGTTGTCGCGGCTGATAAGATATACTGCCAGGCCTGCGGTTGCTGCCTCCCTGACAGCCTGTTCGGGGTTGAATGACCTGTACCATGTCACTGCATCGGCTGTTTTTTCAAACGGACCGACGGTGATAAGAAGGTACCCGGCGTCTATTGCAGCTCCTTCGGTGCGATAGCTCCTGTCAGGGTACACGTCGAGGTTGTAGTTGATGATGTCAAACACCATCTGGTTCATGTTTGCACGCGGATTGGAAGCAATGATTATAACATAATGCGGCTGCAGTGTGTCCGCAATGTATATTTCTTCCGCTATTCGGGTATCCTCTGCAATCCTGATCTCCGGTTTCTCCTTGCGGAGGAAGTCGGTGATCTCGGCGGCCCTTTGCCCTTCAGGTGTTGAGGGAAATTTCGCCACCAGCGAGTCAAGTTTTGCCTTGTAAGCCATTTCGCCCTCCAGGGCGCCAGTGGCCATGGCATCGAGAAGCATGAACTTTGGCAACAGTTCATCTTCGGGATAGAGTCTTTCGGCTTCGGTGCAGAGGCTGATTGCATCTGCAAATCTTTCTTCGGTAAATGCCAGGTAAGCAACGTCATAGCTTCGCGAAGCCCTTGCTGCCATCTCCTTGTGCCTGTTGGCATAATCAGGGTCGGACAGGATGAGGGCATATTCCGAATCGGGATATGATGCCAGCAGCTCGGCCCTGCGCCTGTCAGCCCTGGACGGGTTGGTTTTGCTCAGCAGACGGTATAGTTCGTAAAGGGCTTCTGCCCTGGTGTTGTCATCAGTTCCTGTTCTGGCGGCTTCTTCCAGTGAGGTGGCGGCAGAGAGAGTGTCATTGAGCCTCGATGCAAGTATCTTGCCCTCTCCAAGGAGCGCCTCCGCACTCCGTTTCACTGATATTTTAAGGAGCGAGTCTGTTAGAGGCAGGTTGCGGAGATAATATTCTTTTGTCCGTTCCGGCGCCACTCCGGCGCTGTCAGCCTTTTCCTTCTGGTTCTCAGCTTCCTGCTGTGTTCCTGGGGCGAATGCCGATCTGGTCTTGTTTGCCCTCCTCCAGTTATCCTCGAGTCTTCTGTCTCCCCACCGGCGCCTGAATTCAGTACGTCCGAAGGTGAGAGCCGCCTGGTTGTAGAAATACCATCCTCCCTCGGCCGAGATGGCGCCGCGGTATCGCTGCTCGTTCTCATAATACTGCCCCATGTTGTACCTGTCGCTGCCGTCGCCGGTTCGCTGGCTGGTCATCTCCGCCTCTACGTTTCTTATCACGCCCGCTATCAGTGCATCGCGCTCGGCAGTGCTCATGGCGGCCACCCTGCGGAGGCTGTCTTCGGTTATCACCACGGTGTGAAAGCCTGCATATTCGCCCAGGTCAGAGGTCCTGCGGCTGATCATCTCATAGTTTGGGAAACGGTTGTCTATGAGGTATGAGGCGCTGTCATAGTATTGCCATGACTTAAGGTAATCAGGCTTCTCGTAAAAGTGTCCGGCAATGGCAAGGTATGAACGTGCCTTCTGCCTGGTATTGACAGTGCTGCTGGCTGCTGCCTGTGACCAGAGCTTCAGGGCTTCGTCAGTGTTTCCCCGGCGCTGCTCGAGCTCACCCAGGGCGAAGTAGATCTGGTCAAGATAATCCTTGTTTCTGGAGTCGCGAAGCATCTTTCGCAGTGATTTGGAAAGGTCATCAGCGTCGCCGTGCGAGATATCGGTCACTCCTGCCAGGTTGATGCCTGCGTTGAATTCCAGGTCATAGGGAGGATTCATTTTCATCACCTGGCTGAAGTAGCGTGTTGAGAGGTCATTATCACCGGCGGCCCTGCAGACCTGGGCAAGGAGATAGGTCAGCCGCACCTTTGTCCTGTTGTTCCCGGCGTACTCAGTGGCGGTTGTGAGAGGCTCAAGTGCCTCGCGATACTTCTTCTGCCTGAGAATGATATCTGCACGTGTGGAGTAATACATCTCCTTCAGCGGGCGTGACAGGTTCTCAGGACTGGCTGTCTCCTGCAGCACGCGCAATGCCTCTGTATAATTTCCTTCCTCAGTCTGAATGCGTGCCATCCATATCCCGGCTTCGGTGACGAGGTCGCGGTCAGTGGCAATGCTTACGGCAAATGAGAGTGAGGAGCGGGCTGCCATATAATTCTTCTGGTAGAACTGCGCCTTGCCAAGAAGGAGATAAGAGTCATCAACCCATTCGTTGAATTCCCTCCTGTTGTAAAACTCCTCGCTCTTCGCGGATGCGTTCCTCCGGTTCTTTTCTTCAGGCTTTGCGGTTATGGAGTGCAGCGCTATCACTTTGGAAGCTTTCTGAACGGCACGTTCCATGTCGGATGAGGCCATGCGGGCCGACTCCGCATCGGAGTATTCGAAAACGGGAAGGAGGTCACTGTAGTCATCGCGGTGTGACTCTCTCACCTTCTTCACACCGGCCTTGTAGGCTTCATTGCCGTTGAACCAGATATTGTACTTTGAGATCAGTGAATTGTAAAAACGGCTCGCACCGGTGTTCTTCTCAGCAGAACACCCGGCAAGAATCAGGGCGATAATGACCATCACCGCTGCAGTGTATTCCCTATGCCGTAATCTCAACAAATATGGTTTATACTCTTATAACTGAAGAGGTACTCCGAAAGTATCCAAAGTTAAGAAAAAGAGGCGGGAAAAAAGGGGTAAGACTGCCGGCGGCGGCAGCAGGCTCACTTTACATCAACCCTCTTCGTCGGGGCAATCTCCGCGTTGCGTATCTCCACCTGCCTTACAACTGTCTCAGCGAGGTTCATGAAAGCAGTTCCTGTTGCGTTGTCTCCCAGCGCCACCGGCCTGCCAGAGTCACCGCCGTCACAGATGCTCTCCACGATGGGTATCTGCCCCAGAAGCAAGGTGCCGCTCTCGGCGGCAAGCCTGCTTCCGCCTTCCTTGCCGAAAATGTAGTATCTCCTGCCGGGAAGCTCGGGAGCTTCGAAGTATGACATGTTTTCAACGAGACCCAGAACCGGCACGTTGATGGAGTCGCTGCGGAACATTGCAATCCCTTTCCGCGCATCTGCCAGAGCCACCTCCTGCGGTGTGGTCACCACAATGGCTCCTGTAACCGGAACCTCCTGAACAAGCGTCAGGTGTATGTCACTTGTACCCGGAGGCAGGTCGAAGATGAGATAGTCAAGCTCACCCCAGTCGCCCTGGCTGATAAGCTGCTTCAGAAAACTGCTGGCCATGGGTCCTCGCCAGATGACGGCGTCAGAGCCCCTGACGAAGAAACCTATTGAGAGTATTTTCACGCCATACTTTGACATCGGGACAATGATGTCTGTTCCGTTCTCACTGCGTACATCGGGATGGTATTCACCGGCATCGAACATTCTCGGCACCGAGGGGCCGAAGATGTCGGCGTCTAACAGGCCGGTGGCGTAGCCCTTGCGTGCCAGCGCCACTGCCAGGTTCACGGCCACGGTTGACTTGCCAACGCCTCCCTTGCCCGAGGAAACTGCAATGATGTTCTTCACGCCCGGCAGCACATCTCTTTTCGGCGCTGCCATTTTTTCAACCACGATCCTCGGTTTGACCTCTATCGATGCGATGACCGCATCAGGGCCGAGGGCTTCCTTTACAGCCCTCACGCAGTTGCTCTTGACGGATGTAATGAAAGGGTCATTTGATTTTTCCGGTACGAGCACCAGGGAGATTCCCTCGCCGGTCTGGGTAATGTCTCCCACCATTCCGAGGGTGACGATGTCAGTACCCTTCTCCGGGTGGGTGACCTTGCGAAGCGCGTTCAGAATATCTTCTTTTTTGTACATGATATTGATTATTTGCGATTTGCGATTTGCGATTTTTTTCAAGACCTTCAGACCTTCAGACCTTCAGACCTTCAGACCTTCAGACCTTCAGACCTTCAGACCTTCAGACCTTCAGACC
>JADFDS010000023.1 GCA_018262715.1 Bacteroidota bacterium
GCTACCTGACACTTCTGGCCATCGGCTCCTGTCTCCTTTACGCTGTAATAGTTATGCCGGCATTTATGCTATGGTTCAAGCCATCATTCATAGAGGCAGATCAGAAAACAAACAATAAAAACAAAAACAAATATGAAAAAGATGTTATTCCTATTGTCAGCAGTATCGGTACTGTCACTGCAGGTCACACTGGCACAGCTGTCAGATCCCGTGCAACTGATGGATAAAAGTCGTGACCTGACAATGTCAGGAAACATTCAGTCTACTGTTTCCCTGACAATTACCGAGAAGAATGGTGCCGTCAGGACCCGGAAATTGAATATGATTACCAAATCATACGACGATGGCACCATCAAGCGAATGGTAAAATTCCTCGATCCTGCTGATGTGCGGGGCACTGCAATGCTTATCGTTGACAACAGGAACACACAGGACGACATGTGGATCTACCTCCCTGCACTGAAGAAGACGAGACGCATTGTCAGTACGGAAAAAGGGAAGAGTTTCATGAGTTCCGAGTTTTCAAACGCAGACATGTCCACAGGCAGCAATGCCGACTTTAAAATACGCCATATGCCAGAATCAGGGAAATCAGGCGTCTGGGTTATTGAGAGTGTGCCTGTCAGCGACGATAAAGCCGACGAATACGGATACTCGAGGAAGGTCACATATCTTGAGATGGGCAGCCTGAAAACGAAAAAGATAGACTTCTACAACTTCGACAACGAGCTTTTCAAGACTATCGAGATCGTGGCCACACAGCCCCTCAGCGGAAAAGAGGGTTATGTAATGACAGACATGCTTGCCGTAAATCACATCAATGGCAGAAGCTCAAGGGTCAAATTTGACCAGGTGAATACCTCGGCATCCATACCGGATAATACCTTCATCTCTGACAATCTCTCGCGGTAGAAATCCATTACCTTTGTACCCGACATGAACCAGGTACAAAAGGGAAAAATAATATGCGCCCCTGCCACTTCTGGAGGGGGTGCAATAGCCCTGATAAGGGTTTCCGGCCAGGGTGCCGTTGAAACATTGTCTGAAATATTCCAACCAGCAGACAATCAAATTGATATCACTAAAGCGAAGGGGTACTCATTGATTCTTGGAACCATATCTTCGCATGATGAATTCATAGATCAGGTATTGGTTTCTGTTTTTCGGGCACCACACTCCTACACCGGTGAGGAAATGGTTGAAATAAGCTGTCATGCATCCCCTTTTATCCAGCACCGGATAATCGAAATTCTCATTGAAAAGGGTGTGGAAACGGCCGCCCCTGGAGAATTTACCATGAGGGCTTTCATGAATGGCAAGATGGACCTTTCCCAGGCCGAGGCGGTTGCTGACATCATTGCTGCTGATTCGGAAGCTGCACATCGCCTTGCTGCCTCACAGCTCCGGGGAGGATTTTCGGCAGGAATTGAGAAACTGAGGCATGAGCTCGTGACTTTTGCATCACTAATTGAGCTGGAGCTCGACTTCAGCGAGGAGGATGTCCAGTTTGCCAATCGTTTTGCAATGACCGAGACGGTGATAAAAATCAAGGACATGGTAGACAGGCTTGCCTCCTCGTTCCGGCTGGGCAATGCCATCAGGAAGGGAATCCCGGTGGTGATAGCAGGGAGGCCAAATGTTGGCAAGTCTTCGCTCCTGAACCTCCTGCTACAGGAGGAGCGTGCCATTGTCTCTGATATTCCGGGCACTACCCGTGATACAATTGAAGAGGTACTTCACCTTGGCGGACTGCTGTTCAGGTTCATTGACACTGCCGGGCTCAGGGAAGGCGGTGATGAGATTGAGGAACTGGGAATGGAGAGAACCCGCAGCAAGCTCAGGGCCGCAGAAGTGGTGCTTGCTGTTGCCGAGGCCACTGACACAGATGAGAGCATTGCCGCCCTGGCTGCCAGTATAGGTGAGATTACGGGCAACAGCGGGGCGCGGTTAATCGTGCTGGTCAATAAATCTGACCTGATCACCAGGAAAAGGATTGCTGAACTGAAGAGGGAGCTGAAGGATATCTGCCCCTGCCCTGCCCTGTTTGTTTCAGCCAGCCAATCAGAAGGAATTGAGCAGGTAAGGAAGCAGCTGATTGCATCGGTTGAGACCGGGAAGCTTGACAATCCGCAATACATTGTTACCAATGCCAGGCATTACGAGGCGTTGAAGAATGTTTCTGACAGCCTTCGGAGGGTGCTTGACGGATTCCGTGATGGCATCCCTACCGTGTTGATAGCCACAGATGTCCGTCAGTCCATCTACTATCTGGGTCAGATAACCGGCCGTATCACCCCCGATGATATCCTCGGGGAGATATTCTCAAAGTTTTGTATCGGAAAATAATTTTACCATGTTCTACCGCGACCTGACATTGCGGGCTTTGGCTTGCAGTCATCTGGCGCCAGTGTGGTGAACCAGTCATGTTATATGATACCCCTGGCTTGTCAGCTCTGTGGCAGCAAAGTAAGAATAGGCAGCCCTGTCAAGTGGGTAATCCCAGCAGCCCATCGAGCGGTAGATCTCACCCCCGAAGCCAGTTTTAAAACGGTAGAGTCCGTACATAGGGTGGTCAGGGTCAGGATTGGGAGCTATGCCGAACATGTCATACTCGGTACAGCCTCTCTCCTTTGCCAGTAAAATTGCTTTCCACTGAAGGGCATAGGTGGCCATCAGGTTGCGCTTGCGTGATGATGAGGCGCCATAAAGATATGTGCCCCTGTTGCCGGTTATCACGAGGAACATGGCTGCCAGCGGTTCATTGTCATGCTCCGCGACAAGAAGAAAAACCTCGGCAGGCGACTGTGAATTCTCTGCGGTGCTGGTGAGCAGTGCCCTGAAATGCTCAATGTTGTGGAGGAAAAAACCGTTCCTGCGCGCCGTTTCAGTATACAGGGCATACCACCTGGAGAGATCCTCCGTGCCTGCCACGCTGACAGTGACACCGTTACGCTGAGAAAGCCCGATGTTGTACCTGGTCTTTGACTTCATCGACTGCAGCAGTGATTCTTCGCCCTTCCTGAGGTCAAGGAATATGGTATTTGAAGGCAATATATTGGTGTGGGCCTTCTTCAGGTTATGATGGAAGCTTCCGTAATTGAATCTCAGTTCCTGGGACTGCTGTGACGGCGGTCCCAGCCAGATTCCTTCCGGTGTATATGCATCATCCTCCCTGGCCCAGAACGACTCCCATGCAAGATCATACCTGACCATGATGCAATCACCCGGAAGCTGTGAGCGGAGGCACTCTGAGAGCTCCTCCAGGAATATGCCCCTGTATTCGTCAAGGGGCTCAAGCTCCGGACCGTAAGGGACATAAGCAATGGAGTGGTGCGGATCGATCTGCCTCAGTACAACCAGGACATCCGAGGTGATATTGACAGCATCACTTCCGTTTCCATTAATCTCAGAACCGGGTACCCTGAAGTTACAGGCTATCGAACTGATGCCCATACGCCGCTTTACCTCAGACCAGAATGCCGTCTGCTGCACTATGGGTGTCCTGAATACCTCTTCTATGTCTTTCTTTCTGAAATCCCTGATCATGATCGTCTGCCTGCGATAACTTGCTTCAGTTGCTGAAGGCGTGGCAAACATGGGACTTAATAATCAGAATTCCAAGGATTTTTGTCTCTGACAGAATAACAGGATCCGGACAGGTTGTTCTCCTGAGTCAGGAAATTACTGCTCCAAGCCTGGTCAGGTCATCGTAGAAGCCGGGGTATGACTTGCTGACTGCCTCCGCTCCGGCGATAGTAACGGGACCTGCGGCGCTGGCGGCCATCACAGCGGCCATCATGGCTATTCGGTGGTCGTTGTGTGATGAGACGGTGGCGCCCTTCGCCTGCCCGCCGGTGATCAGCATCTCGTTACCGCTGAACCGCACGCGGATGCCCATTGCGCCGAGCACCTCCGCGATCGCCTCCGCCCTGTCGCTCTCCTTGTGCCTCAGCCTGCCCACTCCAGTGATCCTGCTCGTCCCCTCACATCGGGCCGCCAGCGCCGCCAGCGGGGGAAACAGATCAGGTGCGTCGGTGGCCTCAAAGGTGAATGCCTTCAGCTCCGACCGGCTGGCGGTAATTCCGCATGGACCCGTGATCAGGCCAGCCCCTGCCTCCTCAAGAGCCTGAAGCACTGCTCTGTCAGCCTGCAGGCTGCAGGGATTAAGCCCGTCAACAGTCACCCTGCCTGCCGTGGCGCCGGCAACCAGCAGAAAAGCCGCCCCGCTCCAGTCGCCCTCAACGGTGTACTCATGCGCCCTGTACGACTGTCTCCCGGGTATGATAAATGACCTGTAATCATCATTCTCCACCTTAATGCCAAATTCGGCAAGCAGCCCCAGGGTAAGTCCGATGTAGGGTTTGCTGGTAAGGCTGGCAACATCAATGCGACTGTCTCCATCTGCCATCGGCAGGGCCATCAGGAGCCCGGTAAGCAGCTGTGAGCCTGACGATCCGTCAATAAAGGCCCGGCCCGGCCTTAGTCTCCCTGAAAGCTTCAGGGGGAGCAGCCCTCCGGAGGTCTCCACCTTTACCCCCAACTGTATGAGCGCTTCCCTGATCATGGTGACCGGACGGCGCACAAGTGAGCCTTCACCGGTGAAAGTAACACTTTCAGAGAGCAGCCCGGCCACAGGGGCAAACATACGCAGAGCCAGTCCTGATTCGCCGCAGTTCAGCGTTACAGGTCCGGCAGGTCTGATCCCTGCGATGATATTTATTCTTTCTTCCTGCTGCATTATGGTTGCACCCAGAGCCTGCGCCATGTTTATGGCTGCCATGGAATCATTGCAGAATGAGGCATTCCGGATAACCGTCGTCCCGCCTGAAAGTAGCCCTGCAGCAATAGCCCTCTGAGTCAGGCTCTTGCTTGGCGGAGCATCTGTCAGGCCTGCCAGGCCGGAAGGATTGACGGTATTGTTCATGAGGTTGAAATATGTCTTCTTAGGCAAATTCCGGCCACTAATTTAACCTTCTTTCATCACTTTCATCTGGTGAGTGATCGATTCCTGGTGAATCGCCTCCAGGACGGCCTGAATGAACTCCGGTGTCAGTCCCTTCCTGACCCCCTTGTCCACTGCGTTGTCCTTAACCTCTCTCCAGCGGCTGCTCTGAAGGATTGTGATGCCATGTTCCTTCTTATAGCGGCCGATGGTCTCCGCTACCTGCATCCTGCTCTCAAGGATGTCAAGCAGGAGGTTATCATACATATCAATCTGGCTGCGAAGATCTTCTATGGTCTCAAGAAACTCAGGATCATCCGTGGTTGGTGACCGTAATACCAGGCTGCCGAGGACCTTCATCAGCTCCACGGGAGTGATCTGCTGTTTTCTGTCGCTGAGGGCGCCTGCCGGATTAATGTGAGACTCTATCATCAGTCCGTCATAATGCAGGTCCATTGCTTTCTGTGAAAGATCACCAATGAAATCACGGTCACCTCCCATATGACTCGGGTCACAGAGGAGTCCGATGCCGGGAATGCGCTGACGCAGCTCAACGGCAATCTGCCAGCGGGGCTGGTTGCGGAATGAGCATTTCTCCCAGGTGGAGAAGCCACGGTGCACAGCTGCAATGCGCGTGATGCCGGCACGGCTGATACGCTCAAGTGCCCCTATCCACAGTTCAAGGTCAGGATTGACCGGATTCTTGACAAACACCATTACATCTGAATCCTTCAGAGCAGAGGCAATCTCATGCATAGCAAACGGATTCACGCTGGTACGGGCACCAATCCAGACGGCATCAACTCCATGTTTGAGAGCTTCATAAACATGCCTTTCCGTAGCCACTTCCACAGCAACCGGAAGACCATATTCATCCTTTACCCGTCTCAGCCACCGTAGACCCGGTGACCCAACCCCCTCAAACTGCCCGGGACGGGTGCGTGGTTTCCAGATACCGGCACGGAAGAGATCCACCCGGCCCGAGGCGGACAGGGCAGCAGCAGTGGCCAATACCTGCTCCTCGCTTTCGGCGCTGCAGGGACCGGCGATTACCAGAGGCCGTTTCTTGAAGAGCGGCCATTCCTCCACCGGCACAACATTCAGCCTGTTCCGGATTCCGGGGGCAATCATTGTCAAATCATCAGTTTTCATGGTATTGTCAGAGTTTCATTTAAGGATTTTCCCGATACTGTTTGCATTTTTCATAAGCTGCCTCAGCGCTTCGCCGTTGCCGCTTCCGATATGCTGCCTGAACAGGAGCATCTTGTCTATATAGGTGTCAATAACCTCAAGTATTGGACCCGCATTTCCGGTGAAGATCGGAGCCCAGGTCTCCCCGCTGCTTTTCGCGAGACGTACTGTGCTCTCAAAACCGCCTGCGGCGAGGGACAAAATGTTGGCTGCATCCTTCTCCTTGTCAAGTACGCAGAGTGCAAGTGCAAACGAGGTTATATGTGATATATGGGAAACATATGCCACGTGGATGTCATGCTCCCTGGAATCCATGTACTGTATTTTCATGTTTAATGATTGCAGCAGGGCTGTGATCTTCTCCATTGCATCTTCGTCGCTCCGGTCCGGATCACAGATTATTGCCACCCTGTCACTGAACAGGTGGTCAACTGCTGCTGCAGGACCTGAGTGTTCCGTCCCGGCCATAGGATGTGCCGCCACAAACCTCCCCCGTGCAGGGTGACGGTCTGCCACTGCGGCGATATCTGCCTTTGTTGATCCCATGTCTGTCACCACCTTTCCTGTCCCGGTAACAATATCAAGTATTCCCGGCAGAAGCCGGCAATTTACATCCACCGGTGCAGCAAGAACAATAATATCAGACTTCGCCACGGCCTCTTCCAGCGGCAGGAACTCATCGGCCAGACCACGATACATGGCTATTGTACAGTGATGAGGGTTTGCCTCAACCCCAATGATCCTGCCGGTGAATCCGTTGAGTCTGAGGCTTCGCGCCAGCGAGCCTCCGATGAGGCCCAGTCCCGTTATGCAAATGTTTAGTGACATGTTTCTTCAGGCTGTTTTTAGTTGGTTGGTATTGACTCTCTCCCTGACCCTTATGAGCGCTCCTGAGAGCAGCTCTTCACTGGCACAAAGGGAAATCCTGATGTGCCTCCGGCCGTTGTTGCCGAAAATTGATCCCGGGGTAACGAATAGGTGATTATTGTGAAGAAGTTCCTCCGTAAGTTCTTCTGCATCATTGTAGCCGTCGGGTATCTTCCCCCAAAGGAACAGCCCTGACTGCGAATCATCGAAAGTGCACATGAGTGCGTTCATTATCTGAGCCGCCAGGATACGCCTCCGGGAGTAGACCGAGTTGAGCTCTTCATACCAGCTTTCAGGGAGGGCAAGTGCAGCAGCGGCGGCAACCTGTAGAGGCTGGAACATTCCTGAGTCCATGTTGCTTTTAACCTTCAACACATTATTTATATATGTACTGTTGCCGGCAAGCATACCGATCCTCCAGCCTGCCATGTTATGTGATTTGCTGAGCGAATTGAGCTCAAGCGCTGTCTCATCAGCCCCCGGGACTGAGAGGATACTCAGGTGATCATTGTTTAGGATGAAGCTGTACGGATTGTCGTTGCAAAGCAGGATCCGGTTCCGCCGGGCAAATCTGACAAGTTCCTCAAAGAGCGTATATGAGGCCCGGGCCCCGGTAGGCATATGGGGATAGTTGATCCACATGATCTTCACCCTGTCTGTTCCGGAGGTTTCAATTGCACGTAAATCAGGCCGCCACCCATTTTCTTCACTGAGGTCATAGCTCCTGACCACCCCTCCTGCAAGTTTTGCTGCAGATGCATATGCCGGGTAACCGGGATCAGGTACCAGAACCTCGTCGCCCGGATCAAGAAAGGCCATGCTGATGTGCATAATCCCTTCCTTAGAGCCCATAAGAGGGAGGATTTCAGTGTCAGGATCAGGCATAACGCCGAAATGCTTCCCGTACCAGTCCGAAAATGCCTTCCGAAGCGCAGGGATTCCCCTGTAAGACTGGTAACCATGGTTATTGCTTTCTGAAGCATATCGTTCAAGTTCCGAAATAACCTCCGGTGCCGGAGCCATATCAGGACTTCCGATCCCGAGGTTAATTATGTCAGCTCCCTCCTGCCGCATCCGCGCGATCTCAGCCAGTTTTGCCGAGAAATAGTATTCGTTCACAAGCCCTGTACGCAAAGCCGGTTTTATGAGTGTAGGATCGTTCATGCTGTTCCCCTCCCAAGGTTAGTTGTTTGACGGATCAAAAGACATCAGGCCGCACCTGTATTCCGCTACAATCTCAAGCCCCTCAGTGAGCGGCCTGATGGCATCAAGAGCCATCCGGTAACGGGCGTAGTCGTCATAGATGACATCTATATGAAACATGTACTCCCATGGTCTACCCACAATAGGCAATGACTGTATCCTGGTAAGGCTGACCTGGTAGAATGCCAGGACAGAGAGGACCTGTGAAAGGGAACCCACTTTGTGTGGCAGTGAGAAGCAGACCATGGCCTTGTCTGTCAGCTCCGGGCTGTTGCCGGCACCACCCCTCACCCCGAGGTTGGAAAGCGACAGTTCATGGTGACCGGGCATCCCCGGGTCTGTACTTTCACCGATCTTTCCCCGGTTACCTGCCACAATAAGAAACCTCGTGAAATTCATGCTGTCGTCTTCAATTTCCGGTTTCAGGACCTCAAGGCTGTAGATGTCTGCCGCACAGCTGCTTGCAATGGCACCGGCACCATACTGTCTCTCCTCGCTTATAATTCTGGCGCTGAGTGCAGTGTCTACGGCCTCAACTATCTTCACCCCCTGCTGCCTCATTTCATCAATGAACTGCGAACACTGTTGTATAGCCATCGGGTGAGAATGTATTTCCTTTATATCCGAAAGATGCTGCCCTGGCAATGCTACCAAGTTCTGCTTTATCCGCAAGAATATTTCACCTGTAACGGGAAGGCGTGACCGGCGAAGAAGTTCATAATTGGGCAGGATACTGCCGGCGACGGAGTTCTCGAAGGCTACCACACCAAAATCAGCCTGCCCCTTTGTTAATGCGTTGAATAGTTCTGAAAAAGTATCAAAAGGTACGGCAACAACCTCATTTTCCCTGAAATACTCAACTGCTGCCATTTCATGAAATGATCCTCTTACTCCCTGAATGGCCACACTGATCTTTTTTCTCTCTTCCTTCATATTCAGTATTATTCAAAAAAAAAGTCCCGCTTTCACGGGACCTCCTTCATCATATTCTATCTCCTATACAGATATACAACTATTCGGTCCCTTTTGCCTTGCGGTAAAAGAAAAAGTAAAACGAATAGTTGTATGTGTAATTTGCGTTCATTTCTATGACATAAAAGTACTGTTTTTTTAAATACGCATCATATGCTGATATTTTTTTAAAAAAATGATCCTCTTGTAGAGGCCTTTTGTGCTGAAAAAACCATCCCTCAGAACTATACACGAGTTCTATATTCCTCTTCGACAGCAAACAATATACTCTACAATATCAAGTTTAGACGTGTGCTAATAATCTCATAGACTGGCATATATAATATTTCATTAACTCTACAATACTTTGGGTGGCTACAGATTAAACTATATCGACAAACCATGACTTCTGTAAAGTTTAAGATTTAACTTTGGCTTTCACAAATAGTGGTACGATATGGCTTTTTTCAGAAATGCTGCCGGTGTCATCAATGCAATTGAAGCTTTTTTCAATACCGTTGATGAAGGTGTGCTGGTCTTCAAGGAGGGTGTAAGCAATTACCTTCACGGGAACCAGGATGCCTTTAACAATAATATTGCAAATATGGCGAAGCTTGAGGCAGATGCTGACAATCTTCGTCGTGATATCGAGAACAAGCTTTACACCCATTCGCTGATGCCGGAGGTCAGGGGTGATATACTCCGTTTGCTGGAGGAGATGGACAATATCATTGACACTGCCAAGAAGAACCTTTTCCAGTTTGATGTGGAGGTGCCCAACATACCTGCAGAACTGAATCAGGATCTTATCCTGCTTACTGACATCTGCGTGTCGTCCGTTTCAACGGTCATCCCGGCAGCAAGGGCTTACTTCAGGGCACCTGAAACAGTCAAGGACCAGATACACAGGGTATATTTTTATGAGAAGGAGGCAGACAAGCTGGCTGATGTAATCAAGAGAAAGGTATTCAGGCAGATGACCGGCCTGAGACTGAGCGAAAAATTTCATCTGCGTTATTTTGCCCTGCACATCGAGACTGTCTCAGACACGGCAGAAAAGGTTGCAGACCTTCTTTCAATCATGGCAATTAAACGTACCATATAACAAACAGATTACAGGGAGGTGTTTTTCTTTTATCTGACAAGCGGGCTTTTCCTCGGGTGGTCATTGGGGGCCAATGACGCAGCCAATATATTCGGCACTGCCGTCGGCTCCAAGATGATCAGGTTCCGGACTGCCGCCATAATAGCCGGCATTTTCGTAATTATCGGGGCTACCCTTCAGGGAAGCGGAACCACCGATACACTCAGTCATCTTGGAGCTGTTGATGCCATGGCTGGTGCTTTTACGGTGGCCCTGTCCGCCGCAATAGTGGTTTTCCTTATGACAAAGGCCCTCCTTCCTGTCTCTACCACCCAGGCAATTGTAGGCGCAATTATCGGATGGAACCTGTTCACCGGGCACAAGACCGACATCAGACTCCTCACGACAATAGTAACCACCTGGGTGGTCAGCCCGGTAATCGGGGCCGTCTTCTCGGCCTTTTTCTATATTCTGCTGCGCGCGCTGCTGAAGAGACTGCAGATACACCTTGTGATCCTCGATGTCTGGATCAAATGGGCTCTGATAGTTGTGGGGGCTTTCGGCGCTTATAGCCTGGGAGCCAACAATATCGCCAACGTGATGGGAGTTTTCGCCGGCTCGGCGCCCGATGTTGTCATTGATCTTGGCATTATCAGGCTCGACGGGCTCCAGGTTCTTTTCCTCCTGGGTGGTGCTGCAATCGCCACGGGTATCATGACATACAGCAAGAACCTGATGGTCAAGGTGGGTAACGGTATCATGGCACTCTCTGCCGAGGCTGCCATCGTCACGGTTCTTGCCCAGGCAGTGGTGCTTTTCATCTTCTCTTCGACCTCATTCTCCGGGATGCTGAAAAGTATCGGCCTTCCCCCTATACCCCTTGTACCAGTTTCATCTTCACAGGTAATTGTGGGTTCAATAATTGGCATCGGCCTGATCAAGGGTGTGAACGAGATAAAATTTAAAACTATCAGAGGCATAATTGCAGGCTGGGTGCTCACACCCGTGGCTGCAGGGCTCCTCTCCTTCCTTGCCCTTTTCTTTGTCAGGAACCTGTTTAACCTCAATGTGGGAAGTGCAGTCGCCACGGGTGAAACGGGTGCGGTCATGCCAGCAGCCACCGGCACCGTTATCTCTTCCGGTACGAAATACATAAATCTTATATGGCCCGGAATATCACTGCTGGCCCTGGCATTGGTATCAGCCCTCCTGACCTACACCTTCAGGCAGCAAAAAAAGCGACTGACGGCAGAAAAAGAGCTTCTTGAAAGGGAAAAGGAAAACATCATAGCCCGGCAGGCTCTGACTGACGCCGAAATACGGGCAGTGCAGGTCGAAAACCAGTATCTGCAGAATGAGGTTGAAAACAAAAGAAGAGACCTTATAAACTATGCGATGAGCATCGTTGAACAGAAGGAGTATTTTGAAAAAGTCAGCGAAAGCCTCCGGGAACTGTCAGGCGAAAAGCGAAGTGAGCTCAGGGACGAGAAACTGAAGAAACTGGAAATTGAAATCAGGCAGAGAATGAGCTTTGCCGACAAAGTTGAGGATTTCAACATCCGGATTGAAAAGATGCATAAGGATTTCATGGGAAGGTTGGCCCAGCTTTATCCTGACCTCTCATCAAACGAGACCAGGCTTGCCGTCCTGATACGGCTTGGCATATCATCAAAAGAGATTGCAACACTGCTGAACATCTCTCCCAAAAGTGTGGAAATCAACAGGTACCGGCTGAGAAAGAAACTCGGCCTTGACAGGAAAGCCAGTCTAACTCAATTTATAAATAACATTTAACAAAACAATTATGAAGAAACCACAATTAATCAGTTCTGTGCTGCTGTTCTCATTGCTTATGGGAACGGGTGGCATGATTTCAGGGCAGGACAAAGACACTGTCCGCTACAATGAGTACGGTGTGGCCGTTGCAAGAACACCCTTGCAGGTGGAGAGAAGGAACGGCGTCCTGGTTTTTGAATCGAAAGATCAGAAGTCACGGGTTTGGACCGACATACGCGTCCAGGCTGACGGAGCCGCTTTTTTCGGCGATACCTATAATCCTATAGGTAACGGTACCTCGATACGCAGGGCACGTATGGCCTTCAAGACCCTCTTCGGGGAACACTGGTACGGCGAGATTGACATGGACATCTCCAACTCGGAACTTGAACTTAAGGATGCCTACCTGAAATACAGCTTCAATAAGCATTCTGAAGGTGATGGCCTTGAGATTCAGGTTGGTAACTTCAAGGAGCCTTTTTCAATGGAGACAACTACCACATCCAGGTATCTTACATTCATTGAAAGGGCAAATGTGGTCGCCACATTCGGCCCGTCACGTCACATTGGTATAATGGGTTCCTATTACAAGAACTGGTTCCTGGCCCTCGGAAGCATCAGTTTCCAGAACATCGGCGGCCTGGAGGAGAGAACATTCTCCGAGGATGCCAACAAAGACTTCGGCGTGGATGAGGGTTATGCCTATACCGGCAGGATCGTTTTGATGCCAGGCTTTGCAAATCCTGATTTCGGTCTGCACTTCGGCATGGCAGGATCTTACCGCACACCCACCACTGACGCTGAACTCCCCGGTTCCTTCAGGTACAGCACCAGGTCTCTGACCTCAATCAACAGGAAGAAATACCTTGATACTGATGATATTGCCAACGTTGACCACGTCCTTATGGGCGGACTGGAGCTCGCAGCCCATTATAAGGGTCTGAGGCTGCAGGGTGAATATATCACCAACAAGGTCACCCTTGAGGCAGACGGAGGCAATGAGAAGTTCGGCGGATTCTATGTATACGGAAGCTGGCTGATGTTTGGCGGACAGCATACCTATGACGCTGCAGCAGGTGAGTTTACCCAGCCTTCCAGGGGTAAGAAATGGGGCGACCTCGAACTTGCATTCAGGTATGACTACATCGACCTCAACAGCAGGCCTGAAGGCGTTATGGGCGGCGCAGCCGACGGATATACACTCGGCCTGAACTGGCATGCCAATGAAAACGTGAAAATAATGCTCAACTACGCAATCCTGAACCATGACAGGTATGCCACAGGCAAAGGCAAACTGTTCGTCGGTCATGACATCGACGGAAACCTGACAAAGAATCCTGCCCAGGTTGTTGAGGCAGCCGGTAAAGCCGGGGAGGATTTCAGCTTCTTAGGCATCCGCTGCGAGATAGACTTTTAATTGCATGGCTTAAATACCTGATTTAATGATAAGAATAAAACATAACGACAATATGAAAACAAAGTACTTATTTCTGTTGATAGCCTCACTTGCCATGTTTGCTACCGGATGCGTGGAGGATGAGGTATATGTCGGCCCCCCGACCATCTCAAACATGTCAATCACACCGCAGTCACCCGGGACAACCGATGAGGTAACGGTGACAGCAAGGGTGACCGACCTGAAAGGAGTCACCGACGTCAAGCTGATGTATAAGGCCGGCAGCGGCTCCTTTAACGAGGTGAACATGACCGCCGGCGCCAACTACCAGTACAGCGGAAAAATTCCGCCTCAGGCTCCTGCCACGGTTGTTCAGTATTATGTAAGTGCTTCAAACATTTCAGGACTGACAGGGACCCTCCCAGCAGATGCACCTGCATCAACGAACGCGTATACAGTTGGCGCACCGTCAATCATCATTAACGAAGCTTACTCAAGGGGTGCAGATCCTGAACTTGACTGGGTAGAGATCTATAACAACTCTGACCTCGCTGTCAACATCTCAGGCTATAAGATTTACGACAATGGCGGCCAGTCAGGCTCAAAGCCCAAGATGGAGGTCCCTGCCGGAACAACACTTCCTGCCAGAGGATTCTATGTATTTGTGGTTGATGATGCCGCCACTGCCAATCCTGCAGGGTCCAACTTCGGCCTCGGATCAGGCGGTGACGAAGTATGGCTGGAGACTCCGCAGGGGTTTGTGGTTGACAATATGGTGATTCCGGCACTTGCCAACGAGCAGTCATTCGGATGCAAACCTGACGGCGCAACCACCAGGTTTACCCTGCTTGCCAGAACCAAGGGAGCGTCAAACAACAACTCGCCGACACTCTGACGGCGGAAACCGGTAATCACCGGCTCCTCCCCCGCCGGTGATTACCTTTATTTCACGGTTCTGCATACCATGAACCGGGACTGATTTTACATTAACAAACAATTGTAATTATATGGCAAAAGAAGAACTCAAAATAGGAGAAATCTCAAAACCGAGATTTGAATTCAGGTCATTCGGGCAGGACTTTACAAAGGCTGCAGCCCGGATGGCACGGCTTTCGATGCCGGTACCTGAAAAAGTCTGGGAGAGATACTCCGATGAGATTTACATCCTTTCGCGTACAAATGACATCAATAACACCAAGATCCGTGACGGGAAGATGGACATAAAGACCTACGTGCAGACGGTTGACGGCCTCGAGCAGTGGAATCCGCTTATGAAAGGTGAGTTCCCAATGAAGGCTTCTGTCCTTGAAAGCGAGGTTTTCCCGGCATTCCAGGTAACCATGCCCAAACTGACCAAAGATGAATACACCTATGATGAATTCATGGAAATGGTGTATGCTCATCCCGACCTGGCTGCCGTGAAGGTTCACAAGCAGCGATTCGGATACATGGTGAATAACACAATCTGCGAATACGGTGCAGTGCTGATCAATGGTGCAAAGGTTTATACGATTAACTCCGAATCAACGGAGGTTGAGGATATAAAGAAAACTGTAAGTGAGATCGGCCTCGTGGGGGTGGAGAATATCAACTACCTCCAGGCAATAAAGAGGGTCATCGGTATGATCAACAAGCCACTGGCCAACTAAAACCAACATAATAAAACCAAAATGGCACAAGAAATAGAAAAAAAGTTCCTGGTAAGTGGCGACTTCCTGAAAGAATCGACAAAGGCAACCAGGATCACCCAGGGTTATCTCAGCTCTGTTCCTGAAAGAACGGTAAGGGTGAGAATCAAGGGAGACAAGGGCTATATTACCGTGAAGGGTATTGGCAGCTCATCCGGGGCATCTCGATATGAATGGGAAAAGGAAATACCTGTGGTTGAAGTTGAACAGCTTCTCGCAATATGCGAACCTGGCGTGATAGACAAAACCCGTCATCTCGTTGCATCGGGCAAACACACTTTTGAAGTGGATGTTTTCCACGGGGAAAATGATGGCCTTGTTCTGGCCGAGGTAGAACTGTCATCTGAGGATGAGGCTTTTGTAAAACCCGCATGGCTTGGTCAGGAAGTCACAGGCGATTCGAGATATTACAACTCGATGTTAATGAAGAATCCTTTCAAACGCTGGTAAGCAATACAGTCAGATCATGAATTCGTCCGTAAATGAGCAGAAACATGAAAAAGAGGTGTTTGATCCTCTTGACATGCAAAACTACCGGGTTGAAAAGCTTCCTAAGAGATCAAAGGGTAAATTCGAGCATTGGCTTGCAGTTGCAGGTGTACCACTTGCAATAATCAGCTTTATACTGCTGGCATTTGTATTCAGGATTCCGTTCCTGAGTGACATTGATCCTGAAAGGCTAATCTCCTCTGCTGCAAAGAAAGCCTATGGAAACCTTGGTGCAGAAGGCTTTATGCGGACGAATATCATGATGCTGGCGATCTTTGTTGCCGCTCTTATTCTGTGGATCACCGAGGCCATTCCCAATTACCTGACCTCGTTGATCATCATAATAAGCCTCATACTGACCAAAGTGCTTCCTGAAAAAGAGGCTCTAGCACAGCTTGGACACCCGGTCATGTGGCTGAATATCATGTCGTTTGTACTGGCCAGCATGCTCGTAGCCACCGGAGTGGCAAAACGGTTTGCACTGTGGTTCATCATTAAATTCGGGAAGAGTGCATCATCAATCTTTATCAGTTTCATCCTTATTAACCTGGTGCTGTCTGCATTCATTTCGGCGACAACTGCAAAGGCTGCCATACTTCTTCCCATATTCATGGTTATAGCCTCAATTTACGGAGCACACTCAGGTACGAGGAATAATTTCGGGCGAAGCATTGTCCTTCAGAACCTGCTGAATATAAACATAGGAGCCGGAGCCTTTGTGACAGGTTCGGGGGCCAACCTTCTGGCTGCAGCTCTTATCGGAGGTGCCATCGGCGGCAAAGTGTTCTTTGGCGACTGGATGATGGCTATGTTCCCGATAATGGTAGGTCTCATGTTTATCGGATACCTTGTAGCCATGAAGATATTCTTTCCTCTTGCCCCGGGCGAGAGGCTCCCCCAGATTGAAGGCGGAATGGACAGGCTCAGGGAAGAGCTGAAAAAACTTGGGAAAATTGACATCCAGGAGATAAAGTCAATTATTCTTTTCGTTCTGATACTGGGATTCTGGGCTACTGACCGTCTGCACGGGATAAGCGCCACCTCCGTGGCTTTCGTGGGAGCTGTCATAGCCCTCCTGCCCAGGGTGGGAATTGTAAAATGGAATGATGTGGATGTGCCATGGCACCTGATGCTTTTCTCGGCAGGTGCATATACTCTTGGCTCGGGCTTCGACTACACTGACCTGCCATCGATTACAGTCAATGCAATCTTCGACCATATGGGCATAGGTCAGGAAACGCCCTTCTGGCTCCTTTATATATTGCTTACAGGAGTCATGGTCTTCAGCGCGCTGCTGTTCCAGTCGAAAACAATGAGAGCAATGATATTTATTCCTATTGCAATTGGCGTTGCCAACAGGTTCGGCTTCAGCGTCATCAGCCTTGCACTGCCGGTAGCGTTCATGATTGAACATGTCTATGTTCTTCCCTTTAACAGCAAACCTGCAGCACTGCTTTATGAGACTGACCAGTACAGCATCTCTGACGCTTTCAAATTCGGCATTACGATGATGATCATTGCCTGGCTGCTCATCATTATTGCAGGGGAGACATGGTTCAGGTTCCTTGGCATCACGCCAAACGGAGTATTCGGGCTGTTCTGACTTGACCGGTGATGATCGAAAAGAACGTCAAGATACATGACAAATTCTCCCTCGAACTTAAATTCGGGTACTCAACCAGGAGAAAACTGAAGGAGAACCTTTTTGAAGTCAATACCTGGATATTCATTCCCAACAGCCTGGATATCAACAGGCAAACTTACGATAAATCAGATTTCTACAAGGATCTGAAGTCGAACATCAGGCTCATCACCCCTGAGTTTCTTTTACGTGACATAGCTGACCGGACAAAGTCGCCGTTCATTCATCTTGAGGCTTCATTCAACGCACTGGCAGCCACTCCTACCCGTGGCAATGCCCGGGAGTATGAGCACCAGATTAAGATGTTCAACTCAATCCTCAAGTCATCCCTTCGCGATCACCGCGTACACACCATACGTAACATTGAGACGGAGGATCGTGACTATCTTATTTCGAATTATCTTCAGAGCTCACGAGAAATCCTCTCCAATTACAGGAGCCTGAGGCATATAATTGCAGTGCCCACAGTGAGCAGGGAACAGTTCTCTCTATACCTCCTCGGTGATGAATTCATGAGTAACCTCATCGAGCAGCATACCTTTCTGCTGGCCGATGAGATCAGGAAGCGGTATCCGGAACTGTACAGCCAGACCGGTCCGATGCTTACAGAACTCATCCGGGGGGAGGTTGAATACCGGAAATCAAAGGGCTTTCCCGTTGCTGAGAACCGGGGCAGGGAGGAGATCAGGGAGCTGATCTACAGGCGGGGCGTTCTGAAGAAGTTCTTCGAGAGCCAGCTGTTCCTGGCCACAAGAAAGAAAAAGGACGGATTTATTGCTGAACAGCTCATTTACAGCATTGCCGCTGGTTTTGCCATGATCTTTGCCACGGGGATAGCCTTTGCGTTCCAGCAGAAGTACGGAAACTTCACCATTCCGCTATTCGTTGCCCTTGTCATCAGCTACATGCTCAAGGACCGGATCAAGGAGCTTACCAGGTACTACTTTGCAGGGAAGCTGAAGAAGATTTTCTTTGATCATAAGACAAGAATCTCCGTCACCCCGGATAAATCAGTCGGCTGGTGCAAGGAGAGCTTTGATTTTGTCTCAGCTGAAAAGGTGCCCGCTGACATCCTCGGCATCCGCGGCAAATCACTTGCTCTTGAAGTCCAGAGTGTCAAAGGCTGGGAAAAGGTGGTGCTTTACAGGAAGCTGATGAAGCTCGACAGACCATCGCTTGATGGCATTTTTACTCATTATACAATAACCGGTGTCAATGACATCATAAGGTTCAACGTCTCAAACTTTGTGCACAACATGGACAACCCGGAGATTCCGTTCAGAACTCTTGCCGGGGACGATTATGAGGAGATCAGCGGTCAGAAGGTCTATTACCTCACATTTGTCATCGATGTCAGGTTTGACGGCGAGAACCAGGTCACGCTGTACAGGGTCACTTTCAACAGGTCAGGCATCCTGAAGGTAGATTCCCTGTAACCAAATTTTTCTCTCTATTGCAAAATCCTTACATTTATGGCGATCCTAAAAGCCGTGAATGAGACTTGCCAGACGTAACGTCGCCAACATTGTAATTGCCTCCCTCCTGATTATTACTGCAATTGCAATCGCATCCCTTACAGTGGGGCGCGATATTTACTACGGATCACGTGACCAGGGCCTGCTCTCATTTGCTATTGTAAATGCATGCGGTTACCTGTTTTTTCTCTTTATGCCGGTTGAGATAGCGTTCGTTTACTACCTCAATGGCGATATAAGTATACTGGCCTTGAATGCAGTAGCTATTGGCACAGCTCTCTTTTCCCAGTCAATAGATTATGCAATTGGAGTGCTTGTCAGCGACAAAATCATTGACAATCTGATCGGCCGGCGCCGCTATAAAAGAGCTGAGGCAAAAATTGAGAAATACGGCAATCTTACAATCTTCATTTTCAACGCTTTGCCTCTCTCCTCCCCGGTTATTTCACTCGCGGCAGGGATGTTACGTCACAATATCCGTGGCACAGTGATCTTTACTGTTCTTGGGCTGCTCGTCAAATATGCCGCTCTTACACTGATCTTCTGATGAAAGGATCGCTGTGGAAATGACGAAGACTATTCTCCGCCAATCTCAACATCATGCGGGACACTGGGATCACCCTCAAGAACCTGTACTCCCGGTTTATAGATTCTGAATCCGGGGGCCTTGTCGACATCGGGGAACTCCTCAAGGCAAAGCAGGTTAGCGCCCTGGATGGGATGGCCATTGTGGGAGAAGTACCAGCCAGGATACTTTGTGCTTTCAATCGCATAAATGGTCTCGCCGTTTATCACCTCTTTCTCATGGAACCGGAAGCCGGTGGCTCCCTCAGCATATTCACTTGCTTCAAACCAGGTTTCACCATCGGCTATTCCTGTCAGTCCGACCCATGGATAGTTGCCAATAAACAGCCACTCGCCATTTGCGTTTTTGGATTTTAACAGCATTCCTTTCTT
>JADFDS010000024.1 GCA_018262715.1 Bacteroidota bacterium
ATGTCGATCTTTATTTCATCCTGAATAATTATTTCTCAATAACAGAGATATCTTCGAGGGCTTCAGAAATATTCGATCAGCTGTTTTCCGAAAAGCTTTTCAGGTCGCAGCTCAACTATTTCGTTGACATTGATTACTCCGAATCGGTTGATTATGTTGGTAATCCGGTTACCGAAGAGCAGATGCGAGCCTTCCTTACTGAAAAATCGCTCGAGGTCAAACTCTGAAAGTCTTGATCTTGTAATTAGCAGTATTACAATGCTTTATGGCCTACGGCCAATATCGCGTAGCGGTTAAAGCATTGTAAAACGCATGGTCCCCCCCTCTCCCCAACCCCTTGCATTCTGCAGGAATTTTCCTAATTTTACGTGAAACAGCGATATGTCAAAAACAGCACTTATAACCGGCGTGACCGGGCAGGATGGCGCTTACCTGAGCGAATACCTCCTGAAAAAGGGATACACGGTGCATGGCATCAAGCGCCGGGCTTCGATGTTCAACACGGAGAGAATCGATCACATCTACCAGGATCCGCACCTGGAGCACCGAAACTTCATATTGCACTACGGCGATATGACCGACTCGATGAATATCACGCGCATCGTGCAGGAGGTGCAACCCGACGAGATCTACAACCTCGCGGCGATGAGCCACGTGAAGGTTTCCTTTGACACCCCGGAATATACCGCAAACGCCGACGGGATAGGCACCCTGCGGCTGCTCGAGGCAGTGCGGCTGCTGGGCCTCGCCGGCAAGTCGCGAATCTACCAGGCCTCCACATCGGAGCTCTACGGCCTGGTCCAGGAGGTTCCGCAGCGCGAAACGACACCATTCTATCCCCGTTCGCCGTATGGCGTGGCCAAACTCTACGCCTACTGGATCACAGTCAACTATCGCGAGGCCTATAAAATGCACGCCAGCAACGGGATACTCTTCAACCATGAGTCGCCTATCCGCGGAGAAACTTTTGTGACCAGGAAGGTGACCCGGGCGCTGAGTCGCATAGCCATGGGTGTCCAGGAAAAGATGTACATGGGAAACCTGTCGGGCAAGCGCGACTGGGGTCATGCGAAGGATTATGTCAGGGCGATGTACCTGATACTGCAGCAGGATGAGCCGTCGGATTACGTGATAGCCACGGGGATTACGACGACCATACGCGATTTCATAAAGCTGGCCGCTGCCGAGCTGGGCCTGGAGGTAGTATTTAAAGGTGACGGGATAGACGAGAAGGGTTATGTGGTCAGCATGGATGAAAAGCGTTTCATTGATTTCGTGGGGGCCGAGTACCTCGAAGGGATAAGGATCAAGATAAGGGAGAACAGAGAGATTGTGGGTGTTGACAAGGCATATTTCCGTCCCACTGAGGTTGACCTGCTGATTGGTGATGCCACCAAAGCGCGCACTCGCCTCGGCTGGGAGCCGAGGTATGATCTGGCGGGGCTGATAACCGACATGATGGAAGGTGATGTGAAACTCGTTAAGAAGGAAGTTTACCTGAAGAAGGGGGGATTCTATACACCCAACTACTTTGAATAAGGGTCTAAAGGTCTCATGTTCAAAGGTCTAATCCGCCAGCTGGCGGATCAGACATCAGACCTTCGGACCTTCAGACTCATTAAAATGATGGACAAGAACTCAAAGATATACGTTGCCGGGCACCTGGGACTGGTTGGTTCGGCGATCACAGCTGCGCTGAAGAGGAAAGGGTATACGAATATTATAGGCCGCTCATTTGCAGAGCTCGATCTTCGCCGCCAGGATGATACAGAGGCGTTTTTTGCGGCCGAGAAACCAGCGGCAGTCATACTCTGTGCCGCGAAGGTTGGCGGGATCATGGCCAACAACACCCTCAGGGCAGAGTTCATCTACGAGAACCTGATGATAGAGGCCAACGTAATACATGCGGCTTATCTGTATGGCGTGAAGAAGCTTGTGTTCCTTGGCAGCAGCTGCATTTACCCGCGCGACTGTCCCCAGCCGATGAAGGAGGAGCACCTGCTCACCTCGCCGCTGGAGTACACCAACGAGCCGTATGCCATTGCCAAGATCGCAGGACTTAAAATGTGCGAGGCGTACAACCTGCGTTATGGCACAGACTTCATTGCAGTTATGCCCACCAACCTCTACGGCCCAAATGACAACTTCAACCTCACCGGCGGTCACGTGATGCCGTCGCTGATGAGGCGCATACATTTGGGGAAGCTGCTGGAGAACGGTGACTTTCCCGGGATACGGGCTGACCTGCACAGGCGGCCAGTGGATGGCTGCGACGGCAGCGGCCCGGAGGCGGAAATTGTGGCGCTTCTTGAAAAACAGGGGATACATTGTGAGAAATCGCAAATCGCAAATCCGCCAGCAGGCGGACACGGTCGCAAATCCGCCAGTGGGCGGACACAGTCGCAAATCTCAGTTTCTGTATGGGGTACGGGGAGGCCACTCAGGGAGTTCATGTACAGCGGTGACATGGCTGATGCGACAGTGTATGTCATGGAGAAGATCTCGTTCAGGGATCTGGTTCCTGCCGGGGCGACAGAGGTGCGCAATACGCATATCAACATCGGCACAGGAGAGGAAATAACAATTAAGGACTTATCTTTGTTACTGAAGGAAACCACGGGGTTCGGTGGTGAGCTGGTGTTTGACACGAGCAAGCCTGACGGCACCCCGAGGAAATTCCTCGATTCATCGAAGCTGCACAGCCTGGGATTTAAGCATGCTACTTCGCTGAGTGAAGGTGCGAAGAAGATGTATGATTGGTATGTCACTGATTGTAAAGGCAATAGGCAATAGGCAGCAGAGGGCCGAGCGTTAATAAATGATCTGGTAGATCATTTTAGCGAGGAGCCAGTTTGCAGGGGAAGGCAATAGTGAGGTTTGTAAAAAGCATGTAATTTGTGGACAGATAAAGGAGACAAAATGAAGAAAGCAGCAGTTTATTTAATGACGGTGGTGCTGGCGGTGATGATGGCCGGATGTGCGGCATCATACATCGATTCATCACAGGGCCGCGACGGCTCGTCGTTCGAGAAGGCAGTGATAGTGGGCTCGGTAAGGGCCGAGTACCTCTACATCGACCGCAAGTATCCCGATGCACAGATACTGAGCCAGATGATTGTCGACAACAACGGCAATCCCTATGATGTAGTCACTATTGTGCCAAAAGGCGAAACGAAGAAGGATGTTTACTTCGACGTTTCGCGCTTTTACCGCAAGAAAACCTACGCAGACGACCTGCAATAAGGTCTGAAGGTCTCAGGTCTGAAGGTCTGAGGAGAATTTCTGACCGCAAGACTGCAGGATAGCAAGACTGTACGACCTATTTCGCGGACTGGACGAGGCGGATGAACTCGGCGCGGTAGCCGTCGGGATCAGTGCCGCGGGCGCCGGAGGCCAGTGAGATAACATCAGCAGTGGTGGCGTTTCCGCGGTGCTTGCTGTTACGAAGTATCATGCCAAACTCTGCCACGGCAGCAGAGAACCTGAACCGGTCGGTGGTTTCACCGGCCTTTTTTATGTCCGTACCAACCGTTGTGCTGAAGAGTTTGCTGGTCAACGCCTCGGGATCCTTGTAACGGAGCTTGATGTTGCAGAGCTCGCGGGGGGTATCTTTAGGGAACGGGCGTGACTCATCCGTTCCGGAACCGTGATAACCGGCAACAGCAGATTCACCTGACCCGGTTCCATTCCCGGCGACGGCTCCGGATGCGCCCCTCTCCTGGTACCTCAGAGGGTCAACTGTCGGGAAACCGGTTTCTTCAGATCCTGCCGGGATGATCTCGTAAAGCGCCGTCACCGTGTGCCCTGCTCCCATCTCGCCGGCATCCTTGGTGTCGTCGTTGAAATCCTGATCGGCCAGCAGCCTGTTCTCGTAACCCACGAGACGGTATGCCTTGACATATGCCGGGTTGAACTCGACCTGGAACTTGACATCCTTGGCTATTGTAAAGAGCGTGCCTCCGAACTCCTGCACCAGCACGCGCCGTGCCTCCTGGATGTTGTCAATATACGCGTAGTTACCGTTGCCCTTGTCGGCGATGATCTCCATCTTGTCGTCCTTGATGTTTCCCATACCGAATCCCAGCACGGTCATGTAAATACCGAGGCCGCGCTTCTCCTCCACCAGCTGTTCCATCGACTTATTGTCGGAGACTCCGACGTTGAAGTCGCCGTCGGTTGCGAGGATGATGCGGTTGTTGCCATCCCTGACAAAGTTCCTTTCAGCAATTTTATAGGCCAGCATGAGGCCGGCGCCGCCGGCGGTGGAGCCGCCTGCATCAAGGCGGTCAATGGCTTCCATGATGGTTTCCTTCCTGTTGCCGGGAGTTGACTCGAGCACCACACCCGCGGCGCCGGCATAAACGACTATCGCCACGCGATCCTGTTCCCTGAGCTCGTTGACAAGGAGTCCGAAAGCTGATTTCAGGAGAGGGAGCTTATTCGGGTAATCCATCGATCCTGATACATCAATAAGGAATACGAGGTTCGAAGGCTGCATCTCCTTTTTATCAATGTCCTTTCCCCTGAGCCCGACATGTAGAAGGTAGTGATTGCTGTTCCAGGGGCAGATGCCAGCCTCGGTGTATACTGAAAAGGGGTGTTCGCCGGATGGCTTCGGGTAGTCATAGCGGAAGTAGTTGATCATCTCCTCAATGCGAACGGCATCGGCGGGCACCTCCTGCCCGAGGTTGATGAAGCGGCGCACGTTTGAGTACGAGGCGTTGTCGACATCGATCGAGAAGGTGGAGTATGGCTCGCGGAGCGGATCTCGGTAACCGTTCTCGGATAAACCGGCGTACGACTCGGTGTTCTGTTCGATGCGGGGCTGATGGTGCCAGGCTGACTTCGCGTATGCGGCACCCGGGGCGGCAGCAACCTGGTCATAAACTACTTCCTCGCACTCCACAACCTCCATGGCAACATATTTTTCCCTGACCCGGTCAGGCTTTTTCTCCTTCCCGGTTTCCCTGTTCATAGCGGTGACAACCGGGTTCTCCGGTTCGAGTACCACATTTATAATAGTTCGTCCTAGTACGGCTTCCTCAAGCTGTTTCATTCCCCGGAGGGAGAAGACAAGGGTTTTTGCTTCCGGGCCGGCGGTGATGGAGTATGATCCGTCGGGGCCGGTCATGGCAGTGTTGTTTGTTCCCTTTACCATTACAACAACGCCGGCGAGAGGGCTTCCGGCGGTATCGGTCACCGTTCCTTTGATAACGACTTGCGTGGCCGGTCCCATGGCGGTGACAAGCATAAATGCGATGATTGATAACAGTGTTTTCATGACTTTGAAAATTTGGTTTCTGAGATAAGGATGCAGCCGTTGTTCGAATTCCATAAAAACATCACGATTTTCGTAAGTTTATACTGTAATTGACAATTGCCGAAAACGGGTTTGAATGCGGCCGGTATTCCTGAGAAGAAAACTTAAAGCGGGGAGCGACGAGGAACTCCTGACGCGTTACCGCGAAGAGGGTGACATCGGGATCCTGGGGCAGTTGTATGAGCGATACATGAACCTCGTCTTCGGCGTATGCCTGAAATACCTGGAGGACAGAGAGCAGGCCAAGGACGAGGTGATGAACATCTTCGAGAAGCTGGTGACCGCTGTGCCGCAGCAGGAGATCGGCAACTTCAGGACATGGCTTTACGTGGTCACGAAGAATCACTGCCTGATGCTGCTAAGGAGCCGGAAGAGCGAGGTGGCTCATGCCGAAGCGATGATGAATGACCCGGTGTTTTTTATGGAAAATTCTTCCGGGATGCATCCTATGGGAAAAGATGAGGGGATTGATTCAGATGACCTCAGCGGGGAGGATGGCATGAAGAGACTGGAGGAGTGCATTGAACGGCTCAGGGAGGAGCAGAGGAACTGCATCAGGCTGTTCTTTTACGAGGGGTGCAGCTACCGCCAGATCAGTGAGAAGCTGGGGGTGGACGAGACAAAAGTTAAATCGTATATACAGAATGGGAAGAGGAACCTGAAGATGTGTATAGAAGGTCTGAAGGTCTGAGGGTCTGAAGTCTGAGGGTCTGAAGGTCTGAGGGTCTGAGGGTCTGAAGGTCTGAAGTCTGAGGGTCTGAAGGTCTGAAGGCCCCGATCCGCCAGCCGGCGGATACGGGGTTAAGTCTCCGCCATTTGGCGGATCCTCAATCTGAAGGTAAACAAGAGCGTATGAAAGAGTACAAAAGAGATAAGAGGGTGCTGGTCCCACGGGATGAGTTCGAGGAGGAGGCCGGGGAAGGACTCGGGCGGCTGAGCTGCGAGGAGGCCGAGGCTGATCTCCGTGAGCTGAAGGCACGGATGGAGCGGCGCGTTACCCGTCCCCGGGCAATCTGGTGGCCAGCAGCAGCCGCAGTACTGATTTTGCTCGTTGCTTCCGGCACACTGGTAAGTCTGCTGAGGGAGAGGCCTGTACGTGACATGCAACTGGCACAGAAGGAGTCGTCTCCGGAGGCTGAGATAATTGCAGACAGTGCCCACTCTGGAATGACCGGTGAGGCTGTCACCGACACAGCCCTGATTGCGATGGCTGCGCCTTTAGAGAGAAAAGAGCATGCTCCAGGCGCATCCGTGGCAACAGAAAGAAATGTTCCTGCATTGGTTACGGATGCGGCTGATGAGCTGTACGCTGCGGTGGAGGAAGATGCCGGGGCAGGGGTGGTTGTCCATGAGGTCGCCGTTGCCAATGAGGTTATAGTGGTCGATGAACCGGTGGTGCAGATGATTGGCGTCACGGAGGATGAAGCAGAGGAGGTGGTTGTACAGGCTTTACCGCAGGTGACGATGACGGGGATGGCGGCCAGGTCAAAAAAATCAGACAGGGACACTGCCAGGGAGGCAGCCGGCAATAAAGAAAAGGCGAAGACAGAAGCGGACGCAACAGCGGAGGCAAAGGCAGCGGCGGCAGCTAAGGCGGCGGCGGTTCAGGGTGCCGGTGTGCCTGAAAGTCAGGCCTTACCGGCAGGCGGCTGGATGGAGTATCTTAGTTGGGTTACAAAAAATATAAGGTACCCTGAAGGTGTAACGCCGGTGGTACGGCAGGAGGTGGTGGTCTCATTCACGGTACAGGCAGACAGTACCGTTTCCGACCTGAAGGTCGTACGCACACCCGGGGAGCAGTTCACTGCGGAGGCATTCAGATTGCTGCAGGAAGGGCCGCATTGGGTGCCGGCCAGACAAAACGGAAAAGTTGAGACCAAGGTGATTATTTGTAAATTCATATTCGAATGAAAAGAGATTATACCTCCGATACTTTAAGGACAATCGCTGCCCTGATGGTAGTACTGGTTCATGTGGTCGCTGATTATGTTAACCTGGCGATGAAGTCTGACAATTTTAACTTGTCATTCTGGGTAAGCAATATAGTCGATTCATTCTGCCGGATATGCCTTCCGATCTTCGTTATGATAAGTGGAATGTTTCTTCTGGGCAGGACGGAAACTTTCCGGGATTCATATAGAAAAAGGGCATCTAAAATTCTTATACCACTTATTTTCTGGACTATTATTTACCTCGTTTACCTGGTTGTGCTTCGTCTGTTTGCCGGTGTCGATCCTGACGCGGATACCTTATTGAAGTCCGTCATCCTGGGTCAGCCTTTTTATCATATGTGGTATTTGTACATGTTGATTGGTCTGTACTTTGTAACACCACTGATCAATCTTGTCATTCCGAAAGTGTCACGTCAGTCCCTGTGGGTCACCGCAATTGTATTCCTGATATTTGGGATCGTTCACAATATTTATAATCTGGTGCTGGAGAATAACCTGATGTTTCTTCTTTGGTTTACTGACTATCTCGGGTACTTTTTATTTGGTTATCTGATCAGGGATTGTAAAGCAAGAATCTCCTCATCGGCTCTGGTTCTGTTCTACATTATTTCAGCTGCTTTAATCTCAGTCTTATCGTATTATACAGCCAGTCAACACAATAACCTTTACTTTTACGGTCCTCTGTCACCACTTGTGGCTCTGGGATCTCTCTCCTTCTTCAGTTGGTTCAGGCGGTTTAGTCTGAATGAAACATATTTTCGAAGATTTCGCATCTGACATTTGGAATTTATCTGATACATGCCGGTGTTCTGCATCTTTTAGCCTATTTATTGAAAACTTATGATATTCATATGTTTGATAATATATTTATCGGAATTCCGGTAAAATTTACATTTGCCCTGTTCATATCATTAAGTATTTCCTGGTTATTTTATAAGTCACCTATTCTGAGAAGGACAGTATAAAGATACTTTGCCTGGTTATCGGCCAGCAACGGGGAAGACCCGGGGGCGGGAGAGGTGGTTGTGAGGATGGTGTTTTGCAATGCTTTATGGCCTACGGCCAATAATTTCATGACGAACTCCGTTTTTTCATTGCAGAAGCCCAGGTAAGTCACTCTTGCCCCTTGCTTACTGCCTATTGCCTTAAGTTTAATACATTTGTGAAAATTTAGATAATGAATCTGTTAACTGGAAAAAGGGTACTGGTGACCGGCGGGGCCGGGTTTATCGGATCTTCAATCTGTCATGACCTGCTGGAGAGGGGCAATCAGGTGGTCTGCCTCGACAATTTCGCCACAGGAAAAAGGGAAAACATAAAGGACCTCAAGGGCAATCCCGGGTTCAAACTGATTGAGGGCGATATCCGTGACCCCGAGACATGCCATAAGGCTGTGAAGGGGGTTGACGTAGTGCTGCACCAGGCTGCCCTCGGCAGCGTGCCCAGGAGCATCGCCGATCCGGCAACCACAAACGCGGTCAACATCAACGGCTTCCTGAACATGCTGATTGCCACCCGCGATGCGGGAATAAAGCGCTTCGTATATGCCTCCAGCTCATCGGTTTACGGCGACTCACCCGAACTGCCAAAGGTAGAAGAACGCACCGGGAAGGTGCTTTCTCCCTATGCCATCACCAAGCTGGTAAATGAAGAGTATGCCCGGGTATTCGGAAACCTGTATGGAATGGAGACAATCGGACTGCGATACTTCAACGTCTTCGGCCGCAGGCAGGATCCCAATGGTCCCTATGCAGCAGTCATCCCGAAGTTCACGATGGCATTTATGAAGTATAATTCTCCCGTCATTAACGGCGACGGCAGCAACTCGCGCGACTTCACCTACATAGACAACGTGGTGATGGCCAACAACCTGGCAGCCACCGTTGAGAATCCTGCCGCCCTGAACCAGGCATACAATGTGGCCTGCGGTGACTCTGTGAATCTCAATGAGATGACATCGATGCTAAGGAGCTATCTTGCAGATAAGGATCCGAAAATTGCCACGGTGAATCCGTTGCACGGACCCAACCGTGCCGGGGACATCCCCCACAGCATGGCCAGTATTGGTAAGGCAGTAAGGCTGCTCGGTTACAACCCGCAGGTCCTCTTCAGTGAAGGATTGAAACGTGCTGTAGAGTGGTATGTTGATAACCTCTGAAGCTGTTAACAGGCAAATGAATCGTTCTTTCCTATATTTGTGCTTATTCGCACAAATACTTTGGCTATTTCTGACCTAAGGGTCATATATACAGTATGTTAGGCACTAATATTGTGTGACTGACGGACCGGAGGATTAAAGTAACTTCAAGTTTGCTCCTTCACCGGGCAAGCATTACTATACAGATATGGCTGAACCCAGACTGATCTATTTACCAAAAATTCTCGATGACAGGGGTAATCTCACTTTTGTCGAGGAGAAAAGGCATCTCCCGTTCATAATAAACAGGGTTTACTGGATATATGATGTCCCCGGAGGTGAATTCAGGGGCAGTCATGCTTTCAGAAAGAACCAGGAGATGATTGCAGCCCTTTCGGGCAGTTTTGATGTTGTACTGCATGACGGTAAACGGGAATACCGGTTTTCTCTTAACAGGTCGTATGATGCAGTGTATGTGCCGAATATGGTCTGGCGTAAGATGGAGAACTTCTCCACCAACTCCCTGGCCATTGTTCTTTCATCAACTCACTTCGACCTTGATGATTACATAAGGGACTTTGATATTTTCGTTCGGGAGGCATCAAGATGAAGAGATCACAGGTAATCGATTGCAGCATTATTGAGCTCCCGAAGGTGCATTTCAAGGCGGGAAACATGTCAATTGCTGACGGCATCAACGAGGTGCCTTTCAAGGTCGACAGGGTTTTCTGGATTTATGATATCCCGGCCGGTGAAGCCAGGGGTGCTCATGCCCACAGGGAGTGTCACCAGTTTATTATTGCCGCCAGCGGAAGCTTCGAAGTTGAGGCTGATGACGGTACAGAAAAGAAAACATTTTATCTTAACAGGCCTTTCTACGGATTGCATGTGCCTCCCGGCATCTGGGCTCATGAGTTCAACTTCTCGGCCGGGGCAATATGCCTTGTCCTTACATCCCATCCTTATGATGACGGAGACTATATAAAGAGCTATGATGAATACCTCAGATTCATTCAGCCCGGAAAAGAGACTTAATGAGTTTAACGGGCTTCTTCTTTCCAGGGCCCGTGATCTCTCTTATTATTCACCGTACAGCTTTCTACGGACAATCAGCCATGAGCGACTGAGCAGGGAAACTTTCACAGAGCCTCTTATCGGCTCCGTTGCATCGGGCAGATCATCTCTTTCAGCTGAATTCCGGGCTGGCAAAACTACCTGGTTTGTGTGGAGGGACCTCCCATGGGATTCTGATTACTTCAGAAGGAGGGTGGTAAGGATAGAGCTGATAATATCTGACCATGAAGATGCTGACGCTGTTGCAGTTGCCGTCAACAGGTTTCTGGGCAGATTTACCAGCCCTGGTGATTATGTGTCCATGACAGTTCCCTGTGAGGATCTCCTGTTGCTCCGGGGCCTGGCTGGTACCGGATTCAGGCTGGTGGAGACGAGGTTAAACTATTATTTTACCGGGTTTGAATCTGCACAATCTCCGCTTTTACCGGTTCGCATGGCGGTGGCGGATGACATACCGGTATTGCGTGATGTGGCTATGCGGATGCGCAACAGGTTTGACAGGGTTCATGCTGACCCGGCATTTACAGAGGAGGAGGCAGACAGTTATCTTGGCACGTTTGCAGAACAATCTGTAAGGGGATTTGCTGATATGGTTGCAGTTCCAGACCTCCCGGGTGTAAAGCCTTTTGGTTTTCTTGCTGCCGGCAATCCTGAAAGAATCATGGATCTGAATATTGCCAAACTGGTGCTGGCGGCTGTTGACAACAGTGAGCACCGGGGATGGATGTTCCATCTCCTCGGGGGGATCATACGGGAGCTTAAAATGAAAAATACCGATATACTTACTACAATTACCCAGGCCTCAAACAGGCCGGCCATTCGTACCTGGGAAAAAGCCGGGTTCCTGCTTGGATTTGTAACTCACGTTTACTCATACTCGAATAAGTGATAAAATTTCTTGATATTCAGAAGATAACCGGAAGCTTTGAGCCGCAATTGTCGGCCGCAATCAGCCGGGTGGTCAACAGCGGCTGGTACCTTCTTGGCGAAGAGGTGTCAGCATTTGAAAAGGAGTATGCGTCATACATCGGGGTAAAGCATTGCATAGGTGTTGCCAACGGCCTTGACGCTCTCCGGCTTATCTTCAAGGCCTGGATAGAGACGGGAGAGATGAAGGAAGGTGATGAGGTAATTGTGCCGGCCAACACCTATATAGCATCGATCCTTGCCATCACGGATAACCGCCTTAAGCCGGTGTTGGCAGAACCTGACATGACTACGTACAACCTGGACCTTTCGCTTGTCGAGAAGCATATAACCCCTCGCACCAAAGCGATAATGGTCGTCCACCTGTATGGAAAAGCATGCTGGTCTGAGGGACTGGAGCGGTTGGCCGCGAAGCACAGGCTGAGGATCGTGGAAGACAATGCCCAGGCTGCCGGAGCAATCTGGTGTGACAAACCCGGAGTGGCGGGGAATGAAAGTCCTGACGGAAGGAGGACCGGGTCACTGGGAGATGCTGCGGGCAACAGTTTTTATCCTGGAAAGAACCTGGGTGCACTGGGTGACGGCGGCGCAGTTACAACAAATGATGACGAACTTGCACGAGTGGTCAGGGCTCTGGCTAATTACGGATCAACAAAAAAATATGTAAATGATTACCAGGGACTTAACTCCCGTCTTGATGAGATCCAGGCAACAGCTCTGCGTATTAAACTGCCCCGTCTTGATGAGGATAACCGGCGCCGCCGTCAGATAGCGATGTATTATCATAACCATATTAAAACTCCGGGGATTATACTGCCCTGTGCATATGACGCGGACAATATTGAAAAGAATCTCAGTCACGTGTACCATCTGTTCGTTATCCGTCACCCTGAGCGGGACAGGTTACAGCGCTACCTGACTGAAAACGGGATTCAGACCCTGATTCATTACCCCATTCCTCCTCACAAACAGCTGGCGTACCGGGAATGGAACGGATTGGTATTTCCGTTGACTGAGCAGATTCACAGTGAGGTGCTGAGCCTTCCTGTCAGTCAGGTAATGGAAGATGAAGAGTCTGAAAGGGTGGCAGAGGCAATCAATAATTTCAGATAAAATGCTCAGTATCATACTTTTATCATACTACAGCAAGGAGAGGACAGGCATCTCTTTCACGAAGGTAAGCAGCCTGATGAAAGAGAATAGCATTCCTTTCGAATTCATTGTCATTGATGACGGTTCTGAGGACGAATCATACAATATGGCGCTTGAGCTTGAGAAGAAGCATGATAATGTGAAAGCGTTTAAGCTGAGCCGGAATTTTGGGTCAAACTATGCCGTTTTTGCCGGTCTCAGTGTTTGCACCGGAGATTGTGCAACATTCATTCCTGATGATGAACAGTTGCCGTACCTGAAACTGGTTGAAATGTACAGGCTCTGGAAAGCCGGTGAAAAGGTTATTGTACCTTACCGTACCGGAAGGGATGACGGATTTGTCAACAACCTTGCCGCACGTACCTTTTACCGTATCATCAACCTCATGTCAGAGGTACGGTTCCCGAGGGGAGGGGCTGATGCATTCCTGATTGACCGTGAGCTGATTGACCTGCTGAATGACCGGATTCATCCTATAAATACCGCGATCATTCCCGAAGTGCTGAGACTCGGATTCAGTCCATGTTTTGTACCCTATGACAGGATCAGGGGAACGAATGTCAGGTCACGCTGGACACTTAAGAAGAAGATGAGGTTTTTCAAGGACATTTTCTTCTCCGGATCCACCTGGCCGATAAGGATTATCACTTGGTTGGGCTTCATCTTTGCATTCCTAGCATTCTGCATGATCATTTTCTACGGGTATATTGCACTGTTCGGCAATCCTGACTTCTGGGGAGAGATGCTCCCGGGGTGGACGTCGACGGTAGTCATAATCTCTTTTTTCTCGGGGATAACGCTCTTTTCACTGGGAATCATTGCAGAGTATATATGGAGGATTTACGAGGAGGTAAAAGGGCGTCCGGGCTATATTATCAGGAAGAAGAATGTGGAGGGAAAGGGACAGAACACTATTTAGAGTTTTTATATTTGCCGGCGGGGCGCTCTGCCTCTTTTATGCCATTATTTTCCGTCCGATAACCTTTGAGGGACAGGGAGATTATCCTGCCTACCTTGACCTGGCCCGTCAGATTTTTCATCTTCCCGGGGCAACAGAAAATGACCTGAGTCACAGATCTCCTCTCTACTCATTGTTAATGGGCCTGTTCATTTTACTGTTTGGCGAAGCACACTATACAATACCGCTTGTTCTGTTTCAGTACGGTCTTGTCTTTCTTTCATCGCTGCTCGTATACAGGATAGTGCTGATGCTCACCGGCCGTGACACCGCAGCTTTTATTGCAGCTTTTGCCGGAATGGTTAACCTGGCCACCGTCTTTTTCGGATATATGATCCTTTCAGAGACCCTTGCCCTGTTCCTCTTCACGCTGTCAGTCTGGTTATTGCTTAATTATGTGAAAGGCGCCGGGAGGACGGCAATTATCACTGCCGGGCTGGTCACCGGATTGCTGATTCTGGCAAGATTCAATATGATGGGTTTCCCTGTTGTTATCCTGGTGTTGCTGACGATTTTTTTCATATTCGGGGAGCACCGCTGTGGTATCCGTAAAGCAGCTACAGACATGTCACTGTTTTTGGCCGGATTATGTCTCGTACTGAACGGGTGGGCATTTCGCAATTACCTGGAAAATGGCCGGTATGAACTGGTCCCCCGGCATCATTTGGGAGCAAGGTGGGCTGTACCGGCCACAATCAGTCCGTCGGACACGATAAGCAGTGAATATCAGCCTGTACTTGACATATTCTTGCAGACAAGAGGTGAGCTGCTTGATAAGGAAAGAAGCCGGGTAAACAGGCAGAGCTCACTTCTGGAGAATGACTTCATCAGAAGGATGAATGACAGTTTCAGGCCTTCGGTCAGCGGTTACCTGATGTACCGGGACTCTGAGGAGGAGTTGCTCAGGTATTACGGACTGGCAAAAAACCAGGAAGGCCTGCGATTGCTCAACGAGAAACTGAAGCCTTTTTACGGCCAGATTGCCGCACAGCATAAGAGTGAGATCAGCCGGTTCAGGATCTATTCCCTGCTTTACACCTTCAAGCATATATCACCCACCCTCGCCGGCGAAGATAGGCTGAACCTGAACAAGTTGCCCTCTCCCCTGCTCAAAGCGTACAAGGTGCTGTTCATTGCAGTCGCATTACTTGTATACCTTGTTTCACTGATCCACACCGTATATCTGCTTCTGCGCCGGGAAAGGATCAGGGCGGGATTGCGGTGGCTCATGATCTACGGGCTCATATGGTATTTCCCGGTAGTGAACTGGTATGCCAACGTACTTGGCGATGCCAACCGCTTCAGGTATCCGGCTGACATGCTCCTGACAGGGCTGTTTGTCTGTTACCTTTATATTGCAGTGGCACTGCGTGGGACCGGAGGAAGCAAGGGGATAATGAATAAACAATTAACAGTATAACAGGAGGAACTATGAGAATTTTGGTTACCGGTGGTGCCGGTTACAAAGGTACGGTGCTTACCAGGAAGCTGCTTGAGCAGGGGTATGATGTAACCCTGCTCGATAATTTCATGTACGGCTATGAGCCGGTGATGCACCTGGCATCCAACAGGAAGCTGGCCATTATGAAGCATGACATACGTAACGGCATACCGGATATAGGAAGCTACGATGTGATTTTCCACCTGGCGGGCATAAGCGGGTTTCCGGCATGTGCTTCAAATCCCCATTCGGCGCAGCTGATAAACGTCGAGGCCACCCGCCAGATTGCAAAGGATCTATCACCCGGCCAGATGCTGATAAACGCATCGACAACATCACTTTACGGTAAGTCAGGGATGCCTTGCGATGAGGATACTGCAGTTGACCCGGTTAGTAATTATGCTCAGACCAAACTGGCCGCCGAGAGGATTCTGCACGAAAAGGATAACGTTGTCTCCCTAAGGTTCGCCACTGTCTTCGGGTTCAGTACACGGATGAGAATGGACCTGATGATCAATGATTTCGTTTACAAGGCAGTCAAGGAGAGAGTGATAGTGCTCTTCGACAGTTTTGCAAAGCGGACTTTCATTCATGTCGAAGATGCAGCAGACTGTTACATCTTCACCATGAATAACTTTGACAGAATGCGGGGCGGGGTTTTCAATGCCGGGGGGAACAGCATGAATTTCTCCAAGGAGGAGATAGCAGAAAAAATTAGGAGACAGGTAGATTTTTCAATCGTCAACTCAGAGGTAAAAGACAAGGATCTCCGGCATTTTATAGTGAATTTCAATAAGATAGAGAAACTTGGTTATGTGCCTTCACGGACTGTTGAATACGGTATAGAAGAGCTGATCAGGATATACGGTTTTTACGAATATTATTCGCACTACAGAACTATCTGATGATGGACAGGCAAAACAAATTACTGGCCATAAACGGCGGGAAACCTGTTACCGGGAATCCTGTCCTTATACATAAGCCATATCTGGATGAGGATGATTTTGCTGCTGTGGACCGGGCTGTGAGGTCAACGTTCGTTTCTGGTGACGGTCCCGAGTGCCGCAGGTTTGAAGAAATGCTGGCCGGTTACCTGGGCGTAAAGCATGTGCTGTTTGTCAACTCTGCCACGGCTGCCCTGGAACTGGCCTTCAGGGTGAAGAATTTTCCAGCCGGATCAGAAGTGATAGTGCCTGATTTTACATATACTTCGACCGCCCTGGGAGCAGTATACAATAACCTGAAAATTGTACTGGCTGATGTGCATGCCGATAATGGCAGCATTGATGTTACGAAACTGGAGGGATACATTACCGGCAGAACTGTGGCAATTGCACCTGTCGACTATGCAGGCATACCGGCTGACATGGATGCGATCAATGAGATTGCACGGAGGCACGGGCTTTATGTCGTTCATGATACGGCGCAGTCGCTTGGTTCCCTTTATAAGGGACGCAGGACGGGCACGCTTGCCGACGTATCTACTTTCAGCTTTCACGGCACAAAGAATCTCACAACCGGTGAGGGTGGAGCTGTGGTCACCGATGATGACAATATCGCTGCCCGTATCAGGGTGCTTCGCGAGAAGGGAACAGACAAGCACACGTTTATTACCGAAAACCGTACAAGGGGATTCTATGAATATGTCGATACCGGGAATTCCTATGTTCAGTCCAACATACTGGGCGCCCTGGGCGTGTCGCAGATGAAGAAGATTGACAAGATGAACGGATTGCGGAAGGCTATTGCGGAGTATTACATTGAAAATCTGGGCAGCATCAGCGGGATTGAGTTTTTGCGTATGACAGAAGGATCAGTCACAAACTGGCATATTTTCGGGATACTGGTGCCCCCGCAGGAGAGATACTGGGTGATGGATGCCCTGAGGGATGAAGGGGTGATGGCCAATGTGCACTATTCTCCCCTTCACACGAACAGGTTCTATCAGGGGCTGGCAACAGACGATGAGATGCCGGGATCTATGAAATTCTTCAGTCGCTTTCTGAGGCTGCCACTCTATCCCTCACTTTCACAGGATGAACGCGAGGCTGTTGTCAGGGCGGTTCAAAAAGTATTTAAATACTAGCAGGATATGTTCAGGAGAATTTGCTGGTCACTGGAGGATCTCGGCTGGAACCTCAGGTGCAGTTACGGTTACTGGCTTCACGGCCCTTACGGGCTTGCCCGGGTCATTGAAAAGATGCCTTTCAGGTACATTGTAAAGTATCTGAGGAAGTACGGGGCAACCATCTCGGATACTACCAGGATTGAGAGAGGTATGATCATTCAGCGGCCCGACCCGTTGAAACCGTTTAAGAACATGATTCTTAAGGAGGGTTCGTTCGTAGGCTACAAAGCAATCATGGATCTGTCTGAACCAATAGTTTTTGAGGAGTATGCGGGGATAGGCGGTTTCTGCCAGGTATGGACCCACCAGACCACCACGCTTATACCGCCCTGTCCCGAGAACAGGGGGCCGGTGACGCTGAAGCGCAATTCCATCTGCTATTCAGGGGTGATAGTCTCACCAGGAGTCACCATTGGTGAGAATGCCCGCGTTGGTGCCTGTTCGCTTGTAAACAAGGATGTTGAGCCGGATGCATTTGTCGGCGGAGTGCCGGCAAAACTGATATCCGGAACAAAACCTATACAGGATTAATGACAGGGAGTACAGGAGGCTTGAGGCGTAAAACCGCGAAAGGGATCTTCTGGTCTTTTCTTGATTATTTTGGGGTTTACCTGGTCAAATTTGCATTCACCATTGTAATTGCCAGGACCCTTTCTCCTGATGATTATGGCCTTATGGGCATGATAGTCATCTTTATTGCCATAGGGCAAACCCTGATGCAGAGCGGGTTCTCGATGGCCCTGATACAGAAAAGAGAGTATCATGAAGCTGATTATTACACTGCATTCTGGTTCAACCTGCTGATTGCCCTCCTTGTCTATTTTGCCCTTTTTGCCGGCGCAGGCGCTATTG
>JADFDS010000025.1 GCA_018262715.1 Bacteroidota bacterium
CCGGGATAAAAGCCGTGATCAGGATTGATAACAGCAGTAAAACTGACAGTTTGTGGTGCCTGGTTTTCATAGGTAAAGTATTTTAAGAACACAATAATTCATTCTGAGTGCATAAACCGGTTGCCTTCATCATATTCCACCGGTAACAATAATAAATAAATCTGTACTAAACAGATAATCAAACCATCCCGAACAGAAAGCTTATTATTTGCACCGGTGTGAGGTTGGCTTTGGAACCGGCTTTTGCATCAGGAATAAGCTCCTTTCGCGGGATTTCTCCAGACAAATTTAAAAAAAATGACAGATAGAAAGCGATCCGGTTTCTGTTATGCCGGAAAATTCTTTCAAACAGGGTTATGAATTTGAATGATCCACGGTTGTACCAGAGGCAGACCGATGAGTATTCAAGGTTTTCTGAACTATTTCACTTAACAACCTCCCTTTCATGCATTATTAATGCGAAAGATGCATAACAAACTTTTCACATGTTGCGTTTCACATATTGCGTTTCACATATTGCGAAGCCAAAAACAAATGATTACCTTTGGAAAAACAAAGATAATGAACCCATTTCTTATTAAAGGATATAAGAATCCTCAATATTTCTGTAATAGAATTGAAGAAAGTTCAAACCTGATTGCTGCAATAAGAAACAACCAGGATATTACATTGCATGGTTACAGGCGATTGGGAAAATCTGCTTTGATAAATCATGTATTCAGAAAACTGGAGAAGGAATTTGTTTGTATTTATACTGATATATGGGGAACAAGCAATATTGAAGATTTCACCAGGGAACTTGCGAATGGAATTATTAAAAGCAAGGTCTTTTCAAAGCAGAAGTTTTCGGCTAAGATGGCGACCTTCCTGAAATCAATTGGAGCTTCATTCAGCATTGGTGTGGATGGGCTGCCTTCAATAGACCTGATTTACACTGATAGAAAACATGTTTTCAGCAACCTGGAAGAGATATACAATTTCCTAAATCAGATCAATAAACCCATTGTACTTGCCATCGATGAATTTCAGGAAATAAAAAAATACGATAACCAGTCTCCGTTTGAAGGCAAACTACGCTCACTTTCCCAACAAAGTCATAACATAGTCTTTATTTACAGTGGAAGCGAACACCATCTGCTGAATGAAATATTCACAAAATACAATATGCCATTTTACCAATCGACAAGAATGGTCTCAATAGATAAAATTGATAAAAAAGCATATTTTGATTTCATCTTGAAGCATTTCAGGAAAGCTAATATAGACGTCAGTCATGAAATAATTGAATATATACTTTCCATATCTCACCTGCATACGTACTACGTTCAAGCCATTGCAAACTTTTTATACGGCCTTGAAACACCCCCAAAATCAATAAAAGAATTTGAATTATTGTATCGTGACTTCATTTTTGAAAAGAGTGTCTTTTATAGCGAGCTTCCGGAGTTGATCACGAAACAACAATTCTCTGTCTTAAAGGCAATTGCAAAATCCGGCACAGTCTCAAATCCAAATTCTGCAGAATTTCAGCAAGCATCAAAAATAAAAGGCCCGAGCAGTATGCACAGAGCAATAAACTCCTTGCTTGATAAACAACTCATTTTAAAGGACAATGATGTAATCAGACTATATGATGTTTTTCTTGAGCATTATTTAAAATATATCTGAACGAAACATCCAACATCTGAGTGCATATCTGTCAGGAGATACCGGATGACGCCTCAGATCATCTCCCCTATTCATTTCGTGCGATTAATCTGTGCACTTTAACAATTTAGTTACCTTAGAGTGAGTTTATTCATAAAATACTCCGGATAAACGCCTTACTGATACTTTGATTATGAAAACGATAATCAATACAGATATAAAAGCTTCCCCGCTTTAATATGCCCGGGTAATATTCCCCGCCTGTCAGATTGCTCAAAAATTTCCCCTCATACAAATGAACCAACTTAGTAATGCACCGAAGAGAACCATAAGTAAAACCTTATGCATAATTCTCTTTCTGATAACTACGGTGGCTTTACACGCGCAGTCCTTATCCGACCTGAAAAACACAAAGCCCTTTACCGTTAACGGAAGCCTCGGGCTGAACACCTCCTTCTACAATGCATCCGGGATTCCCGACAGGCAGACACCCTTTGCTTTGGGGGTGAACGCCAATGCAACCCTCACTGTTTATGGCATAAGCATGCCATTCTCATTCACATGGTACAGCAATGAGAAGGCAGGCTTCAGACAGCCTTTCAACCAGTTCGGTATAAGCCCGACTTACAGGTGGCTGACTTTGCACCTGGGTTACAGGAATGTGTCGTTTTCCGAGTTCACGCTCAACGGTCATACATTTCTTGGCGCCGGGCTGGAAGCCAGACCTGGAAAATTCAGGCTGGCAGCTGTTTACGGAAAGTTCAACGAGACCTCACAGTATGACCTGCTGATGGCTGACTCCATTCCCAAACTCACACGTCTCGGCTGGGCCGGGAAAATCGGATACGGAACTGAGAAAACATTCGTCGACATATCAATGCTGCGTATCGGGGACAATAAAAAGAATTTCATTCCCTCCGATGATCCTGAGTTTCCCGTTCCCGCACAGAACATGGCCCTGGGATTGACTTCCCGGATAAGTCTCACTTCAAAACTGATATTGAATGTTGACGGCTCCCTCAGCTTCCTGACCTCGAACTCTTCACTGGGCACCTCGGATACAATCAATGACAGGCTGATGATGCTTGCAAGTAACCTGATCAGCATAAACCCGACAAGTCAGCGGTTTTCTGCCATTAAGACAAGCCTCACCTACAATTTTTCAAAGAATGTAAGCTCGGGTTTTGAATACCGCCGGATTGACCCGGGATTTCAGTCAATGGGAAGCTATTTCTTCAATAACGATCTGGAACTTATCACATTCAACCAATCGGTTTCCCTCCTTGAAAGCAAATTCAGGGCAAGGGGTTCCATAGGGATGCAGCGTGATAACCTCGATGGCTCAAAAAACAGCACATCAAGAAGGATGATAGGTTCCCTGTCAGGCAATTATGCAATTGATGACAACTGGGCGGTTGACCTGTCTTACAATAATTATTCAACCAATCAGAAGGCAGTTAAAAATATAGTTGACAATTCCCTGATGGTCTTCCAGGTGAATCACAGTCTCCTGCTTTCCCCGCGCTTTATGAAAGCCAGCCAAAGTTTCGCACACCTGGTGATGCTCAATTTGAACTGGATGATATTGAATGACAAAAACAGCCAGACTTCAGACATGACAGATACAGATACGAAGGTCGCCATGCTGATGTACTCCCTGGGCATTGTCAAACAAAAAATAAATGTGAGCCTTGGAGCAAACTATACAAAAATGGTCAATCAGAACTATACAAACCAGTTGGCAGGTGGTACTCTGGGTATTTCATCATCACTGCTTAAGGATAAGCTCACCCTGAACTGGAATAATGCATATATGATTAACAAACTGAACGGAGACAGCGGAATCATATTCAACACTTCACTGAATTCAAACTACCGTTTCCTTCCCAGGCATTCGGTTACACTCAATTTGAATCTGATAAAAAATTCATTCGCTGACAGTTCAGTCGTACCGTCGTATAACGAAATAAGAGGAGATCTAGGATATGCCTTCACTTTCTAAGATTAGGAATTCAGGACGAATATTGTTCGTCCTGTTGTGTTTTCTTCTTTCCGTAACGGCCAGATCACAGTTTGTGCAGACTGTTAATGTGATGCCCCCATATTCAAACAGACTTTCTGATTACATAGCGACGCCCGGAAAGATTTACAGCGTCATCACCCCGGTGGCAACCGGCTTTGACAGGCTGGAATACCCGGTATTCTTTCACGGGGTGATTATGAGCGCCGATGAATCGGTCATTATCCGTACAAAATCCGGTTACAAGCCGGCTGCACCAATCGTTATCAGAGGAACCCAGGGACCCACAGGCGCCATTATTTTCATGCCATACACACTCACCTACAGTGATATACTCCAGATATTTCCGGACCAAAGCCTGGAATATACCGGCATTACCCGTGAACAGGTTATGCAACAGGGATTGCCTGAAAACACTTACAGGATCTGTTTCTCAATTTATGATTATGATTCCTCACGACCGCTTACCAGTGTATCTGCCTGCAGTAATTCATTCAATGTCACCTGGGTGGAAGCGCCAATAATTATAACTCCCGCAAACAAGGCTCAGCTAAGCGAAACCGAAGCAAAAAACATAACATTCATCTGGACCCGCCCCCCAAGTGCACCGGTCAACACCCAGTACAAACTGAAAATAATCGAACTGACGCCTCCTGATGGCAACTATCAGGACAAGTTACAGTCAGCAGGTTATCCTGTGTTCTTTGAGACAACTGTTTTCACAAATACATACCTCTATTCATTTGCCAATCCGCAGCTTATCGCCGGGAAGACCTATGCCTTCATGGTTACGGCCATTGACCCGTCAAACATGACTGCTTTCAGAAATAAGGGCAACAGTGAACCGTTCATATTTTCCTGTAGAGCCGGAGAGCAATCTCAAACACCAGCCGGAGCAGATTCAGAGTTCACTTTCATTATCCCGCGCAAACTGGCTCAAAACAAACCGGATACTCTTGTGGTAAATGAGAACCAGGATTTTCTTATTAACTGGGGATGGGTCAAGTCTGTCACCCCGGATTCGCTGGCCCTGACTGATTCGGAAATGATTCAAAGCCTGGGCATTGAAAAATATGTGCTCGACATTACCAGGACAAAAAGCAATAATCCGGGTACAGCATCCTTCAGTTTCTCAAAGACCTTTAACAAAGACTCCGGAGGAACCATAACTAATAAACTTCAGATCAGCAAAGAGGCAGCGCAAGATGCAGGATTCACCGACGGGGATGTTTACACTGCCTCAATCAGACAAATTGGCAAGACAAATAACCAGATAGCAACCTACACCAGCCCCGGTTTTATATACAGGGAACTTGAAGGTACCCTGATGCAGGACATTTCAATACAGGCCGTGTTGAAATACAGTTTCAAGGGTTTCCCGGAGCTGTATCCTGTGACAGGTACCGATGTGATTGCAGAAGCACTCGTCCCTATTTATCCGGGAAATACGGATCCTGCGCCGGTCATTACAGTTAAAAACAGGAGTTATAAAAAGGTCGCTTCGGTTGCACTCACAACTGATGACCAGGGCAAAATCAATTCACAGTTGCCAGTACCGGTGAACTACATCGTCAATGACACGATCTATTGCCGTTTACTGATCGGAAACCAGTACTATGTGGATGATGAATTTGACCTGAAGATTGTCACCCATCAGGATCATACAGTATCCCAGGATCCCTCCTCCCAGAACGGCACACCCGGTTCAGGGGAATTCCTCACATGGGCGGAAGGGCGAAGCTCCTTCGCTGATTTTGGAGAGCTTGTTGCAAAAACATATGCTTACAGGTTGAATCTGAAAGTGCAAAAACGGTTTACCTCCTATTTCGTGAGCCAGGACGGGACCAATGTCACAGTCCAGCACAAGGAAAAAACCGAAGCCCAGAAAGCCCTTGAAAAAATGAAGACCCAGGGGGTCGAAAATACTCTGAATGATACACAGCAGGCTGGCTATTATGAATCAGAGATTGTAGCTGTTGCTCCCGGCATCCCGGTAATCCTGTACAGGGAAAACAAGAAACCCCATATCCCGGCCTGGGAAGGAAATATTGACATGAAAACTCCGCTCACCGACGGGAAAATCACGGTTATAGCCAAAGGAATCACTGAGATCCAGGGAGACAAATCCTACGCAGTTTTCGACCGTTTGCTGGCATCCAATTCTGAAAAATATAAAATCATTGCGGTTAAAGACATTGACAATTGGGTCAGTAAGCAGAATCAGAATATAAACATTTCAGGGGCCGTAAAAACGGGAGCAGTAAAGACTGACGCGGTCAAAACAGGTGCCGTCAATGCAACCCAGACAAATGCAGATGCAGCTAAAACGGCTTACAAGTTTAACCCTGCTACACCTATCAGTGCTTCGGAAAAGATGACTCTGGAAGCGGCCATTGAAAGTATTATCACTGCGGGGACAAGCACCACAAACTTCCTCGATGAGGACGATTATATAGCTGAACCGATGGAATTCAGCCTGGCCCTGCCTGAAACAGGTGACCCCGATGCATATTACCGGACCGTTTCCGCAGATTATGATGTGGTTTCATGCCGGCCTCCAACCTCTGTAATACGCGGAAGATTGCTCTACACATGGAAATCTGACAAGGGCAAATTGAAGAGCCCGCTTGCAAATACCCGATTCAGGGTGATTGTAAACTATGTCGACGAGAACAATGTATCAATAGGAGCCACAAAGAGCCAGTACAATAACATTCCAGGTTTACCGGGCGGTAGCGAATCATATTCGTTTTCCCCTGATAATTCAGGTGGCGATACTGATGAATGGTTTTCCTTATCCGATCAGTATGCCACAATGGCAGCAGGCATTACCGATGCGAACGGAAATTTCGTAATTGAAACCGTGAACCTGGACTTTAAAGGCGACCTTGGCCCGGGGACTGTCACTCATTCAAAGACAAGTCACTCTGTGCCGGAAACAACTCCCGGCGGGGGCATCGGCGATCAGTTTAAAAAAGAACTCGGCGCCGGCCTTCAGGGAATGGACCAGTATGTGACGAATCCATGGAATGACGGGAGCAGCTTTGCATTCCCTTCAGGTCCTTCTATTGCAGGACTGAAGCCCGGCGGCAACGGTTTCGGGACCGGCAATGCATCGCTGAGTGGCCAGTCATCAATAAATCCCGGCTTTAATGTCAGCTTTGATGAGGGACTAAACTCATTTGAACTCTACGGCAGCAAGTTAAAAGGAGACAAAAGCATTACAACCGGCGGGGAGATGTTTTTTCCGGAGCCGGACGCTCCGGCTCACGGACCCAATCCGTCAGTCAACTCCCTGCCTGCAACCAATCCATGTCCAATACCTGCATATGCTGCTGAAGATGAATACGAAACAAAACCGTACAAGGGATTCAAGAGAGTGTTTCGCATAATAATCGATGGCGATGCAGCATCATATTATTACCCCTCAGCAGAAATAATCACTGTACAGCCATTGGAGGAAATTCAGACCCCGATTGACATTACCCACTATGTGAGGGAATTTGAAATGAAAGTTTATCCCAAAACCCTTAATGAGGATAAAGAAAAGATTTCGCTCTCGGGCATGCAGGTTACACTTTTCCGGAACCTGGCAGACAAAAAGAAGAACCTGCCTCACGGCGAAGGAGACGGGAAATACACTTATGCTGAGCTGCTGAACCCTCAATACAACACCCAGGATGCAGCCTCCACTTCCGACAAAATAGATGCCGGGGGCATTTTCAGCAAAAAATTTGAACAACTCTGGCCTGCCAGACCTACAGTGTACAATTCTGCAAGTCAGTCCAACTATTCTTCCCTCCCGGCCCTTCTTCAGTCGCAGTACCCGTATTACTTCATTGAATCATCGAGTTATGTGGCTGAGAATAACCTGACATATCAGGCCACAATCAGGGAATCACCCCAGGTCCCCCAGGTCACTGAGACCAACTGGGCAAACCCGGAAATCCCGGTCGTGGAAGCGGATGTAATATTGCAACCTCTTGTGAGCCGGGCACTTATCACTGTCCGTGATGTGAAATCCGGTTCGGTTGTGACCAAAAATCATGGTGCCCGGGTAATGCTGTCAAAAGAGCAATCCATCTCGGGAAACAGCAATTTCAAAACCGTTCCGGTGGATGATTACGGCAAAGCCGAAATACTTGCTTCCGGAGGCTCCGCGCTTGACGAATATGTTGCAGACGGTCAGAATCCGACCAAGGTATATTTCTTTGCCGGAGCGAACGGATACAGGGACTCCGGGGCCGGAGCAGGCTATTCATTTATCAGGAAGGGTGTTCAGTTCGTAAAGGATATCGGCCTCTCACCCGCCCATACAGTAACAGGAACCGTGAGATGCCCTGATGAGAAGCTGCCGGACAACACATTGGCAACCGTACAGGCATATGTACAGGTAAATGACGGGAAATATTTTGAGACCTATGGTTCGGGATATTTTGAAATCCCGGCTCCCTACATGGCAAAGGATACATTGAAGATCATACCAAAGGATGTTGCCTATTTCAATTCATCATACGTTTTCACGGATGCAGACGCAGCCAAGGACCTTCTGAAACTGAACGACGTTCTTGTATTTCGCCGCCGTCACAGGATTCAGTTCTCGGTCACCGAGAAACTTGACCAGGCGGGTCCGCCGAAAAGCATTGCGGGTGCAACAATTCAGCTTGGTGATTCAGTCAGAACCACCGATGCAGGCGGTATTGCCCGGTTCAACTTCGAAAACGTCTCTGTGAACAATTACACCTTCGTAGTAAGGGGCGCTGCCGGAAGCGGATATATCCCTAAGACAGTAAATGTGAACAGTAAGGAAACAAAGGACTTCGTGATAAAATCCGTGCAACTTGAAAAGGGAAGCGAAATCAGCGGCCTCGTAAAGCTTGACGGGACACCGGTGAAAAACGCAAAGGTCTATATAGATGTCTCAAATACATCAACACAGGTTGCTTCATCACTGAATATCAGCCAGAAGTCCGGATCTGCTGACTACCCTGTCGTAAATCTTAACGGCCCGGGGTTCAACAAGCCTGAGGGTAAGATCACTCAGGATGCCAACCTTGTGGCGGCTTACACTGACAGCCAGGGGAAATATACCCTTCGCGGTGTCCCGGTTGATAACCAGGAAATATTTGTCCGTGCCACACTCGACACTACCTTCACAGTAGCAGGCGACAAGCAACCTGCATCAATAAAAGGAGGAAAAGCAGTTGCCGACCTGAATCTGAAATCATACAGCCAGGCTGTAATCAATAAGATCTACGGCTTTCCGCTCACTGTGGAAAGTCTTACTCCCGTGAATCAGAAACAGGTGAAAGTGACGGGGCTTATACACTGGACTGAGGCTATCAGCGATTTCTCGCTCAACGAGGTGAACAAGTTGCTCAGGATTGAAGACGTTGTTTTCAACCTTGTAAGCAAGAATGGGTCAGTCGTTGGAATAGCCAATGACGATGAAGTTGTCATAAAAGGAGTCACAATGCTGAAGCTCTCCTATCTGGACAGCTACAACATTGCCCTGCAGTCAGCCGGCACACAGAACATTTTCAACACCCAGCCGCTTACGGTTAAGAGGGTCAATGATTTCGGGAAGATAGACGGGAAAATGAAGATCGTTGACAATTCCTTCAATTACCCCAGCAGCTACCTGAATTTTGACAAGAGTGAATTCTTCCTGGCAAAAAAGCAGAATTCGGCAATTAGCAATATCGTGGAGCTTGTCACAAGCGCAGTATCTGAAACTGAAGCATCGAAACCAGCTTATGATAATCTGTCAGTGTATCAGAAGGCGATCCAGACCGGGTACATTGATTATCTGAGTAAGCCGAAACCTGTTTATTACCTTTGCGACAGGAACGCTGCCCCTATTGCTTTCAAACTTCTGAATTTTCCGGCCACCGCAAATCCGCTTAACAGTTTTATTGACGATAACGGCAAGATACACCTTGATGTGGATCTGACCTGCAGCATTGCAAACGCGAAGCCCGAAAACTTCACGGTGAACATCCCGGGAATAGTGCTTGACCAGAATAAGGTGAGCCCTGCTTCAGGTACCGTGCCGATAAAGCTCGCACTTGAGGATTGGACTCTGGAGGTTAAAGACTGGAAACTCGACCCTTCGGAAGGAGGCATTGTCAGCCAGAATGCGATGATCCGCACCAAAATCGTGGATATTCCGCTTACCCGGTTCGTGCTGCGTAATGACATGTTCCTGATTGATAAGTTCCAGTTTGACAAAATTGCACTTGCCGGTGGCATATTCCCTCTGAAGGATGTTGACCAGACGAAGGCTCATCTGAATTTCGAGCAGAAAGTGGGATCTGATATGAACCCGCACTGGAACTTCAACCTGATAAGCAACGGCACTGAAAAGGTGGCATCCCTGCCCGGTTTGGCAGGACTTACAAATCCTGACCTGGTGACCCCATACCCGGTTGACTTTGACTATCTGCAGATCCTGAGCAACAACGAGATGATTGTTCAGCTGAAACAATCCGGTGTAAAAGCCCGGCTTAAAGGCAATTCCCTCGCCAGTTTCGTTCCTCAGTCCATTTATAACGGTCCGAACTACATGAAACTCAGCGGTACGCTGAATGTAGGAGCCCCGCGTGTAAGTGATATTCTGCTGAATGCAATCTGGAAAAGCCCGACAGCAAATCCTGATTTTGAAAACGTCAGTACGGATTTTGAAACCAAAGGCTTCGTTCATTTCTATTCGAGTTTGAAGCCGATAGCGATAGAAAAGAATGAAATCAGGATTTCAGGGAAGGTGATTGAAAAGCCGTCAAAAACATTTAATCCCATCCCCTCCACTTTCTATGCCCGTGTAACCGGAACCCCGCACTATGAAGTGAAGATGCAGAAAGACTGGGTAACCCAGCTGACAAGCGAAGAGGATGAATCAATCACTTCACCTGTGGCATCATCCAAGGGTTACAGCCTGAAAATTGCCGAGGGAGGCATGTCAGTTACCGGAAACGACTGGACCACATGTAAATTCACCGGTGACCTGACAAACAATGACAAATCCAAAACGGACGATATTGCCCCGACCAAAACTACATTTGAAGTCCTGGGAGATATCTCCGCCAGTTCAGACAAGCTGTCTGTCAGCGCCATAAATACCCCGTTCGGGTCGATGACCCAGACATTCGACTTCAAAACCAAGGAGCTGATCGGAACCCTGAGCTTTAACTATGAACTGACATTGGGGTCGGTTGTGATACATAAGGGTACTATATCTTCCTGCTTCGGGGCTGAGGGATTTTATATAATCGGAGCATGCAACGCCTTCCTTCCCATAGGGATTCTTGCCGGGAACTATAATACCGGGCTTATGCTAGGATCGCACAAGCTTACCGATGAGATGTGGCAGTTGACCAATATTTATATTGATGACAGGGTTGTCAACTGGTGCTACAAGAAAAACACTGAGCGCCTCTCCGGATTTTATTTCGCCTTTAACAGGGAACTGTTCAAAGCCAGGGAGGATTTTGATTATGTCCTGGCCAAAGGATATGTTGATGCGCTCGGGCTGATCGGGGGCAATACGTATGTGAATGTCACCGGCGGAAGCTGGCAGGTTGGCCTTGGCGGTTATGTATACCTTCACGCCGGGGCGGGACTCTCAGCTATAACCGGTACCAGCATAAGCGGCAGCGTCGGAGGTGATGGCAGAATTGAATTCCAGCTTGGAGATCCAACATACATTAAAACATCAATAAATCTTGGATTCTCGGCCAAAATCTCCCAGGACCTGGGAGTAAAAACGGTCTCCAAGAGCATAGATGTCAACGCTTCGGCGGAAGGCGGTTCAGGCGGGTTCAGATTCCTGCTGGAAAGCGGTACAGATAAATTAAGCAGCTGTAAAGAATAAGGCGAAATTCCATGAAGACAAAAAGGATTACAGTTATCGCGTTTGCATTGCTCGTATTTATGCAAATTGCTGTTGCACAGAACTATAAAAGCCAGTCATATGCAACCGGGAATTACATATTCTGTGGGAAAGAACTGGCAAAGAATTTCTCCTGGCTTATCGAAAAACAGGATGCGAAGGGAAAATGGATATCAGTTGCCGAGATTCAGGCTCCGAAAAATGCCGCTGATTGCCGGGCAAGGCTGATGTCACTTCCGCAAGTTGTATCTGCCGTTACCGAAATAAGCGATGGAATGACTGACTTTGTCTGGAACAAGATTAAAAGCCCCTCCGCTACACTGGATTCACTTTATATCCACTCGACAGATCCAAGATGGCAGTATGTTGCCGGAGCAGGATGGTTTGACAATGAAATTAAAACTCCCGGAACGTACAAATACCGTATCAGCCGCCTGAGCGGATCGCGAAGCAAAACCCAGGGAAGGGAAATCAGCGTGTCATTCCCGCCGGAACCATCTGCTGATGAGGCGATACCTGTGCGTTACAAGGTCAATATGGGCTATATCGAGATAAGCTATGAACTCTCAGATATTGGAAACACTGCAGGGCTTAAACTGCAGCGAAGTCCGTATATGCAAAATGCCTTCAGTGAGATTTCCGCCGAAACAATGTTTGCCCAGGAAAAAGGAAAGATGGTAGCCCTCGTCAGAGACAGGAATGTAACAACCGGCATGATCTACAGTTATGTTGCCATTCCTTATGATGGACTGGGCAATCTCGGGAAACAGTCTGAACCGGTGAATGTGAATTTCATTACAAAACCCGCAGATATTGGTATTGTTACGGAGTTTACCGTAACGCCACAGCCTGAAAAGGGAGGCAATCTGCTGAAATGGGATTATGATCATGCAGCCTTTGTAAATGCAATAGAGATTTACCGTTCCACCTCATACAATGACAATTATAAGAGGGTGGTTTCACTTCCGGCCGGTCAGAACGAGTATTTTGATGGCTCAGACCTTCAGCCTTCCATAACTTACTACTATTATGCAGTCCTGAACAACGGGACAGGCAACAGCCTGCCCAGCGCCCGGGTCCCGGTAATTCTCCGGGGGAATAAGGAAAATATTATCCCTCCGCAGGACCTTACAGCCACCCGGAGTGGCAACGTGGTCACACTCAGGTTCAGAAGAGTGGGTTATGATATCCACGGATATTATGTATACCGCGCCGACGGATATACTTCCGAGTTGCAACAGCTGCAGAGAATGCTGCATTCCACAGACAGTCTGCTGACATATACTGATACTCTTCCTGTTTCCAGCCGTTCTGCTGTTTACAGCTATGCCGTGGCATCTGTCAACACTTCCTACAATATAAGCCCTGTGAGCAGTCGCGTCAGCATCTCCTTCAGCGGTGGCCTGATGCCCGTTCCTGACAGGCTGAATGCCTTGCTCGAAGAGAATGCGGTGAAGCTGGTCTGGAGTGATGTGGCTGGTTTAAATCCGTCAGTCACAGCCTATGAGGTATATCGCAGTACCAGGAGCCAGGGTAAGGAATACGGGAATGAGCAACTTCTCGGAACTGTAAATTTCATGTCAAACAGCTTTACGGACAGGCAGGTTATGCCCGGCAGAAATTACGTCTACAGGGTAAGGTGTATCGCTGCTGACACAACTGATGTGAGCAGTTTCAGCCTGCCGTACAGTATTTATGTTCCAGCTGGCAGTGCATTGCCTCCGGGTGAGGTTTCGGCAATCGCATCCTCAAAAGTTATAACTTTGAAATGGACACTTCCGGTTGCGGGTGATATCCAGTCTGTACTTGTTTACCGTGCTCCTGAAAACGGTAAGGAAAGCCTGCTGAAAACCCTTGATGGCAAAGCCGAAAGCTTTACCGATGACACTGCTGAAAAAGGAAAAATGTACTATTATTTCATTGTAGTTAAATATAAAAACGGTGCGGAAAGCAGGCCTACTGACGCTGTAAGTGCCAGAATTTAACTTATTGACATGCCTGCCAGTGAAGTATGGAACGGTTCATAACTTCCCTGTGCGGCTTACAATAAAATTTTCATAGGACGTTCTATAGTGCAGAAGTACATCCGCATCCGTCCTTGAATTTAATGTTCAACTAAAAATTCGAAAAATGAAAACCCACAAATCATTGATAGTGATTGTGATACTGGTCATAGGCACTCTTCTGGTTGGCTGTGAAAATACTAATGACCCAAAATACAATCCTCCGGCAGATCATACCGTCAGTCAGGGTGGATATATGCATAAGAGCGGACTCAATCAACCTCTGACAAATTGTGTCTCCTGTCATGGAAACGATTTACGCGGGGGAAATACAGGGGTATCCTGTTTTGAGTGCCATGGCACAAAGTGGTGAGAAACCTGGCTGAATGTTGAGGAGGCCTCTGGTTTTTGCAGTCTGACTCTTGTCTAACGGGATTCCTGATGGTCCCGCTCTTTGATTTTTCATCTGCTTCCTGCTGATTTTCTGCAGGTCTTTCTATATTAGCGCTCTGTTGTTTTTAACCAATCCATTTTTAATAATGATATATGACTATATCGTTATAGGATCAGGTTTCGGAGGAAGTGTCGCCAGCCTGAGACTTGCTGAAAAAGGTTATAAGGTACTGGTTCTTGAGCAGGGCAAACGCTATGATAAAGATGATTTCCCTCGTACCAACTGGAACCTTCCAAGGTACCTGTGGCTCCCCCCTTTAAGGTTTTTCGGATTTCAAAAGCTCTCCTTCTACAGTAAGGCAAGCATACTGAGCGGAACCGGCGTCGGTGGTGGAAGTCTTGTCTATGCAAATACCCTTTACGTCCCTCCCGATGAATTCTTCCAGAATCCGGCATGGTCCCGCTTCGGAAACTGGAAAGAAATTCTCAGCCCTTTCTACAATAAAGCTTCCTTCATGCTCGGAAGGCAGAAATACCCAAAATTGAACGTCGAGGATAAAGTTCTTGAGGAAGTCGCAAAAGAAATGAATGCCCAGAGTTCCTTTGAGACTGTCTATGTCGGAGTTAATCTCGGGGAAAAAAGTGATCCGGTTGATCCATATTTCAATGGACTGGGACCTCTGAGAAATAAATGCACCGAGTGCGGCGGATGCATGGTCGGATGCAGGGAAAACGCCAAAAACACTCTCGATAAAAACTACCTCTGGTTCGCTGAAAAGCTTGGTGTTGAAATACTTCCTGAAACAAGGGCAGAAAAGATTATCATACAGGACGATCTGTATCATGTTCATACCAGAAAAGTTACTTCCCTGTTCGGGACAAAAGCAAATACCTTCACCTCAAAAGGTATTGTGGTTGCGGCAGGCACACTGGGAACGCTTGAACTGTTACTTAAGCAGAAATATAAGTACGGTACATTGCCTCTGTTATCCGAAAAGCTTGGTCATGAGCTCCGGACAAATGCCGAGACACTGTGTGCTGTCTCCGGGGCGGACCGGAAACTTAATAACGGGCTTGCCATAACTTCAGTGTTCAGTCCTGACCCTCATACTCACGTCGAGATCGTAAAGTATCCCGATAACTCAAATGCAATGAAATTTTTCTTTGGTTTATCGGCGGACGGGGCGGCAACTTCGCTTAAAAGATCATGGAATCTCATAGTTAATACGTTAAAGCATCCGGTGCAATTCCTTAAAACCGTCCTGAACTTCAGGTGGTCCTCCAACCTTGTTATACTTCTTGTTATGCAGACGGTGGATAATGCCATGAAGATGGTCTGGAAGAAGACTGCGTTCGGCGGCAGAATGGTTATTGATAACAGCGGTAACAAGAAGGTACCTGCATATATTCCTGTCGGGCAGGAAGTAATGCTACGGTATGCGGATAAAGTAAAAGGCATCCCCCAGAACATCCTTCTTGAAGTGTTATTTAACAGACCAACTACCGCCCACATACTTGGAGGGTGCCCGATGTCGGAATCAGCTGAATCGGGGGTGGTCGACAACAGCTTCAGGGTTCACAATTACCCCAATTTCTATATCACTGACGGATCTGTCGTTCAGGGAAACATCGGAGTAAATCCGAGCCTGACCATCACTGCAATAGCAGAATATGCAATGAACAGGATCGAGCCAAAGAACAACTGTCACATTCAGGATATATCCCAAAAACTAAAACTCCTGGAAGAGGAATGGAATCAGAAGAAATAAATAAGATACTGGAAGGCCAGAAGAGATTTTTTGCTGAAGGCAAAACCCTGGATGTCCGTTACAGGCTTGAAGTTCTGAAAAAACTCAGGAAGCTGATCGTCAAGAATGAAAAGGAAATAATGAATGCTTTGCGGCAGGATTTTCATAAGCCTGAATTTGAATCTCTGGCAACCGAAACAAGGTTCGTGATCAAGGAGATAAATCTTGCGATTCGCAGACTTAGAAAATGGACCGGGAAAAAGCATGTCTGGACCCCGTTTGTGCACTTTCTTGCTTT
>JADFDS010000026.1 GCA_018262715.1 Bacteroidota bacterium
TCCAACGCTTTTTTATGGATAAGACGCCCGACATAGCCAGATAACATCACCCCCTGCCCTAACCCTGAAAAATTAACTATATTTGACTTTGCCGGTAAACCGAACATGACGGCCTGGCAATAACTCAGGAATAAAAGCTTAACCATGAAATACGAAGACTTCATCGTCTCAACACTCGGAAAGGGAAATGTCATCTCACCCCTTAAAACAGGCCAGCGTGCAGAAAGCCAGGTATATAAATTCATCGGCGACGACGAACGGGTGATCTATGATGTCTCATCGGAGAACTACGAACACTGCAGCTCAACAGGCGAAATTCCTGTATCATTCGAGAAGGCCGGTCCCAAAGAGATGATATACTTCGAACCGGCAAAAACGAAAGTCGGAATAGTAACCTGCGGCGGCCTCTGCCCAGGCCTTAACAACGTCATCCGCAGCCTCGTCAACCAGCTCTACTACCGGTATGGTATCAAACGCATCCTCGGCATAAGGTACGGTTATGAAGGCCTCATCTCGGAATATAACCACGAGGTAATAGAGATGACAGCACCTATGGTCAGCGAGATTCACCTCTCAGGCGGAACATTTCTCGGCACTTCCCGCGGTAACCAGGATGTGGGCAAAATGGTTGACACAATCGAGATCCTCAACATAAACGTGCTGTTCTGCATCGGCGGCGACGGCACTCTCCGGGGCGCACACGCCATCTATGAGGAAATCACCAAAAGAAACCTCAAGATCGCAGTGGCCGGCATTCCGAAAACTATAGACAACGACATCGACCTTATTCAAAAATCGTTCGGGTTCGAGACGGCTTTCTCCATAGCCCATGACATCATCCGTAACGCACACAACGAAGCCCACGACGCTTACAACGGCATAGCCCTGATAAAACTTATGGGCCGCGACTCGGGCTTCATAGCAGCCAACGCCGCACTGGCAGTCCAGGAGGTGAACTTCGTGCTGATACCCGAAATCTCTTTTGACCTGTACGGCGAAAAGGGATTCCTGAAGGAATTGAAAAACAGACTTGACGAACGGCATCATGCAGTTATTGTAGTGGCCGAAGGAGCCGGACAGGACCTCTTCCCGGCACAGGGCTCACAGAAAGATGCCTCAGGCAATATTATTCACCAGGACATTGGCATCTTCCTGAGGGACAAGATCAAATCAGAGTTCAAGGCGCTCGGATTCCGGCATGCCCTGAAATATATTGACCCGAGTTACATCATCCGTAGCTCCCCTGCCAACGCCAATGACAGCAAATTCTGCAACCTCCTGGCCCAAAACGCCGTCCATGGAGCCCTTGCCGGGCGGACCGACTTCGTTGTAGGTTACTGGAATAACCAGTTCACCCTGATGCCAATCCCGCCCGTGGTGGCCAAACGCAAAAAGATTGACGTTGAGGGCGAACTGTGGTGGAACGTGCTCGAAGCCACCGGCCAGCCCATCAGCATGAAAAACGAATGATCTGACTGTCAGAATTCCAGCCCCAGGGATAGTTCAAACATTCCGAAAGGCTTTATTTCCTTCCCCTCACGGGGCGAAGTATCACTGCCATCTGCCTCCGGGTCAGTATATGCCCACCGATACTGGTTCCTCTCAGCTCCGACATATACCCCGGCATTCAGAAACAGCCCATCCCTCAGGAAGAGATCACCTTTTCGCGATGATGCGGGAATAAGCTTCTGACCAAACATGAACCTGTAACCGGCATTAACCATCGCAATGATCTTGCGGTTATCCTGGTTCCATTCATTCACGTAATCTTCAAGGTAAAGCACATCTGACATCTCGTATTCGCCGATGAGACCGACATATGCCTTATCTTTCCGGAACTTGAAAAACCATAGCGGTCCGCCGCCAAACGCAATACCCGAAAAATTGTCAGGCCTGCCACCATTATCGGCCTCGGCCTGATGCAGGATAGGAGTCAGCGCACCGACGGATGAAAACCTGGTATGTGCACTGAGGGTTAATTGCCTGGTAATGTTATATTCAGCAGTCACAACGGGTCCGAACTGCACAAACCCGAGGAGGTTTGAGTGCACTGCCCATCTGGGCCAGCTGGCAGCAAGTGATTTGGGTCTTTGATTCTTGTTTACATTGGCTGGGTATTTTTTCTGCAATCCTTCAGAAGACAACGGCTCCTCACCCCTGACTACCGCAGCAGCAGAGACAAGGACCAGCAGGATCAAAAACCTCTTCATCACTAAATTTATTTAACTGTCTAAAAGAGAAAACGTCAGGCAGGTAATGATATTACATCTGCATGTGATAATCAACCCTCATCTGACCGGTAATGCAATGCAGGTCGGCCGGTGCAGTGAGTGGCACGCATTATCCCCGGAAGCTGCAAAAGTACCTGTCGCCGGTGTCTAGATTGCGCCTGAGAAGGTATCGCCCTGGTTCAGGTCACCCGTCTCCCATCCCTTGCGGAGCCAGCTCGAGCGCTGTGCTGCCGTGCCGTGAGTGAAGGAATCAGGTACCACCCTGCCCTGGTATTTTTTCTGAAGCACGTCGTCGCCGATGGAAGCCGCGGCATTAAGTGCTTCCTCTATGTCACCCTCTTCAATGGAGTTGAACATCTTGCTTGCATAGTGGGCCCATACACCTGCCAGAAAATCAGCCTGCAGCTCAAGCCTGACAGTAAGCTGGTTGCCTCTGACCTCGCTCAGGCGCTGACGCTCGTTCTGCACTTCATCAAGGATCCCCATCTGGTTCTGAACATGATGCCCTATCTCGTGCGCCACGACATAAGCTATGGCGAAGTCACCGTAAACACCATATTTTGCACGCAGATCATCAAAGAAACTGAGGTCGATGTATACCTTTTCATCACCCGGGCAGTAGAACGGTCCGCTGGCGGCGGTGGCATAGCCACAGGCCGACTGGACCTGATCCCTGAACAGCACCAGGGTGGGCTGCCGGTATGTGGCTCCAGACTGGGCGAATATCTTGCCCCAGACCTCTTCAGTGTCAGCCAGCACTACCGAGACAAACTGAGCCATTGCGTTCTCTTCTTCAGAGGCCTCCACCGGACCAGCCGTTTCTGTGGAGCCCGATTGTTGCAGAATGCCCGACGGATCTCCCCCGAGGAGGTAAACGAGCAACACAATTACTAGCGTGCCTATCCCGCCTCCGACAACCTTCGTTCCGGTACTCATACCCCTGCGGTCTTCAACATTGTCGCTGCCGCGACGCCCCTGCCATTTCATAGTCTTATGTATTATGAGTTATTCTTAATGGTGACGAAAATACTAAATCGATTCAATATTTGAAAAATTTAGCATTGAACAATTTCGCTGATCATCTGTTTAACAAATAAACAACAAGAAAATGAAAACGAAGGCTATTCTGACTTTCACAATTGTACTAGGATTAATAACCGTAAACAACAAAATTATGGCACAGAATTATAATTTTCCGGAGCTCCCGTATGCATACAATGCGCTGGAGCCATACATTGACGCCCAGACGATGGAGATTCACTACACGAAGCATCACAGGGCTTATTTTGACAACTTCGTCAAGGCAGCCGGCGAGGCTAAAATTGATAACCTGACTCTTGAGGATATTTTCTCAAGAATCAGCATCTACTCACCTGCCATACGCAACAACGGAGGCGGTTACTACAATCACATGCTCTTCTGGAAGGTGATGGGTCCCAACACCGGCGGTCAGCCTGAAGGCGATCTGCTGAAGGCAATCGATGAGACTTTCGGCTCATTTGACAAATTCAAGGCTGATTTCGAGACTGCAGCGAAAACCCAGTTCGGAAGCGGTTGGGCATGGCTGGCAGTTGACGCCAACGGGAAGTTGTTCGTGTCACAGACTCCAAACCAGGACAATCCTCTGATGGATGTTGCGGCAAAACGCGGGAAACCTGTTCTTGGCCTCGACGTGTGGGAGCATGCATACTATCTCAAGTACCAGAACCGCAGACCTGAATACGTTGCCAATTTCTGGAACGTGGTCAACTGGAAAAAGGTTGCCGAACTGTATAAGGCTGCTGTGAAGTAATTATTCTGATCAAATAACCCGGAAAAGGGAGGTCCGTCTTACGGCGCCTCCCTTTTTCCATGGTGGTTAGCCCTCCGAAGAAAACCCGTAAGCGCGGCGGTGCAGTTATCCGGACTGCAGGACCTGACGAAGTAACAGACCCTCAGACCTCAGATTGAGGAACCGCCGCCGGCGGGACCGAAATCCCGATGCCCGAAGGGTGTCGGGACCTTCAGACTTCCGACCTCAGTTCCCGCAATTGAAACAGACCTCATTCTCAAGCTTTCGCCCGGCAAAGAAGTCGTCAATGTTTTGTAGCGTTGTTTGTGCGATATTATGTATGGCCTCGCGGGTGAAAAACCCCTGGTGCGATGTGATTATCACATTGTTGAATGTAAGCAGACGCGCCAGAACGTCATCAGCCAGAACCCTGTCCGAGAGATCCTCGAAGAAAAAATGGCTCTCCTCTTCGTATACATCAAGGCCGGCCGAACCAACCTGTCCGCTCTTGAGCCCTTCAATCAGGTCGGCAGTCCTGATCAGCTTGCCACGGCCGGTGTTGATTAGCATCACCCCCTTTTTCATCATCGCAATGGATGAGGAGTTGATCATGAATTCCGTTTCGCGCGTCAGCGGACAGTTCAGCGAGATGATGTCCGACCTCCTGTAAAGCTCCTCAAGGCTCACGTAACTGCTTCCGGTGTCGGCGGCAAACGCTGTGTCCGGATAGCTGTCGGTAAGCAGCACCTCCATCCCGAATCCCCGCAGGATCTTCACAAGCACCCTGCCTATGCGGCCTGTCCCGATCACCCCGGCCGTCTTGCCGTTCATATCGAATCCCAGCAGCCCGTTAAGGGCGAAATTGGTGTCGCGGGTCCGGAAATAAGCCCGATGCACCTTCCGGTTCAGCGTCAGCATCAGCGCCACAGTGTGCTCGGCGATGGCGTGTGGCGAGTAAGCAGGCACCCTGGCCACCCTGATATTGCCGAGGGCTGCCTTGAGATCGACGTTGTTGAATCCCGCAGAGCGAAGGGCAATCAGCTTCACACCGTATTCCCTGAGCTGACTGATCATGGCTGCATCGACTGTGTCATTCACGAAGATGACGACGGCATCATATCCCTGTGCGAGCACTACGTTGTCAGGCGTCAGGTGAAACTTGAAATACTTGATTGTGAAACCGAAATGGCGGTTCACCTCGTTGAACGATTCGGTATCATAAGGTTTGGCGTCGAAAAACGCGATCTTCAGATTGTTCATTCCTTACTGGTTGTTAAATGATAACAAGAGGCGCCTGCATTTGTTCTTAAACAGGTGCAGTTACAGACGGAGGGTGATTTTGACATATCCGGGTTGGCAATAAATCAAACGGATTTACTAAATTCATAACCTTCAATTTGTTGAAACCGCATTATTGCAGTAACCTCATAACTGTCACGATATGAAAACAAGATTCCTCCTTATTCTTTTCGTGTTGACCGCACTGCTCACAGCGCCGGTCCTCATGGCTCAGGAAGCCAAACCCTGGTACTTCGGCGACCCTGCCTCGCGGCCGGAGCCCGATCCGAAAGCAAAGACCCTGCCTCTCATACAGGTCCGGGGGAACAAATTCGTCACCCCGGACGGTCAGACAGTTCTATTCCGCGGACTCTCAATCTCTGATCCGGACAAGATCGAGCGGCAGGGCCACTGGAACAAGACACACTTCGAGCAGGTGAAAAAGACCGGCGCAATGATAGTGCGCATTCCCGTTCACCCGGTCGCATGGCGCGAGCGCACACCCGAAAAGTATGTGGAACTGCTGCGTGAAGCGGTTGACTGGTGCACCGACCTGGGCATGTATGTGATAATCGACTGGCATTCAATAGGCAACCTCTGGATGGAACTCTTCCAGGATCCGATGTACAACACCACGAAAACAGAGACATATGAGTTCTGGAGAACTATTGCACGCAACTTCGCCGGGCATAATACAGTGGCCTTTTACGAGCTCTTCAATGAACCAACAATCTACCGCGGCGAGCTGGGCTCATTGCCCTGGTCTGAGTGGAAAAAGATCAATGAGCACATGATCAGCCTGATAAGGGCATATGATCCGGAAACTATTCCGCTGGTTGCGGGGCTCGACTGGGCATATGACCTCTCTCCCCTGCGTGATGACCCGGTGAATGCGGAAGGGATCGCCTATGTGACTCACCCTTACGCCTTCAAGCGCGGACAGCCCTGGGAGCCGAGATGGGAAGAGAACTTCGCGTTTGCTGCGGCTTACGTGCCTGTGGTTGCCACGGAGTTCGGGATGCACACTGACATGAATGCCCCTGATTACAATGACTACGGGAATCGTATCATAAAGTTCCTGGAGGAGCGGGGCATCAGCTGGATGTGCTGGATCTATGATCCGCAGTGGTGGCCGCAGATGCTCAAATCATGGGACTATGACCTGACTGAAGGGGGTCTCTTCTTCAGCAGGGCCATGAAGGGGGAACTGCCGTTCCAGAAGAAGTAGAGTACCGGACTTCCGGGGCCGGGTGGATACTCCTCCGGAATTCAGTCATTCACTATGAGGCCGGAAAGCTTCCCTGGCTGATTGAAGTGATATTCCGCCTGAAAGGTTCAGGACCTGAACAGGGGGACTCCCTTCAGCGCTTTCTCCCTGATGCTGATAACCTCCGACTGATCGAGGGGCTTCAGGTTGTGCCCCAGCGTGAGAGCCTGCCTGAACAGCCCCTCGTCTCCCGGAGGTATGGCTGCCGTGACCGGATGAGACAGGGTAAACCTCAATCCCATCGTTATATCTTCCTCACTGATAAGCGGTTCGTACCAGCATTTTGGGTAGGCTGACCGGTCGGCCCCTTCAGGCCACGGTCCTCTCGCCATCGCCTTCAGTGCCAGGATGCCCATATTCTTCTCCTTTGCCCTGGCCATAACCTGCGGCCCGAAGTTACCGGCATTCCAGGTAGCATAATTGAACGGGAAAAGGATCGTATCAAAGTCAAACCTCACCATAAGCGCCATGGCAGCCTCAACCGAGTGAGCGGAGAAACCGATAAACCTGATCTTCCCCTCATTTCTGGCTTCAAGGAATGTCTCCATCGCTCCTCCGGGTCCCAGCAGGGTGTCAACATCCTCAAGGGTTGTGACGGCATGATGCTGGTACAGATCGAAGTGGCCGGTGCGCATGTTCTTCAGTGATTGCTCTAGCTCCCTGCGGGCCCCTTCCTTCGTTCTCTCAGTGGTCTTGCAGGCAAGAAAAACATCCTTCCGGAACGGCTCAAGTGCAGGACCCAGCCTGATCTCTGCATCTCCGTAAGAAGGGGCAACGTCGAAATAGTTTACCCCGGCATCGATCGCCATCCTTACCCTTGCGAATGCATCGTCAGGAGTTGCATTCATTACGACGATTCCTCCAAATCCGATGAACGAAAGCATCTCGCCTGTCCTGCCGAGAGATCTCTTCTCTATCTTGCCCCGGGCTGTCTCCCTGGTCATCCCGGAGAGATCGGCTGGGAAAAGCGTGATGGCAGGAATCGCCGATGCTGCTGAAATAACGAATTTTCTTCTTTTCATCTCAGTTATTTTTCAGAGGGTATTCAGCCCTGTTGTAAAACTCTTTATGAAGCTCTTCAATAGTGCTGTTGTTCTTCAGGTACCGGATAAGCTCCGCCAGCTGAACCGCATCCCTGGTTATCAGGAGCTCTCCCAGCTCGCGGTTTGTCTGGAGCACATCACCAGCGAAATGGTTGGGATACCTGGCATACCAGTGGATCCCTGCAAATGCGTGAGGCATGGCGTTAAGCCTACCCTGGTTCAGCCCCGACTCTTTGCCCATAGCTTCCGTGTCAACCAGGTCAGGACGGATCAAGTACATCATAGAGGTCTCTTCCTCTCCTGCATGACCGTCAAGCTTAGACTTCTTCAGGCTGCTGATCTGCCGGTCCATAGCCTCGTCGGGCCCGCCCTGGAAGAGCACAACGATGTAATCTTTCCTCGCGGCGAGCTGCGACTGGCAGAAGTAGTTCAGGAAGTAAGTGCTTCCGCCGTGGCCGTTGAAAAGGACAATCTTTTTCAGCCCGTTACGCGAGAGTTCCCGGCAGGTCTCCTCAAGCATCTGCCACATCAGGTCGTTGCTGTAGGCGATGGTCCCTGGCTGGTGCATTGCCTCAAATATCTGCCCCACATAGTATGGCGGGAAAACAACGGCGTACTCCTTTTCTGCCGCCCTTATGACTGAGGCCCTCGCCTCAAAGAGGTCTGTCCCCAGGGGAAGATGGGTTGCATGTTTTTCTATTATCCCTATCGGGATGACGCAGACGCCGCCGGACAGCTCCACAGCTTCAGCAAACTGCGGAGAAGTAAGTTCTTCCATCTGGCAAGGGATGCCGGCAATCTCCGCCTGCGGTTTCCCGGAGAGATTTGCTGGTCTCTCCTGCTGCTGTCCGGCCAGTGCAGCTACCAAAAAAATCAGTGTAAAAATCGCAATAGTCCTCTTCATCGCTCTGCAGTATTTAAATCATTTAAAATTAGATGTTCCGGCCGACTAATCAAAAACTATTCGCACCGCCATTCGTCAAAAAATCAGGTTTCTTCATCATATCTTCACAACCATATGCTTATTGTTGTGTTATGCTGACAGTGAATATTAAACCAAACACTTTATGCGTATGAAAAAACTGAACCTTTTAGCACTTATCCTTACCATGGGAATCGCATTCGTTTCCTGTGACAAGACCGATGCGACCGAATTTGACGTGATGGCGAAATCATCACTGTCTGAAGATCCAAGTGGTCCGGCCACACCGGCTGGTGTTGCTCCGTTTATTATTCCCGGAGCCAACAACGGAGGGAACAGGACCTGTGCAGAAGTGGGAATGTTCTTCAAGAATGACCCGGCCTACTTTGACTACTGCGGAGAAAAAGTGGACTTTGGCAATTTCAAAAGTGCGTTCCCGGAAGGGCTTATGGTCACTTCAGACGGGAAGACTCTCTCCTTTAACGCAACTGATTGCATTAAGATCGGCGACAAATACTACAAGGTTGGCGCAGTTATCGTGAAAGGCGGAAATTCAGCCAACGTTTATTTTTATGAGGGTGGCACCCTGGGTGATGTCAACCTGACCGCGCCTGCCAATGCGAGCGGCAAGCCGGCAGGAATAAGCAACGTGACGTTCTGCTACATAGAGTGCGATGAGCAGCCTGAGCTTGTGATAGCATTCAAGAGCTACCTCAACAACAGCGACTGGGTTTGCACAACAGGCGGACCGGGGAACATCGGCTTCGTGGCTTACTATGACTTCAAGCCGGGCGTCGTCGGGAAGGTGTTCCTCTCAGCCAATACCAACCCCTCAACGGGTGACCTTACCAAACCGGTAGGTGATATAACTGTGGCAGACATTGACGGTGACGGCCTGTGGGAAGTCACAATCGACAACGTGGACCGTCCTGAACTGCTCTACAAGAATGCATATCTTTTTGTTGGAACACTTGCTGAATACACCGGTAAGTATTATCTGAATTTCCCCTTCCAGACAGGTGAGATAACACCTGTAGCACCGCTGACTTTCCAGCTGTCTTTCTAGAGGATTTTTCAGTCTACAATAGGAATTTTTGATGGCAGAGGCTGCCCCGGCTAACCCGGGCAGCCTCTTTCTTTCCTGGTCAGTCTGCAGGGACTCGAACCCCGGACCCTCCCGATCCGCCGGCTGGCGGATCCGGGATGCTCTGCCATCTGAGCCAAACAAAAAAAGGAGCCTGTGCGGCTCCCTTCTGATTGATTCCTGGTCGGTCTGCAGGGACTCGAACCCTGGACCCGCTGATTAAGAGTCAGCTGCTCTACCATCTGAGCTACAGACCGGTTTTAAAACGGTGCAAAAGTACACTTTTTTGGGAATTGTGCATTAAAAATTTCGCATCAAAAATGTCAGCTCCTGAGGCGTATGATACGCTATTGCGTCAGAACTATCATCCCCTCCCGCGGAATGGCCCGGTAAATGATCTTCGCCTCAGCCTTGGGAATCCAGATCTTGATATACGGCACATACGGCGGGGTCTTCAGCCTCGTGACAGCCTTCATCGTCACGGAAGCATTCCTCATCCTGTCCTTCAGATCGAAAAAGAACCTCGCCCGCCGGTCAGCACCAATGGTATCTTCCTGCTGCTCAAAGAAGAACCGGATATTACGGTCAGTATCCAGCGTGTAAAATACCGCCTCGAAATCAGTGGTGTCAGGCTTTACACTCTCCACCGCCTGCGACGTATCCCTGGGAGCAATCTTCACACTAACCGGATTCTTCATGAAGGTGGCCTGCATACCTGTTATGTTCAGCGGCGCAGAGAGCATACTGTAAATGGCCTCCTGGTTTGCACGATGAAAAAACGGCGAGACATCATACTCGTCAATCTCCACCGTTCGCACCGGCAATCCCTTGATCAGCAGCTGAATCACGCTGTCGCGAACATTGATCAGCAAACCCACCGAGTCCGACTCCGCCAGCTTCACCTGAGAACTCAGGAAGGCCTTGTCACGTATCATATCGATATATCCCGGGATGGCACACAGGTTTATCGTGTCTCCCTCCTTCTGCTCCAGCGAAGCAAAATACGCATTGTCAAAATCATTCACGGTACGGCTGACAGCCGAAACCGACATCACCAGATAATAGATGATGAAAATTGCCAGCAGAGAAGCAGCAATTATCAGCCAGATTTTTCTTTCCCGGTTCATCGCTTCAGTTCTTGTCAGTAAATGTAAACTCGAGATCCCACACTCAGCGAGCTGAATACCGCCTCAAGGTCCTCATCGCCTAGTCTTATGCATCCGTGCGTCACGGGCATCCCGAGCTGCCTCTGGTACAGCGTCCCGTGAATAAGATAACCGTCGCCGAGACTCATTGCATACTTGCCCAGCACGCCAAACTCATACCTCGACGGATCACTCGGACCCGGTATAGGCAGACCCTCCTCCACGAACGCCCAGTCCGGCTTCCGCCATACCGGGTTGGTTATCTTTCCCTGGATACTCAGCCTGCCACGCGGAGTCTTGAAAATCCACTCCTTATCACCCTCCTCGGTTTTGAGGAGCGTGTAACTGCCTGACGAGCAGTACCCTTCGCGCACCAGCTGCCTGTTCCTGTAAAGCAGGAACCTGTTGTCAACGGTGTTGATCACAAGGTAAGTCTGTGTTGGGACAAACGAAGCCAGCCTCCTTTGAAGGCGGGTTAACTCGTTCTTCGTGGCAGATATCTGCCTCCTGATTGCCCTGTTATCAAGCAGCGACGAGTCAGGCCTGCACTCGGCGCGATTCTTTCCCCACGAATGCTGCATCGCAGGACCAATATAAACGGGTACAGAAAAGATGAACAGCAACAGCAGTACTATCACCACGGAGACAAGGGTTCGGCACGCCCAGCGGTGAGTCTTGATGAAATTAACCGTCTGGTTAAACCATTTGTTTAATGCCGTGGAGCTGCCTCCTGCAGCATTTTCCGGCAAATTTTCACTCTGCTCTTCCATGATCACTATTTTCTCGCGAGGAGAAAAACTCCTCAAGGGTTAATGTTGAACCGATGATCGTCACCGGTGTTCCTTTTGAAACATATTTGAATAACATGTCCATGTCAGAGTTTTTCAGGGCGACGCATCCCTGTGTCCAGTTACCTCCCTTGCCGCCCTCGCCGTGAATCTCAATCAGGTCGCCGATGCTGGCATCGGCCGGGAGCTGTCCGTTCCTTATCCTCTCGTTGAATTCCTGCACGTCAATCTTGTTCGGATAGTTGATTAACAGGGCTTTATGATATTTAGTCGAGCCTCCGGAAAGCTTCTTCGTAACAGTGTATTTTCCCTCCGGCGTAGCCATGTCTCCCCTGCTTTTCTTGTCACCCAGCCAGTTGCTTCCGAATTCTGCCTCAAAGGTATACTTCTTTTTGCCTCCCTGGTACAGGTGAAGCTGCGCCGGAATCTTTTCCACGAGAATTGCGTATGATCCGCTCCTTTTGCTCTCGGTAATTGTCTCATCGGCCCAGTCCTGCCAGTTGTCGTAGTGTTTGAAGTATTCCTCGAGATTTTTCCTGGCTAAATTGTAAGTACCTGATATATACTCGTTTGCTTCGGTGATCTTGACGTTTCCGTCGACGTAGCGCTCTTTTTTAAAGTCGATTCCCGCCTCCTTGATGAGAAGTTTTCCGCGGGCATGTTTCTTTTTGACATCCTGAGGGAGCGGCATCGAGAGGAAGATCTTTTCGAACGTTGCCATCTCGTGGTTAAGGCGGGTGATTTCGCTCTCGAGGTTGCTTTTGAGGCTTTTCGACCTTGAAATGGTGTTACGTGAGGCGTCTTCGGCCTTCTTCTGAGCTATCTCCGCGAACTGTATGACCCGCTCGTAATCGCGTGCCAGTATGAAACGGTCGTTTTCGCTTCGCCATACGGCCATAGCTGAGTCATAGTTATTTTTCGCCTCGCGGAAAAGTTTAGGTGAATAGATCTCCGACTGCAGATCCCTGGCCCTGGCAATTGCGGCGCGGGCCTGTTCCACCTCGGGCAGCGGCGGCTCGGGCACAAGGGCCCTGAAAACCAGCACTCCGATGATGGTAAGCACGATGCCGACGATAGCGTAAACTATAATGTTTGTCAGGGATCCTCTCTTCATGGGCGCGAAGTTAAAAAAATCCCCGGGACCAGGCCCGGGGATCCTTTTATTAGTTAAACGGTACGGTTAGATTTTGATACCGGCTTTTTCCATTGCTGCCTTCAGCTCGGCGATGATGCCGTTGATGCCTTCGGTAGCTGCTTTTACTTTGTCAACAACTTCCATGTAGTTGCTGCCGCCGTCGAAGAGAGTCTGAGTGTCGGTGAGAGAGGTCTCGAGGACGGTCAGTTCGTTCTTCATTTCTTCTACAACTGCTTTGCCTTCCTTGCCTTTGGGAGCCTTGAGAAGGAGAGCCTTAGCCTCGTCGAGGAGGGTTTTGGCGCCTGCCATCATAGTTTCGGCTTCAGCCTTAACTTCAGCTTTCTTGGCTTCTACATTGCCTGACAGTTCAGCTGCTTTGAGAGCGATACCTTCAGCGGCAACCTTGATAGCTTTGAAATCCTTTGCTGACTTCGACTTCTGTGTTTCGATGTTCTGGAGCATGACGGTGAGTGAGTCATTCAGACCAGCGAATTCAGCCGGGAAGTAAACATCAGTCTGAGCTGTTTTTGCTGTTTCGAGAGCAGCTTTTGCAGCGTCAAGAGCTTCCTGGGGAACTTTAGCGCAGCTTGCCATCAGGGCAGCTACAGCAACTGTAGCGATTGCTAAGAAAAGTTTGTTTTTCATTTCTGTTTAAAATTTGGTTCTGTTATAATGTTTAAAATGTCTCAGGTTTTGTATCCTTAAACCGCCGCAAATTTATATAATAATTTTAATCTGGTTTTAATCTCCGTCGATTTTTTTTAATGGAATTTTAATCTCTGGCGGACGGATTTCCCGGAATTTGCTCAAACCTGCCGCTAACTTATTCATCTACAGGATGAAATCCATCTTTGTCGACTGCTTCCCGAGCCGCCTGAACAGTTTCACCCAGAAATACTCGAGGCTGTATCTGAAGCCCGCCTTTCGCCAGAAGAATAGTATTATGCTCCACAAAAGAACATTCATTGCTCCAAAGAGGAGGCACCCGTTGATTGTCTGATTCCACCCGGGCACGACGTGAACCCACAGCATCCTGAAAAACTCCGATGTGGTTGTCTCCATCATGTAAATTGTAAGGCTGACCCTGCTGAACCACTGTAGCAGGGGGAGTTGGGCCAGCAGCCCCTTTTTCCCGGGCTGCGCCAGCAATGCAGGGACAACCAGAAGGATGAAAATCCCCAGTTCAAAATTCGTCTTGAAATACCAGAAAAAATCAGGTTTCGAGATTGATTTGTCAAATTGCATCATCCCCGCCAGCCCGTACAGGAAAAACAATAAACCCATTGGCGCCGCATACAATTTCAGTAACCTCACCCTGCCGTGATATGCCATGAGACCTATCATCATTCCGATCAGGCCATAGGCCGAATAAGGCAAAAGAGGATATGGATTGGCTATGGTAAAACTGAAGAATGTTGCTGCAAGGTGGTGGCGAGATTCAACAACCCTTTCAAAAAACGGGAAAACCGGGATCCTGGCAAAGGAGACGATCATAATCAGCGCGCCTGAGAGAACCAGGACCAGGTA
>JADFDS010000027.1 GCA_018262715.1 Bacteroidota bacterium
ATCTCATCGGCAAAACTGTTGCCTCTATTTTCAGGAAAAAGTAACCTCCATTACAGTGTCATCCGGCTATTTCAGATTCAAACAGTTCACGGTGCGCCAGGAGATGGCGGCCTTCGGTGTAACAACTGACAGCGTGCTGCTTGGCGCCTGGGCGCGATTGGAGAATGCCGGCACTATTCTGGATATAGGCACCGGTACCGGCCTCCTGGCGCTGATGGCTGCACAGAGATCAGGCGCCCGGATTGTTGCAATTGAGCCTGACCGCAACTCATTCATTCAGGCAGGTATTAATTTTGCTGCAAGCCCCTGGCATGAAAGGATGACTCTGATTCACACTTCGGTGCAGGATTTCCGGCCAGAGGCAGGGATGGTCTTTGATGCGATTATAACCAATCCGCCATATTTTGTTGACTCTCTCCTTAATCCGGACCAGGGACGCGCCCGGGCCAGGCATACCGTCAGCCTGAGCCACGTAGATCTTGCCGGTTCAGTTGTCCGTCTGCTTGCGCCTGCCGGCAGCCTGCATCTTGTTCTGCCGGTGAATGAAGCACAAATGTTCTTGGAATTTGCTGCTGCTCAGGGCCTCCACTGTACCCGGAGGCTCCTTGTAAGGTCAACTCCTGCCACGCCACCGGCAAGGGCGCTGATGACCTTCGGCCGCGAGGCCATACCCTGCACCGAGGAGGAGCTGGTCATAGAAAAAGGAGGGAGACATATCTACTCTGACGAGTATGTCTCCCTCACAAAGGATTTTTATCTGAAATTCTGAGGGCTGACCCGAATCCTGGTTCTGCAATTTTTCCCTGCGCAGCCTGCCCGGGAAATCAACCCGGACTGCCGTGAAATCAACCCGGACTGCCCGGGACCTATTTTATCATCTGATCAACCGGCAGGCCGTACTCCTCTACCATCTTTATGCCGTTGGCCTCAAGCTCGTCGAGTATGGGGTTGTACAGTTCAGGAAGGATTGGCCTGTAAACGCCGTGCAGGTTGATTTTCCCAGTTAGTATCATCTTGACTGCCATTGCTGCCGGAAGGGCCACGGTACGTGCAATGGAGGTGTTGGTTGCCGGGGTGCCGAAGTCGAGCATCCTCGAGCTGATCACCTCACTCTTGCCGTCATGGTGTGTCGCCAGGAAGAGGTGCTGCATGACAATCATGTCACGCTCATTGTCGTTCAGCCACATCTTCTTTATCATAAGGTCAGAGGTGATCTCATAAGGTGAGGTTACCGCATAACCCATAACGGCATTGTCAAAGAGCCCCAGCCACTCGAATGCTTCAAGCGCCTTGTCGCTCGGGTTGAGTCCCGGCTTCTCCTTCAGCTCCTTCCTGATATCCTTGCCCGGTACGCCGGCCTTTTCAGCAACGAACTGCCTGAAGGTAACGCCTGTGTAATCCTTGTCGCCGTCATCAACCAGCCCTATTGCCTTCATCAGGTCAAGAGTCTCGCACCATCCCTTGAAGCGGAATGTGCCGCGGTACATGGTCTGAATCCCTTTCAGGCCGTAAATATCCACATAGCTTACCGAGTCACGGTTGGGGTAAACTTCCAGTTCGCCGATTCCCGGGAACGGATGGGTGAAACGTGCCTTGAAAAGGTCAACAGGCTCTATATTGACAATTTTCCCGTGCTTCAGGTATGTTGCTCCGTTACGGCTTGCAAGCACCACACCTTTAGGGCTCCATGAGAATTTGTAACCAAGCGGGTTATTTGCATCTTCCGGAGCCGGGAGAGCACCGCAGAGCGAATAAAACTCATCTATCTTGCCGCCTTTCTGTCTTACATGGTCAATTATACGCATTGCAGACATGTGGTCTATCCCTGGGTCAAGCCCGGCTTCGTTAAGGAAGATGACACCAGCCTTCACGGCATCATCATGCAGGGCCTGCATGGCGGGTGAAACATATGATGTGGTAACGAGAGGCTTCCTGTATCTGAGGCAGAACTTCGCAACATCCACATGGAACCTGTAAGGCAGAAGGCTGACTGTCAGGTCACTGTCCCTTACCATGCCGGAGAGGGTCTCCATGTCTTCCATTACCCATGCAACTGCCCTGCCGTTCTTATGCCCGCCGAGCAGCTTGTCAGCTTTCTCTACAGTTCTTGTGGCAATGATTACCTCGAAACCTTCCCCAAGCAGGTACTCGACCATTGGTTTTGACACCAGGCCGGCACCGAGAATTAGTACTTTTTTCATATGCGTTATATTTTCTGATGTTGGTTTCCGGATCCTTGCAGGCTCACTTTCATGAGCCTCCATGACAAATGTAGTTAAACTCTTCCGGACTATTTATGATAAAAGTTATGCTTAAGTTGCGGGAGATTTTTAATTTTGTTTCACGCCGTTGCGCGAGGGTACAAAACCGTAAATGTCTCAGATGCAGAAATATGTCGAAACACCGCTGATGAAGCAGTATTATGCCGTCAAAGCCAAACACCCTGACGCAATACTCCTTTTCAGGGTCGGCGACTTCTACGAGACCTTTGGCGAAGATGCGATCCGTGCATCTGAAATACTGGGCATAACCCTGACTAAGAGGGCCAACGGCTCAGCCAGCTCGGTGGAACTTGCCGGATTCCCGTTTCACGCGCTTGACACATACCTTCCGAGGCTTGTCAGGGCAGGGCAGCGGGTGGCAATCTGCGAACAGCTCGAAGACCCGAAGCTTACTAAAAAGATTGTCAAACGGGGCATCACCGAACTCATCACCCCGGGAGTCTCATTCAGTGACAACGTGCTTAATCACAAGGAGAATAACTTCCTGGCTGCCGTTCATATCGAGAAGCAGGCGGTTGGCGTTGCGCTGCTGGATGTCTCCACCGGGGAGTTTTTTGTGTCGGAGGGCGATACACCTCACGTGGAGCAGATCCTTAACAACTTCCAGCCCAGGGAGGTGCTTTTCGAAAAGCGGAAAACCGAGCTCTTCCGCGAGCGGTTCGGCAGCCGGTTTTACACATACAGGCTTGACGACTGGATATTTACCCCCGATACGGCCAACGACAGGCTGCTGAAGCAGTTCGGGACCACGTCGCTGAAGGGCTTCGGTGTGCAGGGGATGACCAGCGGCATCATCGCCGCAGGCGCAATCCTCTGGTACCTTGATATGACCAGGCACGAGAACCTTGGCCACATCAACCGCCTCGCGCGTATCGAGGAGGAGAAATACGTATGGCTTGACAGGTTCACTGTCCGCAATCTCGAACTGTTCCATTCGCCCTACGAGGGCGCAAAGACACTGATAGAGATCCTTGACCGGACGCTTTCGCCCATGGGCGGAAGAATGATGAAGCGGTGGCTCTCACTGCCGCTGAAGGACATTTCGGTACTGAATACCAGGCTTGATATCGTGGAGTTCCTGATTGGCCATCCCGATGTGAAAGAGGAGATGGAGGGGCTGATACGCGAGGTGGGTGATCTCGAGAGGCTGCTGAGCAAGGTGGCGGTGGGGAGGGTCACTCCCCGTGAGGTGGCGCAGATACGGCGTGCGCTGGCGGCTATCGGCCAACTGAAGACGCTGTGTGCAGCCTCGGATTTCCAGCCGCTGGTCTCAATGGCCTCGGGATTCGATCCCTGCCCCGAACTGGCAGACACCATCGGCCGGACACTGACTCCCGATCCGCCGGTTGCAGTCAGCAAGGGACACGTGATTGCCGAAGGCATTTCACAGGAGCTGGATGACCTCCGGAAAATCTACTACGGAGGGAAGGATTACCTGAACGACCTGCAGCAGAGAGAGGGTATTCGGACCGGAATCAACTCCCTGAAGATCAGTTATAACAATGTATTCGGTTATTATATCGAGGTGCGCAATGCACATAAGGACAAGGTGCCACCGGACTGGATACGCAAGCAAACCCTGGTGAGCGCCGAAAGATATATCACGGAGGAGCTAAAAGAGTATGAGGAGAAAATCCTTGGGGCGGGGGAGAAGATACTGGCGCTGGAGACCTCGCTGTTCAATGACCTGGTGGTTTCAATAGGGCCCTACATAAACCTGATGCAGGCTGATGCTGCAACTGTGGGGCGCCTTGACTGCCTGCGGTCATTTGCGGTGGTTTCTGATGAGTATGGCTACATAAGGCCGGTGCTGGACGACAGCCATGTACTTGATATCAAGGACGGGCGTCACCCGGTGATTGAGCGCCAGCTGCCGCCGGATGATCCGTATGTGCCCAATGACGTATGGCTTGACAATGATGAGCAGCAGGTGATCATACTGACCGGTCCGAATATGTCGGGTAAGTCGGCGTTGCTCAGGCAGACAGCCCTGATAGTGATCATGGCACAGACAGGCTGTTTCGTGCCGGCAAAGGAGGCGAGGATTGGAATAATTGACAAGATATTTACACGGGTGGGTGCATCGGATAACCTGTCTCTCGGTGAGTCTACCTTTATGGTTGAGATGAATGAGGCTGCCAGCATCCTCAATAATCTGTCGGATAGGAGTCTCGTGCTGCTTGATGAGATAGGGAGGGGAACGAGCACCTATGACGGCATCTCCATTGCCTGGGCCATGGTGGAATATATCCACGAATGCAGGCACAGGGCCAAGACGCTCTTTGCCACTCATTACCATGAGCTTAACGAGATGGAGAGCACCTTTTCCAGGGTCAGGAATTTCAATGTCTCAATACGGGAGCTCGACAACAGGGTGATTTTCCTCCGCAAGCTGAAGAGGGGAGGGAGTGAGCACAGTTTCGGGATACACGTAGCACGGATGGCCGGCATGCCGAAGAGTGTTGTAGGCAGGGCGGATGAGATACTGAAGATGCTTGAGGAGGGGCGTGGCGGCACGAATCTGGGCAAGCCGGTTGAGGAGATTGCCACGCACCGGGAGGGGTATCAGCTCAGCTTCTACCAGCTGGATGACCCGGTGCTCAAACAGATCCGTGATGAATTGATGGGGCTTGATCTTGACAACCTTACACCGATGGAGGCGTTGAACAAATTGTACAACATACGGAAATTATTGAGATAAGGTTTTATCCATTTGATCAGTAGCCGGAATGTGATCCTGTCGCTTAAAATTTCGTTGTTTGTATTTTTGAAAAAAGTATTATTTTTGCAGTCACAATTGCGGGAATAGCTCAGTTGGTAGAGCACGACCTTGCCAAGGTCGGGGCCGCGAGTTCGAGTCTCGTTTCCCGCTCAGATAAAATGGGTGCCTCAGAAGAAGGGGCGCCTTTTTTTATTGTGCGTCTCGGTTTTAATTCCGGCAGACCCGTTCAGGGTGCCGGTATATAATGAATCAGTAAGCAGCTATTTTACAGGACCCCATTCAATAAGAACCCCGTCCCTGAAATAGAGATAGGATTTGGAATAGATCCACTCTTCGTCGACACTGGTGTTGACATACATGCGGTTGATCTGTACCGGTTTCCCCCAGCTGTCGCGTGCCATATCCGAGGTAATGCCCTTCCACACCTTGTGCTGGTAAAGTTTCTTTGCCAGGTCTGTCCCGTACTTGTCAATAAGTGCCTGGAACCGCTCTGTGGGTATCTGCCTCGCCTGGACATCAGCGACCGGTTGTACGGGTGCAGCTTCCTGTACAGGCTGCAATGCAGGCTGAGTGGTTGTAACCACAGGCAATGCAGCAGTAAGTCTGTCAGACTTTACATAACCCTCCACTTCGTCGAGGCGGATAAGGGTAAACAGGGTATCTGCACTGATCGCCTCAACCACAGTACCGTCAGGTATTATTTGTATCACCGAGGTGAGGTCTTCCTTATCGGCAAACAGCCTTACGGCACCTTTTGTAGCCAGTTTCTGAAGATCCTGTGCCGTCAGCGAGAGGCCGGCAAACAGCACAAACACAATAAGTATTGCCTTTTTCATTTCCTGATATTTAATATACTGTTGTTCAAAAACCGTACCACCATTACTTCTTTCGGATAATCATTAGTCCGTCACGGAGGGGGAGTACTATTTTTTCCACCCGGTGGTCATTGCGGACCTTTTCATTGAACAGGACAACACCCTTCGTCTGAGGGTCCTTCAGCGCCTCTTCGCCTTCTATCTTGCCTCCCCATAGAACGTTGTCTGCAATTATGAATCCCCCTTTGCGCACCCGGTCGAAGACGATGTCATAGTATTCACGATATTCTCTTTTGTCACCGTCGATGAAGACCAGATCGAAGGTGTAATCGAGTTTCGGGATTACATCCTGTGCTCTGCCGGTGTGCAGTGTCACCCTGTCTGCAACGCCGGCGAGAGCGAAGTAGTGGGTGCTCATCTCATTAAGCTCGTCATTCATCTCAATGGTGTGCAACTGGCCGCCGCTCTTCAGTCCGCGTGCCAGGCAGATGGCAGAGTAGCCTGTATAGGTACCTATTTCCAGTACACGGGCAGGGTGTATCATATATGAAAGCATCTCCAGGAACTTGCCCTGGATATGTCCCGAGACCATGTTGGGATTGATCACGTACAGGTGGGTTTGGCGGTAAAGCTCTTCCAGCACCCTGTCTTCAGGGGTGCTGTGCTCCCTGATATATTTGTCAAGTTCTTTCTCCATTCTGCCTGTATATTAAGGTTGAAAGTGAGGATTTGTCAAATATTTCGGATGCAGTTTCCATCAGCTCGCTGCCGGTGACTGCGTCGATCTTTCTGAAAGTCTCATCCATTGAGTCAATCCGGTCAAAGATCAGCAGGCTTTTGCCGAGGCTTAGCATGAGACTCTCATGGTTCTCGTAAGCTCTTGCCAGGTAACCTTTTATCTGGCTCTTTGCCCGTGAAAGCTGAAGTATCCCCAGTGGCTGGCGTCTCAGCCTGTCGAGTTCGCTGTGGATAAGGGCTATGCTTTTGCCAAGGTTGCGGCTGTCGGTTCCGAAATAGATTGTCACCAGGCCGGTGTCGGTGTACGGGTTATAGACCGATTCGACATTGTAGGCATATCCGCGCTTTTCGCGAAGCGAGAGGTTCAGGCGCGAATTCATTCCCTGCCCGCCGAGGATATTGTTCAGCATGAACAGCCCCATCCTGCGTTTGTCATGAAGGTCATATGCAATGTTGCCTATGATGCAGTGGTTTTGCCAGGTGTCGGTCTTCTTTTCGGTGCTGACGGGATTATATAAGTATTCTGACCTTTTTCTTCTTGTGTCATTTCCAGCCGGCACCAGGCCGAAATGTTTTTCAAAAAGGGATATTATCTGTTTCTGGCTGATGGCCCCCACCGAGCAGAAAACCATCTGTGAGGGTGAATAGTTGCGTGCTATGAACTGCCGCAGCGATTCGCCCGAGATGGATCGTACCGTTGCCGGCATGCCAAGAATGCTTCTTCCGATGGGCTGTTCCGGGAAGACCATCTCCTCGAATTCGTCGAAGATATATTCGGCGGGGCTGTCGAGGTAAGAGCTGATCTCCTCAATGACCACCTCTTTTTCCTTTTCGATTTCTGCCGGGGGAAATGTGGAAGAGAAGAGCAGGTCCGATATCAGTTCAACAGCCCTCGGGTAGTGTTCCCTGAGGAATGAGGCGTGGATGGCTGTTTCCTCCTTGGTGGTATAGGCGTTGAGTTCGCCTCCCACGTCCTCGAGGCGGCTCAGAATGTGGTATGATTTACGGTGAGTAGTGCCCTTGAAGAGCATGTGTTCGATGAAGTGGGCGACGCCGTGTTCCTCAGGGAGCTCATCGCGTGAACCGGCGTTGATGATAATGCCGCAGTGAGCCACCGCGCTTGCTGTCGGGAGGTGTACCAGCCTGATGCCGTTTGGAAGGGTGTGGAGAGTAAGATCCATTTTTATCGGAAGAATGGACAAAGATAAGAAGGAATTAAGGATTCGGAACTGTGGTATGGCTGTTCCCCAGGGGGTACTGCCGGGAACCTTCTGATAAAGTGATCCGGGAGTGTTGCATGAATAAGAAAAAGCAGTATATTTGCAGTCCGAAATGGTACCATAGCTCAGATGGTAGAGCAACGGACTGAAAATCCGTGTGTCCCCGGTTCGATTCCTGGTGGTACCACCTCTTAAAACCGCAAATCCCGCAAGATCAATGATCTGCGGGATTTTAGTTTAAACGTGTTGACGGAGGTGTTGATGAATGTTTCAGCAAGTTCCGTCATGAGCATAAGCAGCAATTATTCCTTCAGTATTAATTGCTCTTCTGAAATTTTAATTTCAAATGGCAATTGACCTGAGTTGAGTGCGTTGACAAGATCGTTCGCTTCCCCGATAGTAAAATCACCTGTAATTTCAGTTCGTCCACCGGTAATCTCAGACTGAACCCTCGGATATGATCTGACATAACCATTATAAACGATAGCTATACAACGGGAAATATTTTTCCGGGTCAATTCAGCCCAGATTCCGGCTCCTTCAGGATCCATCGTCAGACTGATTTTTACATCATTTTTATCAGATCCCTTTATTACCTCCGCTGAAATAACGGTACTGCCATCAATAGGTGCGCTTCCATCGGATGTTGTCACCTTTATGGCATGTAAACCATATAATGTTTTTGAAGGATCAAATGAAGGCGGATTTAAGTCCCAGCAGAATTCAAGATCATCCGGGAACAGGGTTTTTATCGTATCAATCTTCAGATACCTGTTGACCATTGCGGTATCTTTTCCGTCTGCAAGTCCGATCATACATGATGGCAAAGGATCTCCCGCGGAAGTTATTCTCGGACCAAAGATGCTGAAGAGAGGATGCTCATCTGAAAATTGCTTCCGGGAATCAGGCACTGGAGTTGACTCGATGCTTTTTGCAGTCAAACCCGTTCGCGGCTTCTTATCTTCCCTTGAATTACTTTCCGGATTACGCATAGCCTGCAGCAAATTATCCGCCCTGGTCAGATATCCGATAACCTCATTGTTCTCATATGTCTCCCAGAACTCCAGTTTACTGGTACTGGTGATCACATTTTTAATCATGCTGATTTTACCGGAATCAATATTGTGAAGTGATAACATTATATGATTTTCGGCAACCACAAGTTTTATGTTTTCCCGGGGGATTGCGAAGTAATTAATCAGTCTCTTGTTAATGACCTCTGCAGTTCTTTTCAAACCATCCGGATTTGTCAGTGAACTGTAAGTTTGAGGCACGATTTTGACTTTATAATCAAAGGGTTCACTTATCGTTGTTGCTGTGAACGATATTGCGGCGATTATACATGCAAGAAGAATTAATTTTGTTTTCATAAGTGCAAATTTTAAGTTAAGCAATTGCGCCTTCCGGGGGGAAGGGCCTTAATTAAACCGGAATGGGATTTAACTTAAAACCGGCAGATCGCCTGTGTCACTTACTGAAAGAGCATTACGAAACCTCCATAGGAGCAGGGGTTCAATAGCGAGTTCTGTTTTTCGAATCTGAATAAGATTTTGAGCGATTCTGTGGTTGTAGTCCGATA
>JADFDS010000028.1 GCA_018262715.1 Bacteroidota bacterium
GGCTCCTGTCACCAGAAAAGGCTTGGTCATGCCCCTGCCTTCTGACATGTTGGTACGCTCGAAGAGGCACTGGCCCGGGTATACCACTGCCGTCTCCCAGTTGTCGATATTGGGTGACGGCATCACCCACTGAAGTCCTGTTTCGTTCCACATCATGCTCCTGTTCCATCCCTTCATCTTTATGACGGTGAGGTCGGCTCCGTAGCCTTCAGTCTCATTCCACATCTTCGCCAGTTCGCCGTGAGTCATCCCATGCCTAAGCGGAAGGCGATGGCGGTAGATGCTGATTGTATCGTGCATCGGGCCCTCCACAACACGGCCGCCGAGAGGGTTGGGCCTGTCGAGGACGATAAATGGTACGCCAGCCTTTGCACATGCCTCCATGGCATGAGACATTGAAAACTTGTATGTGTACCATGCTGATCCCACTCCCTGGATGTCAAAGAGCATTACGTCGATACTGTCGAGCCACTCACGTTTTGGCGCCCATGATTCGCCGTAAAGGCTGTAGACGGGAATCCCGGTAACAGGATCCTTCTCGCCGTCAGTGAAGATTCGCCCGTGCTGTGCTCCCCTGACGCCGTGTTCCGCTCCGAAGAGAGCCACGAGGTTAACTCCGGGGGTGGTGGCAAGTATGTCAACAGTGCTTCGCATATCTATACCAACCGCGGATGGGTTGGTGATGAGGCCCACCCTTTTGCCCCTGATCAGGTCGGGATGTTCGTCTAAAAGCACATTTATACCCGGAGTCACTGCCGGTACAAGTACCGGAGGCCGTTTCATCCCTTCATAGAACTCTGCCAGGCTTTTATCAAGATCCGGTGCATCGGCGAGGGTGAATTCATTGACCCCCATCCTGCTGATGACACTTTCGTTCCCGAAACGGTCAACGGCTGAAACGGCTACAGAGTCAAGCGAAGTGAAAGCCTGATCTGCCTTCGTCACTTTGTCACGGGAAGTGCGGGCAAGGTATGTGCGGTTCAGTGTGAAAGCCGGTATGGCATCCTCAGTTATGGTGCTGCCATGGATATGCTGGTTCCATTGCGGACCGTATTTGTAGTAGACCACCCAGCGGCCTATGTCGGCATGATCAGGATAGGTCCATGACAGCCTCAGTGTACCGTTTTCGGCCTTTCTGTTTACCGCGGGAGGTGCCGGGGCTTTCCTGTCGAGCCATGGCATCGGTGGTACCAGTGCAGGCCTGCGGTACGGCCCGTCAGCGATAGCCCTGGCCAGCCCCGGGGAGCTGACCAATGGCCCGATGCTCCAGTGAATCACGCCGGGACTCCCGGGCAGGACACCCCGTGTGACCATGATCTGGTTTATGGTTTCATCAATAGCCCTCGATGCAGGCGACAGCCCGATGCTGATCCCGGGCCACAGATGACGCCCCTTAAGGTTCTCATCCTTCCACCATCCGAGGAGCACCGGGAAACTCTGGGCAATCTGGTTGATTGGCCAGTAAAGCTGAGGCGAGTAATAGTCAATCCATCCCTTGTTGAGCCAGAGCTTCGCATCTGCGTAGAGTGTCTCGTGCTGGTTAAAGCCGCTGCCGATGGCAGGAGGATTGTAAGGCTGCCATATCCCGAAGGGGCTGAGCCCGAACCTGACCCATGGCTTCTCGGCCTTGATGCCCTTATAGAGCCGTTCGATAAAGGTATTAACTGCCTCCCTGCGCCAGTCGGAGCGCGAAAGCTTCCCGCCTGAGCCCTGATAGGCCTTCCAGCTCTGGTCATCAGGAAAATCCTTGAAGTTATTGTAATCGGGATATGGATAAAAATAGTCGTCGAAATGAATTCCGTCGAGGTCATACCTTTTTACCAGGTCCATCACCACATTGTAGGAGTGGTCCTGGGTACCTTTCAGGGCAGGATCCATCCACCAGTAGTTCTCCACCTCTAGCTTAAGCACCAGGTCCGGACGTTTCCTTACAATTGAAACATCTGTTACCGGTCCGGCGGCGGGATGGTGTGCACGATAGGGATTGAGCCATGCGTGGAGCTCTATACCCCTGGCATGAGCCTCATCAATCCAGAACTGCAGAGGGTCATAGTAAGGATCAGGGGCTTTGCCCTCCTCGCCGGTCAGGTAGTATGACCACGGTTCAAGATCGCTGCGGTACATGGCGTCACAATGCGGCCTTACCTGGAAGATGACCGCGTTGAAATTGTTCCGGTGCAGCAGGTCGAGCAGCGCTGTTGCTTCGCTTTTCTGCTCCTCCACGGTAAGACCTGGTCTGCTGGGCCAGTTGATATTGGCAACAGTAGCCACCCAGGCAGCGCGAAATTCCCGTTCGGCGCCGGGCGTGCGGCCCGACGGGTCACCTGTCACGGCCTTCTTCTGGGTTGCACAACCGGCAATGGCAATTGCCATCACCGCTGCAATTACTCTGAATGTGAATTTCCATGTCATAGAGGTTTGGTTTTGAAGGTGTACTGATACAAATATAAAAATCCTCCCCGGCTGACATACAGTCCGATAAAGAATAATAAGAGATTATACAACATATATCATACAAATTAAGCAGGCAGCAGGCAGACTGAGACTGCAGCGGCAGCGGAGGATCAGTCCCGCATCCGCCAGTTGGCGGACCGGGCAGGCTGTAGTGGATTTGAGATTTCCGAATTGTGGAAATCACAGATCGCTATTCGCAGATCGCAATTCGCAATTCGCAAATCTACACCAGCGTCACCTCTATCCCCTTTTCGCGGATGATCTGGATAAAATTACCGGGTGCGTTGCGGTCGGTTATGATATGATGCACCGTGCTGAGATTACATATTTTTCCGAAGCCCCGCTTGCCGAATTTAGTGGAGTCGGCCAGCACAATCACCTCCTGGGCGGCATTGATCATGTACTGGTTGAGATGAGCTTCGGCTATATTACTGGTAGTCAGGCCATGATCAAGGTCAAGACCGTCAATACCTATAAAGAGCTTGCTGCACATCATCTCCGTCAGGAGGCTCTCAGCGTAGGGACCGATGACCGAGGCAGAGCTCTTGCGGAGTGATCCGCCCAGCTGGATAATGTCAACATTGGGTTTATAGCTGAGGATAAGTGAAACCTTTACCGAGGGGGTGATCACGGTTATCGGATCGGTGATTGTGATATGCTGCGCAAAAGCCAGGACCGTGGTGCCGGAAGCAATGATGATCCGGTCATTTTTGACAAGCAGTCTGTTGGCTGCCTCGGCAATCCTGGTCTTCTCTCCTACCTGCACCTTCTCCTTCTCGTCAATGTGACGGTCAATGGTAAGCGAACTGACCTGGCCGGCACTGCCATGACTGCGGATCAGCATCCTCCGTTCCTCAAGATCTTTCAAATCCTTTCGAATCGTAACCTCAGAAACCCCCAACCGTAAGCTAAGGTCATGCACTCTCACATAACCGTCTTTTTCAAGTTCCGCCAATATTATCTTATGGCGTTGCGCTATGTTTCTCATAACCCTGGCACCTTATTACTGAATCGGAATTACTATTCAAATGTAGAAACAAAAGTAATATAAAACAAGATAAATAAAATCTTAAAAACATATAAATATTACATTTTATTACTTTTTCTTTCTTTTTTGTTTTGTTTTAAGAAATCAAAGTCATAATTTTACCTTGTTTTTCTGACAATAATCATATTTAAGCCACTATAACATTGGAAAGAGAAGACTTTTTAAAGGATTTGAAAGACAAAAAGCGTCAGTGGGACTTCATTATCATCGGGGGAGGCGCTACCGGTCTTGGTGTGGCGGTGGATGCTGTCACCAGGGGTTACAGCACCCTGCTGCTTGAACAGAGTGACTTTGCAAAGGCTACATCGGCCCGCAGTACCAAACTTGTGCACGGAGGAGTGCGCTATCTTCAGAAGGGCGATGTGGCCCTGGTCAGGGAAGCACTCCGCGAGAGGGGTTACCTTCGCAGGAATGCCCCGCACCTGGTGAAGAACCAGCGTTTTATAATCGGTAACTACAAATGGTGGGAGAAGCCCTTTTACACTATCGGGCTTACCTTCTATGACCTGCTCTCGGGCGGCATGAGTCTGGGACGCTCCCTGCCCATGAGCCGCAGCACTGTGGTCAAGTCCATCCCGCAGATTGTCCGCAAAGGGCTCAAGGGTGGTGTCGTCTATCATGACGGCCAGTTTGACGACTCCCGGCTGGCAGTCAACCTGATGCAGACAGCCATTGAAAAAGGGGCAACCGTTGTCAATTATACAAAGGTGATACAGTTGCTAAAGACCTCTGAAGGCCAGGTTTCAGGAGTGGTGGCCGTGGATGAGCTTGACGGCACACACTTCACTGCCGAGGGAAAATGCATTGTCAATGCCACCGGCATATTTGTCGACAGTATAATCAGGATGGACAACCCCGAAGAGAAGCCGCTGGTGAGACCGAGCCAGGGTGTTCACCTTGTTGTTGACAGGAGTTTTCTCGGAGGTGATGACGCCATCATGATTCCAAAGACCAGTGACGGCAGGGTGATGTTCGGCGTGCCCTGGCATAACCGCGTTATACTCGGCACCACTGATGTTCCCGTGAAGGAGTTCGTGCTTGAACCCAAGGCCCTCGATGAGGAAGTTGACTTTATCCTCGAGACTGCGGGCAGGTATCTCGAGAGAAAACCGCAGCGCAGTGACGTGCTGTGCGTCTTCGCCGGCCTCCGTCCGCTTGCGGCGCCTAAGCATGATGATGGCGGAGCCAAAACAAAGGAGATATCGCGCAGCCATAAGATGCTTGTATCACCGTCAGGTCTCGTTACAATCACCGGCGGCAAATGGACCACCTACCGCAAAATGGCTGAAGATACCGTTAACGCCGGCATCAGGGCAAGGAAGCTTCCGTTCAGGCCGTGTCGCACCAGGGACCTGAAGATCCACGGCTGGTATGAAAATCCCGACAGAACAAACAGGCTGTACATTTATGGCAGCGACCTGGATGAACTGATGCTGATGCAGAAGGAGAATCCCGAATGGGCCGAGAAGCTTAACGGGGAGTCTGACTTCACTGCCGGGGAGGTTATATGGGCAGTAAGAAAAGAGATGGCGCGCACCGTTGATGATGTGCTCGCCCGCAGGGTGAGGGTTCTCTACCTCGACGCAAGGCAGTCGATATCCCTGGCTCCGAAGGTTGCCGGGATCATGGCCAGGGAACTGGGCCGTGACAAGGACTGGGTCAGGCAACAGGTGGAGGAGTACACAAATCTGGCAAAAGGGTATGTGATGTCATGATTTCTGACAAGGATCCTTACTGTAACAATTAATTAATGTTAAAGAAACTGGTACGAAAGAAAGAAACTCAATATTTGCCCGCAGAAAACCTGATAAAGCAACCTGACAAACAACGCACCGATGATAAACTTTCTGAAACCACCCCCATACAAGGAGCCCCTGCCTGAAGAGAAGATTGACAAAACCTACAAGCGTCTTCGTCTGCAGGTCTTCATGGGAGCCTTTATAGGCTATGCTGCATATTACCTCGTCAGGAAGAACCTGGCTCTGGCCATTCCCGGCATGATTCAGCCGGTTGAGAGCGGCGGACTGGGCTACACCAAGCTTCAGCTCGGAATTGCCCTCTCGGCCATATCAATTGCCTATGCCTTCAGCAAATTCATAATGGGAGCTCTGTCAGACAGGTCGGATGCAAGAAAGTTCCTGGTAATCGGTCTCATCCTTTCTGCAGTGCTTATGATGTCGGTCGGGATCTTTCCCTTCGCCACGAGCGCGGTATGGATAATATTCCTCTTCATGCTTGTCATAGGCTGGCTAGGCGGCATGGGCTGGCCGCCGTGCGGCCGCATCATGGTTCACTGGTTCTCGCACAATGAGCGAAGTTTCAAGATGGGCATATGGAACACCTCCCACACTGTCGGCAGCGGCCTGATGGGTAACCTGGCAGCCTGGGGCACCATGCTCCTTGGCGGCCTGTTCCTGGTTGACCTCGGAGGAGGAGTGACCGTGGAACAGAGCTGGAGGGCGGTCTTCATCTTCCCCAGCGCAGTGGCACTTCTGCTGGCGCTATTCTGCTGGTGGGCACTGCGTGACACACCTCAGTCATGCGGCCTTCCCTCCATAGACAAATACAGAAATGATGTACCGGTACAGAAGGAGATGAGCTCCGACAAGAAGATCCCGGTGAAGGAGCTTTTCATTAAATACATCTTCACCAACAGGATTCTGTGGCTGATTGCCCTTGCCAACGTCTTCGTATACCTCATCCGCTACGGCATAGGCGACTGGGCGCCCACCTACTGCGAGGAAGCAGGACTGCTTACCAGCGAGCAGAGCAAGATGGCATTTTCACTGCACAACTATGCCGGCGTACCGGGAATGGTGCTCATCGGATGGATCTCCTCAAAGGTATTCAAGGGTCGCTGTGCCCCGGCAAACGTGATCTATATGGTCCTGGTGCTGCTCAGCGTATTGCTCTACTGGAAAGCCGTACCCGTGGCTTCATTCTTTGCCAATGCCTTTGGCACAGATCCCGATGCCACCAGGGTCACGGTAGTCTATTCTGCCCTGATAGCCATCGGCTTCTTCATCTATGGCCCGGTGGCCCTCATCGGCGTGCAGGCCGTCAACCTCGTACCGAAGAACGCTGCAGGAACCGCAGCCGGATTTGTTGGCCTCTTCGGATACCTCATAGGTGACGCCCTCCTCTCAAAGGTGCTGATAGGCGCAGTGGCAGACAATGTAAGCCTTGGCTGGGGTGCAACCTTCTGGATATTCATCGCTGCCAGCATTCTGGCCGCCATCTTCTCGGCAACCACCTGGAAAAAGGAAAAGGAAACATATCTCGGACACGCAAAATGAATAACATGAAACGACTGATAGTAACTGTTCTTGCAGCGGCATTCTGCCTTACCCCGACGGTTAATGCACAGACTTACCGGCATATCTCCGGCTGGTCACAGGATGTTAATGACCGTATAGAAGGGTTCCTCAACTCAACCATCACCATGAACATAAGGAAGGTAGCGGTGTTCGACAGTGACGGGACCACCTTCGGCCAGGTGCCTTATTACCTTGCTGACGAAGCACTCTACCGTTACGCTGACGTGGTTCTGAAGGAGAGAAAGGACAGTGAGGCAAAGGACAAACTGAAAATCCTGGAAAGAATGGTAAAGGACGG
>JADFDS010000029.1 GCA_018262715.1 Bacteroidota bacterium
TCACACATGCAAAGAAACCAGTACCCGCCGGTTTTTACATCAATCCTCAGCTTGCATTTTCATTTGGCAAAGTAAACCAGTAGTGTCCGATTAAAATAATAAAAGAAGGGGTACTCCCCGAAGGTTTCCCCCCGATGTTGTAATTTGGTTTTTGCGAAAAACAACTACAACATGGGTAAAATTACAGAAATAAAATTTGTCGGACAGCCGGTTTTCAAACAGATAATGAATTTGGTGGAAAAAGTTGATATAAATGGTCTGATAAGCAAGCATGAGAGTGATTACTATTACAAATCATTCAAGACCAGAACACACCTTTTCACAATGCTGTTCGGTATATTGAGCCGTTGCGATTCGATGACTGAGATATGCGAAGGGCTGCGAGCCATGGGCGGTAAGCTTAATCACCTGGGCATGGATCAGGCACCGGCAAAGAGTACTGCATGTGACGGTTTGCGTAACAGAAGCCACGAGTTCTTTGAAGAGCTGTATTTTACCCTGGTCAGGCATTATCAGAGTTTTTTGTCGGACAGCCGAACTTTTGGCTTGACATTTAAAGAGGTTCTACTGATCGATTCCACGACGATCCGCTTGTTCAGTGATATATTGAAGGGTGTTGGCCGTAACCCCAAGGGAGACGGCAAAAAGAAGGGAGGCTTAAAGGTTCACATGCTGATAGATGCAGTTCAATCGGTTGGACGGTTTATTAAAATCACGGCAGCCAAAGTGAATGATCAGAAGTTTTTGAAAAGTCTGGAGCTGATCTCCCATAGCATGATAGTCTTTGACAAAGCCTATAATTATTACCATCAGTTTGCCCAATGGACCAGCAATGAAGTATATTTTGTGACCCGGATGAAAAAGAATGCGGTCTACGAGGTTAAGAAGGTTGCACGGGTTCATTATCGCAAAAAAGGTCAGGCGAAGGTCCTGCGGGATGAGATTATCACTCTGGAATACCATCCTGAGACAGATGAAGGCAAGAGAGATACCAAGACCATGCTCACACTTGAATTAAGAAAGGTCAGTTATCAGGATGAGCGGGACCGTTATTATGATTTTCTGACAAACAACTTTGATATTGAGGCTGAAGAGGTCGCATTCCTTTACAAGAAAAGATGGGGTATCGAGATACTGTTTTATGGAAAGCATATCGTTATGCAAAGTTGAAGCGAAAGTAGTACAGTATATCAACCTGTTACGCACTAACTTTACACTACAACTTTGCATAATAATATTACTTGTTAAGGCTCTTTAACCAGTTCAGTAAATTCTGATTCTGCTCCCATTCACATTTTTTAGCTTTCTCAGGAATAAGGTTTGTATAAGCCTTTTCAAGGGCTTCTCTCTTCTGCTTATGGTCAGCTCTTGCATAAATCTCAGTTGTTTGTGTTGACACATGTCCTAAGAGATCCCTTATGTACACGAGATTTACACCAGCCTGCAACAAGTGCATCGCTTTAGAGTGCCTCAAAGTATGGCAGCTGATATTATCGGGGACCAACACCGGGTTTACTTGTTTTGCCATACCAGCATAAGTCTTAAGTATATATGTTACGCCAGGTCTGGTAAGCTTCTCATTTCGACTGTTAAAGAAAAGCGGATGTTTCAGCTTGTAGTTTTCATACAGATGGTTTTCATCCATGTACCGCTTCAGTATAACAAGCTGTTCCTCCATGAGAGGAACGACACGGGATTTTCTTCCTTTTCCGAAGAGCCGGATTGTGTAAGGTTTGCTTTCGGTTTTTATCGATTCTGGTGTCAGGTCGATAATTTCCTGCACTCGTGCACCGGTATCGTACATGAGAGCCAAAAGAGAAAGATTCCTGCGCCCATTCCTGGTTGTAATATCAGGTTGATCCAGAAGCAGTTTTACCCCTTCTGCTGTAAGATAGTTGATGCTTTTCTTCTCATCCTTCATAGCTTTTATAGAAAGTATCCTTTGCCATTCATCAAGATGATGGATTTCTTCGTATTGGAGGTAAGACATAAAGGAGTGGATGGCAGCCAATCGGTGGTTTCGTGTTGCTACTCCGCAGTTTCGTTCTTTCTGAACCCAGGAAAGAAAATCAATTACCCGCTCTCGGGTAAGGGTATCCAAAGTGAGTTGTTCTAATCTGATCTTCTGTACGTCCTTCATATAGCCAATGAACTGTAAGAAGGTATCACGGTAAGATGCTACTGTATTTGGACTCATGTTTCTTTCGTATGGAAGATATTCAGACAGGAACTTGCTGAGGTATTTCGCAAAGTCAGTACCTGTGTTCATATCATTACCATTTATATTTTGGGGTACACGAACGCGTTAATGGGTGAACACTGTTCGGCTAGTTCAGGATACATTTCACTGGTAAGTCTAACATATTGCTCTGTCGCAGAGAGGGATTTGTGTCCCAAGCAGGCAGATATTACCGGAAGACTGCTGTAAAGATCCATGCCATTATGTGCCATCTCTACAAAGGCATGAACGGCAAAAGTGTGCCGAAGGTCGTGAACACGAGGCCCATGATGATTCCCGACATAAGGTATGTTGGATTCTACCAGAAGACGACGGAACCATTTATAGATGGATTGCGCATTGCAATAAATGCCATCACTTTTGATAAAGAAAAAACTGTTCGGCGAACTTACATGCCTGACCGGTATTTTGTCCCGATAATTTGCATATTGCAGTAAAACTTCGCGCAATCCATCATTGATGGGTACGATCCTTTCACATCCGTTTTTTGTTTTTCGGATAAGAATATATCTCTGGTCGAACTTTATATCAGCATTTTTGATGGAAAGAGCTTCTGATATTCTTAGACCTGTACTGTATATCAGACGTAGTACCGCAGGGACACTGAACATTGTATTGCTCATGTGGCGGTCATACATCCTCAACAGGCTACTCCTGCAAAATATCTGGTCTATCTGTTTGTGGGTAAATATGTATGGAGTGAAGTTCCATTTGGAGCTGCAATATTCCGGTAACCTTGGTATGAAGCACTCACGTCCATGACGTGACATGTATCGGGCAAGCTGAGATATGATCGAGTATTTGCTGTAAATGGTTACAGGACTGTCATTGACCCTGGTCTTACGCCATTTCTGCACAATGTCCCGGGTGATAACCGGTTCAAGAATATTATTCTCCTGAAAGAAACGGTCCAATTCAAAAAGAATCCATTTCCCGCGAAGAAAATTGCAGCCGGAAGCCTCTTTCATATGAATGAAGCCTTTAATATAGATAGCCAGGACGCTCTTATATTCAAAATGTTTGCTCATAAAACACTCCTCCTTTCTGGGTATAAAATTCATTCGATACGAGTGGGACAGGAAGAGAACACTTTAGCAGTGATGTAATATCAATGCGCAGGTATACCAGCGTCGTGTCTGTTTTTCTATGGCCCAATGCCTCTGATATGACATGTATTGGCGTTTCGTTTTTCAGAAGACAGCTGGCAAGACTGTGACGTAAGGAGTGTGGCCCATGATGGCGCCCATCTATATCAACCTTGGATTGGAATATAACTTCCCGTATTGCAGAGCACACAATGCTTTTGTTGGCTGGAACATATGGCGCGCGACTGGAAATAAAAATATTTTGAGATTCACTCTTGAAGCGGCCATATTTGAGATAATCAATGATAGCATTGCCAACATCATTAAGAAGAGGCAGAGTGACAGGATTACCGGTCTTATACTGGGTAAACTTGATTTCGTTTTTATCCCAGTCAATATTCGAGAACTTAAGATTTGCAATGTCAGAGGCACGCAACCCTAACCGGCTTGCCAGCAACAGCATGGCATAATTCCGCTTACCTGCACCGCTGCTCTTATCGATTGATTCTTCTATGTCACGGACCTCATCGGTGGTAAAGAAAGATGGTACTTTTTCTCGCTTCACCCATTTATAGTTTCTGAGTATATCCTCAAAGTTCCCGTCAGTCAGATGACTTTCAAACCAGAAGCGGAACAATACTCTTAAGCAACTGGCTACGTTAACCTTATTGTTTTCTGTCGTTGATAAGAACCCCAGTATATGACGCTCACGGATTCCTCTAATCGAGTAAACTCCGGATTGGTTAAGGAAAACGATAAACCTGTTCAGATAAAGCTCATAATCCTTTATGGTCACTGAGCTTCTGCGCAAAGATTGTAAATGGGTGATAAGTCTTTGCATCTGCAATCCGATCTCGCCTTCCAATGTGTGCTTCACGGGTACTCTTGTACACTTTCGGATATACCCGAGATTCAGGTAATCATCCAGAACCTGTATGCTCCTTATCTTTTCACGGTCATCATGCCTCAAATTGTCACAGGGAATACAATCGGTAATATATTCCTGTCCCAAAGATTGAGAGTATAATGACAGATTCTTTTCCTTCATATACCGAAGGATCCCGTGTTTCCACAATGACTTGTATTTGTCAATGCGATTTTGAGTGTAACAGTTGCTGCTGAAAAACAGCAGGCAATCTTGAATCAGTTTGGTAATCTCCTGTTGCATAATGGATATTGTTTTGATTTGGCAATATCGCCAGATCAAAATTATTATGTAAAGAGATTATGTAAAGTAAGACGTTGAAAATGCTGACAGTCAAGCTGCTTCCGATAACTGACTGTGGTAACTTTGCATAACGATATGCTTTCCATAAAAGAAGAGTTCGATTTTCCAACGTTCCCGGTAGAGCTCTGCAATGGAAAGGGCAGGGAGTTCAAAATCGTTGGTCATAAAGGTGTAGACGGTATTTGTGGCATAGTCTTCGTAAATGACTATCCGGAATTTTTCAGGATAAGATTTAGCGGATTTATACCCGGTTAATTTTACCATCTGGTCACTTATCAAGCCTGCATCTTTGTCCACTTCTGCCGAGGAAATCACTTCACATTTGAGGTTATCCTTAGCTCTCATTACAAAAAATGCATGAGCCTGATGAAAAAGGGTATACAACCGATGAAAATCAATGTATCCCTTATCCATGACATAATAAGACCCCGGCTCTATAGGCATCACATCCAGCAAGTTGACATCATGAACATTACCTTCGGTGATGTCAATAAACACAGGAATGGATCCTCGCAGATCTAACAAGGTATGCATCTTTACGGCACCCTTTTGATGGTGGAATTTTGCCCAGGGATACAGACTAAGACATAAGTCAATGGTTGTGCTGTCAAATGCATAGACCATATTATCAAGATCAACCCTGAAGTCGTTATCATCAATATAAAGGGGCCTAGCTTGTTTGATCAGGACTTGAGCGAAGTCAGCATAAATGCGCCAGTTCCTTTTCTCATTGGCATCAGCAAGGGTAGATCTGGAAACTGGTTTGCTGAAACCGGAGTGGTACAACTTTCCAGAGAAAGCACTCAGGCAGTTCTCAATATCGCGAAGACTTTCCCTGCCGGTGAGTTGGGCAAAACTCATGACAAGAAAATGCTCCCGGCAATCAAACTTTCTTACACGGTAGTCTCCCTGGTAATGATCAACACACTTCTGAAACTCGTATTCTGGCATAAATGTCATCAATTGCGCAAAGACGGTTTTACCTATATGCATTTTCGCTCAAATAAAGGAAAGAGCGAAAATATATTTTCAAATCATCAAATTTTTTAAATGCTGTATCATGTTGTATATAAATATGTTAAATGCCTTTAGGCAAATCTTAACCGGACACTAGTGGTTGATTACATGAGTGTGCCGCATAGCGGGACAACGGTTATCCGATACGAAATTACCGGTGAGTTCAGTATCAGGGGCAACCAGGTCACATTCCTTACCGCTGAAGTAGAGAGTATGGAGGACGGGACAGGAGGGACGGAGTTT
>JADFDS010000030.1 GCA_018262715.1 Bacteroidota bacterium
CGCCTGTCATTCCATGGAAACGCCGGGTCAGAACAATAATAATTTGAAAACAGGGCAGGTTCCTTAAGCATTACATAAAATGAGAACAAGCCTCCCAATGAATGACCGTACAGGCTGTAGTCACCACCGGCAGGATACTTTTCTTCGATAAAAGGGATGAGTTCATCTTTCAGGAATTCTATGAAATTATCAGCTCCGCCTGCTTTGTCATTTCCAGGTGTTTTAGAAGGCAAGAAGTCACGGTCACGCATATTCCCTTTGTCTGTGTAAGTATTTATTATGGCAACCAGAATCAGTGGAGGCAACAGTTTCTCTTTCCTGGCAAAGTTGTATATGAATGAAAAATCATCGAAATGCGATTCCCCGTCAAGCAAAAAGACAACATCAAATTTCGCACCGGATACGGACTTGTATTCGTCGGGGAGAAGAATTCTTATTTTACGCTGTTCGTTTAAAACATGTGAAAAAATGGAATCGTCAACAACGGTTGTCCCTTGTGCCAATGTGTTTACAGTAAGGATACAACCCGATATTAACATTAAGCATCCGGTTCTGACTGAGGATTTCATGATTTTGAGTTTACTTTTGAGGCATGTTTGACTGAATTGGTATATATCCGGCTCAAAGTTAACTGATTAGTGGTTTGATCGTACAAATCCAACACTCTGACAGATCATGGAATTCTTCCATTATGCCAGAACATTAATGGCTCTGTTCAGTCACGCAAGAGTTTCCATTTATCACTTTTGCCAGCTGATCCCTGTATGAAGCCGGTAATGCCCCGTTCCTTGACTCCAGCCATGTGACCTCATCAGTTACACCGACCAGGTTCAGGCATTTCGCCATGTTCCTGAACATGCTGCCGGTACGGATCTTATATGTGGTAAAAAGGACCGTCCTGCGGCTCTCGAGAGGAGGCAACCCTGCTGCAAATCTCACCCAGTTTTTTTCGGGTTTCTGCCTGATAAACAGTAATCCGCTGGTCCAGCATCCCAGAAAAACATAATCAGCATTATTGAGAGCCTGTCCCTGCTGCTCTTTAATATCTCTGATCTCGGATACAATGTTGTTCTCCGTGAGAAATGCATGAATGTTTTCTCCAAGCTTCCTGGTTGTACCTGTTCTCGAATTGTAAAGAATAATAGCTTTTTTTAATTTTGTTCTGCCACTGCCGGGTTCTTTTGGTGTTTCCATCTTATGAGATATTAAGTGTTTCTTGATACATCAAAATTAGTTGGCTTCTGAAGAGTTTGAAATAGTGAATTTTAATCAATTTATATGGAGGAGAGATCGAAAACATACCTGAAAAAATTCAATGAACTTTTCGGAAATTATAGCTGTGATGTCAGGGAAGAAGATTATGAAAACTTTGAAAGCAAAAAGGAGTTGCTTGAAAAGATAGCCGAGGTAGGGAACAGTGCCCTTACTGTTTTCGACATTAACAGGATGCACTACCTGTTGGCCTGTTCAAGGTTCGATGAAGCCCTCGGATATAAAGCCAATTACGAATACAGGGTGAATCCGGATTACTTTTATGAGCAGATGCATCCGGAAGATTTTCCTTTTGTTCTTGATACAATAAACAAAGCTGGTATGTTTCTTCAGGATCAACCTCCTGCTGAAAAGCTAAATTATAAACTTATCCTCGACTATCGTTTGAAGAACAGCAAGGGATTGTATATGCGTTTCCTGCAGCAGGTGGTTGTTCTCGAGGTTGACAGGATGGGGAACATCTGGCTCATTCTTAAATTGTTTGACCTGGCATCAACAAATGCCGGCAATGAGCCGTCACAGAGAAGACTTATAAACATCAAAACTGGCAAAAAGTGCCTGTTCGATGATCCGGACGAGAATTCCTCTTCCCGAATCCTGACAAACCGGGAGATTGAAATCCTTGGATTGATATCACAGGGGCTTGACAGCAGGAATATTTCGGACCGGTTATTTATAAGTGTCAATACAGTAAATAATCACAGGCAGAATATCTTAAGCAAAACAAGGTCGGGTAATATCTCACAGGCCATGATCTATGCCAGGAGAATAGGCATTCTCGCTTGAAGCCGTGAAGTTGATAACAGCCGGCTGCTGTTTTCCTGACCGGACACTCCTGTTATATTCCCGGCAGGGAAATGTTCCGGCATAAGTACTCATGTCTGGAAAGGGAGAATGTACCACCGGGCATAAGTACCCCTCTTGCTACAGGTTCGTTTACCATATCCGGAGCTATACGGTCTCTGATAATTGCTCCAAGATCCCCGGCCCAATCCCGCTCTTCAGTATCTCCGGGAACTGGTTCATGAACCGTTAATAAAAAGCCTGCCCTGGCACAATGTTGACCTCGCTTTCAAGCCTGATACCGAATTTCTCCTGCACAGACTCCCGTATCCGGAGTGCAAGGTCAAGTACTTCACTGCCAGCGGCCCCACCGTAATTTACAAGAATCAGGGCCTGTTTTTCATAGCACCCGGTATTGACTGACCGGTGACCCTTCCATCCTGCCTGCTCAATAAGCCACCCCGCGGGGATTTTATACCGGCCACCCTGTTCGAAATAACTGATCCCGGAAAAAGATCCCCGGAGTCTGCCCAGTTCATCAATGCTCACTACAGGATTCTTAAAGAAACTGCCTGCATTACCCAACACCGCGGGATCCGGCAGCTTTGATCTCCTGATATCTGCAATAACATCAGAAATTTGCCTCAGTGAAGGATCCGAAATCCTCCTCTTTTCAAGCTCTTCCCTGATATTTCCGTATTCAAGCCTGGGCTTAATCCTTTTTGATAGTCTGAATGTAACAGAACAGATCACAGCCCTGTTCTTCAGCTCATTCTTGAAGATACTGTCCCTGTACCCAAACCTGCATTCCTGGTTGTTCAGTTCAAGCCATTCCCTCGTGACTGTGTGATAAAGGCGTACTTTTTCAATGGTCTCTGCCGCCTCCACTCCGTATGCACCTATGTTCTGAACCGGGGTGGCTCCTACTGTTCCCGGTATCAGGAACAGGTTCTCAATTCCTGCAAAGTTATTTGCAACTGCAAACTCAACCAGGTCATTCCAGATGACACCGGCACCGGCCTCAACAACCACGCCTGACTCATCTTCGCTGATGATTCTTATCCCGCTTATTTCATTGATGATCACAAGACCGTCGAAGTCCGATGTAAACAACATATTGCTGCCCTGTCCCACTACAAGAAGTTTATCTTCCACGGAGACCATGTCACCAACTTCATGATGTTCTGTCAGGGCCTGCAACTCATCCGGCCTGTGCAAATGAAACAGGTACCGCGCATTTACGTCAATGCCAAAAGTATTGAAATGCCGCAGGCTTTTATTTTTCTCAACAGTGATCATTACGGCAATAGTATTAAAAATAGCTTTCAGTAATAACATATCTTCATAGATTTGTTCTCTGCAAATAATTAAAAACACCAGCTGAATGAAATCTTTCGAGGTAACCGGCGGGAACAGGCTGAAGGGTATCATCGTTCCGCAGGGAGCGAAGAATGAGGCACTTCAGGTTCTCTGTGCAGTGCTCCTGACACCTGAAAGGGTAGTAATATCAAATATCCCTGACATAATTGATGTAAGGCTGATGATAGAGATACTTGCCGGCCTTGGAGTGGTCGTCGAACGGATCAGTGATGATACTTACTCATTTGTAGCCGCCGGCACTGAGCCGGGAAGGATGTATGATGAGGAGATGCTAGGAAAGGCAAATATGCTGAGAGGGTCTGTAATGCTTGCCGGACCATTGCTTGCTAGGTTTAAAAGTGCGGTGATCCCCAGGCCGGGAGGTGACAAGATCGGCCGAAGGCGGCTTGATACACACATAACCGGGTTTGAACAGCTTGGCTGCATTGTTGACTATGATCCGGCCCATGAGTATTTCAGGCTCTCTGCAGGCAGGCTCAGAGGCACTGAAATCCTCCTTGACGAACCTTCGGTGACCGCGACAGCCAACCTGATTCTTGCGTCCGTTATGGCGGAGGGTGAAACAGTTATATACAATGCTGCATGTGAGCCATATATCCAGCAGCTCTGCCTGATGCTTAACAGGATGGGAGCGGAGATCAGCGGCATTAAATCGAACCTGCTGACTATAAATGGTGTTAGCACACTCAGGGGATGCAGTCACCGTATCCTTCCTGATATGATTGAGGTTGGCTCATTCATCGGGATGGCAGCTGTGACCGGATCTGAATTGCGTATTAAGGATGCCGGAACTGCCCACCTGGGGATAGTTCCGCAAAAATTCATGCAACTGGGCATTGATCTTCGGATCAGTGGTGATGACATTCTAATTCCTTCGCAGGATACCTGCGAGATCAGGAATAACCTTGACGGATCTGTTCTGACCATTTATGATCATCCGTGGCCCGGACTATCACCTGACCTTATAAGTGTGATGCTGGTTGTTGCTGTCAATGCCTCGGGCAGTGTGCTTATACACCAGAAGATGTTTGAGAGCCGCCTGTTTTTTGTTGACAAGCTCATTGATATGGGCGCGAGGATCATCCTTTGTGACCCGCATCGTGCCGCTGTCATCGGCCTGGGAGGAATGCAGAGGCTTCGTGGCATCACAATGAGCAGCCCCGATATAAGGGCCGGCATGGCTCTGCTTATCGCCGCAATGGGTGCCGAGGGCAAGAGCATGATTCATAATATAGAGCAGATAGACCGCGGTTATCAGGATCTTGACCGGAGACTGAATGAACTGGGTGCACAGATAAGAAGAGTAGACTCATAAAGAAAATATCAGGCCATGTTACTCAGATACAGTCATTGGTGACGATATTGACGATAAGGTGATGGACTACTTCCCGGAGTATTCCTTTGCCGGTATGGACCGCCGGTTCAATGTCATATTGATAAGGAACTGCCTGTCATTGAGGATGGGCATAGACCCTGAGTGGAACAACCTTATATAGGTGGTCACAAAAGATAACCGGATCAGGGAGACATTCAACCTGCCGCTGCTGTATGATCCCGGGATTTATTAAATACCTGGTGCCGGAAGTTAACGGCTAATTGAATGTTTTTCCGGCTGCAGGTCTCAGGATACTACGTTAGTCGTAACTTCATACCAGGGAAACGCCGGCAGGAGGGTCCTCGCTCTATCATTTTGCACACGATTGTCCCGGCAGGTGCAGGGGTGTGATACTGCAGTCGTCCGTTGTGCCGGGCGACACGAAGCCGCTGCCCCTGCGATTCCTGGTGAAGGCCGTTTTCGGTTCCGACTTCATCAACTGGAGCAGTGTACGGCTTTTTGGCAAGGCGATGTCCGCCATGTTCATTCCGAAGGAGGTTTTCGAATCACTTTCAAAGGTAGAGCAGGATAAGCTGATATCAGACATTTATCTCTCTGCGCTGCCCATATCCGCCCGGACGAAAGATATCCTGTTTGACATGTATATTTCGAACCTGTCGATTGATGAGACCTTTCCCTTTTAGGAAATCAGTGTCCCGGTGCTGGTTGTTCATGCGAAGGATGACCCCGCACCTCCGTATGCCGGTGCGGTGTTGATCTCTGAAAGGATCCCTGACTGCAAGCTTGTTTCTGTTGACACCGGAGGTCACCTCCTGACAGGGCACGGAGCGGATATCAGGGATGCTATTCGTGAGTTTATAGGGCAATAGCTCCTTAAATTTGAAAATTATGAAGTAAGAGCACAGGGACACAAATTAAAGTGTCCGGGAAAACACGCTATCAGCCTTTCGTGCCTTTTACAGTTCAATATAAAAACTTCCTAATATCGAA
>JADFDS010000031.1 GCA_018262715.1 Bacteroidota bacterium
GGATATACTGCATTGAAGGTACACGAAGGATCTATTTCTTCAGGTAGACCGCTTCTGTTCAATAATTATCTGTACGGATTAACATTTGATCAGGGAACCACAGAGCCTGCAAAATTATACAAGATAAAAACTGATGGCACGGGATACGTAAAACTGCATGATTTTAATTCCAACGAGAACGGGAAATTCCCATTTTGCTCTTTAAATATCATAGGAACTACTCTCTACGGAACCACACGCAGGGGTGGAATTAACAACTGCGGTATGCTGTTTAAAATAAATACCGACGGCACAGGGTTTAAGAACCTGTATAGTTTTACGAAAGAAAATGGCTGGGATGTGACAAGTACAATGGTTCAGAACGGCTCTTCATTCTATGGTGCCACTGACCTGGGCGGAATCAATGATCTGGGAACCCTCTTCAGGGTCAATACCGACGGATCCGGTTATTCAAAGATATTCGATTTTGCAGACTCCCTCAATGGGTATGAGACAGCGGAACTAATCTTCAGAAATGATACTTTATTTGGCATTACCACTGAAGGTGGTGAAGCTGATGCTGGGACAGTTTTTACATATCGTTTGGAAGATTTAAATGACACAGTAAGCTATCAGCCACCCATAATTAATTTGATGACAGGAAAGACAAGCTTCGTTTCAACAAGAAAAGGACTCCAGGCAAATAATGGAAGCCTTGTCGACCTCGATACGACATTTACGGTAACAGGAAGTACAGCTTACACACACACATGGAATAAAAAGGAAGGCGGTAACCTGATTGCCATAAATGAAATTGTTTCGTTATCTAAGGATTCGACTTTTTACCTGATAGTAAACAATGATTTGGGATGCTCATATAAAGATAGCGTGACAATCCAGGTAAAGGGTACAACCAAAATTAATGACACCTACAGCGAAAAGGGAGTCCAGGTTTATCCTAACCCCAATGACGGAAGTTTTCAAATCAGGATTTCAAGTGGCTATTTAAATACCTGTTATGAAATTTTTGACATCAAAGGCGCTTTGTTGGACAATGGTAATATTGATTGCCAGGCAGGTGAATGTATATTCCATATAATACTGAATGCACCTTCCGGAGTATATAGCCTAATAATCAGGAATGATAATGCCTTATTATACCAGGGAAAAGTCATAATATCAAAGTAAATACGAGTAATTTTCATCAGACAAGTCATAGGAATTAACACCCTCCTATTCGAACAGGTAAATCATACAAGTTTTGTCTTTAATTGTGAAAATGTTGTAAAAATGAAGACCCATCACTACTAATTATCAGCATGATGGGTCTTTGAATTGAGGTCGGTGGCGGATTCGAACCGCCGTACCCGGTTTTGCAGACCGATGCCTAGCCACTCGGCCAACCGACCCTGTTTTCAGTCGATGCCTATCCGCCAACCGGCGGACAACCGACCCTGTTTTCAGTCGATGCCTATCCGCCAACCGGCGGACAACCGACCCTGTTTTCAGTCGATGCCTATCCGCCAACCGGCGGACAACCGACCCTGTATTCAGTCGATGCCTATCCGCCAACCGGCGAGTCAACCGACCGACGCGGGTGCAAAAATAATAAAAATATTATGATTAACTACTTCTTACCCGGCAGAGGCGCAATCCCTGCCATCTCACCAATTACATTAACAAGATCACTTCCTCCTGGCACCACAACCTTGGTGTTGCTCTGAAGAGAGGTCTCAAGAGCCTGCAGCTTCCTTAAGATCTGAGCATTGCCAATGAAATACTTCTCTGCTGCCTCATTCACAAGCCTGATGGCTTCTGCCTCACCTTCGGCCTGGAGTATCTTCGACTGCTTCATCCCTTCTGCCTCCTTGATCTTTGCCCTCTTGACACCGTCAGCAACCGTCTCGGTGGCAGAGGCCATATCAACGGCCGCTATCTTCTCGTTCTCAGCTTTGACAACCTTGTTCATCGTCTCCTGAACATCCTTGGGAGGATCAATCTGCTTAAGCTCTGTACGGACAATCTCGATCCCCCAACCCTTGGTCTCGGTATGCAAAGTGTTGTACAGCTCTGCATTGATCTTACCGCGCTCACTGTTGGCCGATTTTAACGTCATCGTACCAATGATGTTACGCAGAGTGGTGCGAGCCAGGTTGACAATCTGCCACTTGAAGTTGGCAACATTGTAAATTGACCCCTTGACACTATCCTCATCAGCCTTTACCCTGAAATACACCTGTGCGTCGACGCTGGCGTTAAGGTTGTCATTGGTGATGATCTCCTGCGGCTCAGCATCGACCATCTGCTCGGTCACATTGACACGGTAGATTTTATCAATCACCGGGATAATCCAGTGGAACCCCGGCCCACCAAAATGATGATACTTTCCAAGGCGCTCAATAAGAGCACGATGGGTAGGCCTGACAATCTTTATACCCCAAAAGAAAATCAGGATAACAACTAATGCAATAATCCAGTAAGTCATGTTTTAAGCCCTTTCATTAGATAGATCATTACGAAGTTATGTAAAAAATGTAAATGGTTGATGACATAAGGAGAATAATTGTTTACAGGGGCTTATACAATGCTGAATGGCCCCGACAGCCCACGGCTATCGGGGCAGGCCCTGCGGGCAAATATTGCCAACACTGTTGCCTGCCCTGCAAACCGGCTCCTTCACTAAAATGACCCACCGGGTTATTTTTTCACGTTCGGCCCCCTATTGCCTTGTCAGGATCTCCAGACACATGCGGGTGTTGTGATATGGACATTTCCAGAAACCGGCCTTGTCATCATAGCGGTTAACGGTGCCGTCGTCGCGGATGCTCCAGTGCCATTCGCCGTTGACAGGGTCAGAAATGTTGTTAAGGATATAATCAAGTGCATCCGAGGCAAGCTCCAGCCAGCCGGCGTCGCCGCTCAGCTGCCAGGCATTGAGGAACCCCACCACAGCCTCCGATTGCACCCACCAGTGCCTGTCGCGATCAAAGTGACCGGCAGCATCATCTTTCTCATAGAACAGGCTTCCGTCGCCTGCCAGTCCTTCATGAGCTGCCGAGGCTATCCTCAGCGCAAGTCCGCTAACGCTTTCAGCGACACCCAGGGCTTCAGCTGCCTCGCAGAGCAGCCACGAGGCCTCGATGTCATGGCCGTATGATACAATTGTTGAGCGGCAGTTCCATTCCTCGTCAAAAAACAGGTTCAGATGCGAGGTCTGAGGGTCAACAATCCTCTCCATAAATACCTTCACCAGCGCAGCAAGCTGCTGCCTGAGCTCCGGATCCGGCCAGGCCCTGTAAAGAGTCGTATATGCCTCAAGAACATGAAGATGAGTGTTCATCGTCTTCTTCTCATTGGCATCCTTCTCACTTAGGCGGAGGTCAGCAATCTCTCCCCACTCACGGGTGAAAGCTTCAAAGTATCCGCCACGCTCACGGTCGAAGCTGTGCTTCTCAATCAGCCTGAAAAGTTCAATTGCCCTCTCAAGCGACTCCCTGTCGCCCGAGGCCATGTGATATGTACACAGTGCGTATATAAAAAAGGCCTGGGAGTAGATCTGCTTTTTGGTATCCAGCGGCTCACCGTTGCTTTTCAGGGACCAGTATGTGCCACCGTGTTTCTCATCGAAGAAGTACCGGAAAATATAATCGCGCGCACGTGTGGCCATTTTAAGGTAAAGAGGATCGCGCAGCTTCAGATATGCTGCCGAGAAGCTCCACAGGATGCGGGCATTCAGTACTCCTCCCTTGGGTGAGCCGGGAACCACGTTATCCCTCCCGTTAATCTGACCGTAAAAACCACCGCCCTCCTGGTCCGGCATATTCTTCGTCCAATAAGGCAGGATATTGTGAGCCAGCTCTTCCATGGCAGCAGCCTTCATCTCTGCGAGAAGCATTCCAGGTTCATTATTCATGTGCCGGGGATTAGATTTGCGATGAGATAGCTTTTGAGTTCACCCCTTTCTACTTCCCTGCCAGGTATTCCCTGTTCCGGGCGATGATCGAGTGCAGCGTCTTTACGGATGCTGCAGAGCGAAATCCGTCGGCCGGGGTATTCATGCAATAATCTGTCAGGCGGTCAACCGATGACACCGCCACGTGCATCCGCGTGTCTGACGAGGCATAGTAGATGTATACAGTTCCATCATCATCAGCTATCCATCCATTGGAGAAGAGGACGTTTGATACATCGCCGAAGCGCTCCTCATCCACCGGGGCCATGAAATAGCCTCCCGGTTCGGCTATCACCCTGGCGGGGTCATCGGGTGCGGTCATGTAGAGGTAGAGAACGTAACGAAGTCCGGCAGCGCAGCCTCTCACCCCGTGCGCAAGGTGGAGCCACCCTGCAGGGGTTCTGATAGGGTGCGGCCCCTCACCGTTCTTCATCTCCTTTATGGTGTGATAGTGCCTGAAATTGATGATCTTCTCGTCGCCCGGCGCTATCACTGCCCTGGTGATATCCTTCACCAGAGCCCAGCCAATCCCTCCGCCGCTGCCGGCATCGATGAAACCGTCCTGCGGGCGGGTGTAGAGGGCATACATTCCGTTCACGAACTCTGGGTGGAGAACCACATTGCGCTGCTGACTGCCGGAGACCAGGTCAGGCAGGCGTTCCCATGTCACGAGGTCATGCGTGCGGGCGATGCCGGCAGCGGCGACTGCTGAAGAGAGATCACCCGGTGCAGCTTTCGGATCCTTCCGCTCACTGCAGAAGACACCGTAGATCCAGCCATCCTCATGCCGTGTAAGCCTCATGTCATACACGTTGGTGTCCGGGTCCTCAGTTTCCGGCATTGTGACCGGATAATCCCGGAAGCGGAAATTATCAACACCGTTCTGACTCTCGGCAATGGCGAAGAATGATTTCCTGTCGTATCCTTCGACCCTGACTGCAAGGACATATTTGCCATTGAACTTCATAGCCCCTGCGTTGAAAGCGGCATTGATGCCGAATCGCTCCATCAGATGCGGATTGGTGGCAGGATTGAGGTCATACCTCCATTCCAGCGGTGCATGAGCGCCTGTAAGCACGGGATAAGTATACCTGTCAAAGATGCCGTTACCGGTTCCGGCTATATGATTATGCTGCGTTATGAGCGCCTCATGCTCTTCCCTGAGTCTTGCAAGGCGTATTTTGAAATTATCCATCTGGTTAAAAAATTATTCCTGTTTGTAGATGCTGAGGGCCGTTACTTCACTCTGAAAGAGAGTTTCCCTGAAACCATAAAAACTGATAAAATCCTGCCCGCTTACCTGACCCGGGTAAGGTGCATAGAAATGTCCCGGCCGGTTATGTGCATTGCGCCATACCAGGGCGTATGATATGCGGTGATTCTCTATCGCCGGCCAGAACGTGGTGGTCCACCACGCTGAATCGGGTATGCCCTCATATCCCGCTTCCGTCAGTGCAGCCAGCTTACCATGAGACGCGGCAGCTTCAGTGACTATGCCGAGCACCCTGCTCACATTCTTCCTGAATGAACTATTACCGGCATCAGGCATCTGATAATAGTCGAAACCGATAAGATCAACGTAGTCATCTCCCGGGTAACGCTCAAGATACTGCTCGCTGTTGTCGATATCACCCCCGCTGGAATACGTGAAGAGCAGGTTATGAAGGTTCTTCTCCCGGCACAGGTA